>NC_008321.1:1795000-2522821 GCF_000014685.1 Shewanella sp. MR-4
CAGATACCAGGTGGCTGCAACTGTTTATCAAAAACACAGCACTGTGCAAAATCGCAAGATGACGTATACGGTGTGACGCCTGCCCGGTGCCGGAAGGTTAATTGATTGGGTTATCGCAAGAGAAGCTCATGATCGAAGCCCCGGTAAACGGCGGCCGTAACTATAACGGTCCTAAGGTAGCGAAATTCCTTGTCGGGTAAGTTCCGACCTGCACGAATGGCGTAATGATGGCCACGCTGTCTCCAGCCGAGACTCAGTGAAGTTGAAATTGCGGTGAAGATGCCGTATACCCGCGGCTAGACGGAAAGACCCCGTGAACCTTTACTATAGCTTGGCACTGAACATTGACCCTACATGTGTAGGATAGGTGGGAGACTTTGAAGTTGGAACGCTAGTTCTGATGGAGTCGTCCTTGAAATACCACCCTTGTAGTGTTGATGTTCTAACTTGGGCCCCTAATCGGGGTTAAGGACAGTGCCTGGTGGGTAGTTTGACTGGGGCGGTCTCCTCCCAAAGAGTAACGGAGGAGCACGAAGGTTGGCTAAGTACGGTCGGACATCGTACGGTTAGTGCAATGGCATAAGCCAGCTTAACTGCGAGACAGACACGTCGAGCAGGTACGAAAGTAGGTCATAGTGATCCGGTGGTTCTGAATGGAAGGGCCATCGCTCAACGGATAAAAGGTACTCCGGGGATAACAGGCTGATACCGCCCAAGAGTTCATATCGACGGCGGTGTTTGGCACCTCGATGTCGGCTCATCACATCCTGGGGCTGAAGTCGGTCCCAAGGGTATGGCTGTTCGCCATTTAAAGTGGTACGCGAGCTGGGTTCAGAACGTCGTGAGACAGTTCGGTCCCTATCTGCCGTGGGCGTTGGATGATTGAGGGGAGTTGCTCCTAGTACGAGAGGACCGGAGTGAACGAACCGCTGGTGTTCGGGTTGTCATGCCAATGGCATTGCCCGGTAGCTATGTTCGGAATCGATAACCGCTGAAAGCATCTAAGCGGGAAGCGAGCCCCAAGATGAGTCATCCCTTGGACTTTAAGTCCACTAAAGAGCCGTTCGAGACTAGGACGTTGATAGGTCAGGTGTGTAAGCGTTGTGAGGCGTTGAGCTAACTGATACTAATGACTCGAGAGGCTTAACCATACAACCCAGATGGGTTTTGCTAAGTAGTACTTAGACGAATACAAACACTTAAGAAGTGGCACTCAATACAGCTTTCTAAATTAACAAATAAAGGTTAATTACGCAGGTAATGGTACGGCAGACAAAGCCGTGACGAGCGAAGGGCGGAGTGTACGGTAGTACATGAGCACTGGAGTGAGGAAACAATGCCGTCAGACGTAGAATTAACCAGTAAGAATTTGCTTGGTGACAATAGCATTGTGGTCCCACCTGATCCCATCCCGAACTCAGAAGTGAAACGCAATCGCGCCGATGGTAGTGTGGGGTCTCCCCATGTGAGAGTAGGTCATCGCCAAGCGCCTAATTAAACGATAAAGCCAGCTGAATAAGCTGGCTTTTTTGTTTTTCGCGTTTTCAATTTCCACCTGTTAACTCTTTATATTCTCACTTCATTCACGGTTCAGCTTGGTTTTCCCCTAACCATTTAGACAAATAATATCAGGCCAATAAAAAGAGCAACCTAGGCTGCTCTATTCTGTATGGGGTAGCGTGTCTTGCTCACTTGTTACTGCAAAAAACTAACGAATACGCTTATTGCCCGTTAATTTTCGCCTTGAATTTTGCTTTGGTGGCGTCATCGGCGAGGTGATACCAATAATCCAGCATATGGCTGATTTCGGCTTGAGTCGGCGAGTCTGGCGCTTCGCCTTGTGTTATTGCAGCTGTTGATGCGGCAGCACTGGTGGCTATGGCTGTTGATGGTGCAGACGTGGCAGTAGGCAGCGTTGGTGCACTCGCTGCTGCAGATACTTGAGGCGCAGCAAGCCTTATCGAGGCGGGATGCTGGCCTTGATTATATTGAAAGATTTCCTGCTCGAAGTTTCGGCCTATCTGAAGCCCGTTTTTCACTAATCTGTCTTGGTTAAAGCTAATCGCTTGATTGTGCTTATCTAACAGCGTGAGTGACGGTGACTCATCGAACTGCTTTGCGGCTTTAGCCGAGTCGATATTGGGCAGTTTGAGCTGTAATGCTTGGTCGGTTTCGTTAAAGCGGATGATCAGTACGTCCGATTGGTAGCGCATCGAATTAGCCTGTTTGCGGTACTGGGCATTATAGCGAAACGCGATTTGGTTCAATCCATCACTCAACGTGACTGGCGAGGTGCTTAATGGCTTTTGTCCATTCACGGTTAACAGCTCGACATCACTTGGTAGCTGCAGGAGAACTTCGGCACTAACGGGTTGCAGGCTGGCAAGCAGTATGGCGGATGCGCACAGGATAGAGGGGGATTTCATAGGCTTTCTCTTGGTTGATATCACGCACTAATGATAAGTGAGTTAGCCGTTAACACAAAGTGGAGAGCTAAGCCTATGAGCACAAAGGACACCCAAAGCACTATACATTCATCGATATTTGGTTGGGATCTAGAATAAAGAAAAGGCTCACAGGGAGCCCTTTCTTGTCTAAGTACGAGACTGAGTTTAGCCTGATATTGGCTTAACCTAAGTGTAATAACGCCAATTACTTCGCTTTATCTTGGCTTAGGTTGATGCGGTACACGGCAAAACCGAGTTCATCTTTACTAATCTTGGTCATTTCGCGTTGTTTATTGGCTTCGATAAAGGTAGCGGCTTTATCGCTATCTTGGGTCTGGAAGCGAATATCTAACGCAACATTGGTGCTGATGGTTTTGAAATCCCAGTTGTAGTCAGCACTTGGGTTGACCATGCCTTCATACTTGCCTGTGGTTTCGTTGAACTTAGATTGCGCTGTGATGTAGGCAGCTAAGGCTTCACGGTTAGTATCTGGCAGTTCGAGTACCACATGATCACTGCCTGTACCGGCAAACTTGCCACCAAAGGCGCGGTAGTTATTTGAGGCCACGATAAATTCTTTGGCCGCAAACTCTTCGCCAGTGAAGACTTTACCGTTGGCATCTGTGTAGCTTAAATCGACGATACGGTTAGCATTGGCATTAACGACGGCGCAGTCGCGGTCGAACTTGCTTGGTTGAGTGACATCAATCTTGTAGGTCAAGCCATCGAGCACGTCGAAGTTATAGGTTGGGTGACCATCCCAGTTGATTAACTCCTGCGGCGTAGTCTTGGTTGGATCGATTTGATTGAATTGGTTAGCCGAGCACTCCAGCCAATCTTTCAGTTCAGCCCCCGTCGCTTTAACCGCCACCATAGTGTTGGGGTAGAGGTAAAGATCGGCGGCGTTTTTAAAGGTCAATGCGCCTTTATCGACTTGTACATATTGGTCTGCATCGCTGGTTGTTCCGTGGCGACCACCGGCTTTGAATGGCGCAGAGGCCGATAAAACTGGTAGATCTTTTAATGCCTCGGGGAGTTTGGCTTTAACGTTGGCAATTTGCGCGTCAGAAACGATTTGAACGGTTGGATCGTCCTGCACTAAGGTCAAGAAGCTATACATGTCGGCGGCAGCAACCCCAATCGGTTCGTCCACGAAGGCGAGGGTCCCTTGGTGCTCGGCGGCGACAGCATCATGGATGGCGGCGTCGGCTTCGACTAATGGTGTTTTGGTTGCGCCATCATAGATAGGACGTGCCTTAGTGGTGGCACTGAGCACAGACCACTTACCGTCTTTACGTTCGAGTTTAAAGTCGACCACACCTAAGTTGTCACCCCAGCGTCCAGGCATGACGGCTGGTACACCATTTAACAGACCTTTAGTCACGTCTGTGTTAGGTAAGTCGGCATATTTGGCATCGGGGAAAATAGAGTGGCTGTGACCAAAGAGGATGGCATTAATACCGTCGACATAGGTCAAGGCATAGGTTGCGTTCTCTGCCATAGGATCGCCAGGATTTTCGGTCGAACCAATACCTGAGTGTGGGATTGCGATAATCAGATCAGCGCCTTTAGCTTTCATTTCAGGCACATATTTCTTAGCGGTCGCCACAATATCTTCAACCGTAACTTTGCCTGTCAGATTTTGTTTATCCCACAATAAAATTTGTGGTGGCACAAAACCAATATAACCAATCTTAATGGTTTGGTTATTTCCTTCGCTATCGACGATTTGCTTTTCTTTAATGATATAAGGGGTGAATAAATGCTCACCTTTTTTCACATCATTCCAGCAGCCATTATCGTCGGCACAATAGACGTTGGCGTTAATATAAGGGAATTCTGCACCATGAAGTGATTTATTTAAAAAATCTAAACCATAGTTAAATTCGTGGTTACCGATATTACCTACTTCGTAATCTAATAGATTCATCGCTTTATAGGCTGGGTGAACATCGCCCATTTGTAGGCCGACTTTAGCCATGTAGTCTCCCATAGGACTACCTTGAAGCAGGTCGCCGTTATCTACGAGTACACTGTTTTTGGCTTCTTTACGGGCGGCATGGATTAGGCTTGCTGTACGTGCCAGACCGATAGTTGGGTCTTCTTTACCACTGTAGTAGTTGAAATCCATGATATTTGTGTGCAGATCCGTGGTTTCTAATACACGTAAATCCGCTTGAACGATTTGCTCATCATCCGAGCCACAGGCGCTTACGCCTAAGGCGGCAGTGATCATCACTGCGAGTAGTTTTTTATTTAACATCGTTTTCTCTATTTATATTTATTTGACCCTAATACATGTTCTTTTGAGAACATGCCCATCATCCTGTTAATTCATGACGAAAGAACTGTTAGGTCGTCGCGTCATTCAGTTAACGGACGGGAATTATAAAGAGATTTGATGATCTGAATGTGACATTAATTGGATAAAAGCTGTTTCAAATTGTGACTAGGCGCCTGATTGATTAATTTGTGCACCATGGCTGCGGTATTTTTATTCATCGGCTGGTTAATTCGATGTTGCCAGCTATTTATTAAGAATAATTAATATTTGTTAGCTGATTGAGTTTCATCTGTGCTGATATTCGATGAGTCTTTGAGATAATGTTGACGATTTTTATGAGGTGTTTTCACCTAAGCTTTTATTTATAAAATAAATTCTATCGTTTAAAACCTTGATTGTTTGTACGCCTTGCCTATGGCCGCTCGTCGATCAATCGCAGACAAAACGCCCTTGATTGCGTAGTTTGACGGCCGTCACACATAAAGAGATACAAATTCCCCTCGATCCTTGGCTTCGAAAACTTGGCCGAAGGTCGCTTAACTTGCTAAGGTTGTGCGTCGAAAACGGGCGCCCAAAGCATGCGTCAGTTGGAAGAGAAGCCAAAATCCGTTACTCGCACCTTTCACTTAAAAAATATAAAGACAGGGCAGTAACACTCTAGGGAGTTCCTATGCGTAAGTCTGTTATTACTACTGCCGTGGCCGCGGCATTGTTATTGGGCGCTTGCTCAGAAAAACCGGCAGCCAATACTGAGGCCGCCAATGCGGTCGCGACGCAAGCTGCTGCATCGACTCAAGCTGATGCGACCAATGTGTTATTGAGTAAGAGTCCACTGCAGGATCAAGCTCCGCAGTTTAATCTGATCAAGAGTTCGGATTATGCCCCCGCGTTTGCGCAGGGCATAAAAGAACATGAGGCTGAAATTGCCGCCATTATTGCCAATAAACAGGCGCCAACCTTCGAGAATACGATTTTAGCCATGGAAACCTCGGGTGAGTTGTTAACTCGAGTGTCACGTACCTTCTTCAATCTGGCGGGGTTAATCTCCGACGATGATTTTCAAAAAAACGAGGCGGACTTAGCGCCTAAGCTGTCGGCTCACCGCGATAACATCTACTTAGATCCAAGTTTATTTGCCCGTGTAGAAACCGTATATCAACAACGTGCAGGGTTAAATGCCGAAGATAAGCGCTTGGTCGAGTTTTATTACGAGCAGTTTGTACGTGCTGGGGCCAAATTATCCGATGCCGATAAAGCCAAGATGCGCGACTTTAACGCTGAGTTAGCGACCCTAGCGACTGAGTTTTCTCAAAACAGCTTAAAGTCATTTAAAGACGATGTGATTGTTGTGACCGACAAAGCACAACTGGACGGTTTATCTGACAGCGAAATCGCGACCTTAGCGGCCGCAGCGCAGGCGGCTGGTAAAACGGGTTACCTGATTACCTTAGTGAACACGACTCGTCAGCCTATTTTAGCCAGTTTAAATAACCGTGAACTGCGCCAAAAAGTCTGGGAAACCTCGGCTCACCGCGCTGTTGCCAGCAATGGTCCTTTAATCGTGAAGATGGCGCAGCTGCGCGCTAAGAAAGCCAATTTACTCGGCTTTGATACTTGGGCAGCCTACGCCGTGGCCGACCAAATGGCTAAAACGCCAAGCGCCGTGTATGAAATTTTAGATGACTTGGCGCCTAAAGCGCTGGCTCACGCTAAGGCCGATGCGGCGGATATCCAAGCTGAAATCAAAAAGGCCGGCGGTAATTTTGAATTACAACCTTGGGATTGGGCTTATTACGCCGAGAAAGTGCGTCAGCAAAAATACGCCCTCGATGAGAGCAGCATCAAACCCTACTTTGAGTTTAACTCTGTGCTGAAGGATGGTTTGTTCTTCGCGATGCACAAACTCTACGGCATCAGCGTTAAACCGCGCACCGATTTACCAGTATGGAATAGCGATGTCCTCGCCTTTGAGGTTTTCGATAAAGACAACAGCTCTATTGGTCTGTTCTATCTTGACCCTTATGCCCGTGAAGGTAAGGGCGGCGGCGCTTGGATGGATGAGTTTGTCACTCAAAGCGGCCTGCTAGGCACTAAGCCTGTGGTGTATAACGCACTGAATATCCCGAAACCTGCCGACGGTCCAACCTTGATGACCTTCGATGAAGTGACCACTATGTTCCATGAATTTGGTCATGCGGTGCACGGTTTATTCTCCAAGGTGAAATACCCGAGTGTGGCAGGTACCTCTACAGCGCGCGACTTTGTGGAGTTTCCGTCTCAAGTTAACGAAGATTGGAACATTGACCCTGCGGTCATTGCCAATTACGCCAAGCACTACCAAACTGGTGAGCCTATTCCTAAAGCCTTACTCGATAAAATCTTAGCTTCGAATAAATTTGGTCAAGGTTTTGATACTGTTGAGTATTTAGCGGCTGCATTACTGGATATGGAATGGCACTCGATTGGTGCCGACACCCAAATCAAAGATGTGGAACAGTTTGAGCATCAAGTGTTAGCCAAACACGGCCTCGATTTCGCGCCAATTCCACCGCGTTATAAGTCGAGCTATTTTAGCCATGCCTTCTCGGGTGGCTATTCTGCAGGTTATTACGCTTATCTGTGGACGGAAGTATTTGCCGCCGATGCCTTTGCCTATATGGGCCAACATGGTGGTTTAAAAGCCGAAAACGGCGATAAGTTCCGTGATGCGGTATTGTCTAAAGGCAACAGCGAAGATCTGATGCAGGATTACATCCACTTTACCGGTCAAAAACCCACGACCGATGCCTTATTAAAGCGCCGTGGTTTAGTCGATTAAACGATTCATTGTAAAAAGGGCCAAAGGCTTGGTAGGGCAACCTATCAAGCCTTTTTTTACGCTATTGTTTTTCGATAATCTTTACTCTAAAATCCCGCCAAATTTGACTGTGGGATAGCTTCTTTATCCCGTATCGACGCCCCTCGAAAATCAGGCTCAGTTCTCCCTCCTTTGAGCCCTTGAGTACAGCTAAAGCGTAGCCTTTTATTATTGGATGTAGCATTAATGGTTTCGCAATTAAGTGAAGCAGTGCTGGATGTGATCGCTGACGCCTTGGTAGACAAAGGCTATATTTTTTTACCCGAGTTAATTCCTCACCCCATTAGCCAAGTATTATTGGAAAAAATCCAAGCAACAGAAATACATGAGCTCAAAGCGGCCTCGATTGGGCGTGGCGCTGAGCAGCAGCTTAATCCCGATATCCGCCGCGATAGGATCCAGTGGCTTGAGGAGCAGAGTGAGCCAGATAGCCTCTATCTAGACTTGATGACGCAGTTAAAGGATGGCCTAAATCGTCGCTTATTTATGGGGTTATTCGACTACGAAAGCCATTATGCCGTGTATCAACCCGGCGCCTTTTATAAGAAACATGTGGATGCGCTAAAAGGCAGTCAAAACCGTATCTTAACCACAGTGTTTTTCTTAAATCCCGATTGGACGCCAGCAGATTGCGGCGAGCTGATTATTTACGATGAAGCCGATAATGAGATAGAACGCATCGCGCCTAAAATGGGTCACTTTGTGATTTTCTTAAGCGAGCGCTTCCCCCATGAGGTGAGTAGAACCTTAGCCCAGCGCAACAGTATTGCTGGTTGGTTTAGGGTGAGTAATAGCGTGCACGGGTTTTAATGATTGGGCCGTAAAGGCTTGATGCTGCTGAAATGCTTAATATGATTTCAAGGCGCAGTGTTTTTAAGTAAACACTGCGCTTTTTTGATCTTAATGTGCTGGGTTATCGACATCCGCCCAATCGATGCCTAAGTCGCTCTCTTTTGCTAGTTTGCGCTGACGCTAGGCTAAAAGGGGGCATCACTATCCGAACTCTTTCGATCCCTGCGTTATTGAGCGGCATCAGAACTAGCCTCATTCGATTCATTAACATGTCATTTTCTAAGGCGAAGCTTAAGGAAATCTTAGCGTCAGCACCTAGAATGAAATTATCAAATCACATTGAAAATAGAGGTTTTTTTATTTTAGATTAATGTTAGGCTAGTAAAAAATGTGCGCAAGGACACACTTTTGAGTCAGTTTATGGAGGCGATACTGTGGGCGAACGCGATCTTTTAGGTTGTTTAACGGGTGAACATGTAGTGCTAGAACCCCTCTCTTTATCCCATGTTGCCGCCTTGAGTTTAGCAGTGACAGATGGCGAGTTGTGGCGTTTATGGTTTACCAGCGTGCCAGAGCCAAGCGAGATGAAAGCCTATGTGACTAAAGCCTTGGATGAGAAAGCACGCGGCGAGAGTTTCCCGTTTGCGGTGCGCGACCGTCTCTCAGGTGAGATTGTCGGCTGCACCCGTATCTGCCATTGGGAGAGCGAACATCGCCATCTGGAGATTGGTTACACTTGGTACGCCAAACGCGCCCAGCGCACGGGGATCAATACCGAATCCAAGTTATTACTGCTGACCTTTGCATTCGAAACCCTCGATGCCATTGCCGTCGAGTTTCGCACCCATTGGCATAATCAAGCATCTCGCCAAGCCATTGCCCGTCTTGGCGCCAAGCAAGATGGCGTGCTACGCAACAATAAGATCCTCAAGGATGGCACGATCCGCGATACCGTGGTGTATTCCATTATCGATTCCGAATGGGCCACAGTGAAACACAACTTAGCATTTCGCTTACAACAGCGACCGGTAGAGTAGGGCATTAAGGCTTCAAGCGGCGAAGCGTATTCGCTTGTTTGGAGTATCTAGGTGCAAATAGATTTGAGGTTGGAAAAGCCGATGGCAAACATTATTTTTCGCGCTGACGTATCCCATAGTCATGAGGTTGCCCTGTTATTTAATGAATATCGGCAGTTTTACGGCTGTAAGGATGATGTGCTGGCGGCTGAGCAGTTTATTCGTGCGCGTTTGCAGGATGCCTCGTCCGTGGTGTTTATGGCGCGCTCACCCGAAGGCATGGGATTAGGCTTTGTGCAGCTGTATCCCAGTTTTTCATCACTGCGTTTAGCGCCGATTTTTATCCTAAACGATGTGTTTGTCACCCAGCATGCGCGTTGTGTCGGTGTTGGCAGGGCGTTGGTGCAACAGGCGGCTGAATATGCCAGAGCCTTGGGCGCTTGCGCCTTAGTGCTGGAGACCCAAAAGGAGAATGTCCGCGCGCAGGGATTGTATGAAGCCTTGGGTTTTGTGCGGGATCAGAATTTTTTAACTTATGAACTTGAGATTAACTCTCTGCTTAAGTAGTTTATGCTTAATTGCTAATGAAAAGGACAACAAGATGTTTAAAGCGTTTGCCGTTGCCGGCTTAATGTTAACTGTGAGCCATAGCGTATTCGCCGATGAGGCAGAAAAGGCCTTTAGTAAAGAAGCCATTGAATGTGCTGCTTATTATCAAATCAGTTCCGAGGCCATTGGCGCCATGAATGCCCCGCAAATGCAAGCAGTGGGAGAGCGCTTAAAAACCTCTAAAGTCGAGGCCGAAAATCTGGCGAAGAAATATCAGTCAGAAGCCGAAGTGACCCAAGCCGTAGCCGATGCCAAGGCGCGTCAGATCCAGAGTTTAGGCGGCTCAAGTAACTTAGGTGCACTAATGGGCAAATACAAAGAAGAGTGTAAGAACCTGTTAGCCGATCCGCAAAAGCGCCTCGATTACTGGACCATGGCCACCATGTAAGCCTTGCCTGTGATAAACAAAGGAGCCTGAGGCTCCTTTGTGTTATCTGAAGTTTATTTATTGATTTACTGTGGTTTAGCATGATTTAGTCTTTATGAATGTGATTCTGCCGATACCTGTGTAATGGCACATGCTATGTATAATAGCGCGCAGCTTTTGTCATTAAGAGCACGGCTTTTGTAATAGAGTGCCGCTTTGGCGGGTCTTACTCCTTAGATGAGCATGGGCCTGATGGCCGCGAATAAGGGCGAGAGATAACCAATGATCAATTTGGCGATAGCAACAATCCTGAGCGCAGGTGTGTGCGTTTACCACTTACTGGAGGGGAAACAAAAGCGGCTGCCGAAGCTGATGAGTGCGCCTTTATCTGAGCCAGATAAACAGTGGTTCGGCGCGCTATTTTATTGCCAATCGGTATTCTATGTATCCACTACCGCCGTGTTTTTGGTGTGTGCGCTCAAACTCCTGCCTGAAATGTATGGCTACAGCCTATTGCTGTTTTTGGGGCTTAACTACGGTATGTATGCCATTTGGCTGTTTTACGTGGCGTTGTTATCCCCACCCCAAGCCAGCCTGCGACTCCGTTTGCAATCCTTAGTCTTTTTATTGATAGCCTTGCTTGCGGTGCTGAGTCCACTGCAGTTATAAACGCGTTCGTTGAGCTAGGATTTCCCTTGCCAATAGACAGTACCTATATCCCTTTGGTTGATTTATGGATAAGACTGAAGATTCACTTATCTATTTGCTCTATTGATCAATACAATAGGGGCTATCTTTGGCAATTTGCTTGGCAGGTTGGTCGCGCACTTAGTGATAGCTCTTAGTGATAGTTGCGCTGCCAACGTCAGGTAATAATAGGGAGATTTCAGATTGCGCCATCTTACCTCGCACGTCTATGAATGGCTGGAACAGGGACATATCACGCCAACCGAGGCAAACGAACTCTATCGACAGTTATCCGTGCCACCCAACGCCGCCAGTTGGCGCAGCTTATTAGCGCAGCTTTTACAATGGGCGGGGGCGTTAAGTTTTGCCTGCGGGGTGATTTTCTTTTTTGCCTATAACTGGCAGTCGCTCGAGCGAATGAGCAAGTTTGCGCTGATTGAAGCGGCGCTATTAATTAGCCTTGTCAGCTTTGTCTGGCTGTATTATCGCAGCGCAGCGAAGCAGCTCGTTGACCCATCTCATTGTTTGTTCGGAGCAACCCTTGCCAATGCTGCGCTGCTGGTGGTGAGCATGTTAGTGGGTGGGCTGCTCGCGCTAGTTGGGCAAACTTATCAAACTGGCGCCGATCCTTGGCAGCTGTTCGCCATTTGGGCGCTTGCGATTTTGCCCTTCGCGTGGGTGGCAGGCTTTGATGGCCTATGGTTACTGCTGGTGGGGCTAGTTAATTTAAGCCTTGGGCTGTATGCCGATACGACTTTGCTCTGGCTGGATGAACAGTTGTGGTTATGTTTCTTTGTGGTCCTTAATCTGACTATCTACTACGGTTTTGTGTTTCTCAGCAGTACCAGCAGACGTTGGTATGCGCCATTTGTAGAGTATGCGAGTTCATTGACGGCCATGGGGTGCTTTACCTTACTAGTGTGTTGGATGATTTTTGAGCCGAGCGACACTAAGCCGCTGCTGGTTGCGGTGTGGGTTGGTTATTTTGGCCATCTATTGTTTGGATTCTGGTGGTTCAGGCACAAACGATTGCAGGTTTATCCCTTGGCATTGGGTGGCTTTAGTTTGATCAGCGTCGGCGCGGCGTTATTCACCGAACTGCTGTTTCGCAATAGCGATCCCATTGGCGGCTTTTTGTTGATAGGGCTTTACATCATTTTAGCGAGCACAGGCTTAAGCACTGTGTTAAGGCGATTGCATCAGCAAGCTAAAGCGGGCATCTCGCCTACGCAGACTCCCAGTGAGAATGAGGCGCTAAGCCATGAATAAGCACCCCAATGAGTCACTGCAAACAAGCGAGATATCTGCGCCGCAATCCCTGTGGCTGAGTTTATATGCTAAGGGCACTGTGAATACCCCAGAGTTGCCCGATTCCCAAGACATGCCCTGGTATATCGCCCTGATGCAAGCCGGTGCGGCCTGGATAGCCGCTTGGTTCTTATTAGGTTTTATGGTGTCACTTTTCGATAGCCTGTGGGGGCGATTCGAAGGGGGCACGGCACTTTTTATCGGTGGCAGTTATTTAAGCCTAGGGCTTGCCTTATATTGGGGCGGGCGCCAACAACACTTTTTGCAGCAGTTTGCCTTTGCCTCCTGTTTAAGCGGCACGCTTGCTCTAGCTTGGGGGCTGTTTGATTTACTCGGCGATACCTTCAATCTGGCTTGGTATCTGAGCATGGCGGCACTGTTTTTACTGCTTTGGGGGATTATCAAGCACGCAGTGGCTCAGTGGGTATTTGCATTTGGCTGTAGTGTCTGCGTCACAGGACTGTTGGCCGAGTGGCATCTCTTATCGTTAACGCCGACGCTGTGGCTGTTACTATCGAGCATTATGCTACTCAATCTTCACCGCACTGGGCACCACTATCAAAGGGCGAGAATGTGGATTTTTGCCACCAGTGCAAATCTGCTCACCATTCAACTCATGCATGTGTTTAGTCTGGATAGCGAGTTTTCGCAGTTGTATGCCGTGGATTGGCAATCGGGGATAACCGCAGTTCATTTACTGGTCGTGTTTGCCATTTGCAGCTTTTTACTCCTGAGTCTTTGTAAACAATGGCAGACCCCATTCACCCATCCCGCCATATTATTTGCGCTTTTAGGATTAGTGTTTATTGCTGCACTGTCTTTCCCTATGCAGGGCTTATCAACGGCTGTGCTGCTGATATTGTTGGGGCACTACGGGCACGAGGCGTGGCTTAAGGGGATGGGAATCGCCTCTGGGCTAGTGTTTGCGGCGGGCTATTATTATTCCCTCGAGACGACCTTGATGCTTAAATCTCTGTATTTAATGGGATTAGGCGGAGTGCTGATTATCGCAAGGTTACTGATGTGGCGCTTTTTTCCGATCACGCAAGTGCAGGTTGAGCATAAGGAGCAAGCATAATGGATAAGGCGACCTTAGCATTTAGCCGCTTCCATAAGCGCGCCTTAGTCTTAGTGGTGTTTACCGCCGCAGCATTGCTGATAAGCATCAACTGGCGAATCGCTCAGTTTGAGCAGTTATTACAAGATGGCCAAGTGGTACGTTTTGCCTTAGCGCCAGTGGATCCTCGCTCGATTATGCAGGGGGATTATATGGCTTTGGAGTATGCCATTGCACAGGAGGTACGCGCCGCACTGCCTGAAGGGATGGCGCAGGGGCAATTGCTGTTGACGCTCGACGCGCAAAAAGTGGCGCACTTTGTTGGTATTTACCGTGATCAACCCAAAACGGCTGAGCAACTCACGGTAGATTTTCGTCTGCGTAATCATAGAGTAAAGCTCGCCTCAAATAGTTTCTTCTTCGAAGAGGGTCAAGCTGACCACTTCAGCCAAGCCAAGTATGGAGAATTCAGAGTCAGCGAACGGGGAGAGTTGTTGTTGGTGAATCTGCTGGATGAGCAGTTGCAGCCGTTATAGCGGGTAACCCTGATGATCGTTAACAAGATGGCGAGTCAGGCTCGCCATCTTCGCTATTTTTCCTAGTCCAATCCGCTAAATCGTCGCCTAAATATCCATCTTAAGTTGCAACTTGCGTGCAACTAATTTGTAACCTTGATTCCCTATAGTATCGTCAGTTTTCGAGGCTAAGCGCTTCGAAAAATCGTAAGTCTTTAACTTCAATACCAATATAAAAAAGATACTTATTAGGGGTCATTATGTTTAATAACAAAACACTGTTGGCGTTAGCCATCAGTAGCGTGTGTGGGTTTGCCCATGCTGCCGATAATCTGATTATTTCTGAATATGTTGAAGGCAGCAGCAATAACAAAGCCATTGAGCTGTACAACCCAACTGCCAACACTCTCGATTTAAGCCAGTATCAATTGCGCTTCTATTTTAATGGCAGCACCAATGTGGGCACAACTATCGCCCTAAACGGTACCTTAGCCGCAGGTGCGACTTATGTGGTTGCTGATAACGACGCATCGGCGGATATTCTGGCGGTGACGAATCAACAAAGCAGCGCGAGTTTTTTCAATGGTGATGATGCCATTGTGCTGACCTATCAAGACCAAGTGATTGATAGCTTAGGTCAAGTGGGTGTCGATCCCGGCAGTGAGTGGGGCAGTAGTGATTTATCGACGCAGGACAATACCCTGCGCCGCAATCCCGATCAGCTAATCGCCGATACCATTATTGATGATGCTGTCACCTTTAATACATGGTTAGGTTTTGCCAAAGACGATATCTCGGATCTGGGTAAGTTCAGCGTGGGCACTCCCACCGATCCTGTTGAACCGCCACCGAGTTCATTAGCCTGTGGTGAAGCCTCAACGCCTATCCATGCCCTACAAGGTTCGACCAATGTCAGTCCGTTAAACGGACAAACCTTAGTGGTAGAAGCCATAGTGGTGAGTAACCAAGAAGCTGGCCTAAAGGGCATCTTCGTGCAAATGGCCGACAACGAAGCCGATAACGATCCTCAAACCTCGGAAGGGGTGTTTGTTTATACCGGTAATGCGCCTACGGGTTACGTGGCGGGCGACCGTGTACGCTTAAAGGCTAAAGTCACTGAATATCAAGGCTTAACGGAACTGACTACCGTTGCCGATCATAAACTGTGCGCCGCCGGACAAACCCTACCCACAGCCGCCGTGGTGACATTACCTGTGAATTCGAGCGATGACTTTGAACCATTTGAAGGCATGCGCGTCCGCTTTAGCCAAGATCTGGTCGTGAACGAAGTATACAACTTGGGCCGCTATGGTGAAATATCACTCGGTAGCAGCCGTCACTTTATCGGGACACAAGTCGCTGCGCCAGGTGCCGATGCCTTGGCCGTCACTGCGGCCAATCTTAAAGACAGTATTTTACTCGACGATGGCCTAACGGCGCAGAACCCTGATCCTGTGATTTTCCCTGCGCCAGGTTTAAGCGCGTCGAACACTGTGCGTGTGGGCGATAAAGCCACGAGCCTGACGGGCGTCATGCACTATGGCTTTAATCTTTATCGCATTATGCCGACTGAGCCAGTTAATTTTGTGGCGGAAAATCCTCGTCCACAATCGCCAGAGCTTGCCGAAGGTGGCAACCTGAAAGTCGCTAGCTTTAACGTACTGAACTACTTTAATGGCGATGGGCAGGGCGGTGGTTTCCCTACTTCGCGCGGTGCCAATACCCTGAGTGAGTTTGAGCGTCAAAAAGCGAAGATTGTCAGCGCTATGGTGGGGATCAGTGCCGATGTGTTTGGTCTGATGGAAATCGAGAACGATGGCTTTGGCGCCAACTCGGCGATTGCCGATCTCGTGGCGGGCCTCAATGCCGCCGTGGGTGAAAATCGTTATGCCTATGTTATTCCAAAGGTCAATGGCAGCAACTTAAGCGCGATCGGTACGGATGCGATTACCGTTGGTTTAATTTATCGCAGTGACAAAGTGAGCCCTCAGGGTGATGCGCGTATTTTATCGAGCGCGAACTCTCCCTTAGATGACGCCGGGCAGCCGCAGTTCGACGACAGCAAAAATCGCCCTATGTTGACTCAAGCCTTCGCGCTAAACGGCAGTGAGGAGAGTGTGGTCGTTGCAGTTAATCACTTGAAATCTAAGGGCAGTGAGTGTGCTGGCGATCCAGATATGAACGATGGCCAAGGTAACTGCAATATTACCCGTACCCGCGCAGCAACGGCGGCGGGGCAGTGGATTGCCGCGCAGTATCCAGAGCAAGGCGTACTGCTGATTGGCGACTTAAACTCCTATGCCAAGGAAGATCCGCTAAGCGCATTGGCTAACGCTGGCTTTAGCGAGTTGTTTGCAAAACTCGAAAAAGCCAATCCTTATTCCTATGTATTCTCGGGTGAATCGGGGCAGTTAGACCATGCGCTGGCCAATGCTGCGTTAGTGGATAAAGTCCTAGATGTGACCGAGTGGCATATCAATACCGACGAGCCGCGCGTGTTAGATTACAACGAAGAGTTCAAGACGGCTGCGCAGGTGCAAGACCTGTACGCCAGTGATGCTTATCGTTCATCGGATCATGATCCTGTGGTGATTTCACTCCTGCTCGAAGCGGAAAACCTTGCTCCTGAAGCCAGCTTCACTCAGGTTGTGAATGGTGCGAGTGTGCAATTTACCTCTACTTCAACAGATAGCGACGGCCAAATCGTCTCTACTGAGTGGGACTTTGGTGACAACACTCAAACCATGGGAGAGGCCGTATCCCACACCTATGCGCAAACTGGTGATTATCTTGTGACGTTAACCGTGACCGATAATGACGGTTTAAGCCATAGCAGCTCACAAATGGTGTCTGTCGTGGTTGAGAACGTGAAAAAGCCACCCGTTGCGCAAATTCAACACATCAATTTATGGCTAGTCGATATGTTTATTTCGACCAGCTATGACACAGACGGTGTGATCAAGCAGCATAAGTGGAAGTTTGATAACGGTAGCCGTGCAAGTGGTCCTGTGGTGTTTCGTCCAGCTCGCCGCGGACTCCATACGGTCGAGTTAACCGTGAAAGACAATGATAAATTAACGGATACCACGTCACTGACGTTCCGTTAAGCGTTAGCCCCTTTCTTTAAATATCAAAAGCCTGCTATTGCAGGCTTTTTTACGTTTATTCACTTACTTAATGACTATCTTAACTGACTGTATCAACTGACCATAACGTGCTCTAAATTCAAACTAAGTCGATTTAAGTATCTATCCGCTTGCGCTAAGATGAAGCCACTTAAGGATTTTTACTCACAGGGAGCAGGCGCATCACAATGAATGCAGACACCTTGGCGTACCTCAATCAGCATCAATTAACCTCAGTGATGAGCCTCACTAAATGGCGTCAGCTTGAGCTGGCACTCCATGAAAAGCCAGAGTTTATGCCCCATGTGCGTTATAAGTTGCTGGAAGATGAAGGGCCAAACCTAGGTTTTACGCCAGTGTGGTGGGAGGAGTTACTCGCAATTTGCGAGCGGATTGAATGGCTTGAGGTTGATCCATTCAAAAGAGAACACCGCGGCAGATTACTGCCGGAAAAGACCACGGATTTTACTGCCTATATCGAGGCGCAACTGCACAAGTATCGGCTCCCCTACAGTAAAGAAGCACAAGGGCTCAGGATTTGGGGCTATCTTCGCCCCGATGCGGCGATGCCGGTATTTTGTATTGCACCTGATGGCGAGACCATAAAGGAAGCGTAAGCAAATTCAGACGGCAGATAAAAAGAGGGCGCTAATTGATTAGCGCCCCGATTAGGATTAAAGCACTATATAAAGCGGCCAGCCGAGTAGACCGACGAGTCCTTCTTTATGCTCGAATCTTTCTAAACGCTCAGGTGAGGCATCGCTAAGCTGCAGTTCGCGGTAGCTTTTCGCGAAATTCAATGTACGCAGCAATGCTGGCGCAAAGTTTTTGCCCAAATCTTTACCGATAGTCTCGGCCAGCTCCGCAGGGAGTTCCGCCAAGGCTTTTTGGGTTTGCTGCTCGATATACTCAAGGCTAAACCATTCGTCCTGCAAGCTGATTTTGGCAATGCGCTTTTTCAGATCTTGTCTGACTTTGGCATTATCAAACAACATCCGATACAGCACGGCTTCGGCCAATACGCTCTCCAGATTTAAGAAATCCAAAGGATCATAGCTGGTTTGGGCATAAAACTGCGCCATGAGTGCCGCAATCGATTGCTGACGTTGGTGCTCGGCCAAGGCATCCTGGTAGGCCTCATAGCCCAGCCACTCTTCGGCATCAGGCGGCGTAGAGACTTGTTCCAGCAGGAATTTGTCCACATCACCATAGAGCGACTTACCATTCGCCAGCTTATGTTTGCTGACGACGCTGAGCATGCTCCAACCCTTTTGGAAGCATTTGACTACGCCGTCGCTGGTGAGCAATAAACGCACCGCTTGCTGTTGATCCTGATCAGACAGTTCCATTAATCCGAGGCTGACAACGCCAATCACATCGTGCGCCGCCTGTTCCAGTAAGTGCATCTTGTACTTGTTGTAGAACTTATCCGCCAATTTGAGGCTCATCAAAATGGCTTTAGATTTGATTTGTGCGAGCTGCTCACCGCTAAGGGTGTCGTCTGCTTGGCCTTTGGCCAACACCTTGCTCAGGTATGGGCCTTGGTCTAAATCACGCAGTACCAGTTGCATCTAGGGATCCTTAATCTAAAAAGCTAAACATATCATCCACTTCAGCGTATTCGTCCGTGACTTGGTTTTTCTCTTTGGCTTGGATAACCAGTTCATTGACGAACTTATTAATGATCATCTCCCAGCCAGAGCTTTCGTTACGCAGCAGGTTTTTAATGGCTTTTTCTACATCGGGTGCCAGCTCATGGATTAACGCCATCAGACTACGTGGGTCATCTAGGCTTAAGCTATGGGCTTCTTCACTGGCGGCACGGCTGTCATAGCCGACGGTGTCGGTATCTTCTTCATCGTCATAATAATCGTTGAAGTGGTCTTCATCGTCGTGGCGCTCACCCAACATCATCTCGATAAAGGGGATAGACAGATAGAAGAGGCCGGCGGGATCTTCGGCAATGCATTCTAAAATAGCAGTTTGTTTTTCTTCGCTATCTTGGATGCGAATTAAATAGGTCAAAAAATCAAAGGTATGCTGAATGAGTTCTTCGGCATTGTTCTTGATTTTTTCTTCCCAATACAAAGGTTGCTGACAGACGATGTCGCGAATTTGCTCAGGGGTCATCAGCTCCGACATAATTGACGGGCAGGAGATATCGTGGTGACTGTTGATTTGCGTCAGGGTCACAATGTCCATTTTTTCAATGACTTCGACTAATTGCTCATCGTTCATTGTGGTGGCGATGAGTTCGAAACGTTTACTGGCCTGTTTTGGCTCGACATCGGCGAGTTCTTTAATCTCGGCAACGGTTATTTCAATGAGACTAGTGTTCATTAGCGGTCCTCATCATCGTAGTGATCGTAGTAGCCATCTTCCTCTTCGCCGTCATCATCGTCGTCATCGGAATAATCGGCGTAATCACTGTCTTCGTCTTCAAAATGATCGTCAGCGCTGCGTTTAGGTGCAGGTGCACTTTTGCCTTGGTTTTCCAGTAAATAGAGTACGGCGCAGCTTTCAATCAATAAATCTTCTGAATAGGCGCGCACCGCCTGCACTAATGGGACATCGGCATTATTAAAGCCAATAGTGACCTTGAACTCGTCCCACTCGGGCTGCGTTGCGGTGTTAATCCAGTGAGCCCACTTAAGCTTGGCGTCACTTGGAAATTTTACTCGGCCATAGAGTGCCACAGGCAGGTACTCGGGTACTGACTCGAGCATTTTTGGATCGGCCTGTAATACTTTTTTGATTTGACTAGTAAATTGTTCCAATGCCTTGGGCGTATCCGGGTCATCATAGGACTCGATATTGTCGTAGGCATTGGTCTTAAGCTCATTAATGCGTGAGATATTCAGTTTTTTGGCCATGGGCATGTCTCGAAATAAAAAGCTATCAAACAAACAGCTTCTCAAAATAAACCGTGTTGCAATAAAAGGTCCAAATTAAGGGGCTTGGCAAACAAAGCTCATTAATTTGGCACTCCCAGCGTTGCACTGGAAATAACCCGCTTAAGGGTAAAACTGATCCCATAATTCGCGCATGGCGCCATTGGGATCGGTTACGATCACATTGTTGAAGTCTCGGATAAACGCATTTCTAAGCTTGGGATCTGAGAGCACTTCATAAGCTTTTTTAACGCGCTCAAGTTGTTGTGATGCTTGCTCTTTTTCTTCATCAGAGGCACCTAACAACTTATCGGGATGGTATTTGTTTGAGAGCCGGCGATAGGCTTTTTTAATGTCGTCTTCTTTGGCGCTAGGTTTGATACCGAGCACACTAAAGTGGTTAATCATATTTGTACCTGCAGGCGATGGGTTGGTATCGCAAGATAAAAGGCTAAGTGCTGATTATCTGTCAATTTGTGGAATTATGATTAGTCAGCGACGGATCATAGCAGAAATGCTTGTTTGGCGGCAAATGACTATGGCGGCATTTATGGGGAAAAGTGAGTACTTAATTGTGGTTTGTGAGCATAGGCAACAGTGAGGGCAGACGACGAGTGTTGACTTAGGTGCTTTGGGCACACCTAGCTGCTCACATTGTTATTTTACCGCGAGTGAATGGATGTGTTTTCGTTCATCGTAATCCGATATAGCTCGATCGCTTAGATAAACGATAAAAGCAAATAAAGCCAAGATAAATTTTGGCTACATGAATTTCGGGTACAAAAAAACCAGCTTAATGCTGGCCTAGTCGTTACTTTGTTTAAATGGGTTGCGGGAGTCGGATTTTAACCAACGACCTTCGTCTGTTGTTTATAAAGGGTTGAGGGCTACGAGCTAGCTTGGTGAAACTCTGTAAGACGAATTTCGGGCACAAAAAAACCAGCTTAATGCTGGCCCAGTCGCTACTTTGTTTTAATTGGTTGCGGGAGCCGGATTTGAACCGACGACCTTCGGGTTATGAGCCCGACGAGCTACCATGCTGCTCCATCCCGCGTCCGATTAACACTGTTAATAACTTTTTTAATTCTGTCATCTAAGAATTGGTTGCGGGAGCCGGATTTGAACCGACGACCTTCGGGTTATGAGCCCGACGAGCTACCATGCTGCTCCATCCCGCGTCCGATTAACGCTGCGAATAACTGTTTTTATTCTGTTATCTAAGAATTGCCCAAGGGCGATTTCTTTTTATAAGCATATATATCTAGATTGGTTGCGGGAGCTGGATTTGAACCAACGACCTTCGGGTTATGAGCCCGACGAGCTACCAAGCTGCTCCATCCCGCGTCCGATATCTATCTGTATTACTTACCTTTGCTTTAAATTGGTTGCGGGAGCTGGATTTGAACCAACGACCTTCGGGTTATGAGCCCGACGAGCTACCAAGCTGCTCCATCCCGCGTCCGTCTTCAAAGCGGGGCGAACTATAACGGCAGCGCTGTGGCATTGCAAGGAGGAATTCTAAAAAAACGGGTGAATGCTTAAATATAAAGCGTAGTGCGGGGAATTCGTCCAGTCTTGGCCGTTATCTGGGATTTGAGCGAGTTAAATGTGGGTTAACTGCCTGACTAAATCGAGTTTCGGCTAATAACTGTTTATCTTTTATGTCGCTTCACAGGTATAATGTCGGTTTGATTTTGACTGCGTATTGATTATCCCATGCTTAATTTTTTTGCTGCCGCCCCTAAGGGCTTTGAATATAGCTTAGCCCAAGAACTGACAGAATTTGGTGCGACTGAGATTAAAGAAAGTGTTGCCGGTGTCTATTTTACCGCGCCGCTTGCCTTAGCTTACCGTATTACCCTGTGGACACGTTTGGCCAGCCGTATCGTGCTGGTGATCTATAAGGGCCCCTGTGAGTCGGCGGAGCAATTATATAACGCAGCTTATTGTATTGATTGGTCATCCCATTTCTCCAATCGCAACACCTTTAGTATCGATTTTCACGGCACTGGCGGCTTTATCAACAACACCCAGTTTGGTGCGTTAAAGATTAAAGATGCGATTGTTGACCGTTTCCGTGATGACGGTGATGCCCGTCCAAACGTCGCCCGTATCGATGCCGACATTAAAATCGACGCCCATTTCCGTAATGGGGTGATTACCATTGCGATGAACTTCTCGGGACCTTCCTTGCATCAACGCGGTTATCGCTCTACGACCGGTGAAGCCCCATTAAAAGAAAACCTCGCCGCCAACATGTTAGTACGCAGTGGCTGGAAAGCCGCGCCAACCACCTTGCTCGATCCTTTCTGCGGTAGCGGTACTGTGCTGATTGAGGCCGCATTAATGGCTGCCGATATTGCCCCAGGATTGCAGCGCAGCCGTTTTGGTTTTGAACATTGGCGCCGCCACGATAAAGCCACCTGGCATGAGATTTTAGAAGAGGCCAAGGCGCGCGCATCCTTAGGTGTAAAACGTTGTGACGTGAAGTTCTACGGCTCGGATATCGATTCGCGCTTAGTGGCACTGGCAAAACGTAATGCGCAAAACGCCGGTGTACTTGAACTGATTGACTTTAAAGTGGCTAATGCGCTGAATGTCGAGCCGCCCGCTGGCGAAGGTTACTTGATTACTAACCCTCCCTACGGTGAACGTTTAGGCAGTGTCTCTGAGCTATTACAGCTGTATTACCAATTAGGCGACAAGTTTAAGAAGGAGTTTGGCGGCTGGAAAGTGGCCATGCTCTGTAGCGATATCGAGCTGATTTCGGCGCTTAAACTCAAAGCCGATAAGCAGATGAAGATGTTTAACGGTGCGCTAGAGTGTGCCTTTAACCTTTATACCTTGCACGCGCAAAGTACTCGCCGTGATACGCCTGTATTGCCAGAAGGCGTGGATATTGCCGATATCGCACCAGCTTTTGCGAACCGTATTAAGAAAAACGCTAAGCAATTAGAAAAGTGGGCGAAAAAAGAAGGTATCGACAGTTACCGTTTATATGATGCCGACATTCCCGAATATAACGTCGCGGTCGACCGCTATTTAGACCATATCGTGGTGCAGGAATATATGGCGCCAGCCAGTATTCCAGAGGCCGTGACAAAACGCCGTTTAAGCGATGTGCTACTGGCTCTGCCTGCTGCTATTGGTGTCGATCCGCATAAGATCACTATGAAGACCCGTGAGCGTCAAAAGGGCACTAATCAATATCAAAAGCTGGATGAGCGTAAGCTTGAACTTATCACCACCGAATATGGCGCTAAGTTTAAGCTGAACCTGACGGGCTATTTGGATACAGGCTTGTTCCTTGACCACAGATTAACCCGCCGTTTAGTGGGACAAAAATCGAAAGGGCGCCGGGTATTGAACCTGTTCTCTTACACTGGTTCCGCCTCTGTGCATGCCGCATTAGGTGGCGCTAAGTCGGTCACCACGGTTGATATGTCAAACACCTATCTGGCGTGGGCGAAGGAAAACTTTGCGTTAAACGATCTCAGTGGCAAGCAGTATGAGTTTGTTCAGGCCGATTGTTTGCAATGGATCCGCGATAGTGCGCTCGATAAATCCGCGCAATATGATTTGATTTTTATCGATCCGCCGACCTTCTCTAACTCCAAGCGGATGGAAGATTCCTTCGATGTGCAACGTGACCATGTGAATTTACTCGGCATGCTCATCAAGCTGTTAAGTCCAAATGGGGAGATAGTGTTCTCCAACAACAAACGCAAGTTTAAGATGGACACTGAAACCTTGGCCAAGATGAAAATCAAGGTGGAAAACATCGATGATCTGACCTTGCCTATGGATTACAAGCGCAATCCCCATATCCATAACACTTGGCTTATCACCCATGCATAATGTACTGCAAGCGGGTTACATTCTATACCACACCGAAGGGTGTCACTTATGTGAACTGGCCGCGGCATTGCTTAATGCCGCCGAGGTGCCCTTTACGGCCATCGATATTTGTGATGATGAAGCCTTAGCTGAACGTTATGGCGTGTGTATTCCCGTGGTGAAGGCTGCGGATGAGCGTTGCCTCTTTTGGCCCTTTGACGCTACCCAATTACAAGAATTTTTAGGAGCTTAGTTTGAGTCTGGTTCGTATCAATAATGGCTCGTTAGCCTATGGTTATACTCCGCTGCTGCAAAATGCCGATTTCACTATCGAACGTGGTGAGCGAGTGTGTATTGTGGGCCGCAACGGCGCGGGCAAGTCGAGTCTTTTGAAGATTTTATCCGGCGATGTGCTGCTCGATGAGGGGGAATTCAACATCGATGGCAGCGTCACTGTCAGCCGTTTGCAACAAGATCCACCGAAGGCGGAGCAGGGCTCGGTCTATTCTTATATCGCTGCGGGCTTAAAGGAAGTTGGTGAAGCCTTAGAGCAGTACCATCAACTGTCCCATGATGTGGCCTTTGCCGATCCTGAGCAGATGGAGCGTATGCTCAATCAAATGCAAAAGCTGCAGGAGACCTTAGATCATCACAACGGTTGGCAGCTTGACTCGCGTATCAAACAAAATTGTGAATTATTAGGCCTCGATCCCGATAAATCTTTGAGTGAATTATCCGGTGGTTGGCAGCGTAAAGTGGCGCTTGCCCGTGCGCTTGTCAGTGCACCAGATTTGTTACTGCTCGATGAGCCAACTAACCACTTAGATATCGATACTATCGAATGGCTGGAAAAATTCTTGCTGGATTTCCAAGGTGCCATTGTATTTATCAGCCACGACAGGGGCTTTATTGCCCGTATGGCAACTCGCATCGTCGACTTAGACCGCGGCGTAGTGACCTCATGGCCGGGGAATTACCAAGCTTATCTCGATGGTAAGCAGGAGTGGCTCCGAGTCGAAGCCGAGAAAAATGCATTATTCGATAAACGTTTAGCAGAAGAAGAAGTTTGGATCCGCCAAGGCGTTAAGGCCCGTCGTACCCGCAACGAAGGCCGCGTGCGTGCATTGAAAGCACTGCGCCAAGAACGCAGCGAACGCTTGAATCGTCAGGGCAATGCTAAGATGGCGGTGGCCGATACCGATCGTTCGGGTAAGTTAGTCTTCGATGTGAAGGACTTAAACTACAATCTGCCCGATAAAAATCTGGTTAAAAACTTTAATACTACGGTATTGCGTGGCGACCGTATTGCACTTATTGGCCCGAACGGTTGTGGTAAATCGACGCTTATCAAACTATTGATTGAAAAGTTACAACCCCAATCGGGTGAGGTAAAAGTCGGTACTAAGTTAGAGATTGCCTATTTCGACCAATACCGTGAGGCGCTAGATCCTGAGCAAACCGTTGAAGATAACGTGGGTGAGGGTAAAAAGACCATCACCATTAATGGTCAAGACCGTCATATCTTAAGTTATCTGCAGGACTTCTTATTTTCGCCGATGCGCGCTCGTACTCCAGTGAAGGCATTATCGGGTGGTGAGAAAAACCGATTACTGCTTGCTAAGCTCCTTATTCGTCCCGCTAACCTGATTATCCTCGACGAACCGACAAACGATCTTGATATTGAGACCCTAGAATTGCTAGAGTCGCTGCTGACTGAATATCAAGGCACACTGTTACTCGTGAGCCATGATAGGGCCTTTATCGATAACACTGTCACCAGCAGCTGGTGGTATGCGGGTAATGGGCATTGGAGCGAGTATGTCGGTGGTTATCAAGACGCTATAGACCAAGGGGCAAAGTTTTATTCTGAGGAACCTAGTCAGCCAAACACGGTCGAAGCTCCTGCGACAGCTAAAACCGCTGAGGTTAAAGTGGCCGAGCCCGCCAAAGCCGCGAAAAAACTGTCCTACAAGTTACAGCGTGAATTAGAGGCCATGCCAGAGCTGATGGAAAAATTAGAGGCTGAAATCCTCGAATTACAAACCACAGTGGCCAGCCCAGATTTTTATAGTCAGACACAGGATAAAATCAATCAGACATTGAACCTGTTAGCGGATAAAGAAAAGCAATTGGAAGTTTGCTTCGAGCGATGGGAAGAGCTTGAGTCACTGAAGTAAACCAATAATAAAAATGGGAATAGAATTAATGAAGTCAAAGTTGGATAAAGCCCTGTCCTTGGTTGCCTTAGGTGTCCTTGGCGTATTACACAGTGCCCATGCTGCACCCGTCTATGAGATTGTCAACCTTGATAATTATGATCTGCAAGGCTCTCTGGAAGGCACCCGTAATGGTTATGCGTTGGGTGTTAACGCCAACGATGAGTTGGTTGGTATAGCTAAAGGTAAGAAAAAACTCAGCACATCTGACGTGGAAGGTGGAATTATCGACGTCGAAGATGGTATCGCCCCTGAGGAAACCATTACTTATTCTATTACTGAAGCCATTGTTGCTAATAACTTTGCCTTTATCGCTGCGCAAAATGGTGCCGCTGGCGCATGGTTACCGACCTTTGACAGTATCAATGGCACTACGCCACCGAGTGATATTTCGGTTGTCAACTCAGTCGATACTTTTTATTACGGCATCAACGATGCGGGCGTGAAAGTGGGCAGTATGACTGCCCCTGAAAAGAAAACAGAAAATACTGCGACCACAGATAATGCAACCGACTACTGGTATTACCGTGATTATGAATATCGCGGTTTTGCCAAAGTAGGGGATAGCGAAATCCCATTACCGCCGCCTTACACCCAGTATGTTAAAGAGGATAAAACTGTTGAGTTAGGCGGTTGGTCTGCGGCGACGGCGATTAACAATAATAATTTAGTTGTTGGTTATGCTAGCACCGATATCAGTAACTATGCGGCTGATCGTGTTGCTTACTGTTTAGGTACTGATAACACGTTACCATTAGATGTGTGTATACAGCGCGAGCAATATCCGAATGCTCAAGGTACCCGTAATATTCAATACCAAACCCGTGCCTATGTATGGCAACTGGATAATGGCGTTGCAACGGGCACAGCTTTACCGCTTGGATTAACTCCTGCCACCGATAATAAGCTTACGTTTACCGCCCAAGCTCTGGGGGTGAATAATGAGGGGGTAGTCGCGGGACGTTCGCATGTTTACCGTAATGGTAGTACAGATAGATTACGCCAAGATGCTGCCTATTGGAGTAAAGATGCTGAGGGCAACTATCAATACCATTGGATCCCAATGGGCGAGTCCATTTCAAGCTCAATTGCCTATGATGTAAACGATAGCGGTATTCTTGTTGGTAGTTATCGCAGTTATATCCAAGGTTATCCGCGTGATAAGTTCTTCTACTTTGATATCAATACGCCAGATAAACCTTATGTCACCCCCAATGATTTTGCTGCGACGACAACGGATCTGTCCAGTAAACCAAAAGATATCAATAATAAAGGCCAAGTTGTTGGTTATATTGAAACTACCTATGATAAGGAAAAACCACGGCCTAAGGCGGGTTTCCTGTATGAGAAGTCTACTGGGGAGTTCAGTAACCTCAATAACTTGCTGACCTGTGAATCCAAGGGCTTTGAAAAGGGCGCTGATGGTAATTGGACCCGTCATCAGGTTGAGGTGCAGGACGGTACTGGCAAAGTACTGACTTATAATAGCGATATTCTCGTTGTTGAAGCGACCAGCATTAATGAAGATGGCACCATAGTGGGAACTGCCTTTATTCGTAAACCTTCATATCAGTTCGATTTGAAAGGTAATGTTATTGTCGGTGAAAATGGCCTGCCCCTGTTTGAACTTAGCGGTAATGGTGACCCAGTTACGGCCTATGTTCCGCGTATGGTCGTGTTAAAACCGACCACTAATGGTGAAGCTTGTACTGTCGATGACAGCACTGACACTGGTAATTACGAACGTAAAGGCGCTGCTTCTCTCGCTTGGTTATTGGCCTTACCTTTAGTCTGGTTACGTCGCCGCGTTCGCTAATTTTTCAGCTTGAATTCAGACTTAAAAAATCGAGGCGAAATGCCTCGATTTTTTTTAACTACGATCTCAATAGTTTAATAAATAGTCGATAAAATGGTCGATTTTTTGATTGATCTCGGCGTTGAAAAGCACTATCTCTATGGGGGAAGCTGTTGCTTCTATTTCACGTAGAACAGAGGACGCTTGCATGAAAAGACAAAAACGAGATCGTTTAGACAGAGCTTTTTCCAAAGGATTCCAAGCTGGTATTGGGGGTCGATCTAAAGAGCTTTGTCCTTATGCAAATCTTGATTCGCGATCACAGTGGTTAGGTGGTTGGCGTGAAGGTGTGGATGGCCGAGTTAATGGGCTATTTAATAAATAACGAGTATTTCTCGTGGATTAAATAGCCCTGAACAGACAGAGTAATGCAGCATAATTGCCCTCAGATGAGGGCATTTTTGTATCTTAGCTTGTAGGGAATAGCTACGATTAGAAGGTCGAGGTATCACTAAATACGCCGACTTTTAAATCGGTCGCACTATAGATTTGACGACCATCGACTTCAAGGATGGCGTCGGCAATACCCATGACTAATTTACGATGAATAGTACGCTTGATGTTTAGCTTGTAAGTCACTTTTTTCGCGCCAGGTAACACTTGTCCGGTAAATTTCACTTCACCTACGCCCAGTGCGCGGCCTTTACCCTCGGCGCCTTCCCAACCGAGGTAAAAACCTACTAACTGCCACATAGCGTCTAAGCCTAAACAACCTGGCATTACTGGGTCGCTGATGAAGTGGCAGCCAAAGAACCATAGGTCTGGATTAATATCGAGTTCAGCAACAATTTCACCTTTGCCAAATTCGCCGCCATTATCGTTAATGGTGATTATCCTGTCGATCATCAGCATATTATCTACGGGTAGACGAGGCGAGTTTGGCCCAAATAATTTCCCATGGCCACAGGCGATGAGTTCTTCTTTATTGAAACTGTTTGCTTTATTCATTGTTTTACTACTCCAGCAATAAGAGCGCCAAGATTAGCGAACACGTGTAAGCTAAACAACTCCGATCAGCTAATTAATGGCGAAATAATCCCAGTTTTGCGAGTAACCTCGTCATAAAACTAATTTCTTCCTCGCCGTTCCCCGCGAGCTTATCGAGCCGTTCTTGCACTAGGCCATACAAGGAGTCTGCAGGGAAGTCATTATCCTCATTGGCAACCCCTGCTGGCATCTGCATCAATAGCTCCACCGCTTCGTCCATATGCTCAATGGCATAGATATGGAATTGGCCTTTGCCTACAGCTGTAATGACTTTCGGGTGTAGGTTAAGCTGCAGAACGTTCGACTTAGGCATAATCACGCCCTGTTCACCCGTGAGACCACGACGTTCACACAAATTGAAAAAGCCTTCAATTTTCTCATTTATGCCGCCAATCGCTTGCACATTGCCAAATTGATCCAACGCGCCAGTAATCGCGAGCGACTGAATAATCGGCTGTTCGGCAATCGCCGACATCAAACAACAATACTCTGCGAGCGAGGCGCTATCACCATCGATCTCTTGATAGGACTGTTCGAATACGATGTTGGCATTAAGGTGTAGCGGAGCATCACGACCAAAAATGCGATACAAACAGGCAGAAAGGATCATCATGCCCTTGGCGTGGATATTGCCACCTAGCTCGGACTTTCTTTCAATGTCTGCCACTTCGCCATCACCATAGTGCACGGTTGCGGTGATCCGCGCGGGTTCGCCGTAACTATGGTCAATCGCATCGATAACCGTTAGGCCATTAATCTGACCTACCATAGCGCCTTCAGTTGGCAGATTTATGAAATTGTCATCAAAACTCTGCCCAGAAAACTCCTCAGAGCTGTTATGGCGATAGTTAGCTTGCTCGAGCGCGTGTTCAACACTGGCGGCATTGATGCTGGGTTTCCCGCTATACACCTTAGCCTGAGCCATTAATTGGGCAAAATCGAGCATCGACAGGCTTAAACGGCGTTGATGCTCGGTTAATCTTGCGCTGTGTCTAAACAGTGGCGCAAGGCTCGATTGTTCTAGGCTAACCTCAACGCTCTGAGCCACGGCTTGTAACCAACTGGCATATTGCACTTCTTTAAAGCGGGTCAGATCGAGTTCACTCGCCAGCTCTGCCAGCAGGCTAAAGTGACGCTGAAATTCCCAGTCTTCGGAGCGGACTTGGCTGTAGATTAAGCCTGCGCCGATAAGAATGATTTTACAATTTAACGGAATAGGGCTTAGGTGACTGCTTATCTGATACTCTTTTTGTGTCAGAATTTGCATCACCAGATCCCATAGGCTTTCGCGTTTCCACAGAGATTCGGCGCAGATAAACACATAGTGGCACTGGGCGAGGGCACCGGGTTGATACTGACTGCCATTTGCCGATTGCACCATACGGCCGAGAAGATCAGCACGGCGGATATTGCCACTCAGGTAACGGTAACTGACATTTTTTTCAGCAATCGCGTCTTGGTTATCAAGCGGCGCTTCGTATTGCCAACGAAATGGTACGGTTTTCCCCACTGGCTGGGCCGCCACTAAATAGGCGGTGGGTAACGGCTCGACCGTTTCCATTAGGGCTTGCATGATTAATTGTCGGTCGATGCCCGGAAAATCGGCGAGATACAGCTGTTGATCGGCAATGGCGTTATGTAACTTAAAGGCATCCAATACACGTTCTTGCCCTAAAAGCAGGGTTTTTAATCCTGTGGCCGATTGCGGCAGGGTAGGAAGGTTAAATTCAGGCGCGAGTGAGGATGATGGTATCAAGAGTGAATTCATATAAGCATTTACCATGAAAAGTTACCGCGATTTTACCATACCAAGACGGCAAGTCTCTTACTGTATAGGTGTTTTTGCGTTGGTTTACTCAGATATTGCTGAAAATTTGTTGGCTATTTGCCTGAAAAAACATCTTGGTGAGCATAAGATGAGCATTTGACACAATATTGAAAAATTGCTGTTTACAAGCACCGATGATGCTTATATTATTTGCGCCATTCGGAGGGGTGGCAGAGTGGTTTAATGCACCGGTCTTGAAAACCGGCGTGGGTTTATAGCCCACCCAGGGTTCAAATCCCTGCTCCTCCGCCATATTTTACGGAAAAGCCATCAGCAATGATGGCTTTTTTGTTTCTGCAATTTAGGAAGTTGAACCCTAGGGTTCCTCATTCTTAGCGCCGCTCCTCGGCCATATTTCACGAAATGCCATCGGCGATGATGGTTTTTTTGTTTCTGTAATTTAGGAAGTTGAACCCTTGGGTTCCTCATTCTTAGCGCAGCTCCTCCACCATCTTCCACTTAATGCCATCAGCGGTGATGGTGTTTTTGTTTATAGAATTTAAACCTAGGTTCTGCATACGAACCTTGTCAGCTTTTTTTTCTGCATTTGAGAGTTATCTGAATAGAGCCCGCCCTATCAACTCAGTGTTGTTTGGCAGATGGGGGGTACTCGGACTCGCTTGGGCGATACGAATACCTATTTGCTATAGTTAATGTTCATTTGCTTAAGCAAACTCGTATTTGCCTTGAGGGTTTCTTCCCACCTTTTTAACTACTTATGAGTGCAGGCATCTACATAGCCAATTTGCTTTCACACGCATATTGCGCTTTGATTCGCGCGACTTTTTATTAAATGCCTATTTCGGCTATATAAAGTGGCTACTTTAAGGGGCTGTCGAGTTAAGAGGGCGAGTTTATTGAACGCAGCCTGTTTGCGCCTCAGTAGCCATAAGTGCCACCTTAAGTGTGAATACAGGGACTTTTGGGTGAAGATTAGACGTTATTCGATGGTTTTATCGACGACTGCATATCAAATCGCCAATCAATTCAATTAATAATAAATTTAGGTTTACAACCCGAGGGGAGATAGCTATTATCTCGCTCGTTCGGAGGGGTGGCAGAGTGGTTTAATGCACCGGTCTTGAAAACCGGCGTGGGTTTATAGCCCACCCAGGGTTCAAATCCCTGCTCCTCCGCCATATTCTACGGAAAAGCCATCAGCAATGATGGCTTTTTTGTTTTTGGCATTCCGGAAGTTGAACCCTAGGGTTCCTCATGTTAAGCGCAGCTCCTTCGTCAAATGCAATCCAAAGACCGCTAAACTATTCTTTGTCTTTTACATTTTAGTCTTCCATTCTCAGGGTTTAAAACTCGTCGCGTTGAGCTTTGCCTTGGTAAATTGCCGCGAATACCTAAATCTTCAGCGGCTTATACGCGAGTTTCAAACTGGGGCTATGTGTCAGTTGTTCCTTTAAATATCATCTAGTTAACAATATTCATTTTATGCTTTGCGAAATGCCATTGTTGGGCTAAATTACCCTGATAACCTATATTCCGGTTGCGGTATTCTGATTTGACTACACTGTGTTAGTCGACATTGGTTAAAGGTGGATAAAAGTTGATATCGATATATTTAGTTGACGACCATGAGCTTGTAAGAACTGGGATCCGCCGCATCTTAGAAGATGAACGTGGGATCAAAGTCGTGGGAGAAGCGCCAGATGGCGAGACCGCGGTACAGTGGGCGAGACAAAATGAAGCCGATGTCATCTTAATGGACATGAATATGCCTGGGATGGGCGGGCTCGAAGCCACACGTAAGATTTTACGTTATCAGCCCCATGCCAAGATTATTGTATTAACGGTGCATACTGAAGATCCTTTCCCCAGTAAAGTGATGCAGGCGGGCGCGTCTGGTTATTTAACCAAAGGGGCAACGCCACCTGAGGTATTGCAAGCGATACGTCAGGTTTCCCGTGGGCAGCGCTATCTATCCCCAGAAATTGCTCAACAAATGGCATTGAGCCAATTCAACCCTGCCGATGAGAATCCGTTTAAAGCCTTGTCCGAACGTGAGCTGCAAATTATGTTGATGATCACCAATGGTGAAAAGGTCAATGATATTTCGGAGCAGCTCAACTTAAGCCCAAAAACCGTTAACAGTTACCGTTATCGCTTGTTTGCGAAGCTTGGGATCAGTGGCGATGTGGAGCTGACCCGTTTAGCGATCCGCTATAAAATGTTAGATGCAGGCCATTTCTAATGGCTGCTTGTGTCAATGGTTCTAGCATTAATTAAGTGTTAGTTGTGAGTGTGAAGACGATTTATCAAATTGTGTTGAAGACGGTGAGTAAAAGAGTGGGTGTATAACGATGTCGACAGGTTTTAACGCCCAGAGTTTTTTACGCACAGTTTCATCCTCTGCAGGGGTTTATCGCATGTATGACGTCAAAGGTGACGTCATCTATGTGGGTAAAGCTAAAGATCTTAAGAAGCGCTTATCCTCCTATTTTCGTAAAAACCTTGGGAATGTGAAAACCCAGGCGCTGGTGTCCCATATCCATCATATCGATGTGACGCTGACCCACAGTGAGACCGATGCGCTGCTGCTTGAAAATGACTATATCAAGCAGTACATGCCCAAATACAATGTGTTACTGCGGGACGATAAGTCATACCCTTATATTTTCTTGAGTCAACACGAGCATCCACGCCTTGCATACCATCGCGGGCCGCAGCGGGAGAAGGGCTATTACTTTGGGCCTTATCCCAATGGCGGCGCGGTGCGCGAAAGTTTGCACTTGATGCAAAAGCTGTTTCCTATTCGCCAGTGTGATGATCTCTATTATAAATCCCGCACTCGTCCCTGCCTGCAATACCAGTTATCCCGTTGCAGCGCGCCTTGCGTCGGTAAGGTCAGTAATGCGGAGTATGATGAGCAGGTTAAACTCGCCAGTTTGTTCCTAAAGGGAAAAGATAAGCAAGTTATCAGTGAGCTCGTGGCTAAGATGGAAGAGGCCGCCGAGCAGCAAGCCTATGAGCAAGCCGCGCGCTTTCGCGATCAAATTATGGCGCTGCGCCGCGTGGCCGAGCAGCAAGAAGTCTCGGGCAATACCGGGGATATGGATGTTATCGGCGTGCATTACGCCTCGGGCATCGCTTGTTTTCACCTGTTATTTATCCGCGAAGGTAAAATTTTTGGTAGCCGCAGCTATTATCCAACGGTGCCCGCGCAAACGGATATTGAAGAAGTCTTACGTTCCTTCCTGCTACAGTTTTATTTAAATGCCGATATTCAACGCACCATTCCTAAGGAAGTGGTGATAAGCCATCACTTTGAAGAATTGCATGAGCTAGAGGCGGCCGTCTCTGAGGCGTTAAACAAAAAGTTCAGCATCAAAACCAATGTGCGCGCCGATAGGGCAAGCTTTTTGCGCCTTGCGCTAACTAATGCCACCAATGCGGTGATGACGCGTCTGTCCCATAAAAACACCGTTGAACAACGTTTTGTCTTGTTGGAGGAGATTCTCGAACTCAATGCGCCGATCCAGCGCATGGAGTGTTTCGATATCAGCCATACCATGGGGGAGAGTACGGTAGCCTCTTGCGTGGTGTTTAACCGCGAGGGGCCACATAAGGCCGAATACCGACGTTACAATATCGAAGGCATTACGCCCGGCGATGATTATGCCGCGATGAAACAAGCCATTAGTCGTCGATTTGATAAAATCGATGCCAGCGGCAAAATTCCTGACATCTTATTTATCGACGGTGGTTTGGGTCAGCTGCGTATCGCGCAGCAAATAGTGGATGAGAAATTCGTCAATTTAGATAAAGCGCCGCAACTGATTGGGGTGGCAAAGGGAGAGAGCCGTAAACCTGGGCTTGAAACCTTAATCTTTGGCGATACTGAAAGTAGCTTTTCCCTTGAAGATGACTCGCCAGCGCTGCACCTTATTCAACATATTCGCGATGAGTCTCACCGCTTTGCGATTACAGGCCATCGCAATCGGCGCCAGAAAACCCGTAACACCTCGACGCTCGAATCCATTCCCGGCATTGGTCCTAAGCGGCGCAAGGCGTTATTGCAACATCTTGGTGGTTTACAGGAAGTGAAGGGCGCGAGTGTGGCCGAATTAGCGAAAGTGCCTGGTATTAGCATAGAAATGGCACAAACCATTCATGATGCATTGCGAGGGTGATAAATTTAAGGCAAGATTGGCGCTGCTTTTGACTAACTGGTTCGATCATGCCGTTTAACTTACCTATAGCATTAACCCTTTTCAGGCTTTTTTTACTGCCCATCTTCGTGGTGCTCTTTTATCTGCCGTACAGTTGGACTCCCTTCGTTGCTGCTTTTGTGTTTTGGCTCGCCGCTATTACCGATGCCTTGGATGGCTATGCCGCCCGTAAGCTCAAGCAACTCACGCGTTTTGGTGCCTTTCTTGATCCGGTTGCCGATAAACTGATGGTGATCACCGCGCTCGTGTTATTAGTTGATCAATATGCCGATATTTGGTTAACGTTGCCGGCACTGTTTATGATTGGTCGTGAAATTGTAATTTCAGCGCTGCGTGAATGGATGGCTGAATTAGGTAAGCGCGGGACGGTTGCGGTTTCTTGGATCGGCAAATATAAAACGGCGGCGCAGATGGTGGCGATTATTGGCCTGATCTGGCAATACAACCCACTAATGATCCAAGCCGCATTTGTGCTGTTATATATCGCTGCCGTGTTAACCTTCTGGTCAATGATGAGCTACATTTTAGCCGCCTGGAAAGATTTAACGGCCGAATAGCGCAATAAAAGATCAAAGAGATTATTTAGTGCGCAAGCAGTAAGTTATCGATAAAACAGCGGTTGACACTGCATGGTAAATAGGTAGAATGCCTCCCCGTAGACGAGAGACGAAGTGAAAACAAAATCTTAACTCTACATGATGCGACATTAGCTCAGTTGGTAGAGCGATACCTTGCCAAGGTATAGGTCATCGGTTCGAACCCGATATGTCGCTCCAATCTAAAAGGATTGGAAAGATGGCGCGATGGCAGAATGGCTATGCTGCGGATTGCAAATCCGTCGATCTCGGTTCGACTCCGGGTCGCGCCTCCATAATTAAGATATTAATGACACGATTCCTGTCGTTAATATAAAGAGTTTGCCCGAGTGGTGGAATCGGTAGACACAAGGGATTTAAAATCCCTCGCTGGTAACAGCGTGCCAGTTCAAGTCTGGCCTCGGGTACCATTATTATAATGGTGACAGCTCAAAGCGAGTTGAAGCGTTAAACTTCGTTTCCTATACATTGAAATATAAGTAGAAGAGCGAAGCAAAGAGTTAACAATATCATTAGCAATGCTTGCGATATTCAGAGTTTGCCCGAGTGGTGGAATCGGTAGACACAAGGGATTTAAAATCCCTCGCTGGTAACAGCGTGCCAGTTCAAGTCTGGCCTCGGGTACCATTATTCTTAGTGAATAGTAAATAAGCCTCGACATTAGTCGGGGCTTTTTTGCATCTACGGCTCTGATTTTTGGGTTTTGGTTTAAAGTGCCGTTTCTATCTTCTTCGCTAGAGCCACAGTTTCGCGCTTGCCACTTTTGTTTCAGGCGTTAGTCCTACCTTATAACCTACTTATTTCTCAACTTTATTTATCCAAACTGAGCTTGATAGCATCAAACTGAGCTGTTGTAGGCTGCGTTTGAGCGCTAAGGCTTATTGCTAAAGTGATGTCGTTAACCTTGTCCCATAAAAAAGCCCCGTGGTTTTCACGAGGCAATTTTACACATCCGCAATACTACTCATTTATCGCTTGTTTTAGCGCTGTCGCGGCCTTAAAGCTTGGCTGGTTAAAGCCTGCAATCTCAATTGTCTCGCCAGTTTGCGGGTTTCGACCCGATTTAGGTAAATGATAACGTAATTCGAAGGTGCCAAATTGTGGCAGGAAGACTTTTTCACCTTCGCTTAAGGCGATATGGATCTGTTGTAGGATCTGTTCGACAACAGGTTTAGTGCTGGCCTGGGACTGTTCAAGCGAAGTGGCGATACGTTGGATAAGTTGTGCTTTGTTCATTGAAACCTCTGAATTCAGCGAAAGAGCAGGAAAGGGGAGTTATAACAAGCTCGGGATCAGATTGAAAGCCTAGGTTTACCAAAGCGGCTTAACTGCTGCTTTATTGGTTAGCGGTGATAACTTACCTTATCTTCAGACACTGAAATCACTTTGTCATTAATCAATTGATTTAAGTAGCCTTGGATTGCGATTTGATTACCTTTAATCCCCATATGAGAAGCGATATGGTTACGTAAGGAGTCAACTTTTTTCGGGCGTTTCTCTTTTGGCTTCGAAGTTAAACTATGCAGTAATTTTGCGCTGATATTTTCTACTGTTGCAAGCTTAATATGCTTACAGATACGTCCATTTGCTTTTATATGTGCGATAAGTGGAGCAAAACCATTATCGTTTGAAATGATGTCGAAGGTTACGTTTTCACTCGCTGTGCTCTCATAACATCCGAGATAATATGAGAGATGAAAGTCTAGATTATTTGACTGGGTTGCTTTCAGTTGAATAACGATGATTTCAAGTGGCTTGTCATACTTTTTTTCACCAAAATCTATCTTGGGTTGCTTTGCTCCAAGGAATATGATTATTTTTTGGTATATAGAAAGGTCGATTTTTTCTAAATTACCGACGTTTTCATAGTCAATAAATGCCCACTTCACTGTGTATTGCTCCTTATGCGGTAATCTTTTCACTTGCTGTTATGACGCCTACTTGAGTTAACAAGGTTTTATATTTAGTTTAGCTCCCAAGGTAAATCACGTCGTCCATTAACTGATTTCAGAACCCCCTCATTTCTTAACTTTTGAGCGGCCCAACGGATATCATATTGCCAAGTGTACAGCAGATCTCCAGAGGATTTTAGCTCAGATTCGTATTTCTCCCAGACATACTTCGATACATCACGAGGTGAGCCTCGTCCTCCTGAGGAATTAAGATATTCTACAATCCATTGTTTCATGCTTTCTCTAGTAGCCATTAGTTTCCTTAATGATTGAAATATTCCAATTATATCGATAGCAGCTGAACATAGATCTTGTGTCAGTTTAAAGGCGACAAATACAGATTGCTCAAAATAAACTAGCATAACTTATAAATTTTGCTAAATGATTTAAGTACAAACTTTATTGAGGCTTTGGGTTTATTTTTAATGAAATGGAAATATAAGGCATACGCAAATTCTGGAGGTTAAATATAAAATGTTTTTAGCTAAGCGCCCTTGCGGGCGCTGTTAGAGGTGGAGCTAAGCGTAGGAATAATGGTTGGACTTATTGCAGCACTTAAGAAAATAACGTTTCTTCCAATGTACGTCCTTTCAGTAGCATCTTATATTGCCAATGCTGCTGCTTAAATAGGGCGAGCAGGGCGGTTTCAAACTCATAAGGTGGATTTACAGTGTCATCCAATTGGATCACAAACACATGGGCTTGTTTTGAGGTGATATTCACTACACCGGCTATTTGGCCTACGGCTTGGATCAGCGCTTCACTGTCGCAGCTTTCCATGGTGAGGGTGAGATAATCACTGCCGCTATTGGATGAGCGCATCGAAATTGATTGTCCCAGCTCACCTTTATCTAGATACAGCACTTGGTCACAGAGCTTCTCGAGTTCCTCCAAGTTGTGTGAGCTGATCACAAAGGTGGTTGTGGGCGACAGCGTTCTGACGAGTTCACGGATTTTCTTCGCATTGGCAGGATCGAGTCCTGCGGTTGGTTCATCTAACAACACCAACTTAGGCGAGCCAATTAAGGCTTGGGCAATCGCGACTCGTTTACTCATCCCATGGCTAAGGCTCGGTGGCTTTTGCTGCGCCACCTCGGCTAAGTCCACTAAATTCAGCACTCGTAGGGCTTCTTGATGTGCCTGCTTGCTATCCATCCCTTGAAGGCGCGCGAAGAAGCTTAACTGGCTGATAATGGTTAAATTGGGATCGAGCGTCGCATCCTGTGGCAGGGCGGCAATTTGTCCTAATAATGCTGGACTATTTGGTGCTTCTCCCAGAATACGAACCGTGCCCGCGCTTGGGGTGAGGTAACCACAGAGCAGGCTAAATAGCGTGGTTTTACCCGCACCGTTAGGGCCAACCAAGGCGATGGGCGCTCCCGATTCGAGGGTTAAGTTAACGTTATTGAGCGCTTTTTTACTGCCATAGTGTTTGGACAGTCCTTGGCATTGAATGAGGATCATAGTTGACTCCTTTGGATATAAACGCGGCCAAGGAAGAGGGCGAATGCGGTTTGTAATAGGGGGATTGGCGCGTAGGCAAAGCTATTGAGTCCATTGGTGTTGACCATGTTCGACAGTTGAGCGCCCGGCAATATCCATTGTAAGCCTTCAAATAAGCTGGATTGATTACCCAAAATCAATAATGCAATCGAGACGACCGTCCACAATATAGTGGCCAAAACCATCGCTTGCCGTGCCGTATTGGCATAGAGGGACAATAAGGTCATGACCGCGGTAAAGGGTAAAATCACGATAACCAAGTTGACGCCGACCAAGGCACCCGACGTTAATGCGGGTAATAACAAGCCGATGTCGCGAGTGAGTGCCAGCGCTATGGTGGCGAGGATGGTCAATAAGATCAGTAAACCTTGGATCAAGATTTGCCCCAAAAAGCGGCCGAAGAGTAGGCTGTCTTTGCTGGTTCTTAGGGTATAGAAGCGCAATGTGCCGCGGGTTTTGTCTGAGGAAAACTGATCGGCGGCAATCAAAATACTGAACATTGGAAACAGATACAACGCAAAGCACCAGAAGATGGCCATTTCCGCCACGGGCCAGTCAAACAGCACGTTTAGTGCTTGGCTGCCCAAGAGACCGTCGATCAGATCTTTTACATTGGGCTGCATCAATAAAGTCGAAGCGCCTTGGATGGGATAGAGCAATAAAATCCCCCACACCAGTGCAAAGGCGATAAGGGCGATAATTCCGCGAAGGTTAAATAGAAATTTGCGACATTCAAAGCCAGCGATCAAAAGCATGTTGTTGAATGTACTGGGAGCGTTTGGTGTCATTCGCTGTCTCGTCAGTGAGTCGGCGGACTGATTCTCACCCGAGTGGTCATCGTCATTGACTATGACCACTCGCGAAAGTCGTCCGCGGCGCGGTTAGGATAAAGAAGCGATAAGCGAGTCTAACTTATCTTTAAGTTCAGCCACTTGCTCTTCAAGCTGCGTGACTCTGGCTTCCAGTTGTTGTCTATCTTGAGCGTTAAGTGAGTTTGAGCCCGCGCTCGGCGAATCGGCGGATAATGACGCGGCGTTAATCTGCTCTGCGCCTTGGGAAAACAGCTCTGCATAACGGCATTCACGCTTACCCGGCTCCCGTGGTAACTGCGCTAGCACGGGTTTATCTCGCTCCATCAGCTGCTTAATGCAGGCTTCAACCTCAAGCACATCTTTAAAGTCATGCAACCTGTTGCTGCGGGTACGCAATTCGCCCGGCGTTTGTGGGCCGCGAAGCAACAGCAAACAGATAATCGCCACAGCGGCGCTGGAAAGTTGTAACTCGCTAAATTCGGTGTTGCAGAATCTGTGCTTGTATTTGACGACTCGGCTACCAAAGCCGGATTGCTCGCTGATTAGTCGCTTTTTATTCAATGAATCCAGGGCGTCTTGAACCAGCGCTTCGCTTAAGTCCAGTACGGGATCGCGGCTGGTTTTTTGATTACAGGCGAGGGTCAGGGCATTGAGTGAAAGAGGGTATTGCTCTGGGGTGGTGACTTCTTTTTCAAGTAGACAACCGATAACTCTGGCTTCGTGTAACGTGAGTTCCATATAAGCTCCAAAGAAAAAAGCATGGCTTTGTTATAACAGAGCCATGCTTAATATCCTAGCGCTTGTCGGTAAACTGAGGTTTAAGGCCAACTATTTGTACAAATAAAGCACGAACATGGGGGCAAGAGAGTGCTAAGTCCCGTATTCGGTTGATTATTCTTCCAAATCAGTCTGCTTCAGTCAGGCGTAAACCATCGTCATCGATGCTTAACTTACCAGCTTTAAACAAACCGCCGATGCTCTTTTTGAAGGCTTTTTTACTCATGCCGAGTTGCTCGTAAATCACTTCGGCATCGGTTTTATCGGTCAGGGGTAAAAAACCGCCAGCTTGTTTGAGTTTCACCAAAATAATGTGCGCGTGCTTATCGAGCTCTTGCTTACTGCCTTGCTGCAAGACCAAATCGATTTTGCCATCGCGGCGAACTTGTTTGATAAAACCTTTCACTCTTTGACCAAAACGCAGCTTTTGGAACACTTCATTTTGGTAAATCACGCCCCAGTGGGCATGGTTAATAATGGCTTTGTAGCCTAAATCTGTGGTGCCACCGATATACAAGTCAACCTGTTGACCCACTTCGTACTGAGCTGGAGTCTTATCGAGGAACTTATCGATTTTTGATGAGGCGACAATACGTTCATCCGCGCGGTTAACATGCACGTAAACGAGGTAAGAGCGGCCTTCTTCGATGGGTTTGTGCTGCTCGCCAAAGGGGAGCAACAGATCTTTATCTAATCCCCAATCTAAAAATGCACCGTAAGGACCCGTTGCCACCGCTTTTAAATAGGCAAACTCACCGACTTGGGCCAAAGGTTTGCGCGTGGTAGCAATGACGATATCTTCAGAGTCCAGATATAAAAATACCTCTAGCCAGTCACCGACTTGGCAATCTTTTGGGGTGGCTTTGTTGGGCAGTAATACTTGGCCAAACTCGTGGGCATTTAAATACACACCGAAGCTGACTTGTTTTACCACCTCAAGTTTGCAGGTTTTTCCTATCTGTATCATGTAGCTCTCTATCTAAGGATGTCATTCGGCGCTGATTATAACCGCTTTATCCGTAAACAGCAGCTTCCAGTTAGGCTTTTAGATAATCGCTTTGGGATCAACGACTCAGGGAGCATCAAAAATCATTGCTGAACGGGATCATTATTAGCAATTTATTTAATAACACTATTAAAAAATATTGAACGTAATAAAAGTAAGATTATTCACTAACCCATTAATTTATATGCAGTAACGTCGTCTGCTGTTATCGCTCCTGTTAACGTGGTGTTTGTTATATTTTAATGGGAAATATTAAATGAGATTCTTGCTTGCATTCTGTGACATTGCGCGGTTTAATTGCGCCGTTTAACGACTTCGCTCGTTACAGACATGACAAATATTACGTGAGTTGTAATGGTTTTATGGTTCACAGGTCATTCACCGTGTAACGTACAATTTATAATAGTTACATGGGGTTAAGAGGAATTGTTTAGCTAATGCACAAGCATCCATTTTTTGCTCTTTGCCTAAAAGCATCACAATGTCAGCGCTCAATCGTTATGCCCTATGACGATACTAGCCTTAAACATCTCACGTTAATCCGTATCAATTCTGGCCGCGAAGAAGCCAACAGTCCCCTGTTACAATAATCTTGCCTGTTATTAGGTGCGCTCGGTCTTGCCTGGCCGCTTAATATGTAATGTTGTTCCTTTAGTGTTACCTGTTGTTGTAGACATGCTTGAACCCCTTTTTAATGAATTTTGGGGCTTCGGCTGTGATGCAACGCCTAACGTTAGGGTTTTGGGTGTTTTTTAACCTCAAAGCGCGCTAAGGTTAATGCCATTGGTGAGAAACCTTGGCGATAAAGGGTGATATGAACGCAATCTCCTACCATCGCCAGTGTAATAAGAATCTGGGGTCTACCCCGGCTGCGTTAAGGAAAACGCATCAATGTCGCCTATGCTGGGTTGATGTTGCTGCACTAAACAGGGTGAGTTCATCCTAATTGTATTTCAGGTAAGCTTGTGTTTTACCTGGGTTTGTCGAACGGGCGGTCGTGCAAGATTGCAATGGCCGTTTAACCCATTTTTTTATAGACGGGCTAAATAAAAATGAATGATTGGTCTATTGATGCTGCTCGTGCTGGGTACAACGTTACCCACTGGAGCCAAGGGTTTTATGGGATCAGCGACCAAGGTGAGGTGACAGTGTCGCCGGATCCTAAGAATCCTGATCACAAGATTGGCTTAAATGAGCTAGCAAAAGACATGGTTAAAGCGGGGGTCGCTTTACCTGTATTAGTTCGTTTCCCGCAAATTCTGCACCACAGAGTGAACAGTTTGTGCCAAGCATTCGACCAAGCGATACAAAAATATGAGTATCAGGCGGACTATTTGCTGGTTTACCCCATTAAAGTAAACCAACAAAAAACTGTGGTAGAAGAGATCCTTGCGAGCCAAGCATCAAAAGAAGTTCCACAATTAGGCCTAGAAGCCGGCAGTAAGCCAGAATTAATGGCCGTACTGGCCATGGCGCAAAAAGCCAGTTCAGTGATTGTATGTAACGGTTATAAAGATAACGAATACATCCGTTTAGCCTTAATTGGTGAAAAGTTAGGCCATAAGGTCTACATCGTTTTAGAAAAACTGTCTGAGCTGAAGATGGTGTTGGCCGAATCTAAGCGCTTAGGGGTGAAACCTCGCTTAGGTCTACGTGCGCGCCTTGCATTCCAAGGTAAAGGCAAGTGGCAAGCCAGCGGTGGCGAAAAGTCTAAGTTCGGTTTATCTGCGGCGCAGATTTTAACTGTGGTAGATCAGTTAAAAGAAAACGACATGTTGGATTCGCTGCAGTTATTGCACTTCCACTTAGGTTCGCAAATCGCGAACATCCGCGATATTCGTCAGGGTGTGAGTGAAGCGGCGCGTTTCTACTGTGAATTACGCGAGTTAGGCGCCAGCATCAACTGCTTCGACGTCGGCGGTGGTTTAGCGGTGGATTACGACGGCACACGTAGCCAAAGTAACAACTCAATGAACTATGGCTTAAGCGAATACGCCAATAACATCGTTAACGTGCTTACCGATATCTGTAATGAATACGAGCAACCTATGCCACGTATTATTTCAGAATCAGGCCGTCACTTAACGGCGCACCATGCAGTGCTGATCACCGACGTGATTGGTACTGAAGCCTATCAGGTAGAAGATATCCAGCCGCCAGCGGAAGAATCGCCACAACTGCTGCACAACATGTGGCAATCGTGGACTGAGTTGAGCGGCCGCGCTGATCAACGTGCACTGATTGAGATTTACCACGATAGCCAAAGCGACTTGCAAGAAGCGCAATCACTGTTTGCCTTGGGTCAATTAAGCTTGGCGGAGCGTGCGTGGGCTGAACAGGCAAACCTGCGTGTTTGTCACGAAGTGCAAGGTTTGTTAAGCACCAAAAACCGTTACCACAGACCGATCATCGATGAGTTAAACGAAAAGTTAGCCGATAAGTTCTTCGTTAACTTCTCACTATTCCAATCGTTACCGGATGCTTGGGGTATCGATCAGGTGTTCCCTGTACTGCCGCTGTCAGGTTTAGACAAAGCGCCAGAGCGCCGCGCTGTTATGTTGGACATTACCTGTGACTCTGACGGTATTGTTGACCAATACGTAGACGGTCAAGGGATTGAAACCACGCTGCCAGTTCCGGCTTGGAGCGCAGAGAGCCCTTACTTGATGGGCTTCTTTATGGTGGGCGCATATCAGGAAATTTTAGGCGATATGCACAACCTGTTTGGTGATACTAACTCTGCGGTGGTCAGCATCGAAGAAAACGGTATGACTAATATTGAGTCGGTACTTGCCGGTGACACAGTCGCTGACGTACTTCGTTATGTTAACTTAGATGCGGTCGACTTTATGCGCACCTACGAAGAGTTAGTGAACCAGCATATTGTTGAAGAAGAACGCGCGCAAATTTTAGAAGAATTACAAGTGGGCCTAAAAGGTTACACTTATTTAGAAGATTTTTCTTAATATTGAGTGTGTTAAAAAAGTCAGCCTAGGGTAACTTAGGCTGACTTTTGTTTTTTATAGCCCGTTGTTTTTTGCTCGCGAGTTGCATGGCTGTCACCTTGTAAAAGCAAGCACGGTAGTTTTATTGCGGCGTCAGTCGTGTAAAAATAGCTGCGCGAAATTGATGGGTTATCAGTATTAAAATGCGTGCGTTCACTTAAGTCAGCGTTGATGGTGAGCCATTAATGTCTGTTATACCAATAGATGCCCATACACAGGGATAAGATGAGGCTAACGGCTTGATGTTTTTTGAAGGCGCGGAAAAAAAGCTTGAGATCAGGCTCACACCCAAGCTGGCATCACTACGCCTGCGGGAGTATGGCTTTTGGTCGACGCTGGTGGCCTGTGCGAATGCAGAAATCCTCTCAACAAGCAGTAATCATGCCTGCGATGCCTATCTGCTGAGTGAATCGAGCCTGTTCGTCTGGGACTATAAAATTCTGATCCTTACCTGCGGCAATAGCACCCTGATTGAGGCGGCCTGCTACTTTATTAACGCCTTAGGGGCTGAGCACATCGCCGCGCTCTGCTATCAGCGCAAGAATGAGTACCAAGCCCAGTTACAAAGCACCAGCTTTGCTGACGATATTGCTAAATTGCGACTCTTGATCCCTGGCGAAGCCTTTCGAATGGGTCATTTGGATTCACACCATCACTATGTGTTTTGCGCCGAAAATCAATCGGTTTCCTCAAGCGAAACCAGCCTTGAACTGATGATGTACCACATCCGTGGCGAGCTTGCCGAGTATCTCAAGTTGCCAACACAAACCGAGCATGGGATTTATCTGCAGCTTGGCTTGCAACAACTTTTCGGCGATTTTCAGCTAGATATGCATTGTTTTCAGCCTGCCGGGTTTTCGTTGAATGCGATACGAGGTGCTGACTATTTTACCTTGCATATCACACCATCGATGGGACAAGGGGATAATTCCTATGTCAGTTTTGAGACTAATCTGGATTTAGCCGTTTATCCCCATCCAGTCGTGGCGCGATTGCTGGATTTATTCTCCCCAATCAGTTGGGATTTGATTAATTTTAATCAGCCTATCAATACGGCGGGATTTCCTGCGCATATTTGCTTAGGTCAAGGTTTAGTGACAACTGGGTCGGGTAGTCAGATTTCCTTCCGTCACTATCAGCAGCTTGAACCCCAAATACTGCAACCTGAGTTTATCTAGTCTTAAGCCCTGTGGAGTCTTTGCCTGCGCTGCCTGACTCTTGAGATTCATTGAGGTTTTAAGCGCTGGATTATCAATAAAAAAGCTAAGGTTAACGGCCCTGGCTTTTTTATTGACGGCGTAATAACAGAGCAGCGAATTGCGAGTAAGGCATGGTAAACTTGCATTATCAGCGGATTGCACCGATGGCAATCATTGTGCGCTTGTAAAAGGAAACCCTATGACAGATCTCAGTGATATTCGCCGCGAATACACCAAAGGCGGTCTAAGACGCGCCGATTTACCACAAAATCCCATGCAGCTATTCGAGTTATGGATGACGCAAGCTCGCGATGCTGAGCTGAGCGATCCCACGGCGATGTGTGTTGCCACCGTCGATGAGCATGGTCAGCCCTATCAGCGAATTGTGCTGTTAAAGCGCTTCGATGACTCGGGATTTGTGTTCTTCACTAACCTAGGTAGCCGAAAAGCGCAGCAGATCGCAGCCAATAATAAGGTGAGTCTGCATTTTCCTTGGCATCCGATTGAACGCCAAGTATCGATTCTCGGTGAGGCGCAGCCACTCTCTACCGCCGAAGTGCTGAAATACTTTATGACCCGTCCTAAGGATAGCCAGATAGCCGCTTGGGTGTCACAGCAGTCGAGCAAACTGAGCGCGCGACAAGTACTCGAAGGTAAGTTCTTTGAAATGAAAGCCAAATTTGCCAAGGGCGATGTGCCCTTACCGAGCTTTTGGGGCGGCTACTTAGTTAAACCCTCGAGTATCGAGTTTTGGCAGGGCGGGGAGCACAGGCTGCACGATCGTTTCCTCTACACTCGCCAAGCGGATGAATGGGTCATTGACCGTTTAGCACCTTAATGGTCTTTAGGAGCGTAAGCGTGGGACAGTATAAGATTTGGGTCGATGCCGATGCCTGCCCAAACCCGATTAAAGAGATTTTATTTCGCGCGGCAGAACGTAAGTCGCTGCCGCTAGTGCTGGTGGCGAACCAAATGCTGCGGGTGCCACCATCGCCTTATATCAGCCAAGTGCGTGTCGGCTCAGGTTTTGATGTGGCAGATCAATACATTGTCGACCATGTTGAGGCTACGCATTTAGTGATCACCGCCGATATCCCGTTGGCGGCGCAAGTGATTGAAAAGGGTGCGCTGGCGCTTAATCCCCGCGGTGAGCTCTACACCACTGACAATATTCGCCAAAAACTGACGATGCGCGATTTTATGGAAGATTTACGTTCATCAGGTGTGCATACCGGTGGTCCTGATGCCTTATCGGCGGCGGATAAACAGGCTTTTGCCAATAGTTTAGATAAGTGGCTGGTGCGAGTTTAACGATAGTTCACTGGTCGCTAATCAAGAAAAAGAGTATCTTTAGCGAGACTTAGGTGATCTTTGTCACAAATTGTCTAAGTAATAACAGCGGTTACTCAAGTGCGAGAGGGTGACAGCTAGGCCTTAACACTCACTGATTGAGGATGGATACGATGAAAAAATGGATAGGAATCGCAGCATTATCGACGCTGGTTAGTTTTAGTTGTGCAGCCCAGTGGCAAGTGATGGAGCAGGACTCTCGAGTCAGCTTCGTGTCGGTAAAAAAGGGTGATATCGCTGAAGTTCATCACTTTAAGCAACTCAATGGTGTCCTTAAGGATAATGGTCAATTTGAGCTAAGCATTCCACTGATGAGTGTGGCGACTGGTATCGATGTGCGCGATGAGCGTATGCAAAACCTGTTGTTTGAAGTGTCCTTATATCCTGAGCTGAAATTGAGCGCGCAGGTGGATACTAAGATGCTCAAAGAGTTTGCCGTGGGTGAGTCTAAGGTTGCTGACATCGATGGGAAAATTTCCCTGCATGGAAAACAGCAAACGAAAACTTTTTCGGTAATTTTAACCAAAGTATCTGATAATAAACTGATGGTTAGCAGTTTTCAGCCGATAATTGTCAATGCCAATGAGTTTGACTTGGTCTCGGGTGTGGATAAATTGCGTGATATTGCAGGTTTATCTAGTATTAGCCAAGCCGTTCCAGTGTCGTTTGTACTAACCTTAACAAAGTAACAGCGATAATTTTGGCTTAGATCAATACGTCAGCTCTCCTGTTCGAGATATGGTTAGCGAGTGGCTGGCGTGCAAATCTTTATATCGACCACTTTAGATGTGGGTTTTGTTTTTTCAGTGTCGTCTCTGACGATAGATTTTGGTGTGTTAAGGGTAAAAAATGGTCACAGATAAAGACGGTTACATGCATTTGATCCAGTATTTGACTGAGCATCTTGGCTTGTTCGAAACACCCGATACCCAAAATGTGTCCGACGATACCGTGATGGAGTTGTTCGAAGAACAATTATCCGCGCAGATTATTATGGTTTGTGGGCAAAATCCTTCCCTCTCTTTCGCCGAACGTAATACCATTATCCGTGAGGTCGATGCGATTGTGTACGATCTCGAAGAGATCTTAGCCTCAGTCGCGAATCATAAGGCTACGCCAGAGCAGACCCTGTTCATCACTGAGTTTTCAGGCCTAATCAAGAATTTATTCGATCAAGAAATCGCGAAAATCCAAGTGCATGCTTAATACTTTGCTGCACCATAGGATTCGCCTCTATTCTTGGGTGAGTCCTATCGCTATTGCGTAACGCCTCGACTTTACTCTTAGATTTAGTGACCATATTTAGTTATTTAACTTCAGCCTCTCTTGTTGGTTTTCAATGATGGCCTTGCCGTTTGAGCCGCTCTGATCCTGTCCATGTTTATGGCAAACGTTTAACGACGCAGTTGTTATCCCTAGTTTGTACTTCAATGCTACACAATCCGTTGGTTCACTTAGGGTTAACGTGTTGGCTGTTGGGCGCAGGCCTTTTGGCGTCTATCGAGCAAGCTTACACGTTGTGAGGTAATAGCCTGTTTGCATTTTTGCGCCACTTTAAACGCTTAGATTGAGTAAAATAATCCTCGTTTTTTAAGCATCTTCATTTACAGGGTATATCTTTACTCTATAGCCGCTTTTTTGCTGCGGTGTAAAGGGAGAAGCATGATGTTAACCATACGTCCAAGCTATGCCGAAGATATGCTGACCATAGTGGTGTCGGGTCAAGTTACCCATGGGGATATCGAAGCCTTACTGCTCCCTGCGATTGAGGCCAAGTTGCAGGATCATGCGAGTCTTCGTTTATGGTACGAGTTCAGCCCCGACTTTATTGGCATTACCGTGGGCGCACTCTGGGATGATGCTTTACTCAGTGTGTTTCATTTTAGTGATTTCTCGCGGGTGGTGATGATTGCGGACATGCAAAGCCTAGGGGCTATGGTCAATACACTGGCTTTTATGTTGCCCTGTCCGGTAAAGGTTTTTAGTGAACATGAGCGCGCGCGGGCGAAAGCTTGGTTGGACGAAGCGAAAGTGGCAGAGGTGTAACGGCTGTAACCATTGTGTGTTAACTTGTGACTATTCCTTATTTTTTCATTGGCTTAAATGCTGTATTTGCCCTCAGCTTAGTGTTTTTTGGCTCTTTTCCTTCGCTTTTGTGCTATCACTAGCCCCTACATCGACCTAGGTGATGGGCTCAAAGTGGCTTTTCCGTCATCGTTCAGATAAGGAGTGAGGATGTTACAACATCAAAGTGTCGGTCGCTGCACCACATTATTGCTAGGCGCCATTATCGCCAGTTTGAGCCTTGCTGGTTGCGGTAAAGTCAGCGAAGAGGTGCAAACGCCTGCGCAGAGCGCTGTATCTACTGACACTAAGGCGATTATTGGTCAATCAGAGAAGATGCGCTTATTGGCTGCACAACTGGATTTTCAGGCAAGAATTGATACGGGCGCGGCGAACACCTCATTACATGCTATCGATCTGCAAGTTGAAGGCGGTGCGTCCGACAAGATGCAGGATAACATTGGTAAGACATTGCATTTTACCACCGAAAACGAGGCGGGCGAGCAGCGGCGCTTAGCGGCGAAAATCCTAAAGACCACCACAGTGAATAACGCTCAAGGCAGTGAAGTCCGCTATTTGGTTGAGTTAGACATTGGTTTTGAGGGGCAACACCGTCTGGTTGCCGTTAACCTACGTGACCGAAGCCATATGGATTACAAGTTACTGATCGGCCGTAATTGGTTAGCGGGCCGTTATGTTGTCGATGTGGCCGAGAAACGTCTGATTGGCCCGACAGCGTTTATCAAAGTGAAAGAAGCCGGGCTGACCTTTAAAACGCGCATCGATACGGGGGCGGTTGAAAATTCCCTGCATGCGATTGATCTCAAGATTGACGATGAAGATCCTACCAATATGGATAACAACATCGGCAAGTGGCTTAATTTCACTACCGAAAATGAGCGTGGTGAGGAAAAGCGGTTAAGGGCACGGATTGTCGATACTTCGCTTATCCGTAACGCGCAGGGGAGTGAAGTGCGTTATATGGTCGAATTGACCTTAGGTGAGCCTGGGCGGGAGTATCCCGTTAAAGTAAACCTTAAGGACCGTAGTCAAATGTCCAATAAACTCTTAATCGGCCGTAACTGGTTACAGGGTCATTATTTGGTGGATGTAACACTCGATAAGACGAGCGACTAATTTCACTCTATAGATCTGTTTTTAGCATGACCATTGCTATACCGAAGGTAATGGCCAGTGGCACTCGATTAGGGTGCCGCGATTGAGCTCACTCTCTACCTTCAACTCACCATTTAACTCTTCTTTTATCCAAAGATTAATGCAAGTCAGTGTGCCAATACATTGGTTTTGCTGCATTTCTTGTTTGAGTTGCTCAAGGTGCGAAGCTGGGATCCCTACGCCATTGTCCTGAAGTCGCATATGCAACTGACCGCCATTTTTCTCGAGCGTTAGTTGTAACGCTCTGTTTTGATTATGCTCTTTAAAGGCATGGTGCAAAGTGTTGTTAATGAGTCGATAGAAAAATTGCAGATATTGCCAAGCATTGCCATCGACTACTAATTGCTCATCGCACTCTAGCTTGACCTTAACCTGAGTTTTTAGCAGTTGAGGCTGTAATAAACTTAGTAATTGATTGATAAACATGGCTAAATGCAGTGGGCGTATCTCACTTTGTTGATCGGTAAACAGCTGCGATATATGCCTGAGTCTGGCCGCTTGTTGGCTCATCAATTGCACGACTTGGACTTGGTGGCTGTCATCCTCCTTGGTGCGCACTTGGCAGATCTGTGCAAGGAGTTTGTCCTGCTCTTGCATCATTTGACTCATGACGTCGGCTAGGAAATTCTGCATCAGTTTCTGACTTTGTTGTTTGCTCAGGTTGAGTTGGATTTGCTGATTGATCTCAGCTTGAATCGCCGCGAGTTGTTCCCTGAGCTGGCTGTTTTCTTGCTGCGAGAGTAGGGTCTTGCGCTGCTCATCTTTTAGCTGGGCTAATTGCGATTGCAGCAGTTTTTCCTGTTCTTTTTCTTGGCGTTTTTTGAGATCCACATTAAACCCTATAGCGCCGACTCCGATGGAATTATCCTCATCGTCCCGAATGTCGAACTTACTCATTTGATAAATAAGCTCTCCCCTAAGGGATGGAATGGGTTCTTCAAAATGAATCGCATCCTGGCTATGGGTGACCCGTTGATCGTTTTGCTGATACAGCTGGGCGAATGAGTTTTGGAACAGATCAAAATCCGTAGCGCCGATGATTTTGCGCCGCTCAATCCCTAAAACTTCACAATACTTGTTGTTGACTAAGGTATATCTGCCATTTAAGTCTTTGATGTAAATGATGGTGGATGAAAAGTCGAGCAGTGATCTTAATTGCTCCTTGCGCTGATTCAGCTCCTGCTGAAAATGCTGTTGGGTCAGTAATTGCTGCTCGAGTGCGAGATTACTGGCATCTAGACTGGCCATGGCGACTTCAAGTTGCTGGGTGCGGGATAAAAAGCTTTTCGCCAGCAGGCCAACCTCATCGTGCCGCTCTTTGGCTTTTAATTCGATTGAGGCCGAATCATTGCGTTTGAGTGCCTGTACCATTTCCATAATGGGGGCGATGAGCAGTCTGTGTTGCAACAAAAAGAGCAGGATCAGGCCGAGCATCTGAATTAACACGAGGGAGAGACCGACTTTTTCGATAAGCTGCTTTGCCGTGTCCTGTAACGGTGCAATGGGTGTGACGACGAGAATTTTCCAGTAGGTGTGGGGCATTAAAAATACCGACACCAGCGAAGGGCCTTTGAGTATAGGGTCCACAGTTAATGACACCGAAGCTATCCGCCTTGGGGTTAGAAAATGGTTTTTAGCATTGTCATTGACTATGGCTGAGAGCATCTCCCGCTCACTGTTGTTGCTTAGGCGGGTGAGGTTATCCATTTGCTCTTGGGTAAACACACGCTCCGCCACGGCTTGTTCGATAAAACTGCGGTCGGCTAAGTGCAGTGCCGAGGCTATCGGGCTAAAGGCCGTCTCAGTTTTTGCCAGTTCGTCGAAGGTCTGTAGGGCATGGTTAGGATTTTGGGCCGATTGCGGCAGATTATCGCTATTCGGCGAGGCTAAAATTTGGTTTTGATGGTCTAGGGCTATCACGTAGCCACTGACATCTAACATGGTATTGCGTAAGAGCTGATTGAGTTTTTCTAGGCTGATATCTGTAGTAGCAGCTCCAATAAATTGATGTTCCATCCACATGGCACCCGATGCGGTCACCATAGGTTCGTGGGTGGTGGGATCGACATAGGATTTAGACCAAAATATTTTCCCGACGGGAAAATAGCGGGTCGGTCGATACCATTCTTCGGTGTGATAGCTTGGAAAACTGTCATCGTTGTAACTGTTTATGGCGACGAGTTCGCCGTGAATATTGTGTGACCAGAACAAGCTATCGCGAAATTTTTGCCGATCAAATGCCCCTGGCTCGGGCCAAATCCCGCCGCCAGAGATGATCGCTTTTTGATTTTCAATCGAAAGTAATACCGGAATGCTTTTACTGAGCTGCTCAGGTTCGTAACGGTACAGCATGGCGATTTGACTGATGGCATTGACCTGATTCTCCACTTGGGAGGTCATTTCCTGCAACTTGGCAATGATAATCTGGCCATGGTTTTGATTGAGTAGGGTTTGTTGCTCGCTGATTTGCTGGGTCTGTATGTTGAGAATGACCCAAGCCGTGCTAAAGATCAGTATGCTGGCGATCAGCAGTTGGATCAGACTGAGTTTAAACGGCAGGCTCTTTTGCCATTGGGTTAACGGTGCTTGAGGCTCAATGAGAGGCCGCTTATCCATGTTCGTCGCATTCCGAATGCCGTTATCATTGAGCCAGTTTAGCGTTTTTTCGCCTATTTGCCATTGGCTTAAATCAAAGTTCGCGTAGAGCTTTCGGTGAGAAATATTGACAGCGACAGCTAAAAATGAGGCAGACCTTACGTCTGCCTCATAAAGATTACTTATACAGTGATGGTTTATTCGAACCGCTCAGGATGGGCACAATAAACAGTAACAGTGCGACCAGATAACCACTAAAGGCTACCACCATCCACTCAGCCATAGTGACGCCCATAAACTGCCATGGTACATCGGTACACATTCCCGTTGGCAACATCACGGATGGGAACCATTCATGGAGTGGCATCCAAGCTGGAAATTCGGGTAAAAATGAGCAAGTCGAGAAGGGCGAAGGATTATTCTGCATATCCACTAGGGCTAATGCTAGTTTCAGTCCCCAAGTTGCACTGACGGCCCAGCCAAGAGCTCCCAAAATGCGAACAATGCGGTACTTGGGCGCGGTCATACCAATCAGTCCTGCTGCCAAAATACCGAATACGGCGAGGCGCTGGTAAATACACATCACACAGGGATCTAACTTCATCACGTATTGGAAATACAGTGCGGCCGCTTCGAGGGCAATCGCAGAGCCAGTAAGAATTAACCAAGATGCGCGGGAATGGGCAAAGCGAGTGAATGCTGTCAAAAGTGAACTCCGTATCAACAAAAAACGCCCTCGAAGGTAGGGCGTTTTTTTGACTTTACTGAACTCATAAAGTTCAGTCAACTCTGATATTTATGTTAGTGAGCTGCCGCAGGTGCTAACGCTTCTTTAACACTGTGGTGAATGATTGCATGGGAATCATAGAAGTATTGCGTCATCTGCTCTAAGAAGCCTGATTCGATAGCCATTACACCGACAATCGATAACACGATAGTGTAGGGTAGTGCCATCCACACCATTCTGCCGTAGGATAAACGGATAAGCGGTGCAAGGGCGGAGGTCAGTAAGAACAGGAATGCTGCTTGACCGTTTGGTGTCGCCACCGAAGGCAAGTTAGTACCAGTGTTAATCGCAACCGCTAAAAGGTCGAATTGATCGCGGGTAATTTGACCGTTAATCAGGGCGGCTTTGACTTCGTTAATATAGACAGTGCCGACAAACACGTTATCACTGACCATAGAGAGTAACCCGTTAGCGATATAGAAGATCACTAATTGGGTATTACCTTCATGGTTTAGTGCCCATTGGATCACTGGGCCAAACAGTTGTTGGTCGATAATCACGGCCACAACCGCAAAGAACACCGCTAACAACGCCGTAAAGGGCAGGGCTTCTTCAAACGCTTTACCCAGTGCATGCTCATCGGTAATACCGTTAAAGGCTGTGGTTAAAATGATCACAGACAGACCAATCAAGCCCACTGACGCTAAGTGCAGCGCAAGACCTGCAATTAACCAAACGCCAACAAAGGCTTGGATAACCAGCTTCATCTTATCTTTATTGGTACGACGCGCGTCTTCATAGGCGGCGTAATCACAAAGGATTTTATGCACGGCTTCCGGTAGCTGGGCACCATAACCGAACCAACGTAATTTTTCGACTAAAAAGCAAGTTAGGATACCAGCAAACAACACTGGCACGGTTACGGGAGACATACGGATCGCGAACTCACCAAATTGCCAATTAGCCTGCGCAGCGATAATTAAGTTTTGTGGTTCTCCCACCATAGTACATACACCACCTAATGCGGTACCGACACCGGCGTGCATCAATAGGTTACGTAGGAAACCACGGAAGGACTCTAATTCTTCTTCGTTGAGCTGGTTTTCACCATCTTCATTTTTGCCTTCAGAGGTATGGTCATGATCTGCAGAGAAATCTTTACCCGAAGCCACTTTGTGATAAATAGAGTAAAATCCGACCGCCACAGTAATAATCACGGCGATAACGGTTAATGCATCTAGGAAGGCGGATAAGAAGGCTGAAGCCAGACAGAACATCAAAGACACTAAGATTTTCGAGCGTACTTTAGTGATCATCTTAGTAAACGCGAATAGCAGTAGCTGCTTCATGAAGTAAATGCCAGCCACCATAAACACCAGCAGTAATAATACTTCAAGGTTGGCTTCAATTTCGTGCAGCACTTGGCTCGCAGAGGTCATACCGATGGCGACCGCTTGAATCGCTAATAAACCACCGGGTTGTAATGGATAGCATTTAAGTGCCATTGCCAAGGTAAAAATAAATTCAAGCACTAATACCCAACCAGCCACAAAGGGGCTGACATAGAAAAAGAGTATTGGATTGATTATTAAAAACGACAGTATTGCGATCTTGTACCACTTAGGAGAATTCCCTAAGAAGTTCCCAATAAACGCCTGACTCATTGTCATCGGCATGGCATCCTCTCTTCTAATTATCTTTTAAATTGCACAGGTTATTGTGTTCTGGCATTTGTTTTAGAAATTCAGTCTAGCCTAAAGAGAATGCTAATGTAACGAGATACTGAAACCCAGATTTCAAAAAGCGGAGCTAATCGGCAAAATTGACATAATTGCGGTTGATTCATGTCGTTTTTTTGAACACTTTTGTGACAATTGTACGGTGATTTTAAGGTGAGCTGCAGTCAATGGTTTCCATTTTTTACCGCTCTGGTATGATCAGTGACCATTATAAAGCACAACAACTGGAAAAGTGGGCTGATGATTATCAATGCCAAAGGACCTGCAAGTTTTGCAGAGAAGTATATTGTAAGATCGATTTGGGAAAACAAGTTTCCCCCAGGGTCCATTTTACCGGCTGAACGTGAGCTTTCTGAATTGATTGGCGTAACACGCACGACACTGCGTGAAGTTTTGCAACGCTTAGCCCGTGATGGTTGGTTGAAAATCCAACATGGTAAACCGACTCGGGTAAACAATTTTTGGGAAACCTCAGGCCTTAACATTCTCGAGACGATTGCAGATCTCAACCCTGAAGGCTTCCCTGTGCTGGTGGACCAATTGCTGTCGGCTCGAACCAATGTGAGCGCGATTTATTTCCGTGGTGCACTGCGCAACAGCCCTGACACCGCCGTTGAAGTGTTAGCACAAATTCATCAATTAGAAGATACGGCAGAATCCTTCGCCGAGTATGACTACTTATTGCATCATACTTTAGCTTTCTCTTCTGGCAATCCGCTGTATGTGTTGATCTTAAATGGCTTTAAAGGTCTGTATAGCCGAGTCGGTCGTTACTATTTCAGTAGCCCAGAGGCGCGCCAGTTAGCGCTGAACTTCTATAAAGAACTGGAAGTATTAGCCAAAGCTAAAAATTATGTTGATGTGCCTGCATTAATGCGCACTTACGGTATCAACAGTGGCAAAATGTGGTTGCAATTGCGTGACGATATGCCGACTTCAATTGCCCTGCAAGAAGCCAACTCTTAAGTAAAAATGCGCCTTGTTAAACGAAAAAGCCGTTTCATTGAGAAACGGCTTTTTGCTTTTTAGTCAGTGAGATGCTCAATCGGCCTTAGGTTGTTCTGGGCAGGACGTTAACAAGGTCACGCTGGTATCGGCATTTAACTGCTCAAGGCTGACGGTAAAGCCCCAGAGTCGATGCAGATGCTTTAACACTTCCTTATAGGTGCTGGCGAGCGGGATATCATTACTGGGGACATACCTTAAGGTTAAGGAGCGGTCGCCGTTTATCTCAACGTTATGTACTTGAATATTTGGTTCTATATTCGACAAGTTGTACTGCTGCGAGAGTAGATTGCGAATGTCTTGATAACCCTCCTCATCGTGAATGGCCGACACGGACAGATAGTTACGTTTCTCATCATCGTGAATGCCAAACAGCTTGAACTGACGGATCACTCTTGGCGACAGATACTGGCTAATAAAACTTTCATCCTTAAAGTTTTGCATCGCAAAATGTAAGGTATCGAGCCAATTACTGCCCGCAATGTCCGGAAACCAGACTTTGTCTTCCTCAGTTGGATTCTCACACATGCGCCGAATATCGGTAAACATCGCAAACCCGAGGGCATAAGGGTTGATACCGCTGTAGTAACGGCTGTTATATTCGGGTTGGGCGACAACGCCAGTATGGCTCTGCAAGAACTCCATCATAAAGCGGTCGGTGACCACGCCATCATCATATAGATGATTCAAAATGGTGTAATGCCAGAAGGTTGCCCAGCCTTCATTCATCACTTGTGTTTGTTTTTGTGGATAAAAATACTGCGCCATCTTACGCACGATTCGGATAATTTCCCGCTGCCATGACTCCAGCAATGGCGCATTTTTTTCAATAAAATACAGAACGTTTTCCTGTGGCTCGGCGGGGAAACGGCGCTTCGTGGTCGACGGTTGCTGCTGTTGATGGGTGGGTATAGTGCGCCACAAATCGTTCACTTGGCTTTGCAGATAGGCCTCGCGATCTTTTTGCCTTGCTTGTTCTTCCCTAAAGGAGATTTCCGATGGGCGTTTATAGCGGTCGACACCATAATTCATCAGAGCGTGGCAAGAGTCGATGATGCTTTCAACTTGATCGACACCGTATTTTTGCTCGCAATCACTGATGTAGTTTTTGGCAAACACCAAGTAATCGATAATCGAGCTTGCATCCGTCCATGTCTTAAATAAGTAATTATTTTTAAAGAAACTATTATGGCCAAAACAGGCATGTGCCATCACTAAAGCCTGCATGGTGATGGTGTTTTCTTCCATTAAATAAGCGATACAAGGGTTGGAGTTAATCACTATTTCGTAGGCGAGACCCATTTGCCCACGCTTGTAGCCCTGTTCGGTTTCGATAAAACGTTTACCGAAGGACCAATGGGTATAGCCAATGGGCATGCCAATGCCAGCATAGGCGTCCATCATCTGTTCGGCGGTGATGATTTCGATTTGATTGGGATAGGCGTTCAATCTGTAAATGGCCGCCACTCGCTCAATCTCTTTTAGATAACTTTGCAACAGCTCAAAGCTCCAGTCGGGACCGTCACTCAAGGCTGTACGTATTTTTGCTTCTTTTATCCCCATAGAGCCCCCTTAAACCGCCTGCTTTTTAAATAATTCTCTAAATACAGGGTAGATATCTTCGGCTTGACGAATATGTTGCACCGCTATGTTGTCGTAGTGTTGTTGTAGGGATTCGTATTCGCGCCACAGGGTTTGGTGCGCACGATTGGTGATTTCGATATAGCTAAAATAGCGCACTAATGGCAGGATTTTTTGCTCCAATAATTGTCGACAGGTGGGAGAGTCATCGGCCCAGTTATCACCGTCAGAGGCTTGTGCGGCATAGATATTCCACTCATCGGCAGGATAGCGAGCCTGCTGAATTTCGTGCATTAATTTCAATGCGCTTGAGACAATCGTGCCACCAGTTTCTTGGGAGTAGAAGAACTCATGTTCGTCCACTTCCTTTGCTTGGGTATGGTGGCGGATATAGACCACCTCGAGGTTTTTGTAGGTTCGGGTGAGAAACAAGTACAGCAAGATATAGAAACGTTTTGCCATATCTTTTGTCGCTTGATCCATCGAGCCTGACACGTCCATTAAGCAGAACATGACCGCTTGGCTTGAGGGTACCTCGCGCCTTGCAAAGTTGTTGAAACGTAAGTCAAAGGTATCGATAAAGGGGACTTTAGCAATCTTCTGCTTGAGCGCCTCGATTTGGGCTTTTAAATCCAAAATCAGCTCGGCTTTAGTGCCTGGAATATTTTCAAGCTCTGCCAGTTCCTGCTCTAACTCTTTGAGCAATTTCTTTTTACTTGCCGACATGGCAATGCGGCGCGCCAAGGAGGAACGCAGTGAGCGCACAATATTAATATTGGCTGGTACACCATCATTGGTGAAGCCCGCACGGTAGATTTGATACTCGACGAGCTTGTTTAAGCGATTCTTCTGCAGATTCGGCAGTTCTAAATCCTCAAAGAGCAGCTCTAGGTATTCATCCTTTGAGATTTCAAACACAAAGTCGTCATTCCCTTCGCCCGAATCCGAGGCATCGCCTTTACCCGCACCGCCGCCAGCGCCACCTTGGGGTCTGTCGATTTTATCGCCGCGGGTGAATTGATCATTGCCTGGGTGGACTCTGTCTCTTACGCCTCCTTTGCCTTGATGGAACATAGGTTCACTGATATCCCGTGTGGGAATACTGATTTTTTCGCCTTTATCTACATCCGTTACACTGCGACGCGTGACGGCATCGCTGACGGCTTTTTTGATTTGTTGCTTATATCGGTTGATAAAGCGTTGGCGGTTGACTGTGCTTTTTCCTTTCGCATTCAACCGTCTATCGATAAAGTTCGCCATACGCACCTCCCAAACCCCAGCGAAGGCTTTGGCAACACCAAAGCCTCGTTTTTAGTGAGCGCAAGTTAAGAGGATTTACGAACCCGTAAATACCACTCAGACAGGAGTCTGACTTGTTTTTTGGTATAGCCTTTCTCCATCATTCGATTGACAAAATCATCGTGTTTACGTTGATCGTCAGTCGAGGTTTTGGCGTTAAAGGAAATCACCGGGAGTAGATCCTCTGTATTTGAGAACATTTTCTTCTCAATCACAGTGCGTAGTTTTTCGTAGCTGGTCCAGAGTGGATTGTTGCCCTCATGGCTTGCGCGGGCGCGCAGGACAAAGTTAACGATCTCATTACGGAAATCTTTAGGGTTGCTGATCCCTGCAGGTTTTTCGATTTTCTCCAGTTCGGCATTGAGTGCGGAGCGGTCAAACAATTGACCGGTTTCGGGGTCACGGTATTCCTGATCTTGGATCCAGAAATCGGCGTAGGTGACATAACGGTCGAAGATATTTTGGCCGTATTCAGAGTAGGACTCTAAGTACGCGGTTTGGATTTCCTTACCGATAAATTCGACGTATTTAGGGATTAAATAGCCTTTTAAGAACTCCAGATAACGTTCGGCGGTATCGCCGGGGAATTGTTCCTGCTCGATTTGGCGCTCGAGTACATAGAACAAATGTACAGGGTTAGCGGCAATCTCTGAGTGGTCAAAGTTAAATACCCGCGATAGGATCTTGAACGCGAAACGGGTAGAAAGACCATTCATGCCTTCATCAACACCGGCGTAGTCGCGGTACTCTTGGTAGGATTTGGCCTTAGGATCGGTATCTTTAAGGCTTTCACCATCGTAGACCCGCATCTTAGAGTAGATGGAGGAGTTTTCAGGTGTTTTGATCCTCGAGAGCACACTAAATTGCGCTAGGGTTTCTAAGGTGCCAGGTGCGCAAGGTGCTTGGGACAGCTCGGAGTTTTGCAGTAATTTTTTGTAAATCTGCAATTCTTCCGATACCCGCAGGCAATAGGGCACTTTGACGATATAAACCCTGTCGAGAAACGCTTCGTTGTTCTTGTTGTTTTTGAAGGTTGACCATTCTGACTCGTTAGAGTGCGCTAAAATGATACCGCTATAGGGCAGGGCGGATAAGCCTTCGGTGCCGTTATAGTTACCTTCTTGGGTAGCGGTGAGCAGTGGGTGTAGCACCTTAATGGGCGCCTTGAACATTTCCACGAACTCCATCATCCCTTGGTTTGCCCGGCAGAGTGCACCCGAATAGGCATAGGCATCGGCATCGTCTTGCGAGAAATGCTCTAGCTGACGAATATCGACCTTACCCACCAAGGAGGAAATATCTTGGTTGTTTTCATCCCCTGGCTCGGTTTTGGCAATCGCCAATTGATCGAGAATAGAGGGGTAGACCTTGACCACACGGAATTTTGAAATATCGCCGCCAAACTCGTGCAGACGTTTTACCGCCCAAGGCGACATAATAGTTTTTAAGTAACGGGTGGGAATATTAAACTCATCCCGCAGCAGCTGGCCGTCTTCTTCGACATCGAAGAGACAGAAGGGGTGGTCATTCACCGGGCTTCTCACGCCATTAGCACTTAGAATGTAAATTGGCACTTTTTGCATCAGAGGCTTTGAGTTTTTCCGCCAATGATGACTTACCGCCACCCACTGGGCCGAGTAAGTACAAAATTTGCTTCGATTCCTCTAAGCCTTGGGCAGAGTGTTTTAGGTAGGCAACGATTTGTTCAATCGCATCTTCCATACCGTAAAAGTCTTTAAAGGCGGGATAGCGTGAGATGAGACGATTCGAAAAGATACGGCTTAGGGTTGGATTTTTCGCGGTATCAATAATTTCGGCTTCGCCGATGGCAAGCAGTAATCGCTCGGACGCTGACATATAAGCACTGCGATCTTCTTTGCAGATATCGAGGTATTCTTGCAAAGTGTATTCTTCATCGAGTTTTTGTTCGTAGCGCTTTTGGTAATGCTCGAAAATGCCCATATAAACCCCCTGAAACGCCAGTGATGTCATGGATGGATAACTGATTTTTCAGCTTCCTACACTAATCTTAGACACAAACTTGCCAGCTGTGTCAAAAAAATATCAAATAAAAACAATAACAAATGATTGCAATTGCAATTATTGCACTTGTAGCGATTGGGCGGCGTTAGGCAAAAAGGGCGAGGTGAGTGATTTGTGAGGTCATAAAAAAAGAGCCACTTGGGCTCTTTTTCGGGATTATTTAGCAGCGATTAACCAGCGAAGTTTTGGTTAACGAAGTCCCAGTTAACTAATTGCCAGAAGTGGGCTAAGTAGTCAGGACGTACGTTGCGGTAATCGATGTAGTAAGCGTGTTCCCACACGTCAACAGTCAGGATTGGCGTCACAGTGCTGTCAGTCAGAGGGGTTGCAGCATTGCTAGTGTTAACGATAGCAACAGTGCCATCGGCTTTTTTCACTAACCAAGTCCAAGCGCTACCAAAGTTGTTTACCGCAGAATCGGTAAATTGTGCTTTGAATGCGTCGAATGAACCGAATGCAGCATTGATTGCATCAGCCACAGGACCTGTTGGCTCACCGCCAGCGTTAGGCGCTAAGCAGTTCCAGTAGAAAGTGTGGTTCCAAACTTGAGCTGCGTTGTTAAATACGCCACCAGTAGAAGTCTTGATGATTTCTTCTAAAGATTTACCTGCGAAATCGGTTCCTTCGATCAAACCGTTTAGCTTAACAACGTAGGTGTTGTGATGCTTGCCGTAGTGGTATTCAATGGTTTCTTGAGAAATGTGTGGTTCTAGTGCGTTCTTTGCATATGGTAATGCGGGTAATTCGAAAGCCATTAGTATCTCTCCATGGTCTTAGGTTATCGTTTTTTAAACGTGCTCACTGCGCTCTATTGTACCGATAATATTTGTGATGTGAATCATTGTTTGGCTAATTGATTAGATAGGCGTCATCGAAAAACTAATTGTAGGGCATAACCTTACAAACTGTGGGATTTTGTTCTGTGCCTAGCTGTCGTACAATAGCGGCATTGAGTCAATGTCATCGTACTTAGGAATTAAAATGGAAACAGTAGAGAAAATTAAACAGCAAATCGCTGAAAACCCAATCATCGTTTACATGAAGGGTTCTCCTAAATTACCAAGCTGTGGTTTTTCATCTCAGGTAGCACAAATCATGATCAACTGCGGCGAGCAGTTTGCATTTGTGGATATTCTCCAGCACCCAGATATCCGTGCTGAATTACCTAAGTATGCAAACTGGCCAACTTTCCCACAATTGTGGATTGAAGGTGAGCTGATTGGTGGTTGTGATATCGTGGTTGATATGTACCAAAAAGGCGAATTACAGCCGTTAATCAAAGCGACTGCTGATAAATACAAAACCGCAGAGTAATCACATTTAAACGTGATGACAGAATAATAAAAAAGCCGCTAAGTGAATAACTTAGCGGCTTTTTTGTTGCCGAATCCTAACACAAGGATTCGGCGGTGAGTGATGCGCTATAGCGCTTATTCACCGCGTTTAGTGTGATGCAGCATCACGCTCATGGTGTTTGCTTGCAGGTAACAGCAGATTCATGGTGATGGCCACAATACCACAGAGGCTGATGCCCGTGAGGCTGAAGGAGCCAATGCCAAAGGCCATACCACCAATACCGAAAACCAGTGTCACGCCGACAATACTTAAGTTACGGGGCTCGGATAAATCCACGTGATTACGGATGAGGGTATTTAAGCCCACTGCGGCGATAGAACCAAATAACAAACACATAATGCCACCCATCACTGGGACTGGAATCGTTTGCATCAGGGCACCTAACTTACCGACGAAGGCTAAGGTAATGGCGGTGATCGCCGTCCAAGTCATGATCCTTGGGTCGAAGTTACGGGTTAAGGTCACCGCGCCAGTCACTTCCGAATAGGTGGTATTTGGGGGGCCACCGAAGGCCGCTGCGGCAATTGTCGCAACGCCGTCACCGGTCAAGGTGCGATGCAGGCCGGGTTTTTTCATAAAGTCTTTACCCGTGACATTGGAAATCGCGAGGATATCACCAATATGTTCAACCGCTGGCGCAATCGCGACTGGGATCATAAAGGCGATGGCATGCCAGTTAAATTCAGGCGCAACAAATTTCGGAATAGCAATCCAGCTTGCCGCTGTAACCACCGCAAAATCCACGATCCCAAAGGCAAGGCTTAGACCATAACCCACCACAATCCCCGCCAGAATAGGCATAACCTTAAGTAAGCCTTTGGCAAAAATAGCCACAGCTATGGTGGTACAGAGTGAGGCGAGGGAAATAATCAAAGCCGTATTGGTGGGAACGAGTGTTAAGCTGCCGTCTCCACTTTTACCCAGCGCCATATTCACTGCCACAGGCGCTAAACCTAGACCAATGATAATAATCACTGGGCCAACCACCACAGGTGGAAGCAGCCGATGGATAAAGTCGGTGCCGCGCACTTTCACTAACGCGCCGAGGAGGATATACACTAGACCCGCGGCAATGATGCCGCCCATGGTTGATGGGATCCCCCAGGTTTGTACTCCATAAAGAATCGGTGCAATAAATGCGAAAGAGGACGCGAGAAAGATAGGGACTTGGCGTTTCGTGATTAATTGAAACAGTAGGGTGCCAATACCCGCGGTAAACAGGGCGACACTAGTATCCAGCCCTGTGAGTAGTGGCATTAGCACTAGGGCGCCAAATGCAACAAACAGCATTTGCGCGCCCTGAAGTGGAATAGCGAGTCTTTTCATTTATTATTCTCGTAAATTTAAGGTAAACCGCGAGATGATAACAGTTTGTTGCTATATGTTCCTTATAAAATGCCCCGATTGTGGGTAAGGATCACTGTTTTATTGCTAAAGCGAGTGACAGCACTTAATCCGTGGTCGAAATCTCCCCAAGACTCGCTAAAGGCGCTAACTATGGTACAATTTGCACTATCTGACGTTACTTCAACTACTCAAAGATGCTGAAATTCCTATTAAAGCCAAGCTTACTCGCGTTTTTATACTGCCTGTTTACCGTTAATAGCCTGCAAGCTGTTGAAGTGAGTAAATTAGATGAAGCCGATGTGCCCGTGGCTTCCCGCGCCGTGCCTGAGCGGAATAAAGCCCTTAAAGCCGCGCTGGAAAAAGTGATCATTAAAAATACCGGGACAGCACGTTCTTTGGATAACGGCGTTATTCAATCGCAACTGGCCAATCCCGATGCACTGCTGAGCCAATATGGTTATGTGGAGCAAAATGGCCAACTGCTGTTAAAAGCCAACTTTGAGCATCGCCGCATTATTACCCTGTTACGTCAGGCCCAATTACCCGTGTGGGGCATTCAACGTCCACTGACACTCTTTTGGGTTGCCATGCCAAGTGAAGGTGACACGATTTTACTGAGTGATTCATCGACCTTAGCCGAGCGTCAGGCATTCAATACCTTCTCCGATGAGCGCGGCATTCCCGTCTTGCTGCCAATCCTCGACCTCGATGAGTTAATGGGCATTAATCCCAATGATGTTAAAGGCATGTTTGCCGATATAGTGTCTAGCGTCTCGGGACGTTATCAAGCCGACTTCTTAGCCCTAGTAGCTATTGAACCAGCTGGAAACCAAGTGCGTTACCGCTTGAATTTGTACACCAAGACCACGATCGACTCGTTAACGCCGCCACTGTTTAGTTTTAATGGCACGGCAGAAAATAGCGCGCAGGCGATCACCGCCATGATGGCCGCTCTTGGGGATTATTATTTTACTAAGTACGCCATTGCCGATTCCGGCGAACAGGTCGGCGCCAGCGTGACCTTCGTGAACATTGATAAAATGGCGCAGCTAGTTGAAGTGGAAAAATACTTAAAGCAACTCAGCGCAGTGAAGAATGCGACGCTGTCGCGCATCCAAGGCAATACCGCAACCTTTTCCTTGGATTTGTTTGGTTCACAGACCGACTTTGAGCGTTTACTGAGTCTAGAGCCGCGAATTTCGGTGGTGGCGCCAGGGGAGTTTTCTGCCGGTGCCAGCCCAGCGGGTAAAACTGTCTATCAATGGCGGTTACCTTAAACTTCCCTCGTTGTGACTGGGCATGCCTATGCTCAGTCATGTGGGGGAGTCGATAATTTATTGATATTGAGACGTACGAGTGCCATTAAACTCACCGCTACAACTGTCGTTACCGGTTTACTTACCGGATGATGAAACCTTTAACAGTTATTATCCGGCAGCGGGTAATGACGAACTTATCCAAAAGCTGCGCGCCAATGCCGAAGGTCAGGGTGAAGCCGCTATTTATGTGTGGGGACCAGTGAAATCGGGGCGGACTCACTTAATGCACGCCGCCTGTGCCCATGCCAATGAACTCGACCGCCGCAGCTTTTACCTTCCCCTTGGCATTCATGCGAGTATCTCGACAGCGCTGTTGGAGGGCTTGGAGCAGCTCGATTTGATCTGCATCGACGATGTAGATGACATTGCGGGTCACCCGATTTGGGAAGAAGCCATATTCGATTTGTACAACCGTGTCGCCGAGAACAAGCGCTGTGCGCTGGTGGTCAGCGGCCGCTCGGCGCCCGCGGATGCTGGCTTCTTGTTACCTGATTTAGTCTCTCGGATGCAGTGGGGACTCAATTATCAGCTGCAACCTATGGCCGATGATGAAAAGCTAGCGGCACTGCAACGCCGCGCGGCGATGCGCGGATTACAGTTGCCAGAAGACGTTGGCCGTTTCTTGCTTAACCGCATGGCAAGGGATCTACGTACCTTGTTTGATGTGTTGGATAAACTGGATAAGGCATCCCTCGTACATCAGCGCAAGCTCACGATTCCTTTTGCCAAAGAAATGCTGCATCTGTAATCGTAGCAGTCTCGTCCTGAAATAAGTTGACACTTATTTCCACCTAAAACGCCTGATGTACCTCATCGGGCGTTTTGTATTTTAAGGCCAAATGAGACATTCGTTGATTATATATGTCTACGGTTTTCATCACTGCTTTCAACATTTACTAGTTTTCAGGCTTATGCCGTAAGCGTTTTTGTTTGAGTGGGGTTCACTGGTTCGACTATCGTATTTGAAACAGGTGGAGGTGAACATTGGTTAAGTTGTTTATATCGGCAGTTTGGCTATTAAGTCAAACTCATACCAGTGCGGAACTTATCGTGGGGCGATAGGTGAGAATCTCCCTAAGAGACTTCGAATGCATCAACACAGACCAGCCTCGCATTGAGTTTTATTCTTACAATAGCGAGGTGGATCATACATTTTATGTTTATTGACAGATTTTATGGATTATTTACGGCTATCTCCGCCAAAGTAGTAACTCACGCGTTCGCGCGGATTGAGGTACTCGTGTACTTTTTCGGGTAATGCGGCAGGTGGTAGGCAGCGCACGATACTGATCCCTTCGACTTCAAGATCGACAATTGGCGCCTGATCTTTAGGCACGAGCGCATCATAGACAAGGATTTTCGGGCACAATAGCTTTTGCAGATTGACCGACATCACCATGGCATATTGGCCGCTCGACAATTCGACCACACTTCCCGGTGGATAAATGCCGAGCATTTTGATCATCTTGCCAATATACTCCTGATTTAATTTCGTTTTATATTGCTTGTACAAATAGCCTAAGGCGGCATAGGGCATGCGTGCCTTACCTTGATTACTCGGATAGCAGAGTGAGTCGTACTCGTTCACTACGGCCAATAACTGGGAGATTTTATCAAGTTCGGCTTCCTTCAATCCCTTAGGGTAGCCTGTGCCATCGAGATACTCATGGTGATTGATGATAGGCGCCAGCGCCGCCTCTGGGAAGTTGTCGGCGAGCTTGAGCAGTTCAATTCCCAGCAGGGGATGCTGTTTAATAAAATTAAGCTCTGGTGAAGACCAAGGCGTGGTCTTTTTCAAAATTTGTGGCGGTACTTTGAGTTTACCGACATCGTGAAACAGCGCACTTAAGCCCACCAATTCGATTTCGTTGCGATCCCATTCCATTTCTTTGGCGATTAGCATGGAGAGAATTGCCACGTTTAATGAATGGTAATAAATGCTTTCATCCTGTTTAGCATCGCTCATTAGGTGCAGTACCAAGTTATCGGAGTTTAACAGTTGCTCGACAATGGTATGGACTAAATCCTTTGCATCATCAACGGCATTGAGCGGTCGATTACGAAGTTTGGCAATAAGGCTGCGCATCATGGCAACCGAGCGGGTGAAGTTTTGCTCGGTTTTATGAATATCGCGCCGAAGCTTTTTTTGCACTTCGATCTGTTCTGCCTTGTAGATATCCATTCCATTTTTAAGATCATGGAGTTCTGGACTAGGAGGGAGTTTGATGGGGTTAGCGGCTTCAGGGTTTAAGGGCGTGGTTTCACTGCGCTCCAAATCGACAATAACATGCTCGATACCGAGATTTTTAATAAGTTCAATCTGCGCAGCTTGTTTGATATGGAAGCTACTGAATAAAAAGGGATGATCTTTCCAGGCAACGGGTAAACGCACAAAATTACCCACCTGTAATTGGTGAACTGAGACTTTACAGCTTTTTTTCATATTCTTGTTATCGTGAAGCCAATGAGGTTATTTTATATCAATGCTGCAGCTTTACAATTACTTAACTTACATGTCAGCATAGTGAGAGTACAAAATAGCTGAAGCATTGAGCCAATATGGATTTTATCGAAGTATACCCTAATGCCATACCCGATGACCTGTGTGATCGTCTCATTCTTGCATTTGAACAACATTCAGGTGTGGTTGATGGTCAGACGGGAAATGGTGTTGACCTCGAAAAGAAGATCAGCCGTGATCTTACCTTAGATAATTTTGCCGATTTACAGCCACTCAAGAATGAGTTGTTGTCCTACACGCTTAAGGGCGCGGCGGATTACTTTACTCAATATGCTATGGCGTTAATGGGCGCTGTATCTGTGTCGGTGAGTGACGAGCAAGGCCAAGCTGTGACGTTAACGCCGAACAATTTTCAGCGCCTCGGTAAGCCCAGAGCCGAAGCCTTAGTCAAATATTTGTATCGCAGCGGCAGTATTAATATTCAAAAATATCAAAAGAATAAAGGTGGATATCCCCACTGGCATTCGGAACAATTTCCCCAGCTCAACCACAATGAGGCGTTGCATCGTGTCGTCTTGTATATGTTCTATCTCAATGATGTGGAAGAGGGCGGAGAAACTGAGTTTTATTACCAGCAGCGTAAAATTTCACCTAAGAAAGGCACTATGGTAATAGCCCCTGCGGGTTTTACTCACTCCCATCGCGGCAATATGCCTATCAGTAATGATAAATATATTGCCACTTCTTGGGTGATGTTTAACCGCGCCGAGCAGTTGTATGCGGTATATGGTTAACTGCTTGTGGATGCGTGCTAGGCAGGGATAGTAATTCTAAATCTTGCGCCTTCTAAATGGCTTTCCTCAATGCTCAGATAGCCACCGTAACTGCTGACAATTTCATCACACACGGCGAGCCCAATTCCTTGTCCTGGGGATTGGGTGTCGGCTCTAACGCCGCGCTGAATGATTTTTTGCCGCAGGTTTTCTTCAACCCCCGGCCCATCGTCTTCGACAATCAATTCAAAATCACCTTGATCATTAAAGCGGGCACTGACCTCAACTTGGCTTATGCACAGCCTGAAGGCGTTTTCCATTAAGTTACCACATAGCTCCATCAAGTCGCCCTTATTCCCAGGGAAATTGAGGTTTGTGGGTATGTTGGCCTTAAATTGCACCTGCTTTTCGCGGTAAATCTTGAATAGCATTTGTGCGAGTTGATCGACTAGCGGTGCGATGGCGGTGTGTTCTTGTTTTAGGCCTTGTCGGCCCAGCATGGCACGCTTAAGTTGATATTTTACCAGTTGATCCATTTGGCTTATCTGCTCCATGATTTTTTCATTGGCAGATTGCTTAGTCAGGCTAGTGTCATCGGTAATGGCATGGACGGCGGCAAGGCGCGTTTTTAGGCTGTGGGCCAGATCGTTCATCGCATTTTGATAGCGTTGTTGCTGGGCGCTCGATTGTTGTAATAATTGGTTAAGGGCTTGAGTGACACCTTCAAGCTCAATGGGATAGCCCTCTGAAAGTGATTTGGTCTTACCTTGGTTAATCGATTGCAGCTCGTTTTGCATCCGCACCAGTGGACGCATCCCCCAATATGCCGCACTGACCAGCAGAATAAGCGCGAGGGCGAGCACCATGGCTAAACGGATATAGGTACGCTTACTAAATTTACTGTATTCCTGCTCAAGCTTAGCCGCATCTTTCATCACCAGCAGGTTGTAGTGAACACCTGCGATTTCGACCGCGAGCAAATACACAAAATAGCCTCGGTCATCGGCCATCGTCAGGTAATAGGGCGGGGAGTCGTTACGGATCTCATTAAAACGTTCGCAGGTATCGAACAGGCCCCGGTCGACGGCGAGGGAAGATGTCCATACCTGTTTAAATTTTTCATCGCAGCTCGCCATCACATAGCGTTCTTGCTTGTTGTTTTCCTCCAGCCAAGCGCTGGTGTCGGGAATCAAGTCGTGCTCCCTCAGCTCGGCGGCTACCTGGGGGATCTCGGCGATAAGTTGTGCGGTTTCCTCGTTGTAGCTATTTTGCGCATGCAGAATATTGACCATCCAAGCGAGGCCAAATCCCACTAAGGTAATGATAGATAACGAGGTGAGAAACATCCGTGTCAGCAGACGTTTCTTAAATTTGAGTCTTAATTGCATGGCAGATTGAATTTATAACCTTGGCCACGAATGGTGGCTATCGGGTTGTCTATGCCATCACGGGTGAGTTTTTTGCGTAATCGGCTCACCATGACTTCAATGGTGTTGGGATCGCCTTCCTTGTCACCATAAATCACATCTAAGAGTCGCTGTTTGGCGACCACTTCGTGACAATGGCGCATCAAATATTCAAGGATCAGATATTCAAAGGCGGTAACTTCCATAATTTCGTTACCTAGAGTTACTTGCTTGGCAGCGAGATCGAGCTTTAACTCACCGCTGGTAATCACGGGTTTGACAAAGCCTGCGCTGCGTCTGACTAAGGCATCGAGCCTTGCGACAAGTTCTTCTTTCTGGAAGGGTTTGACTAAGTAATCGTCGGCACCAGCATTAAGACCCTCGACTTTATCTTGCCAGTTAACTCGAGCGGTGAGGATTAAGATTGGCGCTTTCACACCTTCTTCACGTAATTGTTGAATAAGGCTAATGCCATCCTGATCGGGTAAACCTAAATCGACGATAGCAACATCGATGGGGTAGTTAGTCGCTTGGAAGAACCCTTCCTTGGCGGTGAGAGCAACTTGGACTTGGTTGCCCAAATCGCTTAACTGCACTTTTAGATGGTGGGATAAAATAAGATCATCTTCAACAACCAAAATTCTCATAATACTCATGCCTTAAAGTCGACTGGGCTCAGTGTACGCAAAATAAATGCAGGAGCCAAATATTGTCTTAGTTTAGTCAATGGGAACTTAACCTCGGCTGACCAAGCTAAAATAGTGACGAAAATAAGTACTAATTTGTTGTCTTTAAAGCAGTTTAAGGATGATATTTGATTGTTACAGTGTCCGCTTGCAATAACGCGCCGTGTTGCGCCATATACCATTAGCACTCCATACCGCACCGAAACTAAATAGCATCACGCCGCCCATGATAGTTGCCAGCCTTATCCAAGGTGCGCCATGTGCGATACGCATTTGCACAGCATCGATTGCAGTTGTTCCCCAAACGGTGACTACGCTAATAAAAAGCATGACTTGTAGCAGCCGAATCACTAATGGATGTTTTATCAATAGTCCCAGAGGCGCGAGTGCAAAAATACCAGTGAGGACGAGCTGGTCATAACGTAAAAAATGCGCACCGAGCAGCCAAAAGGCGACAATTATCCAACTTACTCTCCACCACATAGCCTTCTCCTCTCTATATTGACGAGGGCTAATGTAGCGGCATTTAAAGATCTATTCTATTTGCTCGTTCACAAAATCAGAATAAGACAACAAAAAAGCCCAACAGAGTTGGGCTTAGATAGAAGATACCAATGCTTACTAAAGTCTAATAAGGGGCTTACTCCACTTTATGCACTTGTTCATCGAAGCTAGGGGCAACTTTTCCCGCTTGGGTATTGTTGAATACCGCTTCGTTAAATTCGCCTTCAGATTTAGCAATCACCACAGTTGCGACGCAATCGCCCGTCACGTTAACGGCGGTACGCACCATATCTAATAGTCGGTCAACACCAATAATTAAGGCAATACCTTCAACGGGGAGGCCGACTTGGTTAAGCACCATCGCGAGCATAATTAACCCAACACCCGGCACGCCAGCTGTACCAATTGAGGCCAAAGTGGCGGTGACAACGACTGCAGCATAATCGGTCAGGGTCAACTCAATACCAAAGACTTGGGCGATAAATACGGTAGCTACACCTTGCATAATCGCCGTGCCATCCATGTTAATGGTCGCGCCTAAGGGGAGGGTGAAAGAGGCAATTTTGTTATCAACACCGAGTCTGTGCTCTGAGGCTTCAATCGTAATAGGTAAGGTAGCGTTAGAGCTTGCCGTTGAGAAGGCAAACAACTGCACATCGCGCATCTTACGAATAAAGATCAGCGGATTTAAGCCTGAGAATAACTTAAGCAGGGTCGGATAGACGATAAACGCATGGAGCAGTAGTACACCAAGAACCACGAAGAAATATTTGACCACACTCTCAAATGTTCCTAAGCCTAGCGTTAATGCCAGTTTTGCCATTAGCGCAAACACCCCATAAGGCGCAAGCTGCATGATCAAGGTAACGACTCGCATAATGACTTCATTTAAATCTTCAAATAAAGCGGCAACACGTTTTCCTCGCTCACCAATATGGGCAATAGCAAAGCCAAAAATTACTGCAAAAATAATTATTTGCAGCATATTTCCTTCGCTCATTGCTTGCATCGGATTCGTTGGCACTATATTGATTAGTACACTTGAAAGACTGGGTGCTTCTTTGGCGACGTACTCCATTTTTTCTGAAGCGAGTGAAGCGTTACCTGGGTGTATAAGGACGGCACTGATAATCGCGACCACAAGAGCAATAGCGGTGGTAAATAAATAGAAGGCTAAGGTTTTGCCACCTAAACGGCCTAATTTTGAAGGTTCACTCAGTGAGCAAGTACCACAAACTAATGAAATAAATACCAGTGGAACCACTAACATTTTCAAACTTGAGATAAAAATGGTGCCGATAACATGTAAGAAACCTTCTGTAATGTAGTCTTTTACGATATCGCTTTCTGGAAAGGCATTGCGGAGTATGAGACCTAAAACAATACCTGTTCCCATACCGAACAGAATTTTACTTGTAAGGCCGAATTTCTTTTTTAATAAGGTTGCCATGGGGATTCCTGTGTGTTTTTTATACATTCTAATATTGGCGACGACAAGCCTAGCAAGAAAATGCAGAAGTTTAAATGAGTTCCGATGTTAAACTAAGTGCAAAATATGAGAAATAAAATAAGAGAGTATTGGAAAAGTTAGGTGAAAATTGTGTAATGTTAGCCTATAAGTTATAGGCGCAATCTTAGTATTATCATCAGAGTAACAGGGAGCCTGACAATGAAGTCAGCGTATAAGGTTTTTCTCGCAGGAATATGTTCACTTTTCTTGGTCGCATGCGGTGGCGGAGGCAGTATCTCCGACGATGGCACAGGAACGACACCACCCAGTGTAGTGACTGTCACTCTTAGTATTTCGAATAGTGACAATGTTTCACTGGCTACTCCTGCGGAGGTGCAAGCAACCGTTGTGGATTCTAAAACAGGACCTAAGGCTGGTATTGTCGTTACATTTAAGCTCGACAATGACGAATTGGGCACTTTTACTCCTTCAACTGGAACTCAGTTAACTGATTCATCTGGGGTTGCGAAGATTAAGCTTGATACGGGGAGTTTAGCGGGTGCAGGAAGTGTGACTGCTAGTATTGGAACTGGTGAGTCCGCTAGCATGGGATTCTATTCAAAAGGCGATGGTGCCATTAATCCAGGAACGGGGAATAAATTAAAGCTATCCCTTGTGAATGCTCAAGAGCAAGCCATAACAAGTATTAGTTCCGCAACTCCTGGAATTGTTAAAGCACTGTATACTAATAGTTCTGATGAGCCTCTCGTTGGTAAGGTTATTACCTTTACTTCAACGTTAGGTAAATTTCAGCCTGAATCAGGTACTGCTCTGACTGATGCACAGGGTCTTGCTAAAATAGCTATAACAGCAGGAACTGTTGCAGGTGCTGGTAAAATTATTGCGAAAGTTGATGATACAGAGTCAGAAGCACTTGGATTTAATACCTTAGGCGATGAAGTTGTAGTTAAACCAATTGATGCCTATAGCATTGCGTTAACTATTACAGATTCACAAGGTCAAGAAATACGGAATATTAGTCATAGTGTTCCAGGTTCAGTCATTGCAACTCTGCAAAAAGATGGGGTTCCAACTAGTTACCAAACGATTTCATTCAATTTAACAGGCCAGGGTACATTAAATCCTTCATCTGGAACTGCATTAACTGACTTGAATGGTCATGCATCAGTAACCTTAGTCACTGGTACTAATGCTGGGGCAGGTACTGTCACCGCAAGTTTTTCGCTTGAAAACGAAACAATCACCGATAGCTTTAACTTTGAAGTTGCAGGTGATGCTCCTGGTGGTAATGGTGAGGCAAATTCTTTGTCTATTCAGCTTTCAAATAGTCAGACTGGAATGCCAACAACAAATATTAGTGCTACGCAACCAGGGAAAGTGACTGTTGCTTTAGTGGATAAGGATTCAACTCCTTTGGTAGGTAAAGTTGTTAGTTTTAGTAGTACGTTAGGTAACTTTCTACCCACTCAAGGAACCGCGTTAACTGATGCTCTTGGTCGCGCATCTATTACGTTAACAGCGGGAAGTATTGAAGGTGCTGGTGAAATTACTGCCACTTATGGAACAGCTAAAGCGATTATTGGATTTGTAACCGCAGGAGATGAAATTGACCCTGTTGAAGCAAGCCCTGAAATTAGCTTTGATATCTATGACTGTAATGGTGTTGCAGCTTGGGATAAAGCGTTAAAGAATTTCGAAGTTTGTAAAACTACAGACAATATTACTAATGATAAACCCGGCATTATCGGTGCTAAAGTGACTCGTTCCGGCAGCACACAAGCTTTGCAACAAGTGTTGATTTCTGCTGCGACTACTATAGGGGCAATTAGCCCAAGCTCAGGTACTGCTATAACAAATGCTGAAGGTAAAGCAATTCTCGATTTGTATGCGAATGGTAATGTTGGTGCAGGAGAGATTTCACTGAAAGTGAAAGATGTCACTGCAACCAAAGCTTTTGAAATTGGCAGGGTTAATATTTCACTGAAACTAGAAACTTCTCTTGGCGGTAATTTACTTCCTGCTGGTGGTTCTACCATTTTGGATGTAACAGTTTTAAATCCAGACGGTTCATTAGCAACAGGCCAACCTTTTACTCTTGTATTTACCTCTGAATGCCAAGCATCCAATAAAGCAATTATTGACTCACCTGTTATTACAAATGGTGGGAAGGGATACGCTACTTATAGAAGCACTGGTTGCGAAACTCAGGATACAGTATCCGTTTCTGCTATAACTGGCGGAGGAAGTGTAAGTTCAACTGCAGTTATCAATATTGATTCTATTAAGGTTGGAGCTTTGCAATATGTAACGGCTAACCCGACATTGTTGGCATTACAAGGAACTGGAGGGATCGCAGGTGCAGGTGCTCGTTCTGAAACATCTGTAGTAACATTCAAACTATTAGATGAAACGGCAGCTCCAGCGGGGCAAGAAAGAGTTTGCTTTGAATTAAGCACCGAAGTCGGAGGGATTAGTCTAAGCCCTGCTCCATTAGCACAAGATTATGTCGATTGCCCTAATTTTCCAAAACCAAATTCTCCTAACTATCCTGCTGATTTAAGTGTGCCTAATAAGTATGCTGTAGCCGTCACGGACAGTGCGGGACTAGCATCTGTTATTGTAAGAAGTGGTAATAGAGCAACTCCTGTAAAAGTGTTTGCCTTATGGGCAGGTAGTACTGCGGATGGCCATAATGGTGTTATTTCAAATGTGTCAGATCAACTTGCAATCACTACAGGCCTTGCTGATGATGACAGTTTTTCTGTTTCAGCATCCATATTTAATCCAGAGGGTTGGGATTACGATAATGAAACAGTAGATATAAATATATTGGCGGCAGATCATTTCAATAATATGGTTCCCGCTGGCACTGTAATTGTTTTCACTGCAGAAGGGGGGGCAATTCCTGGCTCTTGTACAACCGGAGGTTTAACTAATCCTGATGGGGCTTGTAGTGTACAGTGGCGTAGCCAGAGTCCGCGACCATTTTTGAGTACAACAGTACAATGTCCTGTACCATTTTATGGAGATATTAATCCCCCTTGTATGGGGTCATCAAAGAGTCTCTTTGATTCAGGAGTCAATTCAATATTGACTGAACCTAGACCAGGGAGAGCGACTATCACTGCTTATGCTATTGGCGAAGAAAGTTTTGTGGATTTAAATGGTAATGGTTTATTTGATACTAATGAACCATTTACTGATAGATCCGAAGCTTTTACAGATCATAACGAGGATGGTTTTTATCGTAAAATATCACAAAGTTCCTCATTAGCTGATTTACTTATTCAACCTGCAGGATCGGTGAATGAGGAGTTTATTGATTACAACTTTGATGGAGTCTTTAATAAAGCTGACAATAAATATACAGGACTATTATGTGCTTCTGGTTCGAGTGCTGCTTGTACTGACACTGGTTTGGATGATAATCGAGCTCAACTAAATATCTTCAGAAATATTCCAATTGTTATGTCTGGTAGTACGCCAATGGTTCGATTAGTAAAGATCGATTCAGCTGATAAAGACACTATGACAGCAGTAACAGAAATAGATTTGATTGATAGAACAGATCCTCTAAATCCGATAGAAAAAGAGCCGCAAACAGTTTATCTGTTTGTTTCTGATGTAAATAATAATACATTACCCTACGAAACTAAAGTAACGACTTCAATAGACAATGGAAAGCTTATAGTCCCAGTGGGAGGGAGTTATACAATTGCGAGTAATGCATCTAACAAACCGTTAATATATGCATTTACTATCGGCCAAGAAGACCAACCTAACCAAAAGCTCTCTGGTGCACTTGTCATAACCGTAAAAACACCGAAAGGTTCGCCTGTGAGCGTGACTGTGAATGTTAAAGATGGCGGTTAATCAGCCCGTTTAATATTCACTTAACAGTATTAAAGGCGATCTTAGCATCGCCTCTAATTTTTGTAGTGTGAGATAGAGGTTTATCTTTGGAATGGATACACACTTCCCAATTTCATTATTTGGGTCAGCTCATCTAATGCGGTACGTGATTCAATCACTAATTGTGGATCAGTTAAATCTTGAGTCGATAAGCGGTCGCGATAGTGTTTATCCACCCAAGTGTTTAAACGCGCAAATAACGCATCGTTAAGTAAAGTGTGTTGATTAACGGCAGCGACTTCTCGCTCATTCATCGCAACCCGTAAACGTAAACAGGCGGGGCCGCCACCGTTTTGCATACTCTGTTTCACATCGAAATACAGCACTTGTTTAATTGGCGTATTGAACGTGAGTAGCTCATTTAAATAAGCATAAACAGCGGGATTCTCTTGGCAGTCAGTCGGGGCAATAATGGCCATTTCGCCTGAGGGAAGGGTGATTATCTGGGTATTGAACAAATAACTCTTTACCGCATCGTTAATCGCCACTTTGGCCGTCGGAACCTCGATAAAGAATAATTCGGTATCGAGTTTTCGCCTTATTTCATCCAATTTAGCCTGTGTATTTAAGAATGCTTGCTCATGGTAAAACAGCACATTTTGGTTACCCACGGCGATCACGTCATTGTGGAATACTCCTTGGTCAATGACATCGGGATTTTGCTGGATAAAGACGCAGTTATCCTCCTCGAGTTGGTGCAATCTTGCTATCGCCATCGAAGCTTCTAGAGTTTGTCTCGCGGGATATTTTTGTGGTTTTGGCGCATTAGGATTAGTGGCTTCTTGGCCGTAAACAAACAACTCAACCCCTGCATGACCATATTCTTGGCACAGGCGAGTATGGTTGGCCGCACCTTCATCACCGAAGCTATTATGTTCAGGTAAATGATTATGATGATGAAAATAGTGGGGATCGTTGAAAGTTGCTGTTAAGATGCGCCCCGTTGTGATGGGCTCGATGCTGCGATGCAACTTATCGACCAAGTTGGCAGGGGTAAAATGCAGTTTTCCGTCACGGGTGTCGGCACTAGGTGACACGGTTGCGGCATTTGCCGTCCACATACTCGAAGCACTACAACAGGCATTAAGCAGTGCAGGCGCAGTTTTGGCGGCTTGTTGTAAAACTTGGGCATCACTGCCAGAAAAACCAATTCGGCGCAGTGTATTAAGATCTGGGCGCTCTTGTGGCGCTAACATGCCTTGGATCATCCCTAAATCAGCGAGTGCTTTGGCTTTTTGCAAACCTTGTTTAGCGGCGGCTTTAGGATTGGAGACTAAAGCGGCGTTGTTGAGTGAGGCCACATTGCCAAAAGACAAACCGGCATAGTTGTGGGTTGGCCCAACGAGTCCGTCGAAATTCGCTTCAAAGTGCTTCATTGCTTATCCTTGTGATAGGGAAGGTTATTATTTGTTCAAATGGTCCCTGAGGGCACTCAGTATACTGAAGGTTTTTGTGGGCACAAGCGCACGCTTTTGTGCTCAAAGCGACTTTTTCGCAATAAATGCATAACTATTTCTTGCTTGCTGGCAAATAATGAAATATTAGTTTTTAATTACGCAATATTATTTTTTTACATTTTTTCAACTTTGATTAAAAAGTGACTCGCTGGTACGTATAAAAGAGGGATTAGCTTGAAACTCTCAGTGCAACCCTCTATATATGGAGCCAATTTCCACCTTCTTGAGATTTTTTGGCGCAAATCAAACTATGGGTAAATCGCTAGTTATTGTCGAATCACCGGCCAAAGCTAAGACCATTAATAAATATCTTGGCAAAGAATTCATCGTTAAATCGAGCGTAGGTCACATCCGTGATCTACCTACATCTTCTTCATCTGACGGCACTGAAAAGGTGAAATCCGCCGCAGAAGTCAAGAAGATGTCGCCAGAAGAAAAGGCGCGATACAAAAAGGTGAAAGAACATCAAGCGCTGGTATCGCGTATGGGCGTTAACCCTGAAAAGGGCTGGGCGGCTAAATATCAAATCCTACCGGGTAAAGAGAAAGTTGTTAAAGAGCTACAAGCTTTAGCCGATTCTGCTGACCAAATTTATCTCGCAACGGACTTAGACCGTGAAGGGGAAGCCATTGCCTGGCACTTGCAAGAGGTGATTGGTGGCGACTCTTCACGGTATCAGCGCGTGGTGTTTAACGAGATAACCAAATCTGCGATTCAAGAAGCCTTTAGTAAACCTTCAGCCCTTGACACCAATATGGTCAATGCCCAACAGGCACGACGCTTTTTAGATCGCGTCGTCGGCTTTATGGTATCACCGCTGTTGTGGAAGAAGGTTGCCCGCGGTTTATCGGCTGGACGGGTGCAATCTGTGGCTGTGCGCCTAGTGGTTGAACGTGAAAGCGAAATCAAAGCCTTCGTCCCAGAAGAATTTTGGGATGTGCATGCTCAGCTGAATACGCCTGCCAGCGAAGCGCTGCGCATGGAAGTGGTTAAGTACTTAGACTCAGCCTTTGAGCCAACAAATGAGCAGCAAGCATTAGCCGCCGTTCAGGCCTTATCTTCAGCCAGCTTTAAAGTCATTGCCCGCGAAGATAAAGCCACCCAGAGTAAACCTTCGGCTCCTTTTATTACCTCCACCTTGCAGCAAGCGGCCAGTACTCGCTTAGGCTTTGGGGTGAAGAAAACCATGATGATGGCGCAGCGTTTGTACGAAGCGGGTCACATCACTTATATGCGTACCGACTCCACAAACCTAAGCCAAGAAGCTTTAGACAGTGTGCGTGAGATGATTGGCAAGGAATACGGCGCCAAGTATTTACCTGCCGAACCGATTCGTTACGGCTCTAAGGAAGGTGCACAAGAGGCGCACGAAGCGATTCGTCCTTCAAATGTGAACGTCGAAGCCGCAGCTTTAACTGATATGGAACGTGATGCGCAGCGCCTTTACGAGCTTATTTGGCGTCAGTTTGTCTCTTGTCAGATGACACCTGCTCAATACGATGCGACTAAACTCACGGTAAACGCGGGCGATTACGAACTGAAAGCGACTGGACGTATCCTGCGTTTTGACGGTTGGACCCGTGTTCAAACAGCGCTGAAAAAGAAAAACGAAGAAGACAACACACTGCCCTCGGTGAACGAAGGTGATCTGTTGTCTCTGGTCGAATTAGAGCCCAAACAGCACTTTACCAAGCCGCCCGCCAGATACAGCGAAGCGTCATTGGTGAAAGAGTTAGAGAAGCGTGGCATTGGCCGGCCATCAACCTATGCCACCATTATTTCGACGATTCAAGAACGGGGTTATGTCAAAGTTGAAAACCGCCGTTTCTATGCCGAGAAAATGGGTGAAATCGTTAGCGAACGCCTCGTCGGTAGTTTTGCCGAGCTGATGAGCTATGATTTTACCGCCAGCATGGAACAGACTCTCGATGATGTTGCCAAAGGTGAACTGGATTGGAAAAAAGTCCTCGATGGCTTCTATGCCGACTTCACTAAGCAATTAGAGAAGGCTGAGTTAGCACCGGAAGAGGGCGGTATGCGCCTCAATCAAATGGTGATGACTAATATCAAGTGTCCGACTTGCGGCCGTTCAATGGGGATCCGGACTGGCACAACAGGGGTATTCCTTGGTTGTTCGGGCTACGAGTTGCCACCAAAAGAACGCTGCAAAACTACCATGAACTTAACGCCAGGCATTGAAGCGATAAGCGACAGTGAGGATGCCGAGACCGATGCACTGCGTGCCAAGCACCGCTGTGGTATTTGCGGCACGGCGATGGACAGTTATCTTATCGACGAAAAACGCAAACTGCATGTTTGTGGTAATAACCCTGTTTGTGAGGGCTATGAGGTCGAAGAAGGGCAATTTAAGATCAAAGGTTACGAAGGTCCATTAATCGAATGTGACCGTTGCGGCCATGATATGGAACTGAAAAACGGTCGTTTTGGTAAGTATTTCGGTTGTACTAATTCGGAATGTAAGAATACTCGTAAGTTACTGAAAAACGGTGAAGCGGCACCACCAAAAGAAGATCCTATCTATCTGCCAGAGCTGAAATGCAGCAAGTCTGATGCGCATTTTGTGCTACGTGATGGCGCGGCAGGGATTTTTTTAGCGGCCAGTACTTTCCCTAAATCACGGGAAACCCGCGCACCACTGGTTGAAGAGTTAGTGAAATACCGTGAACTGTTATGGCCTAAGTATCAGTATCTTGCCGATGCACCTATCGCCGATGATGAGGGCAACAAAGCGGCGGTTAAGTTTAGCCGTAAGACCAAAGAGCAATACGTGGCGACCGAAGTTGGCGGTAAAGCAACCGGGTGGTCGGCTCATTATGTGAATGGTAAATGGGTGACAGAATCGACGGCGAAGAAAGCCAAGAAATAGTTCCTCGATAATCGTACTATTGTTTGTGTATTTGCAAATGGGCTCACTTTAAGTGGGCCCGTTTTGTTATCTATGCCCGCAAGATTAAACAGCAATAAAGATGAAAAGTTGAGAGGGATAAGACTTTTAGTCTAGTGGTACATCCCTAAGCATAAAAAAGCCAAGTCACTGACTTGGCTTTCTGAGAGGTAAATTTATTTAAAATATCAATGCCTTATCACCATTTCTTCTTCGGTTGAAACAACATATCGATATCATCTTCTTCATTTTTGGATTTAGGTGCGCTCGGAGCCGAGAGTTTTTGTGCACCCATAATCTCATCTAACAGCATCTTGGCTTCATCGACCTTACGGGCAATAAAGGGATCATTGGGCGTTTGCGCTTTAATGGCATGTAATGTTGCTAATGCTTTCGTGACCATTTGTTTAGATGAGCCATACTGCTTCATAAAGCTTGCTGCGCGTGCGCGCGACAGCATGGAGTCAACGTTAATTCTGAGCTGTAAGCTGTCGATACGATTCTCTTCCTGGGCAAAAATATTCGGATCGACTCGGCCTTTATTGTGCTCGGCACGTAAAATGGCTTTTAGCTTTTTAAGTGTTTGTACTAACACTAAGATCTGTTTGTCATTATCCGGCAATCTAAAATTCTCGATGGGGGGCATCTGTGGAGTGTTAGATTGTAAAGATTCGATTTGTGATTTCAGATCGGTAAGGCGACGTTGAAAATCCGATTGCTGTTGACTCGCACTTAAAGTGGTGGCGATTTCTAACGCTTCTTGCACACGACGATAGAGCACTAAAATGATGTGTGTACTGCAAGGGATCATCCCTGTGTTGGATAATACGGTTTCCGTTTCATCAATAATTGCGCGTTGACGGGCAAATTCTATGCGACGTTCAGCCTCAGCACGTTCTTTTTGTTGTTGTATAACGTTAATTCCGATAACAAGCAGTAAAAGTGCACCGATGAGGATCAGAACCAAGGTGAATGTCATAGCTGTTCCATTATTTATCTAATTGGGCTAATGCTACAATAAATCAATAAACTAGCATAGTTATCTTAGCCTAGGTTATCATTTCTGTCGTATGAAACTTAAGACTTGTGCTCTATATTCCGATTTGCTTTAATTTTTACTATATACTATAACGATTGATTATAGCTGATACTGAGTTGCGCCAATTTCGCCAATCCAATTCAGCCTGTTTGAGACAAGGACATAAGATGAAACTGCAACAGCTCAGGTATATTGCTGAGGTCGTCAAACACAACCTTAACGTATCGGCCACAGCGGAAAATTTATATACATCGCAACCTGGGATCAGTAAGCAAGTTCGCATGTTGGAAGATGAATTAGGTATTCAAATCTTCGGTCGCAGCGGTAAACATTTGACCCATGTGACACCTGCTGGCCAACAGGTGATTAACATTGCCAATGACATCTTAGGCAAAGTCGAAAGCATTAAAAAAGTATCTGAAGAATACACTAAACCTGATCAAGGCGAGCTGAATATTGCGACGACGGATACACAAGCGCGGTATGCGTTACCCCATATCATTCGTCAATTCATCGACCGTTATCCCAAAGTCAATTTACATATGCATCAAGGCACGCCATCGCAGATCAGCGAGCAAGCGGCCCGCGGAGATGCTGACTTTGCGATTGCCACCGAAGCGATGCACTTGTATTCCGACTTAATCATGTTGCCTTGTTACCATTGGAATCGTTCGGTTGTGGTTCCCAAAGATCATCCATTGGCGACCCGTACCCATATCAGTATCGAAGATTTAGCCCGTTTCCCATTAGTCACTTATGTGTTTGGATTCGATCGCGCCTCGGAGATTGAAAAAGCCTTTAACCGGGCCAACCTCGAGCCGCGGGTGGTCTTTAGTGCGACCAGCGCCGATGTGCTGAAAACCTATGTACGTTTAGGCTTAGGGGTTGGGGTGATTGCCTCGATGGCGATTGATCCTAATATCGATAAGGACCTCGTCGCTATCGATGCAGGCCATCTATTTGCCCACAGTACCACTAAGATTGGTTTTAGGAAGGGCAGTTTCTTACGTAGCTATATGTATGACTTTATTCAGCACTTTGCACCGCATTTGACTCGCGATGTCGTTGAAAAGGCCGTGGCATTACGCGATCAGCAATTAATCGATGAAATGTTTGCCGATAAAAATCTGCCAATGCGTTGATTTATCGTGAATCAAACACAATAAAAATGCCGCAATAGATGCGGCATTTTTTTATGAGTATTGAATTGTGGTAACTAGGATTAGCTTAAATCGACTTTATCCATTTCAAGCTGGCCTAAAGCAATAACGGCTTGAGTACGATTACGCACGCCTAGCTTTCTAAAAATGGCAGTCGCATGAGCTTTGATGGTGGCCTCAGAAACGCCTAAGTCATAGGCGATTTGCTTGTTAAGCAAACCTTCGGCAAACATCTGCAACACTTTATATTGTTGCGGTGTGAGATCGGAGAGTTTACTGGCCATCTTATCCGTATCATCATCCTCAATCGGAATGATTTCAGCCCCTGCGGGTAACCAGATATCCCCAAATAATACGGCGGTGAGTGCTTCTTTTAAGGTTTCCATCGATGCCGATTTAGGAATGAATCCACTGCCACCATAGTGAATCGCACGGCTAATAGTATTGATATCCTCATGGGCCGAAATCACCACTACTGGCAGTTCGGGATAATGTGAGCGCAGATGGATCAGCGTCGAATAGCCGTGTGATCCAGGCATTTGCAGATCCAGCAAAACCAAGTCGTAACTCACATTTTGTGAATCTAATACGGATTGCAAAGCATCGGCACTGTCAGCTTCATACCACTGTGCGTGTTCAAAGGCGCTACTGAGGGCTTGGCGTAGTGCATTTCGAAACAATGGATGGTCATCGGCAATAATTATTTTTAAGTTTTCTAGCTTCATGGCTTTGTTGGTTATGTTCGTGGCACGTGAAGATTAAACCCAATGTAACAGAAAAGTAATCAAGGATCCTATTGCTTTATGCAGTAAGATTGACAAAATTTTTATATGTTTCTGGTTGTTATACTTTTGTCTATCAAAAATGTGCGAGAAATTTGAAGAAAAATAAGCCCCAAAACCAGAGTGTTTAAGGGCTAGAGTGCGTTATTGGGCTGCTTAAATCTTATTCAGCAGTCCACACTTGAGTTGGGTGGCGTTGTTCGTCAACCGCAACAAAGGTGAATACACCACGAATGGCGTGTTCGCGGTGATCTTGATACATGTCTTCGACGAAAATATTCACTTCGACCTTTAACGAGGTATTTCCCACATGGATCACGCGGGCGATAAGTTCAGCTAAGGTGCCTGCGGGAATCGGTTTTTTAAAGTCGATTCTGTCGGAGCTGACGGTCACTAAGGTTTTGCGGCAAAAGCGAGTCGCCGCAATAAAAGCGGTTTCATCCATCCAAGCTAACGCTTCGCCACCGAATAAGGTGTTGTGGTGATTGGTGATAGAAGGAAATACGGCTTTGATCACCCGCGCTTCGGATTGATTGATCCGCTGTTCGATGGCGTCAGAAAAGGCAGGGCGGCTAGAGTCGAGCGAGTTTGGCATACGGCAACCTGAGGTTATGCATTTTTAAAGAGGCGCAATTATAGTGAGTTTTCAATTTGAATGGTAGAAAACGCCTATATCGTTAGGTGTTAAGGTAAAACGAAAAGAAAAAAGGCTTCCAGTGGAAGCCTTTTCATATTTTCAATCGACTTATTTGCCGAGGAACTCACGTCTATCACGGGAGGCTTTAGCCAGATCGCGCAGTAATTTCTCCGAGTCATCCCAATGCAGGCAAGCATCTGTGATGCTTTGGCCGTAACACAGAGGTTGACCCTCAACCACTTTTTGATTGCCTTCCTGTAAGAAACTTTCTGCCATCACCCCGGCAATCGCCGTGCTGCCCGCGCGCATTTGCGCCATGATATTATCGGCAACCACAAGCTGCTTCAGGTGGTTCTTTTCACTGTTGCCGTGGCTAAAATCGACTACCACGCGCGGCGTCACATTGACCGACTCAAGCTTTAATCTTGCTTCTTCAATATCTTGCTCAAAGTAATTCGGTTTTTTGCCGCCACGTAAAATGATATGCCCGTAAGGATTACCATGGGTGCGATACACCGACATGGCGCCATCTTTATCCGGTGAATAGAAGATATGTGGCACTTTTGCTGCGCGCACCGCATCGACGGCGATATTAATATTGCCATCGGTACCGTTTTTAAAGCCAACGGGGCAGGAGAGCGCCGAGGCCATTTCGCGGTGAACTTGGCTTTCGGTGGTGCGGGCACCGATAGCGCCCCAGGTGATTAAATCGGCAATATATTGACCATTCACCATGTCTAAAAATTCGGTGGCAATCGGTAACTTCAGTTCAGTAATTTGCTGCAGTAACTCACGGGCAATACGTAATCCTTTATTTGGCTCGAAGCTGCCATCTAAATCAGGATCGGAGATTAACCCTTTCCAACCGACGATAGTGCGGGGTTTTTCAAAATACACACGCATTAAAATGCAGAGATCGTCTTTTAACTCTTGGTGCAATACCGCTAAACGGCGAGCGTAGTCGAGGGCGGCTTGAGTATCATGGATTGAGCAGGGGCCAATGATCACTAATAGGCGTTGATCTTCGCCCATAATAATGGCTTCGACTTCACGACGTTGTTGTACGAGATAATCGGCTGCATCTTGGGTTAACGGGTACTCAGATGCCAGTTGTGCAGGTGAGATGACTTTAGCTAATAAGGAAGTGCGTAATTCGTCTGTTTTAATGGTCATTCAAAATACCGAGCTTGCGTGCGGCGCTTTTCGCCAGATTGCATCGGATTATAACGAATCGAACAGCATTGCACAGTGCCAATTGTGTTAATTGTCGGCAACTGTGCAATGAATTTGATTTAAGTTAGACCTATTTAGCCTAAATCGAGAGACTCGATTGCCTCGTTCGAAATCATCAAGATTAGAACATATGACGTTCTAAGCCTGTCACGTCCAAAATCTTAGTGGCGATTTCTTCGACAGAGTGGTTGGTGGTGTCGATATAAGGAATACGTTCACGTTTGAACATCATCTCGACTTCTTTGACCTCTAAACGACACTGCTTTAAGGACGAATAGCGGCTGTTTTCCATGCGGCTTTGGCGGATTTCATGTAAACGCACCGGATCGATGGTTAAGCCGAACAACTTCTTCTTATTGCGTTTTAACGCTTCGGGCAATTTGAGGTTATCCATATCGTCTTCGGTGAACGGATAGTTGGCCGCTTTAATACCAAACTGCATCGATAAATAGAGGCTAGACGGGGTTTTGCCGCAGCGAGACACGCCAAGCAGGATTAAATCGGCCTGATCCATATGTTTCATGGTTTGGCCATCGTCATTGTCCATCGCAAAATTGATGGCATCGATACGGGCTTCGTAGCCGTGATTGGCTTTTCCGTGGGTGCGATGTAACACCGGAGAGGCGCTAACGCCTAAATGTTGTTCAAGTGGTGCAACGAAGGTATTTAAAAAATCGTAATCGAGGCCTTCACTCGAATAAATAATGTCCCGAATTTCAGGTTTGACGATCGAATGGAACACTAACGGCCGTTCACCTGTTGTAATAAAACAATCATTAATTTGTCGTTTAACGTTCTCTGCTTTTGCCAATGTTTCAACAAATGGAATTGTAAGTGACTCAAATTCTAATGGAAATTGCGAGAGTACTGCATGCCCAAAAACCTCAGCTGTGATCGCTGTCCCGTCGGAGATGTAAAATACCTTTGGTGCCATACTGACCTCTTGTAGTAATAAAATTACAAATAAAATTATAGATTTACGCTGCTTCGGCGGGAGTGTAAAATGCCGCTGCCCTCGTGTGAAGGGGCCACTGAAATAAACTTGCGGAGATAGAACTGTGCAGCAATACGTACTCTGGTATCAGGAATTAGGCATGGGTGACGTCAACTTGGTTGGCGGTAAAAATGCTTCTCTTGGCGAGATGATCAGCAATCTAGCTAATGCCGGTGTTCAAGTACCTGGCGGATTTGCGACTACTTCTTATGCGTTCAATGAGTTCCTTGAACAAAGTGGAGTAAACCAGAAGATTTATGACATCCTAGCAACATTGGATGTAGATGATGTCAATGCACTGGCACAAGTAGGTGCACAGATCAGACAATGGGTTATCGACACCCCGTTCCAACCAGCACTCGAGCAAGCGATTCGTGAAGCTTACGACAAACTTGCGGCTGAAACGAGCGATGCATCATTCGCGGTTCGTTCTTCTGCCACCGCAGAAGATATGCCAGATGCTTCTTTTGCTGGTCAGCAAGAAACCTTCTTAAACGTGAAAGGATTTGACTCAGTACTCGTAGCCATTAAGCACGTGTTTGCGTCACTCTTTAACGACCGTGCAATTTCATACCGTGTTCACCAAGGTTATGAGCACCACGGTGTTGCCCTGTCTGCCGGCGTACAACGCATGGTTCGTTCAGACAAAGCGGCATCAGGTGTGATGTTCACCATGGACACTGAATCAGGCAACAACGATGTGGTGTTTATCACTTCATCTTTCGGTCTGGGTGAAATGGTTGTTCAAGGTGCGGTAAACCCTGACGAATTCTATGTTCACAAACCCATCCTCACTCAAGGCCATAAAGCCGTTGTTCGCCGTAATATCGGTAGCAAGCTCATCCAGATGGTGTATTCCGATGATGCTTCTCACGGCAAACAAGTGAAAATTGAAGACGTTGCTGCTGAAAAACGTCGTCAATTCTCTATCAACGACGCCGAAGTGATGGAATTGGCTAAACAAGCTATGGTTATCGAAAAACACTACGGTCGTCCAATGGACATCGAGTGGGCAAAAGACGGTAACGATGGCAAACTTTATATCGTTCAAGCGCGTCCAGAAACGGTTCGTAGCCGTGAAGATGTACAATTAATTGAACGTTACCACTTAAAGAGCCGTGGCGCGGTGATCTCTGAAGGTCGTGCTATCGGTCATAAAGTCGGTTCAGGTGTGGCTAAGGTATTAACCTCTATCGCGGATATGGATCAAATCCAACCCGGCGATGTGTTAGTAACCGACATGACTGACCCAGATTGGGAACCTATCATGAAGCGCGCCAGCGCCATCGTGACTAACCGTGGCGGCCGTACCTGTCACGCGGCGATTATTGCCCGTGAATTAGGTGTACCAGCAGTGGTAGGTTGTGGTGACGTGACCGACCGCATCAAGAATGGTCAGTTAGTGACTGTTTCTTGCGCCGAAGGCGACACAGGTTACATCTACGAAGGTAAGCAAGAGTTCGAAGTGGTTTCAAACCGCGTTGACGCACTGCCTGAATTACCGATGAAGATCATGATGAACGTGGGTAACCCAGATCGCGCCTTCGACTTCGCTCGTTTACCAAACGAAGGTGTGGGTCTAGCGCGTTTAGAATTCATCATCAACCGCATGATCGGTATTCACCCGAAAGCGCTGCTTGAATTCAACCAACAAGACGCTGCGCTGCAGGAAGAAATCAACGAGATGATCGCAGGTTACGATTCTCCAGTTGAGTTCTACATTGCCCGCTTAGTCGAAGGTATCGCCTCAATCGGTTCTGCTTTCTATCCGAAGAAAGTGATCGTGCGTATGTCAGACTTCAAGTCTAACGAATACGCTAACTTAGTCGGTGGTGACCGTTACGAGCCAGAGGAAGAAAACCCAATGTTGGGCTTCCGTGGTGCGAGCCGTTATATCTCTGAATCATTCCGCGATTGTTTCGCGTTAGAATGTGAAGCGATTAAACGTGTTCGTAATGAGATGGGTCTGAAAAACGTCGAAGTGATGATCCCATTCGTACGTACTGTTAAAGAAGCCGAGCAAGTGATTGGACTGCTGAAAGAGCAGGGCTTAGAGCGCGGTAAAGATGGTCTACGTGTCATCATGATGTGTGAAGTACCGTCAAACGCGCTGTTAGCGGATCAATTCCTTGAGCACTTCGATGGTTTCTCTATCGGTTCAAACGATTTAACTCAGTTATCGCTCGGTCTTGACCGCGACTCTGGCATCATCAGCCACCTGTTCGATGAGCGTAACGAAGCCGTTAAGATCCTACTGTCTATGGCCATTAAAGCGGCTAAGGCGAAGGGCGCTTACATCGGTATCTGTGGTCAAGGACCTTCAGATCACGCTGATTTCGCCGCCTGGTTAGTTGAGCAAGGCATCGATACTGTATCGTTAAACCCAGATACCGTGATTGATACTTGGTTGTATTTAGCCGAAGCGCACGCTTGATCTAGATTGTAATTTTATAAAGGTGTTAAAAAAGCCGCTTTTTAGCGGCTTTTTTTTGTTTATAATGGGCCGCATAACAATAATTGACTGAAGCTGCTCATGTTACCTCTGTTATCACACCAACAAACGTTAGAACCAGTCTATTTGGCCTATCTTGATGCCTTAGCGCAAAGTGGCTACGCCGGTGATATCGATAAGCGCTACAGCGCGCGCCTCGTGCAGGCCACGGATAACTCCGTGTACCAATTTTTGCCGCAGGCGGTGCTTTATCCCAAGCATCAAAAAGATATTCAGATTGCCTTGTCGCTGGCTGCAAAAGCAGAATATGCGGGTGTGACTTTTAGTGCCAGAGGCGGCGGAACGGGCACCAACGGCCAATCGCTGACCCATGGCTTGATCCTCGATGTGTCTCGCTACATGAATCGCGTATTAGAAGTGAACCCCGAGCAGGGCTGGGTACGCGTCGAGGCGGGTGTGGTCAAAGATGCGCTAAACGATGCGCTGCGTCCCCACGGTTATTTCTTCAGTCCCGATCTCTCTACCTCTAACCGTGCCACTATCGGCGGCATGATTAATACCGATGCCTCGGGCGCGGGATCCTTAGTTTACGGTAAAACCTCTGATCACGTGCTGGCGCTGCGCAGCGTATTGATTGATGGCAGCGTATTCGACACTCGTCCCCTCGATGCGGGTCTGTTATGTAACCCCGATAACGTGAGCGATAATCCGCTCGGGCAAAAACTGATTTCGGCGATTGCCGAAGTGTGCCGCGAGAAGCGTGCGCTGATCGAACAACAATTTCCTAAGCTCAATCGTTTTTTAACCGGATATGACTTAAAGAATGTCTGGAACAACGGTTTAACCCAGTTCGATCTCTCGCGCATTTTAACGGGCTCTGAAGGCACGTTGGCGGTGATCACCGAAGCGAAACTCAACATTACGCCACTGCCGAGTGAGCGGGCGATGGTGAACATTAAGTACGACTCCTTTCAGTCTGCATTGCGCCATGCGCCATCCTTAGTGACGGCGCGTGCCACTGTGGTCGAAACCGTGGACTCAAAAGTGCTTAACCTTGCCCGTGAGGACATTGTTTGGCATTCGGTTTCAGATCTTATTCAAGAAGTGCCGGGTAAAGTGATCGATGGCCTCAATATGGTGGAGTTTGCTGGCGATGCAGTAGAGGTGAGTGAAAAGCTTGCGGCACTCGAAGTCGTGCTGACCGAGCAAATCAGCCGTGGTGAGTGTGGTGTGGTCGGTTATCAAGTCACTCAAGATAAGGCCAGTATAGAGAAAATCTACGGCATGCGTAAAAAGGCCGTGGGTCTACTCGGTGCCACCAAGGGACGTCGTAAACCCATTGCATTTGCCGAAGATACTGCAGTGCCGCCCGAAAAGCTTGCCGATTATATTATGGAGTTTCGCGCACTACTCGATAGTCACAATTTGCAATATGGCATGTTTGGACATGTGGATGCGGGCGTGTTACACGTTAGGCCAGCGCTCGATATGTGCGATGTGGAAGATGAAAAACTGCTGAGGGTGATTTCTGATCAAGTCGCGGCGCTGACACTCAAATATGGCGGCCTGATGTGGGGTGAGCACGGTAAGGGCGTGCGCGGTGAATATGGTCCATCGGTGTTTGGGGATGAGCTTTACGGTGTACTGCAAGATATTAAAGGCCTATTTGACCCTGATAATCGACTCAACCCAGGCAAATTAGTGGCACCAAAGCAAGCGGGTGGCCTGTGTTTTGATGTTGACAGTACCAAGCGCGGCAAGTTTGACCGGCAAATTCCCGTCGAAGTGCGCGATGCCTATCCCGATGTGATGAACTGTAACGGTAACGGCCTGTGCTTTAACTACAGCAGTTTCTCACCTATGTGTCCGTCATTTAAAGTGACGGGAGACAGAGTTCAGTCACCTAAAGGGCGCGCGGGTTTGATGCGTGAGTGGCTGCGTTTGCTTGAATCCGAAGGCGTCGATGTGAACGCGCTGGCGAAAGCTAAACCCTTAGGTATTTTGCAGCGCATGCAAAATACCATCAATGCGAAGCGCGATTACGATTATTCCCACGAAGTGATGGAATCGCTGAAGGGATGTTTGGCCTGTAAAGCTTGCTCGAGCCAATGTCCGGTAAAAGTGGATGTGCCTAAATTTAGGGCGCAGTTCTTTAATATTTACTATCAACGTTATCTGCGTCCGGCTAAAGATTATCTGGTGGCGGGTATCGAAGACAGCTTACCTCTGATGGCGGCGGCGCCAAGGCTGACCAATTTCGCCTCGCAAAACCCGCTCAGCCAATGGGTGATCAAAAAAGCCATTGGTTATGTGGATGCGCCAGCGCTGTCAGTGCCGACATTAAAACAACGACTCGATGGTCATGCGAGTCGCGGTTATGATCTGGCGGCATTGCAGGCTATCCCCGCCGATGAGCGCGCAAAATTTGTGTTAGTGGTGCAAGATCCGTTTAACAGTTTCTACGATGCTGGCTTGGTGTATCGCTTTATCCAACTGATTGAAACGTTAGGATTAAAGCCTGTTCTTCTGCCTTTTAAACCCAATGGTAAACCGACCCATATTAAGGGTTTCTTGGATAAATTTGCTAAAACGGCGCAGTCGAGTGCAGATTTCTTAAACCAAGTGCATAAGTTAGGCATGCCTATGGTGGGCATCGATCCCGCCTTAGTGCTCTGTTATCGCGATGAATATAAAGAAATCTTAGGGGCGAATCGCGGCGCGTTTGAGGTGAAACTGGCTAACGAATGGCTCCTTAGCATTCTGCAGGATATTCCGACTAAGGCTATGCAAGATAAACAATTTACTTGGTTTAGCCATTGTACTGAGTCTACGGCTAAACCTAATACCGCCAATGAGTGGAGCAAAATCTTCACTCACTTTGGCGCTAAATTAACCGCGGTGAATCTGGGCTGTTGCGGCATGGCGGGTACTTACGGCCATGAGGCTGAGAATCTTGAGCGTTCTAAGACCTTGTTCGATATGTCGTGGAAAGACACTTTAAGCAAGATAGACGCATCGCAGGTGTTAGTTTCGGGCTACTCTTGCCGCAGCCAAGTGAAGCGCTTTGCCGGTTACAAGCCAAAACATCCATTAGAAGCTTTGCTCGAACTCGCGAAGGCTTAAGCAGTACGCAATCTTGTGTTAAGCATTGGATAATCCGTGAGCCCATGCCACACTAAACCAGTCGTCAGACTGGTTTTTACTTTTAGGGGACGCTATGGAAAAGCACACAGAGAATGTCATCGACACGCTACAGGAATTCACCAATAAGCCAAGGTCGAATGAAGTCTTAACACGGCCAACTGAGCTGTGTAGTGAAGTACCGCTATTTCATATCCAGTTATCCGGTGAATGGCTATATCAAGGCAGCCCATTACCGACGAAGTTTGCCAAGTTATTTGCCAGTATTTTGCATGACATCGATGGTGAGCATTTTCTCATTACGCCAGTCGAGAAGGTACGTCTCGAGGTGGAAGATGCGCCGCTGGTGATTGTCGATTATCTAAAGAATGAGACTGCACCGGGTTTTATGCTGAAAACCAGTATTGGAACTGAGCACCATATTGCCGACTTCAATCGACTAAGACTGACCGACTTTGGGATTTATCTGCCCCTAGAACGTGGTCTATGGGGAAAATTAAGTCGCGCTTGCTACTACAATTTTGTGAATGAATTCAATTTATCCGACGCAGAGGGACTCGGCGCTTAATGATTTTGCTTGTAATAACTTGGGGACGCTGACTAGTTTATTAGCGGTTAAGTGGTAGTATTAAAACTGACCTTGGCCAATCCTGCTCGGGTATCGGTCAGTGTCGATGGGTCTAAATGTTGTTTTCGGAGGTGCTGTTTGAACCGTTATGAAAGCTTAGGCTATCTTGTTTCCCACTTGAATATTGAGCTGCAAAATGAGCTCGATTTACAGTTGAAACGCTATCAGCTCGACATTAAGTTGTGGCCAGTGTTGTTCGCGCTTTGGCAGGAGGAGGGGATTACTCAGACCGAGTTGTCTAAGCGTTGTGATGTGGCGAACTATACCATGACCCGTCTGCTCGATCAGTTGCAGGTGCAGGGTCTCATCACTCGCCATCAAGAGCTCGATAATCGCAGAGCTTTCCAGATTTTTCTCACCGATGAGGCCAAGGCGCTGGAGCAGGATTTGATCCGCGAGGCCGAGCGCGTCAATGAAAAATACTTGTCCAATCTCACTGAAGAGGAACGCCAGCAGTTTATGCGCTTACTCAATAAGATAAACCGCTTACCGTCACTGGCTGCGTTGTGATATCAGGCGTTCAACTCGCTTTCGCAAACCTCATGTGCATCACCTCATTGTTTTTCATTTCTATAACATTTTCATTAGTTTCAGGGTATTGACTTACGAGTCATACCCTAGTCAGTTGTTAATCCCCCTTTTGTGCTTTGATGATACAAATTGCTACCCAATGATTGTTGCATAAATGTTTCATGAAACGCCATCTTGCTGCTTTGGAAGCGAGTCTTCCAACATAAAAAACGTTGCTTGAAGTTGATTTGGGCAATCTCAAGGTGATTTTTCAAGGAATATGAAATGAAACAACTTTTTAAGCGCAGCCGTATCGCTGTGACTTGCTTGATGGCGATGGGTTTTACCACCAGTTATACCACGTTGGCAGATGACAATGTGGCGCTGATGGCGGCGCAGTCTGGTGCCGTACAATTTACCTTGATCACAGGTGAGGTGGTAACGGCCGTGGTGCGCGCCGATGGTTCCCTCGGTGGGATCCGTCTACTCGGTGAAAATGGTGCCGAGGTGATCACGAGTATTTTTCAGAATCAGAATGGTCAATATCTGATTACGCCAAAGGCGCAAAAATGGGTCGAGTCTCAAACCGTTGACATCGAGCTTTTTAACATCTCTAAGTTACATGCAGCCGGTTATGATGATGCCTCGACCGATAAACTGCCTGTCATTATCGAATACCGCGACGGTACCCTCGCGGGCTCTGCTGTGCCGAATTTAATTGAAGGAGCGACCCTAACCGATGAGATTGAACTTATCGATAGTGCCGCCTTTGGGATCAGCAAGCAACAGGCGGCTAAAGTATGGGAAACCCTAAGTACCGATGATGCGGTTAAGTCGGTGTGGTTGGATGCGGTAGTGCATGCTCATAAAGATCCGACCAATGGGGTTAATGCGCTAGCGAACTTAACCCCAACCGTGCCATTAACGGGGGCATATGGCAATTTAGCCAAACAATTCAATGGTCAGGGGGTCACGGTTGCCGTGCTCGATACTGGCTACGATGTGCAGCATGGCGATTTGGCGGGACAAGTTGTGCAAAGCAAAGATTTTACCTACTCTAGTAATGGCGTTGATGATCTTAACGGCCATGGCACACATACTGCGGCCACCATCGCGGGAACGGGAGTGGAATCGAATAGCCTCTGGGCCGGTATGGCGCCGGGAGCTAAGCTGCTGGTGGGCAAGGTTCTGACGAACTCAGGCGCAGGCTCGACGAGTGGGATCCTCAGTGGTATGCAATGGGCCGTGAGTCAGGGCGCCGATGTGGTCAGTATGTCGTTAGGCGGCAGTGGCACCAGTTGTACTGGACCGCTTGTCGATATGGTCGAAGCCTTGAGTGATAAGGCGCTGTTCGTCGTTTCGGCGGGCAATAGTTTTACCCGTGAGACAGTGGGGCTCCCTGGATGTGCCCCTAGCGCGTTAACCGTTGGAGCCGTTGACCGAGACAATAACACTGCTTCTTTCTCATCCCGTGGACCATCACCAGATGGCCATTCCGCTAAGCCAGATATAGCATCTCAAGGTGTGGATGTCGTTTCGGCGGCATCAGGGGGATTTGGCGCGACGGCATATCGCGCACTGTCGGGAACGTCAATGTCAGCGCCCCATGTGTCTGGCGGCGCGGCGATCGTGATGCAAGCCAGACCCGACCTTAGCCCTCGCCAAATTAAAGAGGTGCTGACCTCATCCGTAGTGCCAACCGATGCCCATGTGCTTGAGCAAGGCGCGGGGCCAATGGATGTCAATCGCGCCATATCGCAAAGCATTATCGCGCCGCCCAATATGGAGCTTGGTTCCTTTGCCTATGGTCAGGATATTGGCGTAACAGAAAAAACCATCAGCTTGCGCAATTTATCCGATAAGGATATTAGCCTGAAGCTGAAAATGAGTTTGATCGGTGAAGATGGCAAGACGCGCATGCCAGCAACTTTGGCAGGACTGGGGACCAACAGCATTAACGTGCCAGCCAATGGCAGTGCTGAAATCCCTGTGTGGATTGACTCGAGTGTGGCGCTGCGCAGTGGAGCCTATGGCACTATCACCGGGCGGATTGAAGGCACTGCTACTGGGAAATCTGATGAACGCGTGACAGTGCCGATTTCATTCTGGATAGAACCGCCTCAAGTTAACTTGAGCTTAAGTGTTACCGACATGCGCGGCAAACCTGCATCCTCTCCCTCGAGAGTGTACTTGATGAATGAGGAAGATGATTGGGGACAAGCCGTTACGCTTAGGAATGGTCAAGCAAGTCTGTCAGTCCCTGAGGGCAATTACACTATCGTTGCGAACGTAATGACCTACGATAATGACTCTACAACTTCAGGTTTAGTGGAGTCAGCCACCCAAATGGCGGTGCTGAATCGTAAACTGAGCCAAGATACCCAGATTGAGTTCGACGCTCGAAACGCCGAGAAACTCGAGTTCAAAGCGAGCCAACCTTTGGCGCCGCAAGGATATGCGTTTGGCTTCACCTATGCGCTGGATGATAACAAAGTGGCGAAATTAGCCGCGATGGAACTGGCGCCTGATTACGTGAAAGACATCTACACTTGGTCGCAGGGACATGATGATAGATTCCGCTCGTTTGTGACGACCCGTGCCTTTGCCCCCGAAACAGTGCTCACCATGCAAAATGGCGAAGTGCTCGATTATAACAAGCAGGGGTTAGCCTTATCATTTGATGGCGAAGGTCGCGCTGAAGTTGTGCCAGTCGGAGACGCTGGCTACAGTACCGACTGGACTCAGTTTGACTTAACGGGTCGTATTGCACTTATTGGTAACCCTTATTATCTTACGTCTTATATGGCGGCGAATGCCCTTAAATCCGGCGCAATTGGGGTCATCTTCTATCGTCCGGGTCTACATGGTCGCTATAAGGGCACAATTTCTGGCACGCCACGGATCCCCGTCGTCGGGATTAGTTCGGAGCAGGGGGAAGCCCTATTGGCGCAGATTGAAGCGGGGAACAATATCGTCAGTTGGTCTGGCACCGCTGCAGAGCGGACACCCTATGCTTATTCCATTAACCATATCACCGATGGACGTATCAGTGGCGGACAGGTTGTACTTCAAGAGCAGAAAATGCAGCGCATTCGTGCCAGCTATCACTCGCAAAATGATCAGCGTCCAATTTGGACCGATATGATGGCCATGACCAACAGCACTGGGGAGTTTTACTCCACTGGCAGTTCGCAGATGGTCATGACGCCCGTGGTGCGCGATGAATACTACACTGCAACCAGCAAAAACATGTGGACTAACATTGTGATGCCCGGTATTCAGTTCTCGACGGACGGCGGCTATTTTGATGGTCCAAGAATGATGACCGAAGGCACGGTTGAGACCACCTCTTGGCTAAAAGGCCCCAAGGCGGGGAGTTTGCTCAGCAATGGCGGCGCCATTGCAAATCGCGATACCAACACCATCGACTTAAGCATTGTTCGCTTTGGCGATGCAGCAGGACACGATGGTATCGGTGGCTATAATTCTCAGTCGCTTTATGGACTAAGAGTCAATGGGCAGAACACCTACTTAGACAGTGGACTGTTTACCCTCCCCGATACCAATGCACAAGTTGAGTTAGAAGTGCGCTCCTACGCCCGTGGTGTGGGCAATAGCTCACCTGTGAAGGACAATCTTGGCTCCTTCTATCAAGGGATTTATCAATTCAGCACAGACTCGAGTAAACAGGGTCGCCAAGCGGTGCTCACTCCTAAGCTCGACATTCCGGTTGCGATAGATAATACCTTGGCTGCAGGCGTACCTGTCGAAGTGAAACTTTCTGCTGTGATGGATGGCGCGGCGCAGGTGGATTTATCCGATGTCACGCTGCAATACGGCTATGGTCAGGAATGTTCGTTAGCCGAGATTCCGGTATCGATTTACTGCCCAGTAACATCGAAATTTGCCGAAAGCGCATGGAAAACCGCAGAAGTAAAATGGGTTAACGGTGAGTGGGTTGCCACAATCCCGAACGATTCCACCGCCGGCAATTTTGTTCACTTACGTGTGCAGATGAGTGATGGCAATAGCGAAGCGAAACAAACCATGATGCGGGTGTATATGCTGAAGTAATCTACTGTTATTGGTCGATAAAACCGCGACTAGCCACGCTAGTGGCGGTTTTTATTTGCCAGTTATAAAGGGAGGAGGAGCATGAGCAGCACGAGACTTGAGCCGAGCAATAGTCCCTGTTGCAACAGTCGCTGGCATTGCAGCAAATTATTTTTGCCTTGCTTTAAACTGGTAATAAGTTGATTGTGTTTATAAATTCGGCAAGTCAGCTCATCGGTTTGAGGATCGATAAACAGCTTGAAGCTGCATTGATGGCCATCATTGAGCTGCACTTTATGTATGCTGTTAGGGCCAAAGTTAAACTTTCGCGACACCATCTGCCCATTCACGAACACGCGTTCAATTCCAAACCAATCACTGGCCTGTAGCTCAACCGAGTCCTGATTTAACTCGTATTTAAAACTGACCATATGCAATCCCTTCACTGACAGATGAGTGATTAATTCAAGCAGAGGCACATAGGCTTTTCCACTACAGAAAAGTGAATTTTACGTGGCGTTTTGGTATCTGATTGGTATTGAGAGGAATTTATTTTTTGAGCTGCAAGCAGAGTGAGGAAGGTGAGAAGAGGCGGACAACGAGTCGTTGCCCGCCTAAAGCGTGATTAGTCTTTTGCCGCTTGATAAATGGCACGGGCCATTTCGTCAGCAACCGCAGCAGTAGTACGGTTTTCAGCATCGGCCTTAGTGAAAATCTTCAGCAATGTGTTGTAGATTTCTCTGACCTTAGCTTCTGATTTCGCCGCGTCATAGTCTTTTTCAAATGACACGTTGATGATACCGCCAGCGTTAATCACATAGTCTGGTGCATACAGAATGCCCATTTCTTTTAACTGCTCGCCATGGCGAACTTCGGCTAATTGGTTGTTAGCGCAACCCGCAACAATTTTAGCTTTAAGCTGTGGCAGGGTGACATCGTTTAGGGTGGCACCTAATGCACATGGCGCATAGACATCAACGTCTTGGGCATAGATATCCTGTGGGGCAACGACGATGGCACCAAAGTCGGTAGCCACTTTGTCGAGTGAAGCTTGGTGAATATCGGTAACGATAAGCTCTGCACCTTCTTCATGCAGATGCTTACACAGGTAGTAACCCACATGGCCCACACCTTGAACGGCAATCTTAAGGCCTTTTAAGCTGTCCAAACCGAGTTTGTGTTTAACGGCAGCTTTGATGCCTAAATAGGTGCCTAATGCAGTAAAGGGGGATGGGTCGCCACTCTTGCCTTCAAGACCTGCCATGTAGGGGGTTTCTTGGTGAGCGATCATGATATCTGCTGTTGTGGTACCTACGTCTTCTGCTGAATAGTAACGTCCACCCAGGCTATTGATAAAACGGCCAAAAGCACGGAAGAGGGCTTCGCGATCAGGGCGCTTAGGATCGGCAATAATCACTGACTTACCACCGCCCATGGTTAAACCGGCGAGAGCGTTTTTGTAAGTCATACCACGGGAGAGGCGTAATACGTCTGTCAGGGCTTCATCATCGGATTGGTAGTTCCACATCCGGCAGCCACCCACAGCAGGACCTAAGTTGGTGTTATGGATGGCGACGATGGCCTTTAAGCCACTCTCTTTATCATGACAGAATACGACCTGTTCATGCTCGTCAAAGGATACATGATTAAATACAGCCACGTGAAGTTCTCCGCTATACACAATAAAACGTCGATGGAATCACTTCCCATCGACAGCTCGTTATATTTATTGCAGAACCATAGCATTTAGCGATACTCTCAACCATGCATAATGACCGAATAAATAGATTATTTGTGGCAATCTAGCTTTCCACTTTACGTAAACGTAAGGTTTTTAGTGTGAAACCAGTTTTTACTGGGATAATCTCAGACATTAGAACGATTCGTGTGCTGTCCCAAGAATGAGAGCCGCGTAATAACAATAAGATAGGACGGAAGTATGACTGAACAAGCTGTCGACCAGACTCAACCAACAATCTCTCCAGAAGAAATGGAGAAAATGCGCCAAGAGTGGGTCAGAACTCAATTCCAAAAGGCGAACCGTTTTTTAGCGGAAAAAGGGGTGATCCCAAGTAAAGTGTTAGCCGACGAAAGCCGTTATCTGGCGCCTTATTTAGCGATTTGGAAAATGGAATCTAAGCGTCCTTCGGCCAAAACCTATTGGGTGATGTCTGGCGATTTACCGTCGGATTTTGTCGATGTTAAAGTCGCGAAAACGGCGCGTGATGCGATTCGTCACTTCTCTATGATGTGGCAGATGCAGGCCGAAAATTTGATCCGCTCAGGTGCGGTTCAACGCGATGCGACGCAGGCAAAATTTGCGCAGTTATTAGTCTCGCGTGCTGAGAGCTTGTATCGGATGCACAATGACGAAAAGCTTTGGAATACCAATGCTTAATGTCGAATTAGTTTAAAAGTAAAGGCACTCAGTTGAGTGCCTTTATTGTTTGGGGTGAAGCAAATCTCTCGACGTAACGCAGCGGTGAGCTAAGGATTAGTCTTCATCGTCACTTAAATAATATAAGCCTTGATTGATTAGCTTGAGCAGTAGCGTTTGCACTTCGGCATATTCACACAGTGCTATGGCACTGTCGCTATCAAAGCTAACATGGTCGCTTAACTGGGTTAATACGGCTTCAGGCGTATTGGGTAGCTCATAAATTTCGCCATTGATGAATAAGCGAGATTGAGTGTCGTTTTCTAAACGCAGCACTTTTAAGCCGCCGATGCGATTAACGCCAGCGCCTTGCTCGAACGCATCCTGCAGCTCTTCAATGTTATAGGCTTCTTCACCCTCGCAAATATCCAGTTCAAAACGGTTTTGACTCAACAGTTTACCCAGCACCACTTGGTAGCTTGTTGGATCTTGGGCGAGCTGACTTAACAGGGACATGATCCCGAGTTGATGATCTTGACTTATCACGCCAGGATTTGCAGGCTCAGTCACAGAGGTAAAACGCTGCTGACCTAAGTTATTGTCAAGCAGGTAATCGGCAACTTCACTGGCGAGTTCTTGTTGGCTCGGTGCGCGGTAACCAATTGAATAGCTTAAGGCTAAGGTTAAGGTTTCACCGCAGTGTGGGTAGCCAGGCGGAATATATAGCACGTCGCCTTTCTCTAATACCACGTCGATGATGGGCTCGAAGTCTTCCACCAGTGGCGAGTTCGGGTTACCGCCACGGCGTTGTTGCGGCGTGTTAGCACCCACAGTCCAACGACGCTCGCCTTCACCTTGGATGATAAACACATCGTAGTTATCAACGTGTGGACCGACACCGCCACTTGGCGTCGCGAAGGACACCATCAAATCATCGAATCGCCAGTCGGGTAGAAAACGAAACGCTTCCACTAATGGCTGAGAGTCCGGATACCAATGGTTTACGGCTTGCACCAGCAATTGCCAGTGGGTTTCACCGTAATTGTCGTAATCCTCGAACGGGCCTTGGATCACTTCCCAGTTGTCTTTTTGAGTGACCACAATGCGCGAGGTGATTTCTTCTTCACAGGCAAGGCCTGCAAGCTCATCTGCGCTGATCGGATCTTCAAAATCAGGGAAGGCGCCCTTGATGACTACAGGTTTTTGTTGCCAGTGTTCCTTGAGGAACTGGGCGATATCGAGATTGAGTGTATACATAGTGTCAAAAAAGGCGACTACATCGAATGTAACCGCCTTAATCCTTATTTATGGCTGATAAACAATATCAGCTCGCGCATGTTTGCTATTGCGACTTAGCAAACTCCGCTGAGCTAAAAATATTAGTTAAGCTCGTCGACGAAGGCTTCAGCACGGCCAATGTAGTTGGCTGGCGTCATCTTCTTCAGCTCTGCTTTCACGTCTTCAGGCAGGGCTAAACCGTCGATGAATACTGCTAATTGCTGGGCATCGATACGCTTGCCACGAGTCAGTTCTTTTAACTTCTCGTAAGGCTTTTCAATACCATAGCGACGCATAACGGTTTGTACTGGCTCGGCTAGGACTTCCCAGTTTTGGTCGAGTTCGGCACGTAAATGCTCTTCGTTCACTTGTAACTTGCTAATGCCTTTTAAGGTGGCTTGGTAGGCGATAAGCGAGTGGGCAATACCCACGCCTAAGTTACGCAGTACGGTTGAGTCGGTCAGGTCACGTTGCCATCTTGACACTGGCAGCTTAGCCGCTAAGTGTTGCATTAGCGCGTTGGCAATGCCTAAGTTACCTTCGGAGTTTTCAAAGTCGATTGGGTTGACTTTGTGTGGCATGGTTGATGAACCAATTTCGCCCGCAACGGTACGTTGCTTGAAGTGACCAAGAGCAATGTAACCCCAAACGTCACGGTCGAAGTCAATCAGGATCGTGTTGAAACGCGCGATAGCATCAAACAGTTCGGCGATGTAATCGTGTGGCTCGATTTGTGTGGTGTAAGCGTTCCAGTGCAGGCCTAAGCTGGTGACAAAACGCTCTGACAGTGCATGCCAGTTCACTTCTGGGTAAGCAGATAAGTGGGCGTTGTAGTTACCTACGGCGCCGTTAATTTTACCCATGACTTCAACAGCCGCGATTTGCTTGATTTGACGCTCTAAACGCACCGCAACGTTGGCCATTTCTTTACCTAAAGTCGAAGGCGAAGCCGGTTGACCGTGGGTGCGAGACATCAATGGCACTGAGCGGTATTCAAAGGCCAGTTTTTTGATGGCGCTGAGCAGTTCATTGCAGTATGGCAGAACCACTTGCTCACGGGCTTCGGTCAACATTAAGCCGTGGCTTAGGTTGTTGATGTCTTCAGAGGTACAGGCGAAGTGAACAAATTCACCCACAGCGGCGAGTTCGGCGTTGTCTGCGATTTTTTCTTTGATGAAGTATTCAACCGCTTTTACGTCGTGGTTGGTGGTGCTTTCAATGGCTTTCACGCGTAGCGCATCTTGCTCGCTGAAATTGTCTTTAATTGCATCTAACACCGCGATAGCAGACTCGCTCAGCGGCGGCACTTCGGTGATTTCTGGGCAATCGGCGAGTAATTTTAACCAGTTGATTTCAACTTGAACACGGTACTTAGTAAGACCGAACTCGCTGAAAATCCCTCGCAATGACGCTGTTTTACTACCGTAACGGCCGTCTACCGGAGAGATAGCAGTTAGTGCGGAAAGATCCATGTGAAGCTCCTTGATGAAAACTTATTTTATTATAGGGTAAGACTTTTCTTGGCTGTGTCTATGATGGCTTTACGGGCGAAGACTAAGTGTCGACGTTTACCGCCCAGTTGTCGCCATAACACGGCGCTGCGCATGGCTGCGAGCAGCAGGGCGCGAATTTTGTGTTGTACTATTGGACGTTGCAGGCACAGCGGATTGCCAGAGATCTGAATCTTAGGTCCAAGATTGCTGATAATGTCACTATAAATACTGGCCAGATTAGCAATGACTTGCTCGTCGGTGATCGCAAAATGATGTAGCTGGCGATTCACTTGATTGATGCGCTCGGCAAGCATAGCTAACCCGCTGTTCGAACGGGTTAATTTACGTTCAAGCGCCAAGATACCGACCAGATAGCGGGTGATTTCCACATCTTTTTGACTGCTGTCGCCCAGTTGGTTTAACACCAACTGATAACCTTTGTGCAGCGCGGCCTTGTCTTGATAGACATCGGCGGCGCTTTCAGGATTGGTCACTAGAATGGTGTTTAAACTGGCCGCCAGTTCATCAGTGTCACTCTCACCATGACGGGCTAAATGCTGAACTTGCGCAATGGCCTGCAGTATTCCCGCAAAGGCCATAGTGCGATTATGGAGCTGCTCGTTCACGGCTTATCCTCGGATCAGTTGATCGATAATCCCGCCACCTAGGCACACTTCGCCATCGTAGAATACCGCTGATTGGCCAGGGGTCACGGCGGCAACAGGCTCATCAAACACCACCTTGAGGGTATTATCATCAAGATAGGTGAGGGTGCAGGGGATATCCTGCTGGCGGTAACGGGTTTTCACCACAATTTGGCTGCCTTCGGCGGGGCCTTTGCGGTCGACCCAATGCAATTGATTGACGAGCATGCCGTTGGACATCAAACGCGGGTGATGCCCACCTTGGCCAACAACAAGCACATTACGTTTGAGATCTTTATCGACCACGTACCAAGGGTCGTCATTGCTGTTTTTCATGCCGCCAATACCCAGACCCTTACGTTGGCCTAAGGTGTGGTACATCAAGCCTTGGTGCTTGCCAATGACTTCGCCTTCGGCGGTTTCGATATTGCCTGGTTGCGCAGGTAAGTAATTGCCTAAGAATTCAGTGAATTTGCGTTCACCGATAAAGCAAATGCCGGTGCTGTCCTTTTTATCATGGGTAATTAAGCCCATTTTTTTAGCGATTTCACGCACTTCGTGCTTTTCGAGTTCACCAACGGGGAACAGGCTGCGCGCCACTTGTTCATGGCTTAAGGTATACAGGAAGTAGCTTTGATCCTTATTGTTATCAACTCCGCGCAGCATTTGCGTGGTGCCATCGGCATTATCGCGGCGGCGCACATAGTGGCCCATGGCGATATAGTCGGCATCGAGGATATCGTCGGCAAAGTCTAAAAAGGCTTTAAATTTGATTTCTTTGTTGCACATGATATCGGGGTTAGGGGTACGACCCGCCTTATATTCGGCGAGGAAGTACTCGAACACATTGTCCCAATATTCGGCGGCAAAGTTGACCGTGTGCAGTTTGATCCCAAGTTTGTCACAAACGGCTTGAGCATCTTTTAAATCTTCGGCGGCCGCGCAATACTCGTCGTTGTCATCTTCTTCCCAGTTCTTCATGAAAAGGCCTTCAACCTGATAGCCTTGCTGCATTAGCAAATAGGCTGAAACAGATGAATCAACACCGCCGGACATGCCGACAATGACTTTTTTTCCTGTATGAGTGGGTTCGATTGATGTCATAGATCCTAAAAACCATTGAGTATATGTATTGGTTAGCCGTGAGAATGACTCACCTTGGCGGCCACTTTCACGTTAAAATCTGCGTATTCGCTTAGACTGTGTTTGATGGCAGACCAGCGGGCGATTCATCGAGCAAGTGTTTGCTAAAACAGCGCTTAAATGCCGTGTTGAATCGCGAATTTACGCGGGGGCGTATTCTATCACGCCTTGTCGCTTGGGGCTATCTTTGACATCCCGTTAGACGCTGACTATTGAGTAATTCGAGAGAGTAGGTTTGCTCCTGTTGCTGCTGATGGCGGTAATCCCTAAGGCAATCGAGCACCAATGGGCTACGAAGCTGCTCCATTTTGGCTTCGATTTGCTCAAAGCTCAGCCAATGGGCTGCATCGATATCCGCATCCTGTGGCTGAGGGGGGAGCAGTGCATCAACTTGTACGAAAAAGGTAAAGCGCACAAAAGCGAGTGCTTCACTGGCACTAAACTGATAAATCCCCACTAAGCCTTGGGGCTCAAGATTCAGCCCCGTTTCTTCGAGCACTTCACGTTTACAGGCTTGGATCAGACTCTCATTCGCTTCTAAATGTCCGGCGGGCTGGTTAAAGCGCTGCTCGCCATCGATCCACTCTTCCACTAACAGATACTTATCTTCGGTAGGCGCGTGGATAATACAGGCCACAGTCACATTGGGTTTGTATCTGAGTTTTTCTGCCACGCTAATCACCTTCTTATCTGTTGGTTGGGCACTGCGATATCCTGTTTAGTGCTCTCGCGGTGTTACATCACTAAGCCATTTGGATGCATTTATGCTCACCCGTAGCTAAATCATCTAGACTCCATTGACCTATTTTATAACGAATGAGTCTTAAGGTCGGAAAACCAATATGGGCCGTCATCCGTCGAACTTGGCGATTGCGTCCTTCATGGATTTGAATTTCCAGCCAAGTGGTAGGGATGTTTTTTCGCTCACGGATCGGCGGATTACGCGGCCAAACATTCGGCGTCGCCATGATGCTGACCTTCGCTGGGAGTGTCATACCATCTTTTAATTCAACCCCTTGGCGCAGTTTCGCCAAATCTGCTTCCGTAGGTTTTCCCTCGACTTGCACCCAATAGGTTTTAAAGGTTTTCTTTTTCGGCTCAGTCAGTTTGGCCTGAAGTTGACCATCGTTGGTGAGGAGTAATAAGCCTTCACTGTCGCGATCCAATCGCCCTGCGGCATACACACCAGGAATAGGGATGTAATCCTTTAAGGTCTTGCGGCCTTGCTCATCGGTAAATTGGCATAGGACATCGAACGGCTTATTAAATAAGACGATCATCGGATCGCCTTGGGGTTTTGTACGCGTTGTTGAGGAATGCCTTTGCGGGCGTGATTTAGCTCCTCCGCGTTCAGAACTGTTTCGCTCAGAAGTACCTCCCCGCTGTAAACCTGGCGTGGCAGCTCTGGCAAAGTTATTGGTCTTCTTGTTGCTTGCGCGGCTATCAGCTTGATTGTCGCGCTTAAATGAAGTGCGTTGGCTGCGGGCGCGGGTGTTTGATGTTGTTGCTGGTGTACTGTTTTTGTTCATGCTGTGGCTATATAGTCGCTGTAAGCTGACGACGAACTTAAAAGTTTGAGGACGTGGGTCAGTAATCTGTACACAGTGTACTTGGCATTCGCCGTTAGTGGAATTTGAATATTACTGTGAATGCTCTATGATGTCGGCCTGAAAATGTGATCTACGCCTAAATGTTTGTTAGGTATTAATGAGTCGATTTACCCACGTTGGCGAACGCAAAGAGGATGTTGCCGCGGGTTTTGAGGTAGCTAAGGCGTTCACGATTGCCTCGATAGAGAATTCCGCCGTGCCAATGTTTGTTCGTCATGATATAAAATTATTATAAAAATATTAAATTTTACAATAATGTAGGATGTAACATGAAAGATAACTCACCAACAATTATTTATACCGAAACCGATGAAGCGCCAGCACTGGCAACGCTTTCTCTGTTACCTATCATCAAAACCTTTACCGATGCGGCGGGTGTTGCGGTTGAAACCCGTGATATTTCTTTATCGGGCCGTGTGATTGCAAATTTCCCTGAAAAACTGACTGACGCGCAAAAAATTGGCGATCACTTAGCTGAGCTGGGCGAATTAGCCAATCAACCTGAAGCAAACATCATCAAACTGCCAAACATCAGTGCCTCGATTCCGCAGTTAAAAGCCTGTATTTTAGAGCTGCAACAGAAAGGTTACGACATTCCAAATTATCCTGACGAGCCAAAGACTGACGAAGAAAAGTCTATCAAAGCCCGTTACGACAAGATCAAAGGCAGTGCGGTAAACCCAGTACTGCGTGAAGGTAACTCTGATCGCCGCGCGCCGCTTTCAGTGAAAAACTTCGCCAAGAAAAACCCGCACTCTATGGGTAAATGGAGTAAAGAGTCACAATCTCACGTTGCTCACATGAGCGAAGGTGACTTCTACGGTAGCGAGCAGTCTGTGACTCTGGCTAACGCCGACACAGTTAACATCGTATTGTCGCAAAAAGACGGTCAAGACGTGGTATTGAAATCTGGCCTGAAACTGCTAGCTGGTGAGATCATCGACGCGTCAGTGATGAGCAAAAAAGCCTTAGTGAGCTTCTTTGAGCGTGAAATCTCCAATGCCAAGGCCGAAAACGTGTTGTTATCACTGCACCTTAAAGCCACCATGATGAAAGTGTCTGATCCCATTATGTTCGGCCACGCAGTGAAAGTGTTCTTCAAACCTGTGTTTGATAAACATGCGTCATTATTTGCTGAGCTAGGCGTTGATGTGAACAACGGCTTTGGCGATGTATACGCCAAAATCGCTGGTTTACCCGCCGATGTCCGTGCACAAATTGAAGCCGATATCGCTGCTGTTTATGCTGAGCGCCCAGCGCTGGCGATGGTGGATTCTGATAAAGGCATCACCAACTTACACGTACCAAGCGACATCATTATCGATGCTTCTATGCCTGCGGCGATTCGTTCATCAGGCCAAATGTGGGGCCCTGATGGCAAGTTGCACGACACTAAAGCGCTGATCCCAGACCGTTGCTACGCGGGTGTGTATCAAGAAACTATCGCTTTCTGTAAAGAACACGGAGCCTTCGATCCAAGCACTATGGGCAGTGTGCCAAACGTTGGTCTGATGGCGCAAAAAGCCGAAGAATACGGTAGCCACGATAAAACCTTCGAAATCCCAGCCGATGGCGTAGTTAACGTGATTGATGCCAGTGGCAAAGTGTTAATGAGCCACAACGTTGAAGCGGGCGATATTTGGAGAATGTGCCAAGTTAAAGATGCGCCAATTCGCGACTGGGTGAAATTAGCTGTACGCCGTGCACGCTTAAGCAATACTCCTGCGGTATTCTGGTTAGATGCGAATCGTGCCCACGATGCGCAGCTGATTGCTAAAGTGAAGCAATATCTGCCTGAGCATGATACAAGCGGTTTAGAAATCAGCATCATGTCACCAGAAGAAGCGACTCGTTTCTCATTAGTGCGTATTAAAGAAGGTAAAGATACTATTTCTGTTACCGGTAACGTACTGCGTGACTACCTGACTGACTTATTCCCAATTCTCGAACTGGGTACCAGTGCTAAGATGCTGTCTATCGTGCCATTAATGAATGGTGGCGGCCTGTTCGAAACGGGTGCGGGCGGTAGTGCGCCTAAACACGTACAACAGGTTGAAAAAGAAGGTCACTTACGTTGGGACTCTCTGGGTGAATTCCTGGCTTTAGCGGCTTCTTTAGAGCATTTAAGCCAAACAGTGGGTAACCCTAAGGCACAAGTACTGGCGGATACTTTAGATCAAGCCATCGGTCAGTTCTTAGATAGCAATAAGTCGCCATCAAGACGCGTTGGTGAACTAGATAACCGTGGTAGCCATTTCTATCTGGCGATGTACTGGGCACAAGCATTAGCTGCACAAAGCAAAGACGAGCAGTTACAAGCTCACTTTATTCCACTGGCTCACGCACTAGCTGCCAATGAGCAAGTGATTGTTGCTGAGTTAAACAATGCGCAAGGTGCACCAGTGGATTTAGGCGGTTACTACCGTTTAGATGCTGCAAAAGCTGAAAAAGCCATGCGCCCAAGTGAAACACTGAACAAGTTATTAATTGCTTAACGATTTATCGTTAACTTAGCATTGTCTCGTCCTGAAATAAGTTGACACTTATTTCCATCTAAAACGCTCGATGAACCTCATCGGGCGTTTTGTATTTTAAGGCCAAATGTGGCCGTCGTTTATTATAGATGGCGACCGCTTCTGCCACCATCTGTCGCACCTCCTCCAGCGTTGCGGGCTTATGTGGCTTTGTTCGCTGAGTCGATTTAGGAAACAAAGCCCCCAAGGCTTGTTCTTATGCATTAGTATTTGCTAGTCTAGCCCGCATACTAAGGGTTTTGCTTTGGCATGGATCGTTTAGGACATTGGAACTTAGCTTTCTAATCAGGCACCTTTGTCTGCCTCTTTGCTTTAGAACCGAGCATACTTTCGATCTAAACAAACTTTCGATGTAAACATACTCACAACGGCTTAGGGACGACCCTAAATACGCCGATATCAATTTGGGGACGACCCCGTATGGGAGTTCTCTATGAGCTGGTTTCTATTAATTCTTGCTGGGCTATTTGAAATTGGTTGGGCCATCGGGCTTAAGTACACCGACGGATTTAGCCGCCTCTGGCCGAGTGTCTTTACTGTGTTCTCCATGACAGTGAGTGTGGTGCTATTGGGGCTGGCGGTGAAACAGCTACCAATAGGCACGGCCTATGGGGTTTGGGTCGGCATCGGTGCCATGGGCACCGCGATTGCGGGCATTATTCTCTTAGGCGAAGGGGTAAGCTTGCTGAAAATTGTCAGTTTAATCCTCATTTTGCTTGGTGTTCTTGGTTTAAAACTCGCTCATTAATCAATTCACTTCCCCAAGGAAGCGCTCGCCCCAGATGTATACGATTGGTAAAGATGTTTGAAGAAATCTAGGAATATTCTCCTGAAAAAACAACGCATCTTAGACGGTAATCGAGATTGCCAATCGTATGCATCGTCTATTGTCTCTGGTAATTAAGTTACAAAGCCCGATATAATTACACCTCCAAATTGGTTATTTCTAACCTCTGTGACCCGTGGGAATTATATAATGCAAAACCACAGCAATCTTAATGACATTGGCGTGATTGGCCTTGGCGTGATGGGCAAAAACCTCGCGCTAAACATTGCCGACAATCAATATCGCGTCAGTGCCTTCGACCTCGATCCTGTTAAAGTCAACGGTGTTTTACAGCAAGAAAAACAAGAACGTGTAGGACAGGATCTGCGAATTACAGGCTGTGCTAATCTTTCAGAAATGTTAGCAAGCCTCGCTCAACCCCGTATTCTCGTGCTCTCAGTCCCTGCGGGGGCGCCTGTGGATGGGGTATGTCATGCCTTGATTTCTGCCGGTATCGAAGCGGACGACATCGTTATCGATACGGGCAACAGTCTTTGGACGGACACCGTTGAACGCGAAAAGCGTTACCAAGGGAAATTTATCTTCTTCAGCTCGGCGGTTTCGGGCGGGGAAGTGGGTGCTCGTTTTGGCCCTTCATTAATGCCAAGTGGCGATCTTGGAGCTTGGCAGCATGTGGCGCCGATTTGGAAGGCCATTGCTGCTAAGGTTGATCCTCAAACTGGGCTGCCGATTGAGCGTTTTGAGCCGGGTAATCCCGTGACCGAAGGTGAGCCTTGCACGACCTATATTGGTCCTGCTGGCGCCGGACATTATGTGAAAATGGTGCATAACGGGATTGAATACGCCGATATGCAGCTGATTTGCGAAGCCTATCAGTTAATGCACGATGGCTTAGGCATGAGTGCAGCTCAAGTGGGTGAGGTGTTTGAACGCTGGAATAAGGGCAGTTTAAACAGCTATCTGATGGGGATCAGCGCCGAGGTGCTCAAACAGGCGGATCCGCTAACCGGTCTGCCATTAGTTGAGATGATCCTCGATAAAGCTGGTCAAAAGGGCACTGGCCTTTGGACTGCGGTGAGCAGTTTGCAAATTGGTTGTCCGGCTCCCACTATTGCCGAAGCGGTTTATGCGCGCGCGGTGAGCACCCAAAAATCCCTCCGTGTTGAGCTTAGTAAAAAGCTCGCAGGTCCTGTCTCTGTGGCGATGGATGATGCTCAAAAAGCCGTCTTAATCGATGCCTTAGAGAGTGCGCTCTATTGCGCTAAAGTGTGTTGCTACGCGCAGGGCTTCCAATTGATGGCGATGACGGCGCAGGAGCAAAAATGGCAGCTCGATTTTGCTGAAATCGCGAAGATTTGGCGTGCGGGTTGTATTATTCGTGCCACCTTCTTGCAATCTATCACTCAAGCTTATCAAGCGGATGCGGACTTAAGCTGTTTATTGATGGCCGACACCTTTGCAACTACCTTGTCGGAAAAACAAACCGAGTGGCGCAGTGCTGTGGCGGCGGCTGTGATGCAAGGGATCCCCGTGCCTTGCATTAGTTCGGCATTGGCCTATTACGACAGTTATCGCAGCGAGACCCTGCCAGCAAACTTGCTTCAAGGTCAAAGGGACTTTTTCGGTGCCCACACCTTTGAGCGCTCAGATAAGCCCGCTGGCGAGAAATATCATTTAGATTGGAGTGCCCCAAACAGGGTATTAATCAAACTCTAAATAAATCGTACAAAGGCCCCTAAATAGGGGCTTTTTTATCGGGTTAATTTATTATGACAACCAATAATTGTATGAACATTGTTAACTAAATAATGGGTTAACCGTTTATCATTCTATATTTTTAATGCTATTTATTTTGATGTTGCAAAATTTTAATAGAACATAAATATTAAAAAATGTAAAAAATTATGTATATTTAATGGTTTATCGTTCTGTAACTTACATAAAAATTAAATAACTAACCCTATGTTATTTATGTGATTTATATTATTAAATAAGTCTTTATTATTATTTTTTATTATCCATTTATAATTTGATTCGCTTATAAATTGACCTGATTAAATTATTCAGTTTTCCATTCTATTTATATTTGTTTTTACAATTATTTCTTTTATGTTAAACCTTTGCTTCCCTTTTGAAACTTGTATTTTATAAGGATTAATAGGGTATAACTAAAATAACAGCACTTAATGCGGAATATGATTTATCAATTTATTAAGCCAAATTAAGTTGCATGAAGTAATGACAAGAAGGAATGTCTACTATGCGTATGTCCATTGTTGCATTAAGTATCACGGCGGCCTTATTGGCTGGCTGTGGTAGCGATGATAAGAAGGCTCCGGCACCTGTGCCTAAAGTGAATACCGCCCCAACGACGGCGGATATGACTGTGGATGTGTCGCAGTCGATTCTTTTTACTGGAAAACTGGAAGCGAGTGATGCCGAAGGCGGTCTGACCTATTCATTGGTTGATCCGGCCGATCTTAAATTGGGCACCTTTACGCTAGTCAATAAGAGCACGGGTGAATTTACCTATGCCTCCGATGCCTCTGAAGGCACTGAAGTGGTTCGCTTTAAAGTGTCCGACGGCCAATTACAGGCTGAAGCCAATCTGACAATCAATATCAAGCATGGGGATCCACTCTTTACCTACCAATGGCATTTAAAAAACACCGGACAGAATGCCTTTGCGGCTCACCGCGGTGTTGCCGGTGAAGATATGAATGTGAGCGGTGCTATGTCTGCTCAAGCCATGGGACAGGACATTACCGTTGCCGTGGTGGACGATGGTTTAGAGATTGCACACCCAGACTTGATGAACAACACGGTCAATGGTGGTTCTTATAATTTGATTACCGGCACAGTTGACCCAACACCTTTCTCGGGTAAGTCGGGCCACGGTACTGCCGTTGGTGGGATTATTGCGGCCGAAGGCTGGAATGGTATCGGCGGTCGTGGTGTTGCGCCCAAGGCTAAGTTGATCGGCTTTAACTTTTTAGATCAAGACCCAACGGGTAAAGTCGAGAACGTTCAAACATTTGAAAACTTTGCTAAATCACATGGTGCCAGTGCCTATAGTGATAGCGCGCGAGTCTTTAACCAAAGTTATGGTTACAGCGTTCCATTCCCTGATGTGTTTGATGAGGATGAAACCGAAGTTTATCAAGATATTGCAACCCAAAGCTTCGATGGTAAAGGCAGTATTTTCGTTAAATCTGCGGGTAACGGCTATAACTACTATCGTTTTCGTACCTTCTGGCTGCCTGGAGATTACTTCACTGCAACGGCGGGAAATCCTGCTAACCATGGCTTACCTTTCCATAACTCCAACATGTCCTCTGACAATGCTAACGTTTATAACTTAGTGGTCAGCGCAATTAACGCTAAGGGCGAGCTTTCTAGCTACTCATCGGTGGGCTCGAACATTTTCGTCACTGCACCGGGTGGTGAATATGGTGATGACAATCCAGCGATTGTGACCACCGACCGTATGGGATGTGAGAATGGTTACGCGATTGCCGAAGACAGACCAAGCACGCCATTCCACGGTGGTTTGAACCCATTAAACTCTAACTGTGACTACACATCGACCATGAACGGCACCTCGTCTGCGGCGCCAAATACCTCGGGTGCAGTGGCGGTGATCATGAGTGCGAATCCAGATCTTTCTTGGCGTGATGTTCGCTATATTCTTGCCAAGACGGCAACCAAAGTGGATACGGATATTGCGCCTAAAACAGTGACCATAGGTGAGGGTGAAGCCGCTCCAGTGTATACGGCTATCCCAGGCTGGTTGCAGAACGCAGCCGGGTTCTCTTTCCATAACCTCTATGGTTTTGGTCGAGTGGATCTTACCGAAGCCGTTAGACTGGCTAAATCCTATGCCGAAGATTTAGGCGACTATGTGGTTACTGAGTGGCAAGCAAGCCCTGCGCTCACTAAGGCTATCCCCGATGCGGATGTTAACGGTGTGACTGATACCCAAGTGGTTGCAGACGATTTAGTGATTGAAGCCGTGCAAATTGAGCTGACGGCCGACCACCTGCGTCTACCGGATTTAGCGGTCGAGCTGATTTCGCCGGCTGGCACTAAGAGTGTGTTGATGACACCTTATAACGGTTTAGTTTACCAAGGTGTCATGGATAAAAATGACCCCAAAGATCTCGTTACTGGCTACGATGCAACACCTATGTTGTCGAATGCCTTCTATGGCGAATCATCAAAAGGTGAATGGACAATCAAGCTGATTGATGTGAATAGCGGTAGCTATTCCTTTATCAAGTTTGATAAAGGCACTACACCAATTGCTATCCCTAACGAAGCCGATGGCAAGCTGAAAGGTTGGTCAATTCGTTTCCATGGTCATGCTGCCAAGTCTGCATCTTAAGGAGTAATCAATGAAAGCGTTAAATTTATCGTTAGTGGCTGTGGCCCTTTCACTGTCGGTGCAGGCGATGGCACATGACAAAGTCGATTTTTCAGAAGCACAAGCTGAGACTAAAGGAATGAGCCGTGCTGAGTTTTTAGGTTTGGATACTCCTTACTTTGTAAAAACTGAGTCAGGGGTTAAGCAGGCTAAACAGTTGGTCAAAGGGCAAAAAGTGGTAACCCAATCGGGTAAGGCCTTTGCCGAAATGACTGGTAAATTAGTGGTTAAGCTAAAGCCTGGTGTGTCGGCTGCCGATTTTGCTAAGGCCCATGGCCTAAAAGTAGCTTGGCAAAATAACAATAACTTATTGTTGCTTGCTGCCGAAGAGGGCACAGATCTGCTCGGTTTAATCCAAGCGGTTAAAGCCTCGCCTGAGGTTGAGCGCGCCAAACTTGACCGCGCACTCGCCAAGCAAGAAATCCAATAATCATCTTGTTAGGTTAACATTGCATAAAGGGCCGCAAGGCCCTTTATTATTGTGGTGGTCTGCTCAATAGCAGTGATAAAAGTGGGCAAGTTGAGATAAAAACTGTGGATAGTTAACTGCTTAATAGTAAATCTTGTGGTCCCAGGTGGGCTTGGTGATTACAATCTGCTCTTAAGGCTTATGTTTTTAGTGACTGCAGCCAATACCTTGCGGCTGAAGACAACGCACCTCAAACACCTAACTTAAACTCTTAAATCAAGCTCCTAACTACAACACCTATATGAACTACTGGAATAGCGATAACTTTGAAGGATTAAAGGCGATAGGGACTCAGTATTCGGCCCGGAAGGGGTATGAACTTTTTGGTCAATATTGCCTGCAAAAAGAACAAGGACTAAAGAAGCAAGCGATTGCGACGGTAAACCAATTCGTGTCGCACTGTAAGAGCCTGTCCTTGGCAGATCAGAGGCACATCGCAGAGGAGCTATCCTCCTTAGGCTTTTGGCACCGTGAAACACACCAGTTACTGGCTTATCCGCTCATAGTTCTACTAAAAGGCGTGCTGACCCAATGGATGTTAGATGAGCCCAACAATCTCATCCCCCACAAATGGTTAGGCTTTATTGCTGGGGATGCCGATTTCTATGAAAGGGCGTTAGTGCTCGAGCCTACCGATGAAATTTGTCTCACTCAAGTCGCGTTGTCTCATTTAAACAGTGTCGATTTTCAGACCCACCATCTATCGGAATCGGTGTTGCTGGGTGATATATCACGGGCAAAAGACTCGCTAGCGTTAGCACAAGCATTAATCACGCGATTACCGACGATTGAGCGTAAATCAAGGCTGCAAAACAGGCATGATTATTACCTGTCGATGGTTAATTGCTGGGAGGAGTATTCCACTCTTGCTGGGGATGAGCCTTTTCCAGATTGGTGCGCCGCCAAAGGCGAACAGTTTGATTTTTGGTCCATTATTTATTATCAACGCTGAGCGAATGTATTCGCCGTGTAGGCACGACTGAGCGTGATTTGGGACAAATTAGGTCACAACGACCGCAGATGACAGGTTTGTCGTTAAACTTGAAATAGCCGCAGTGTTTGGTAACTTGGAATAAAGCTGTTAGTACAATTCAGTGGAGTGAAGCTATGCAACAAAGCCCAACTATGCAAGAAAACCTAATCAGATCTGCTATCGTGACGGCGCAAGATGGTGTGGCGCGAGCCGATGGCCAGTTAACTGTCACCGAGCAGATGGTTTGTTTTTCTCCCTACAATAAAACCTTAGGACTTGGGCCATATCAGCTGCAAAGAAAGGATATCGCCAAGGTTGAATCCTGTTGGGGTAAGGGCGGAGGCATTTTACCTGTAACTTCTGATGCGATAAAAATCACCTTGGATGATGGCAGTGTGTATCAATTTATTTTGGCCAGCCCCCAGGAGTGGTTGAATCTGCTTAGTCATTAGCTCTGCAACTGCTGGCTGATTAATGAGTGTCAAATTCAAACGACATATCTTGAGCTTGCGATACCTTGATAAATTGCTTAGACGCTTTGCTTTGCGGCTAATTGGACTAAGTTTTCCCATAGCGCTTGTGCCACAGGTCCTAAGGGCGAGTGGGGCGGGCGCATCACATAGTAATCGAGTTGGATAAGGTTTTGCCTTTCTCGCATCTCCAGTGGCTGTAAACTTCCATCCGCAAGGGCTTGTTCCACCAAATAATATGGCAATTTTCCCCAGCCCATGCCGCTCTGGATCAGCATTTTCTTCGTATAAAAATCATTCACATACCAACGGCGTTGCCCTGCTTGAACGCCAAACTCGATATTGGCTGTGCCTGTGCCAGTATCTTGGATCACAATTTGGTACTCGTTCACCAATTCGCGCACATGGCTCAGGGTGGGATGCCGGCTCAGTAAGCGCGGTGAGGCCACATCTAAAAGATTGCCCGAAAACAAATAGGCCAGCTCAAAATGGCTTGAGCGTATCGGCTCAATGCCGCCTGCAGAAATCGCAATATCGGCTTCGCCCTGATTTAAAGCCTCGAGTGCCCCGGTTAAATATTCTTGTTTTAGAATGATTTGTGTGTGTGGGAACTCATTTTGCGTTTGCTCCAGCATCGGCAATATGCGAGCAAGATTAAAGGAGGCCTCAAAGGCTAAGGTGATGCTGGCTTCGTTGCCTTTGGCTAAATGTTTGGCGACTTGCCGCATCTCCTGGGCTTCGTTCAGTACCCGCTGGGCATATTGCAGCAACTTTCGTCCCTCTTGGGTGAGGGCTAATCGATAACCTTGGCGGTCGAACAGTATTAAATCCAACTGGGATTCTAGCTGTTTAATGCTCTGACTGATCGCGGGCTGTGTCTTATGAAGTTTGTCACTGGCGGCTTTTAGCGAGCCAGCGAGGGCGACGGTATTGAACATCAGCAACTGTTCTAAGGTCATGGCAAGACTCTTAAACAAATAAAGAATTATTTTAGGAGATGTTAGATATTATTCCATATTTATTTATTTTTTGTGGGCGCATAATTCCGCCTTATGACAGTAGTGGGCTCAAAATGAGTCCACTACTTTGCGTTTAGGGCGCCGTTTAGCGAGCAATTAAGGCTGGGCTTGGTGCTAATAATAAAGAGTAATGAGGTAGTTATGTCGATCAATCAATTATGTTTAGCCAAAGGCAACCAAGAGAAAACTGCGGCCGAGACTGACCCTCAAAAACTTTTTGTCTGTGCTAATACCTTAAATCGTGCGGCGGTGGTGGTGACATTAGCGCTGAGCATAGTGTTTTTCGTTTCGGGTATGGGCAAGTTACTCAGCGTGCCGTTTTTCCATGTGCCCTTTAGCGTCATGAACTTACCCACGGGCTTTGGCTACTTTATTGGTGTGATCGAAGTGCTGGGCGCCCTTGGCATCGGCTGGCGCGAATATCGGGTCGTGTCAGCAACAGTATTACTGTCGGTAATGATGGGGGCCATTTATTATCACTTTAATTATGAAACGACTCTGAGTGCGTTGCCTGCATTGTCTTTATCTGCGCTGTTGTTTTTAATTATTAAGCTCGATGAAACCGTCAATAAATTAGTGCGTTTTCAACGTCAGCTGGTGGATATGAAAGCGATTTTCTGACCGTTGCCACAACGCTGGCAAGTTACGATTTACAAGTCACAACTAACGGTTTCATCAAGAGAAGTTAACTATGACGCACGCGAATACCAGTTTAATGCCAGTGTTATTTGTTCCCCATGGTGGCGGGCATTTACCGCTACTCAATGATGCAAATCATCGGGAGTTAAGGGCATTTTTATCCAAGGTTTCAGATACTATCCCGACCCCCAAGGCCATTGTATTAGTGACCGCCCACTGGGAAGAGGCGCAGGTGACACTGTCTAGCCATCCCCATCCTGGCATGCTGTTCGACTATTATGGCTTTCCTCCTGAGGCCTATACGCTTTCTTATCCCGCGCCCGGTGAGCCGCAACTCGCCGAAACCATTGCCGATTTACTCAAGGCGAGTGGAATCGAGGTGCGACTCGACAATCAGCGAGCCTTCGATCATGGTACCTTTGTGCCACTTAAGTTGATGTACCCTGAGGCGAATATTCCAGTTGTGCAAATGTCCTTAGTGCAGCATCTAGATCCGAGTGCCCATATTGCTATCGGCGAGGCCCTCGCGGTATTGCGCGCGCAAGGGGGGTTGATTGTGGGGTCTGGCATGTCGTTTCACAATATGCGCGCGTTTTTCTCCAGCGATCCTAAGGTGTTGCCTCGCAGCCAAGGGTTTGATACTTGGTTAACCGATGTGGTGACATCAGGCGATAGCCACGCCAAGGCACAATTAATTGATTGGCAATCGGCGCCGGAGGCACGTTTTAGCCACCCAAGGGAAGAGCACTTAATTCCTTTGCATGTGTGTTTTGGGGCGGCGCATTTGCAGACGCCAAAAGCCACACATCAATTTAGTGGCCTGTTATTTAACACAGCAATATCGGGTTACCTCTGGTCCTAATCAGCCCCTAAAGCAAAAGGTTCGTCATGTTGCGTATTAAACGCATCGTGACGAACCTTTTTATATTTAAAGCCTTGTCTATTTTAACCTAGCCGCCTTGTGGGCTGGTTTTTCTCTCAACTCTGGGTAATCCCGAGACCTTGATATTCCCGTTTATGCGGTAAACACCAGTCCCACGCTAAATAGGGTACTGAATATCATGGTGAGTTTTGCCGTGCGCCCTAACAGTGGATTGAGCGCTTCACCCGATACGGCATAGAAATCGCTGCTGAGTTTACGGGCGATAAGCAGGGATAAGCCCGCCAGCAGTACCGGTAAGCCCGGCAGAATGCCCAGTAAGAATCCTGCGATCACTAAACCAAAGGGCAAGTAAATTAAGGCTTGATACAAGACTTTGGCCTGCGCCTCGCCAATCCTCACCGCGAGCGTATGTTTGCCCGCTTGGGTGTCGGTGCGAATATCACGGGTGTTGTTGACCAACATAATGGCGGCGTTAAATAAACCAATGGCACAGCCAAGTAGCCAGGCATTCATATTGGTATCACCCGCCTGCAGATAATAACTGCCAACCACAGCCACTAAACCAAAAAACACAAAAGCGGCGACTTCACCTAGCCCGTGTGATGCCAAAGGATAGGGGCCGCCGCTGTAGCCGAGGGCGCCTAAAATGGCCGCCGCCGCTAAAATCGCAATCGGCCAGCCTCCGTGCCAAATCAAATACGAGCCTACGGTTAAAGCCAGCACTAAGCATAGGATCATCGCATTACGTACTTTATGGGGGGGGATCATGCCACTCTGGGTGACGCGAACCGGGCCGAGCCGTTCGGCGGTATCGATGCCGTTTTTAAAGTCAAAGTAGTCATTGGCGAGGTTGACGGCGATCTGCAATAGGATGGCGCACAACATCGAGGTGGCGGCAATTAACCAGTTAAAACGCTCAAGGTGCAGTGCCAGAATATTACCGATTAATAGGGGACCGATTGCCGCGGGTAAGGTGCGGGGCCTGATGGCTAAAATCCAAGGATTCATGATGTCCAGTCGTTATCTAAGAAAAGAATTGGGTAGTGAACAGCGTCATAGCATAACAAGAATTTGGCTTAAAGTGAGCACTATCTAATACACGCATGTAATAGAGTTTGAATTGGCGCACAGATGTTTCGCTTTCAGGGGAAAGATTTGTCGCCAAGTTCAAAGAAAATCCACTATGCCTGTGTTTTTATATCCCCTGTGATCCACTGCCAAACATCGGTTAAGCCGATGAACTTCACCCCTATTTTTGCAATAACCAGAGCTGTGAGGTGAAAGGTTTAGTGTGGCGTTTAGCGTGAATGTCAATGATAAGGATACGATAGGATGCGTTTCGATAATCGAGTGGCGTTGGTAACGGGAGCAGGCTCCGGGCTAGGGAGAGCCTATGCCATTATGTTGGCTGAGCGGGGCGCCAAACTGGTATTAGTTGACCAACCTAAGGGAAGTCCATCCCAAGGCGAGGCATTGAGGGCAACTAGCTCTTCTAACTTAACTCATGCAACTAACGCAGAGCTGCAGCAAACCCATCAGGCCATTTTAAAGCTTGGGGGAGAATGCCTGTATTTTGAAGTAGATGTTAGCCAGCAGGATGATGTCAAGGTGATGGTGAATCGTCTACAGCAAGATTGGCAACGCGTGGATATTTTGATCAATAACGCAGGGGTTTACGGCGCGTGCTCCTTCGAGCATATCCAACAAGCCGACTGGCAGCGACAGTTTCATGTGGATGTGAACGGCAGTTTTTATCTTACTCAGGCCCTGTGGCCGCTGATGAAGACCCATGGTTATGGCCGAATTTTGATGACCACGGGGGTGTCGGCGTTGTTTGGCGACTTACATCAGGTTCCGTTCAGCGCTGCCAAGATGGCTCTCGTCGGTATGGTGAATAGCCTTTCCTTAGAGGGCGAGCAGTATAACATCCATATCAATAGCCTGTGCCCGCAGGCACTCACGGCCATGACCGATAAACACTTAGCCCCAGCGATTCAACCGCTTTTTTCCTTTGATACTGTCACGGCGACTATGGCATTTTTAGTCAGTGGTGCTGCGCCTAATGGCCAGCATCTGCTCGCGGGGGCGGGCAGTGTGAGTCATGGGATGTTTGCCGAATTTCAGTCCATCTATTTCAGTGAGGGGCTGTGTACACCTGATAAACTGGTCAAGTACTGGCCCGAGTTGCATTATGCCTTTCCGATTAATTTGCATACCTGCGGCGAAGATAAAGTGCTGGCTTGGTCAAAACAGAGTGCCCTTGAGCATCATATTAAAATTGAGTAGTGCTTTGGGCGTGCTGAAGCTACAAGATGCAATAAGCTATCGACTCTCTACTGGTCAGCCCTAGTCTAACTGAGTTACCCTTGGGCATTAGTTGCTAATTTTCAGTAGGATCCCATGAGTCAGGTATTAGACGATCTCTTATCATTATTATCCCTCGAGCAAATTGAAATCGGGCTGTTTCGTGGTCAAAGCCAAGACTTAGGATTTGGGCATGTATTTGGTGGCCAAGTGATGGGGCAAGCCCTGAGCGCCGCCAAGCAAACCGTGCCAGCCGAGCGTAAAGTCCATTCGCTGCACTCTTATTTTTTACGCGCAGGGGATGAGAAGCTCCCCATAGTCTATGAAGTGGAGAATATGCGTGACGGCGGCAGTTTCAGTGCTAGACGCGTGAGCGCAATACAAAAGGGGCGGCCGATTTTTCATATGACCTGCTCCTTCCAAGAGCCTGAGGCAGGCTTTGACCATCAAGCCCAAATGCCTGAGGTGCCGGGTCCTGAAGGGTTATTGAATCAAAATGAGTTGGCGATGACCTTAAGGGATAAAGTGCCTGCGCGCATTCTCGAAAAGTTTATGGAAGATGCGCCGATTGAGATGCGCTTAGTCAATCCTTTGCATCCCTTCGCGCCCAAAGAAACTGAACCCTATCGCTATGTGTGGCTAAGGGCGAATGGGCCAATGCCAACGGATGCCCATATTCACGAGTATTTGCTGGCCTACGCCTCTGACTTTAATTTTTTAGTCACGGCGGCTCAGCCCCATGGCGTGTCTTTTTTAACGCCGGGGATCCGCATGGCAACAATCGATCATGCTATGTGGTTCCATCGCCCAATTAATATGGGAGAATGGTTGCTCTACAGTATCGACAGTCCCACCGCCAGCGGTGGACGAGGTTATGTACGAGGCCAATTTTTTAATCAGCAGGGTGAGCTGGTCGCCTCGACGACTCAAGAGGGGCTGATCCGTATGGTAAAAGGAAGTTAATATGTTGATGAAAATAAAGTTGTTTATGTCATTTTTACTGGTGACATTTGCCTTAAGTGGCTGCGTGACGGTTCAACCCGATCCTCCAGTGGTGGTTAATGGTGCTGCGGGCTATTTGGAAAAAATTCTCCTGCCTCCAGGCAGTGAAATTACCATTGCGATTATCGATTTGAATACCCCCGGCGTCATCATTGCCCAAAAGAGCTTTAATATCGCCAGAGCGCCAGTGCCGTTTAAGTTCTTATTACCGGCACAATCTATCGATAAACGCATTAATTACGGCGTGGTGGCCATGATCAAGTATCAGGATAAGGTGATTTTTCAAACCTATGACCGCTTCCCTGTGATTAATAATGATAAATACACCACTGAAGTATTGATGAAAGCGGTTCGCACTGAGCAGTAGGCTGAGTGTTTTAAAGCCTATTGGCAGGATGTGCGAATGCATTTTATCCAAAAGGGGAGTTAATCCCCTTTTTTATTATGCGGTTTAGCGGTTTTTCATTAAAAATTCCACAAAGGCGCGGTCGGCTTGGCTGACGGGGCGCTGCTTTTTCCACGCGATATGCAGATTTAAAAACACCGGTGGGTCAAAGGGTTTGGCGAGAATGTCGTCTTTTGGGCTGATGGCCATTTCGAGCACGCTAGTGATCCCAAATCCCTGGGAGACAATCTGTTTAATTAAGTTAATCAGGTTAGTCTCAAAGGCAATATTGGGCTTTTTACCCAATTCTTTGGCCTGGGAGAGGATCCATTCCCGGTGGAAATAGCCAGTTTTAAACATCACTAATTCATGGTCAAAGAAGTCGTTGAGGCTGACGGCAGGATGATCGGCGAGCGGATGCTCGGCGCCCATGGCGATCACCATCTGCTCACGGATCAACAATTGGCTATCGAAGTCACTCTGTAAATCTTGGGCGGTAATGATGGCGATATCCACTTCTTCCTGCTGTAACATCCGTAGCGCGTCACGGGTACCGCCTTCAAACAGTGACAGCTTTAGCTCGGGATATTGATGGCGAAAGGCCATAAGTCGAGAGGGCAGATAGAAGGAGCCCAGCATGCCTGGCACCGCTATCCGCACTTCCCCTGAGGTGAGATTCGCCATAGCGCGGATTTGCGCTTCGGCCTGTTTGATTTGTTTTAGGATTAAAGTGGCATGTTGATGCAGCACTAAGCCTTCGGCGGTGAGCGCGAGGTGCTTGTCATTCTTATTACTAGTGCGATTAATCAGTGTCACCCCAAGCGACTGCTCGAGCCGTTTAATGCTTTGGCTTAGGGCCGGCTGCGCCATATTGAGCTTCTTGGCCGCGGCGGTAAAACTGCCAGTATTGGCCAGTGCATCTAAATGTTTAAGTTGGCGTATATCCATGATTATTCATCTTTTATGCTGGATTGTATCTATGCTCGAGAGCACTGTGCTCTAAGGGTTAATAATGCGCTACAACCCAGTACAGTCGTATCTCGCATTGCTTGGCCGATAACAGAGTGTATCGCAACTGTTAGCTATAACAAAAATCAATAATTTCAATATAAATTATCTATTATTGTTATGTTATGCCCAGTGCTAATCTTTGTCTATCCTGAGAGTGATGCGTTATCGAGGCCAAAAGTGCAAGCCGTGTTAGACACTATTATCGACAGTAAACAACGTGATACCCGACTGATGTGGGCCCTGTGTGTGGCTTCCGTGGTGGTGTATATCAATCTGTATTTGATGCAGGGCATGTTACCGCTGATCGCCGAGCATTTTGCGGTATCGGGCTCTAAGGCAACCCTTATCCTTTCGGTTACCAGCTTTTCGCTGGCGTTTTCGCTGTTAATTTATGCGGTTGTGTCCGACAGAATTGGCCGCCACACGCCGATTGTCGTGAGTCTCTGGCTACTGGCGCTGTCGAATCTGCTGTTGATTTGGGCTGGGGATTTTAATGCTCTTGTCTACGTACGCTTTTTACAGGGCGTGCTGTTAGCGGCGGTGCCCGCCATTGCAATGGCCTATTTTAAGGAGCAACTCTCGCCAAGCACTATGCTCAAAGCCGCGGGTATTTATATCATGGCCAACAGTATCGGCGGGATTGTCGGTCGGTTACTGGGCGGGGTGATGTCGCAGTTTTTATCTTGGCAAGAGTCCATGTGGCTGCTGTTTTTAGTCACGCTTGCGGGCGTTGCCTTAACCAGTTATTTATTGCCTTCTGGCGCCGATGCACAGGCGGTATCGGGCGGACAAACCACCTCGCCAACACTGTCAAAACGGGCACGTTTATTACAGGATATTTATGGCTTTAGCCATCACCTAACCGATCCGCAGATGCGTTTAGCCTATGCCATCGGTGGGATCACTTTTATGATGATGGTGAATCAATTTAGCTTTATTCAGCTGCATTTGATGGCCGCACCCTACGAGTGGAGCCGTTTCCAAGCGACGTTGATCTTCCTGTGTTATTCCAGTGGTACCGTGGCTTCTTATTTTACTGCCAAATGGCTGGCCAAATTTGGTCAGCACAAGTTATACCAATGGTCTTGGTGCTTGATGTTACTGGGCAGTTTATTGACCCTGTTCGATACTCCAGTCACGATTTGTCTGGGCTTTTTGATGACGGCCTGTGGCTTTTTCCTAACCCACAGCTGCTGCAATTCTTTTGTGGCGATGCGCGCGAGTCGCGACCGCGCTAAAGCCACCTCACTGTATCTGTGTTGCTATTACTTAGGCGCCGCGCTGGGCGGGCCTTACTTGATGCTGTTTTGGCATAAAGCCGAGTGGCAGGGGGTAGTGATGGGATCATTAACACTCCTTGCCTTGATAGCCTTGTCGATTGCGCGTTTGCGTTATCACCAGACCCAAATGAACCGCGTCGAGGTATAGCGTAGGGCTTGGCGTTTGATGTTAAATATGAGTCTAGATACTGCCGCTCATCGTGTCGGCCATGTGGGCCCATCAGCATTCTCTTGTGATTCTCGTACTCATTCGGCAACTCATTCAAATTGAGATGCCGAAATTCATTGATAACGATCGATAGAATTTGAGTTGAATGGCTTGGATTCGGTTATTTGGACAAACTATTGTTCTAAGGGGAGAGGCCTTAGTGCACTGAGCAATTCGCGGCAAATGAAATCGCTTAAATGATTTATCATGGGCACAGCCTCATGGTAGGCTAGCGTATTCAAGATAATGCTTAAGTGGCGTTGACCATTGACCTCGTTTTAATGTCCGCCTTTCCAATAGATCAAGGTAATTCCCCATGACCCAAGCCAAATTCGTTGAAGGTTCGATTCTTCGTCATATCCTGGTGATGAGTTCGACCGCCGCGGTGGGGATTTCTGCCTTATTTGTGGTCGATTTACTCGATATTTTCTTCTTAAGTTTACTCGGCGAACATGAACTGGCCGCGGCGGTGGGCTATGCGGGCAGTATTTCGTTTTTTACGACTTCTATTGGTATCGGCCTCTCGATTGCGCTCGGCGCGTTAGTATCCCGCTCGATTGGTGCAAAGGATGTCGAGTTAGCTAAACGCCTCTTGCTCAATAGTGCGGCGGTGACCACCCTAATCAGCCTTTTTGTGAGTGTGGTGGTGACCTGTTTTATCCCCGAATTAGTGACTTTGGTAGGGGCGAGCGGCCATACCGCGGAACTTGCCGAGAGTTATCTGTACATTTTGGTGCCTTCTTTACCCTTTATTTGCCTTGCGATGGCCCTTGGCGGTGCGCTGCGTGCCGTTGGGGATGCCAAGCTGTCGATGATGTCGACCTTAGCGGGCGGCGGCGTTAATGCTGTGCTGGATCCGATTTTTATTTTCCTGTTTGCCATGGGGATTGAAGGCGCGGCACTGGCGTCGGTCCTTGCCCGTATAGCGGTCTTTATCATTGCCGGGCGCGGTGTTGTGGTAAAACATCAACTGCTAGGCAAATTTAACTTCAGCTATTTTGTTGCCGATCTCAAACCGATTTTCGCTATTGCCGGGCCTGCCATGCTGACGAATATCGCGACGCCCATTGGTAACGCCTTTGTGACCCGCGCGATTGCGGATTTTGGTGATGCCTATGTGGCCGGTTGGGCGGTGCTTGGCAGGTTAGTCCCGGTCACCTTTGGGATGATTTTTGCGTTATCCGGCGCCATTGGGCCGATTGTTGGGCAAAACTTTGGGGCGGGTCGATTCGACCGGGTGCGCGAGAGTTTAACCAAGGCGATTCAATTTTGTACCTTGTATGTGGTGGTGATGTCGCTGCTGCTGTTCTTGCTCAAATCGCAGGTGGTGAGCCTGTTCGATATGAAAGGCGATAGCGCGGCGCTTATCGAGTTTTTCTGTAGCTATATCGCGGTGTTTTTTACCTTCTCTGGCATTTTATTTGTGGCCAATGCTTCGTTTAATAATCTGGGCAAAGCGAAATACTCCACCTTGTTCAACGTCGGTAAAGCCACGTTAGGGACTGTGCCATTTGTGTATTTTGGCGCCCAGTGGGGCGGGGTATACGGTGTGTTAATCGGCCAAGTATTGGGCTCGATTCTGTTTGGGATTATGGGTGTGTGGGTGGCCTACCGATTAGTCGATAAAGTCGCACTGGCAAGCCGCGCGAGCGTGGCACAGCCCTTGGGGAACGAAACCGAAGAGGCGCAGGCTAAGTGCCAGCAACTGCTGGCGGGGGATGAGGAAGAAATTGCCAATTGTGTTGGCCAAAATCTGCCCTCATCTACGAGTCCGTTTTCATCCTCCCATGTGCAAATGGGCCAATTGACCGAAGAGCAGGAATGCGAGGCGGCCACGGCAGCGGTGGATTTTGATAAAGCAAAACCGAATACGCCGTAAACCCTGTGAAAGCTATGCTTTGTCATCATAAAAACTCATAAAATATAAAGGCCACTGAAAAGTGGCCTTTATATTTAAAACTAACATTTTTCAAATCAGCAGATTTGAATCTCTTAAGTGATCCTGTGAGAACGATGGATCAGTGCTGCGGATTTTTATAAGTCAGAAATGCTTATAAATGAAAGTGCTTTTGACTCAAAGCCTAGCTTATTTAGCAGTCTCAGCTTCGGTGACTGGGGTGTCGGCAGGAGCAACGTCTACCACAGCTTCAGAGGTTTCCGCCTCGAGGCGAGCACGCTCTGCTTTAGAAATATAACGCGGTTTTGCACCCACTTTAGGTTTCTCGATTTTGTTTTGTTTGGCTTTTTCGCGCTTAGCCATTTTCTTAACGATCTTTTGCTTCTTGTTCATAACATCTCTAATTCGGTTTTTGCCTATGCAGGCTGAGTCCAGCGGCTCAATTAAAGCTGGATTCTAACTCAATATTGCTTATCTCTCCATGTTTTGCTGTTGCTAAAGACCGTACAGGCAAATTGGGGCAGGATGAGGTCACGCTAAAGTATGAGTTATTTTTGTTCGCTGTACTGTTAACGCATTGCTAAAGCCGCTATATTGAGGGTCGGTAAGGTATTGACCTTTAAACTGTTTAAGTAAATAAATGCAGATTTAACACTCGTTAAGTTCCGCATACTATGTGAGTGTTTGTTATGGAGGCGCTTTGTTAACCAAAATCACTTTCTTTGAGCGTTTCGAGCAGGATATTTTATCGGGAGCTAAGACCATTACCTTAAGGGATGAAGCCGAGTCCCATGTGTTTGCGGGACAAATTTTGCCAGTATCGACCTTTGAAGACGACCGTTGGTTTTGTGATATCGAGGTCATTGAGGTTGTGCCTGTGTTGTTTTCTGAGCTAACAGAGCAACATGCTGCCCAGGAGAATATGACGCTGCCCGAGCTGCGCCGAGTGATCCAAGAGATTTATCCCGGCCTTGAGCAGTTATTTCAAATTCGCTTTTGTTTAGTGCAATAAAAATAATAATATTTACAAGGAGTTGATATGAAATTCTTAACGTTAAAAATGCCTTTAATGTTGATATTGGCCGTGAGTACATTATCGGCCTGTAGCATAGCCCCCTACAAAGTAAACCTTGATGCGAGTCATCAGGAAAAACTCGATAATGCTCAATTAGTTGTTGATTTATCTAGTAAACAACTAGGCGCGCAATATCATCTTTATGGTGCGTCTGGTGGCACATTGAGCGCAGCAGGTGTCACCGCGGGTGCACTTGGTGGGTTAATTGTTGGTTTGACTGAAGTGGCAATTAACGAATCCCGAGAGTCCGATGCAGAGGAGGCAATTGCGAAGATTAGAGAACTACTGGCAGGGGATACCTTAAAAAAAGCGTACGAAAAACAGTATCAAATGCTGATCACTACCTTGCCTCAACTCGCTGATAATCCTGTTAGGGTCTACGATGAATTGCCTTCAAAGGGCGTGAAAGGATTAGGACTGGGCCCTGAGGATATTGCACTGATCCTCACGCCCGAATATAGCTTAACGCCCGATAACACTATGTTGCATGTCATGTTACAGGTGCAAATGTATCAAGGTGCTGTGAAAGGGGCAAAGCCACAGCTGCTTTACCAAAATCGCTTCCTATATCAATCAAAATCCAATCCCTATGTGGATAGATTCCGCACAGAGGAAGAAAAGCAGGAATATCTTGCTCAAGTGAATGCTAAGTATGCAAAATTGCCCGATGGTACGCGTGAACGTTTAAGGGAAATAAAAAAACGTGATAAAGCCTTGGCTGAGGTAAATGAGCCTTTGGATGAGCAAGCGCTAGCGGCCAAACAGGCTAAGATTTGGCTCGCCGATGATGGTCAGCAATTGCGTAAATACCTAGAGGAAGGGGTTCAGGAAGTATTTAATCTGTTTGCTTATGATGTTGCAGAGCAAACAGATTTTTCAAAGGGAAAAATGTTTCCCATTGCCTTCCGTTCTTTCTCGAATACCACGGGCGAGCGTCGTTGGTATCGTTTAGGGGATGATTTTACAAAAGGTATTTTGTTATCTCTCAATGGAACGGATTTTTTCAGAGGAGCACAAACGGCGCAAGGGAAGGTGATTGTTGCTCCCTTAAGGCAGTAGATTTATCTAAAAAGAAAGGCTGCAATTGCAGCCTTTCTTTTTATGAAGCTATACCGTCCAAGGGAGGAGTTTTTGGGCGATGCGGTTTGATTCACCTAGGCGCACCGCGGCGCGATAACGCATTCTGTAGAGCAGTTGGTAGCACAAGGGAACCAAATACAGACTCGTCACCGTTGAGAACGACAAACCGCCGATAATGGCGATGGCCATCGGTGAGTAGGGTGGACCACCGCCGCCGATTTGGGTTTCGCCCATCGCCAGTGGCACAAGGCCCAGCACGGTTGTTCCCACCGTCATTAGCACAGGGCGCAGACGGGTAATACAGACTTCACGTATGGTATCTGACAGCTTATCGAGTTCAGGCGTCACTTGGTTGATTTGGTCGACCAATACGATGCCGTTATTCACCACAATTCCCATGAGAATCAAGATCCCTATCATGGCCATGACTGACATAGGCGTACCTGTGAGCAGCAATGCCCAAAAGACGCCAGTGATTGAGAACAGAATCGAGGTGATAATCGCCGTCGGTAATAATAAAGATTCAAACAGCGCCGCCATTACGATGTAAATCATGGCGATAGCAAGCAGCATATTGATAGCCATGACGCTCTCATCTTCATCCTGACGCTCAAACCCACCGCGCAGCGAATAGTTATAACCATTCGGGAAGCGCACGTTTTCCATCACCTGTTTGATCTTAGTTTGGGCTTCCTCTGTGGTGAGCTTATCTAAGTTCGCGCCGATAGAAAGCGAGGTTTGGCGATTGTAGTGCTTGATGGTATCGAACCTAGGTAAAATCTCGATACTGGCAAGGTTATCAAGGGTATACAGGCGTTGGTCGATACGCACGATAGGCAGTTGCTTGAGCTTCTCGAGGGATTTTTGCCATTCCTTCTCATAGGCCATTTCGATACGCAGCTCCCCATTGGGATCGTGCCTAAATGAGCGCAGCGGTGAGCCGCGCAGGGCCATGGAGATGCTAGAGGCCACTTCGTTGAGTTTTAAATCCAGTCGTGCCGCCATCTGTCGATTAATGCGGATCACTACTTCCTGCTGCGCGCCGTTCACTTCGGAGCGCACATCCACTAAGCCTTTGATATTGGAGAGCAGGGGCAATACTTGCTCACTCAAATGGATAAGCTCTGAGGTGGAGCGGCCTGTGAGCGTGACACGCACGCCCGAGTTATCATTACCCCAGCCAAATTGAGGTTTCGCGATGGAGAATTTAGGAAAACCGCTGCGGATTTTCTTCTTTAATTCATCCAGTGGCATAGGTAGGTCTTTTTTCAGCAAAATCACCGAGGAAGCATCGTCTGGCGCATAATAGCTATACACTGAGTCGATATGGAATTCCTCTTTATTATTATAAAGATACTCTTCCATTTGGCTCACCATCGCTTCGGTCACATTGAGATTATGGCGACCTTCTACTTGGTAGTTTATGTAAATACGCTCCTTGCTTTGGCTGTCCTCCTGATCCTGCTTGACCATCGACAGCGGTAGGGCGGTGGATACCAAAATGGCCACCGAAATTAGGCCTGAACGCCAAGGGCGCAGCAGCACCCAATTGAGGCTACGGTTGTAGAAGTTTTGCAACTTACCGGGTGCTTTCTCCGGCGCGATATCGAAGTGAAACTTAGTCAACATCAATGGAATTAATGTTTTAGCCACTAACAGTGAGGCCGCCAGCGAAATACAAATCGCAATCGCTACATGCTCAAGGAAGATGGTAAGCTCGACTTTTACCCCGAAGATATTGGGTAAAAACACGATAGCCGTGGTCATAGTGCCCGCAAGTACGGCAAGACTGACCTTATCGACCCCTGTCATGACTGCGTTTTCATTGTCCTCTGCGCTCTTAGTATCTTTGCCTTGCTTCTCTTGCAGCACACTCTCGGTGACCACTACAGCGTTATCGATAAGCATACCGACCGCTAATAATAGCCCCATCATCGACAGAATGTTTAAGCTGTAACCTAGCAGGTACATGGCGGCCAGTGTCATACCAATCGAAATCGGCACTGATGACACCACAATCAAGGTCATCTTGAAGTTTCTCAGGAATAAATACAGCACGATAAAAGACAGCAAGGCGCCGATTAATCCCGACAGCAGCAGATCCGAGAGGGAAGATTTTACGCCAGAGGCTTGATCTTCCATGATAAACAAGCGGATACCTTGGAATTGTTGATCTTGCTTGGCAAGCTCAATCACCTTTAATACCCGATCAGACACTTCCACTAAGTTGGCGCCGGATTCTTTAAACACATCCAGACCCACGGCGTAATGCTTATCTAAGTGACGACCTTCGACCCGTTCAGGTAGCGCAAATTGCACATTGGCAACGTCACCTAAGGTCAGCCCTGGTAATAGCACTAGGGCTTTAATGTCCTCCAGATTGCGAAACTCGCCCTTAGGAGACACCTGATAAACCAGATTACTTTCCCTTAAGGTGCCAGCGCTGAGTACAAAGTTTTCGCGGCCGAGACGTGTCTGTAACTCAGTTGCCGAATAACCACTGGCGGCGAGGCGGTTGGCATTGATCCTGACCTCAATCTGCTTTTGCTCAACCCCATAGAGATTGACCTTAGACACCCCTTCGACCCGCTCCAGCGGGCGCTTGAGCTGTTTATCAAGTAAGTCGAATGCGCCAGAAAGCTCGCGGTCGCTCGAAATCCGTATGGTCAATACCGGCATATCGGCGGTGGAGAATTGGCGGATAAACACCCGCTCAACATCCTTGGGCAATAAGTGTCGCACCGCATCGATTTTTTCCCGCGCCTCTAAGCTTTTAGTGGCAACGTTTTCGCCCCATTTCATATTGATTTCGATTTCAGCGCCTTCTTGGGAAGACTCAGATTCGAGCTCATCGATACCGCCCATAGTGGCGAGGGACTCTTCGAGCACCTTAGTGATATCGCGCTCGACTTCCGCAGGGGTTGAGCCTTTGTAAGGCACTTGCACCACGATTTGCGGAATATCGATACCAGGGAACATTTCGAGCGGCAGTAGGCGGCTAGAAGCCAGACCAAACAGCAAGATAGCAAAGAAAAACATGCTGGTGGTGACTGGGCGTTTTATCGCTAAACGGGTGAGGTTCATAGGCGAGCCTCCGCGGTTTCGGCCGTGTTGTCTTGCGCTGTGGCGGTATGTTCAAACTTTTTACGGTCAAACAGGGCATAGAGCACAGGGATAACAATCAGGGTCAACAGGGTCGAGAGGCTCAGACCAAAGATCACGGTAATCGCCATCGGTGCGCGGACTTCTGAGCCATCGCCTAAACCTAACGCCATTGGCAGCAAACCTAAAGTGGTGGTTAAGGTGGTCATCATAATCGGGCGCAGACGGGATTTGGCCGCGACCTTAATGGCCTCAAGCTTGTCCACGCCTTCGGTGCGCAGCTGATTAATTCTATCTACCAGTACGATGGCGTTGTTGACCACAATCCCCGCGAGCATGATAAGGCCGATAAACACCACCACACTCAAATGGGTTTGGGTGATATAAAGACCAAGCACGCTACCTGCCAGCGCCATCGGCACGGCGAATAAAATTAGCAGCGGATGCAGCAGTGATTCGAATTGACTCGCCATCACTAAGTACACCAGGAAAACCGCCAGGATCAGCGCAATCTTCAGTGATTGGAATGAATGCTCCATTTCCTCATTTTGTCCACCAAAGCGTGCTTGAACCGAGGCGGGCAACACCTGTGCAGACAGAATTTGCTGCGCTTCGGCCACCGCATCACTTAAGTCGCCATAGGCAAGGTTGGCCGATACTAAGGCCACTCGTTGTTGGCTGATGCGGTTAATCGCCGATGGGCCTAATTGCAATGACACTTCGGCCACGGCGCTTAGGGCAATCGGTTGCTGGCTGTTCGGGTTGATGATTAGCGCATCGATATCACTGATTTGATCCCGCTCATCCAGTTCGCTACGCACTAAAATATCAATTTTGCGGTCGCGGACTGTGTATTGGCTGGCAACTGTACCGCCAACGCGCTGGGCAATACGATTGGCGACTGTGGGCGCATCCATGCCTAAGGCGGCTAAGCGGGCATGGTCGAAGCGAATACTGAGTTCTGGCTGACCGTCACGCAGGCTAGTATTCACATCGGCAAAGCGATCGGAGGCGGAAAGCGCCTTAACCAGATTATCGGCACTGCGCTTAAGCAAGTGTAAATCGTAACCCGAAAGCTCAATCTCCAATGGGGTTTTAAAGCTAAAGAGTTCAGGTTGCTCGATTTTAGCTTCCAGCTCAGGAATGCGGCGCGCGGTGTCACGCAGCACTTGTGTTACTTGGTGGTAAGCCGTGTGATCGCTGAGTACGACCTGTAAACGCCCCCAGTTTTCACCGCCTCTGGCGGTATCAGAGGTCATTAGACCGCCGCTGCCCGCTTGGCTGTAAGCATGTTTGACTTCGGGTCTGTCTTTAATCGACATCGCGAGTTGTTGCAGTACTTTGTCTGTTTCACCGACCGCAGTGCCAGGAGGCAGCAGGATCTCCACATAAAACTCCCCTTGGTTCATCGGTGGGATGAGCTCCATGCCAAGGCGGGGCAGCAAGCTAATACAGGCGCCAGTGATCCCTATGGTCAGTAACAAAGTGGCGACTTGTTTACGTAGCGCCATCGCGAGCAGTTTGTGATAAACCGACTCGATAGCGTGGTAAACAAAGTTAAAACCACTGCTGAGCGGGCGCATTACTAACCCGAGCAGCCAAGAAAAGAAGCGGCCAATGACTAACGCTAAAGTCAGCAATACACTCGGTAAGTAGCTAAAGATCAACACAATCGGGAAGGAAAATACCGTCGCACTATAGTGTTTTAACTTACCGAGCTTAGTCGTGGGTTTCTCCTTTGGGGTCTTCTTGATGAGTTCGGGCAGTGCTGTAAAGCCTTCGCGGGAGGCCAACATTGGAATTGAGGTTAGTGCCACCAAGAGTGATGCGAGCAAGGCAAAGGTCACTGTGAGGGCTTGATCAGAGAATAGGGCGCCCGCAATACCATCGACAAATACCAAGGGGACAAACACTGCGAGTGTAGTCATGGTCGAGGCGAAAATCGCGCCCGCTACTTCTTTAGTCCCTGTGACAGCCGCATCTAACTTACTCATGCCTTCGCTGCGGCAGCGGTCGATGTTCTCCAGCACCACAATGGCGTTGTCGACCAATAGACCGATAGCGAGCGCAATACCGCCTAATGACATGATGTTTAAGCTGATATCGGCAAAATACATCATGTTAAAGGTGGCAATCACCGAGAAGGGGATGGAGATAGAGATAATCAGCGTCGGGATAATATTGCGCAGGAACAGGTAAATCACCAACATAGACAAAATGCTGCCCATCAGTGCAGATGAGGTGACTTCGCTAACGGCACTCTCAATAAACTCGGACTGGTCGTAAATCACTTCCAGTTTGTTTTGCTTAGGATCTTGGTTGATTTTGACTAGCTCATCGCGCAGCTTTTTAGCCACCGCGACCGTGTTAGCATCACCTTCCTTATAGATAGCCAGTTCAATCGACTCTTGGCTACCGATACGGGTGATGTCGCTACGCTCTTTAAAGGCATCGGTAATGGTCGCAACTTCAAATAGACGTACTAAGGTCTGTGCGTCGCGATAGACGATCACTTGCCCTAGTTCTTCCAATGAATTGAATTGGTTAAGGGTACGAACCAGATATTCGCGGTCACCTTGGATCACTTTACCCGCAGATAAGTTGATGTTTTCCTCGTTGATGCGGCGTTTAATGTCGTCGGCATTCAAATTGAGCTGGGATAATTTTTCCTGATTGAGCTGAATATGCACTTCCTGCTCTAAGCCACCGGATAAACGCACCGCTGCTACACCTGAAAGAGCTTCTAAACGGCGTTTAAGTTCTTCCTCGGCGTAGGTACGCATCTGCTTGAGTTCAGCCTCAGACGCATTAGGTACCGATAGCGCGAGGCGCATAATAGGGTCTAGGTTGGGGTTAAAGCGCAGCAATAATGGCTTTTTAACATCCAGTGGCAGGGCGATAGTGTCGAGTTTTTCACGCACATCGAGACTTGCCATATCCATAGTGGTACCCCATTCGAACTCGAGTACCACATCAGACATGCCTGAGCGGGAGATAGAGCTTATCTTACGCAAGCCTTTCACCACACCGACGGCTTCTTCAATGGGTTTTGAAACCAATTGCTCCACTTCAACGGGCGCGGCACCGTCGTACATGGTTCTAATGGTCAAGGTGGGGTAGCTTAAATCGGGCAGGAGTTTTACTGCTAAGCGCGAAAACCCCACCATACCGAATAACATAATGGCCAGCATGAACATCCATACCGTGACTGGCCGTTTAACTGAGGTGCTGATGATTGACATGAAAGACTCCTATCAGTTCTTCGCTGAGGCCAAATCGAGTGGGGTAATGACTTCAACTAAGGATTGGTCTTTCAAATTTTGCTGGCCACGGGTCACGACTTGCTCGCCGGGTTTGAGGCCGGAGACCACTTCCACCGCGTCGCCTTCACGGTAACCAATTTCGACTTCACGGCGGTTGGCGCGATGATCTGCGCTCGTGCCATCAATCACATACAGGGCTTGTTTGTTGTCTTGGTTGATCAGGGCGCTGTAGGGCACAGTGATTACATTTTCATGGGTGTCATACTTCAATTCGACCCGAGTGAACATACCGGCCTTTAAATGGGCATTCTGATTCGGTACGGCTAACGTCACTTTAAAGGTGCCGCTCTGTGGGTCGACCACTGGGCTTATCCGCAATACTTTCGCGTGGATAGCGTTTTTACTCTGCTGATTACTAAAGACTTGGGCTTCTTGGCCTAAACGCAGGCTAGTTAATTGCTGCTCGGGTAAATGCACAATCCCGTGCAGCTCGTCTTGATTGACGATATAAAACAGATCCCCAAACTCCTTCGCCATGTTACCAGCCTTCACATAACGCTTAGCAATAATGCCATTGATGGGGGAGACCACATGGCTTTCTTTGACTTGTAGTTCGGCAAGATCGCGTTTGGCGATAGCGGCCTGTAGGTTGTACTCAAGCTTGGCCATCGAGTCGGCACTGATAAACTCTTTGTTGCTCATTTTCTTTAAGCGGTTTAACTCTTGCTCGATGATTTTCACTTCGGCTTCGGAGCGGTCGAGATCGTATTGCTGACGTTTAGCATCGATAACCGCGAGGATTTGACCTTTTTGTACCCGGTCACCTTCTTCGACATTAATGGCTTCGATAAGGCCGGCAATGCGGCTGACGACATTGGCTTCCTGCGGAGCTTCGAGGGTCGCCGTAGTGCTATAAAACGAAGACACATTACCCTGCAGTACGGTAGTGGTTTCGACGGGGATGGCATATTGTTCTTCTTTTTTAGCCACTTCCTCTTCGCCGCATGCCGCTAACATTGACACTAACAGCACGGGTAGGGCGAACTTAGCAATTTTTGACTTTTCCATAAGAGTATTACCTGTAGTCATTTTTGTGATGCCATCTTAAAGCGAAAAACATGCCAAAATTAAAAATACATTAATTTCAGTAAATTAACTTAAAATTATGAGATTGTGGATTAGGCAAACTTACTAAATGTAGCTAAAAAGTTTAAAAAGTGATGAGAAATGCTAAATAACCTGTGAGGAGAGATTGGCTATTGTGCTAGCGGGACTGATGGGAGAGAGAAGGGCGTGGATAAAAAATACCAATAAAAAAGCGCCCAGAGGGCGCTTTTATCGATAAATGCAGTTTAGCGTTTATCTTGGCTAACGAAGTCACGCGCAGTCTCGCCAGTATATAGCTGACGTGGACGGCTGATCTTGTGACCAGGTTGATCCAACATTTCTTTCCAGTGAGCAATCCAACCCACAGTACGTGCTAATGCAAACAGTACAGTGAACATACTAGTTGGAATACCAATGGCTTTCATGATGATGCCAGAGTAGAAATCGACGTTTGGATAGAGTTTCTTCGAAATGAAGTACTCGTCTTCCAATGCGATACGCTCAAGTTCCATCGCAACATCTAATAATGGATCTTGTACTTTCAGCTCTTTTAACACTTCGTGACAGGTTTCACGCATGACTTTGGCGCGTGGGTCAAAGTTTTTGTAAACACGGTGTCCGAAGCCCATCAGACGGAATGGGTCGTTCTTGTCTTTCGCACGGGCGATGAATTCAGGAATACGGTCCACTGAACCGATTTCTTCTAACATTTGTAGACAAGCTTCGTTCGCGCCGCCGTGTGCAGGGCCCCATAGAGAAGCAATACCCGCAGCGATACACGCGAATGGATTCGCGCCTGAAGAACCGGCTAAACGTACGGTTGACGTTGACGCGTTTTGTTCGTGATCCGCATGTAGAATGAAGATACGATCCATAGCACGTTCAACGATTGGGTTTACCTTGTACTCTTCGCAAGGAACGGCAAACATCATGCTTAAGAAGTTGCCTGCGTAGCTTAAGTCATTGCGTGGATAAACGAATGGCTGGCCAGAAGAGTACTTGTAGCACATAGCGGCAATCGTTGGCATTTTGGAGACTAGGCGATAAGCGGCGATTTCGCGGTGGCGAGGATCGTTGACATCGAGTGAGTCTTGATAAAATGCAGACAATGCACCAGTGACACCACATAACATCGCCATAGGATGAGCATCACGACGGAAACCTCTAAAGAAGAAGGCGAGTTGCTCATGAACCATAGTGTGGGTTTTTACTGTGTGTACAAATTCAGCATATTGCTCTTTCGTCGGCAGTTCACCGTAAAGCAGCAGGTAACACAGGTCTAAGTAATCTGAGTCAACGGCGAGTTGCTCGATTGGATAGCCGCGGTGTAACAATATACCTTGATCGCCATCGATATAGGTAATTGCAGATTCACAGGAGGCTGTCGCGAGAAAACCTGGATCAAAAGTGAAGTAACCCTTGCTGCCAAGTTTACTGATATCGATTACGTCAAAACCAGCGGATCCTTGCTTTACTGGCAATTCTATCGAGTCGTTCCCTGGTAATTCTAATTTGGCTTTTAAATCAGCCATACCCCGTTCTCCTTACTTCGTTCTTATCTGTGAGTGCGGCATGTCAAACCGCCATTACTTTACAGCCATTCTAGATCACATTTCAATTTAAATAAGCGTTTAAATTTGTTAGACCATGGTATAAATCTCTTTACTTTCCTTGGTGCAGCTGGCACTTAGGTGAAAATATCCTTAAAAAAACAAAATTTGCATTCTGTGATGTTTGTATTTGACATTTCGCGCGAGTATACTTGCCTCCGCCTAATAATGGCTGCAAACGATGATGTTAAAACACCCTTTGTTTACATGTTAAATAAGTGAGTGTTCAAATAGTTATCTGTTTGTTTAAACTTTGCTTTTGTGTTTACTTTTGCCCTGATTTACCCCTCGGTTTAAAGTTTGTACAAAAGCGGTTCACATAACAAAAAAAATGCTCAATGGAGCTGAGTGAGCAGAACGTGAAAAAGCAAAGACCTGTCCATTTAGATCTGCAGACCATTCGCTTTCCTGCAACAGCGATTGTGTCAATTCTTCACCGTGTATCCGGTGTCATCATGCTGTTCGCTGTTGGCATTCTTATTTGGTTGCTAAATTCATCTTTAGCCTCCGCTGAAAGTTTCGCAGGCGTACAATCTCTGTTTGATAACTTCGTCGTGAAGTTCATCATGTGGGGCATTTTGACTGCACTGGCTTATCACTTATTCGGTGGCCTACGCCACTTAGTAATGGATACCGGTCGTTGGGAAGAGTTGGCTTCGGGCACCGCCTCAGCGAAAGCTGTATTTGTACTGACGGTAGCCTTTTCAATTTTAGCGGGGTTATGGGTATGGTAACCAATGCAGCAAGTTTTGGACGCAGTGGTGTTCATGACTTTATTCTACTACGCGCTAGTGCAGTAATCCTCGCCTGTTACACCATTTTCATGGTTGGCTTTATTGCATGTAGTTCCCCTCTCACCTATGACGTTTGGCACGGCCTGTTTAGCGCTCTGCCAATGAAAGTGTTTACCCTGCTTGCGCTAGTTGCACTGCTTGTTCACGCCTGGATTGGTGTATGGCAAGTATTGACGGATTACGTCAAGTGCACTTCGTTACGCGGTGTTTTACAGTTCACCTTCGTCGTCACCGTCTTTTGTTATCTGGCGGCCGGCATTGTTATTGTGTGGGGTGTCTAAGTGAGTATTCCAGTACGTGAGTTTGATGCTGTAGTGATTGGTGCCGGCGGTGCCGGTATGCGCGCAGCATTACAGATTTCTAAAGAAGGTAAGAGCTGTGCGCTTTTATCTAAAGTATTCCCAACCCGTTCTCATACCGTATCTGCGCAGGGTGGTATCACCGTTGCGTTAGGTAACGCCCATGAAGACCATTGGGAACAACACATGTACGATACCGTAAAAGGTTCCGACTTTATCGGTGACCAAGACGCTATCGAATTCATGTGTCAAACCGGTCCAGAAGCCATTATTGAACTCGAGCATATGGGTTTACCCTTCTCTCGTTTCGATAACGGTAAGATTTACCAACGTCCTTTCGGTGGTCAATCTAAAAACTTCGGTGGTGAACAAGCGGCGCGTACCGCTGCAGCGGCAGACCGTACCGGTCACGCACTCCTTCACTGCTTATACCAACAGAACGTTAAACACAAAACTCAAGTGTTTTCTGAATGGTATGCCCTCGATTTAGTGAAAAACCAAGACGGTGCCATCGTAGGTTGTACTGCGATTGAAATCGAAACCGGTGAGATCGTTTACTTCAAAGCCAAAGCCACTGTATTAGCTACAGGCGGTGCTGGTCGTATCTACGCATCAACCACAAACGCACACATCAATACCGGTGACGGTGTTGGTATGGCAATGCGTGCTGGTGTTCAGATGCAAGATATGGAAATGTGGCAATTCCACCCAACCGGTATCGCTGGTGCGGGTGTACTTGTGACTGAAGGTTGTCGTGGTGAAGGCGGTTACCTGCTGAACAAAGACGGCGAGCGTTTCATGGAGCGTTATGCGCCAAACGCCAAGGATTTAGCATCTCGTGACGTGGTAGCACGTTCTATGATGACTGAAATCCGTGAAGGCCGTGGTTTAGATGGTCCATTAGGCCCACACTGCTTACTGAAACTCGACCACTTAGGTAAAGAGACCTTAGAAGCCCGTCTACCAGGCGTGTGTGAACTTTCTCGTACCTTCGCGCATATCGATCCGGCCGATGGTCCAATCCCAGTTCTCCCAACCTGTCACTATATGATGGGTGGTCTGCCTACTAAGGTGAGCGGTCAAGTTATTCGTAAGAATGACGATGGCAGCGAGCAAGATGTGGTTGGTTTATTCGCAGTAGGTGAGATTGCCTGTGTGTCAGTACACGGTGCTAACCGCTTAGGCGGTAACTCTCTGCTCGACTTAGTGGTCTTTGGCCGCGCTGCGGGTCAACACTTAGGTAAAGCACTCGATGAGACTGCGGATCCAAAAGATGCGACCGATGCGGAAATTCAAGCGACTTTAGCACGCTTAAACCGCTGGGAAAGCAACAAGTCTGGCGAAGACCCAGCGCAAATCCGTAAAGATTTACAACTTTGCATGCAATTAAACTTCTCTGTATTCCGCCGTGGCGATGCAATGGCAGAAGGTTTAGAGCAGTTAAAAGCTATCCGTAAGCGTTTAGAAAATGCCAAGTTGTCTGATAACTCTCGTGAATTCAACACTCAACGTATTGAATGTTTAGAGTTAGACAACCTGATGGCGACGGCAATTGCCACTGCTTATGCTGCTAACTTCCGTACAGAGAGCCGTGGTGCTCACTCACGTGAAGACTATTTAGAGCGTGATGATGATAACTGGTTATGTCACACCCTGTTTGACCCTGTGACTGAAACCATGGACCGTCGTGCTGTGAATATGGCGCCTAAGTTACGTGAAGCATTCCCGCCGAAGAAACGTACCTACTAGGAGTTGCAAAGATGAAATTGGAATTTGCAGTTTATCGTTACAATCCTGATGTAGATACAAAACCTTACATGCAGGATTACAGCCTCGAAGTGGCTGAAGGCTCTGACATGATGGTGCTTGATGCACTGATCAAGTTAAAAGAACAGGACCCAACGTTAGCGTTCCGTCGCTCATGCCGTGAAGGTGTTTGCGGTAGTGACGGTGTGAACATGAACGGTAAAAACGGTCTGGCTTGTATTACGCCAATCTCTACCTTCAAAGGTAAGAAGTTGGAAATTCGTCCACTGCCAGGTATGCCAGTCGTACGTGACTTAGTGGTTGATTTAACTCAGTTCTACAAGCAGTACGAGAAGATCAAGCCGTTCCTCATCAACGATGAGAAGATGCCTGCTCGTGAACATTTACAGTCACCTGAACAGCGTGCGCATTTAGATGGTCTGTACGAATGTATCATGTGTGCATGTTGTTCTACGGCTTGTCCATCGTTCTGGTGGAATCCTGATAAGTTTATCGGTCCTAGCGGTCTGCTACACGCATACCGTTTCTTGATCGACAGCCGCGATACAGCGACAGAAGAACGTCTTTCTGAGCTGGACGACGCCTACAGCGTGTTCCGTTGCCACGGCATCATGAACTGCGTTGACGTCTGTCCAAAAGGACTTAATCCGACTAAAGCAATTGGTCACATTAAGTCAATGCTGCTTAAGCGAGCTGTGTAATGCGAGAACCCGAGCTTAAATCAATAATAATATAGCTCTCGAAGAGTCACTTTCTGGGTATAGAAGGTGGCTCTTTTGTGTATGTAATGGAAGACAACGCGCCGTGAAATCTGGATATCTAGGGGCGGCAAAATTTATGCGTCGAAGGTAATTGCTTGAGATTGCATATAAAAACTATGGCTAAGCACGTGTATAAAGTTTGAAAGGAATAGCAATGCACCAAGGCATCATGAAAGCCTGGCTCGAATCATCTCACTTAAGTGGTGCAAATTCGACCTACGTAGAAGAGATGTATGAAGCCTATCAAGAAGACCCACAGTCAGTCTCTGACGATTGGCGTGCGGTATTTGATAATCTCCCTCCGGTGAACGGTGCTTCTAAAGACGCGCCTGAAGCGGCTCACTCCAAAGTACGTGATTATTTTCGCAGTTTAGCGATGGACGGACGTCATAAGAGCGCAGCTCGTGTGACCGATCCTGAGTTGGATGCTAAGCAAGTTAAAGTGCTACAGCTGATCAACGCCCACCGTTTCCGTGGTCACCAAGGGGCTAACCTCGACCCGTTAGAATTGTGGAAACGTGAACCTGTTGCCGATTTAGATCCCGCATTCCACGGTCTGACCAAAGAAGACATGGAACGTGAGTTCAACACTGGCTCGTTCGCCCACGGCGGCGAAACCATGAAGCTGGCTGACTTAGTCAAAGCGCTAAAAGCCACTTACTGTGGTTCGATTGGCGCCGAATACATGCACATTACCGATACCGATGAGAAGCGTTGGATCCAACAACGTCTCGAACCATCCTTAGGTAAAGCCAACTACGATAAAAGCGTTAAGACCCGCATTCTCGAAGGCCTAAATGCTGCTGAAGGCATTGAAAAATATTTAGGCGCTAAATTCCCAGGTGCAAAACGCTTCTCGTTAGAAGGCGGCGATGCGTTAGTCCCTATGATGCGCGAAATCATTTATCGCGCAGGCGAAGCGGGCACTAAAGAAATCGTAGTCGGTATGGCTCACCGTGGTCGTTTAAACGTACTGGTTAACGTGTTAGGTAAGCGTCCAGCAGAACTGTTTGACGAGTTCGCCGGTAAGCACGCCGATACCCACGGTTCAGGCGACGTAAAATACCACCAAGGTTTCTCTTCAGATTTCGAAACGCCGGGCGGCAACGTGCACTTAGCACTGGCCTTTAACCCATCACACCTTGAAATCGTTAACCCTGTGGTTATGGGCTCTGTCCGTGCTCGTCAAGACCGCCGTGGTTGTAAAGACGGTTTACAGGTGATGCCAATTACGATTCACGGTGACTCTGCAATTGCTGGTCAAGGTATCGTGCAAGAGACATTCAACATGTCTCAAACCCGTGGCTTTAAAGTGGGCGGCAGCATCCGTATTGTTGTGAACAACCAAGTTGGTTTTACAACGTCAAACCACTTTGATGTGCGTTCAACTGAATACTGTACTGACATCGCTAAGATGGTTCAGGCACCGATTTTCCACGTGAACTCTGACGATCCAGAAGCCGTTGCCTTTGTTGCTCAGCTTGCTGTTGATTATCGTAACGAGTTTAAACGTGACGTGGTGATTGATTTAGTGTGTTACCGCCGTCATGGCCACAACGAAGCTGATGAGCCAAGTGCAACTCAGCCACTGATGTATGCCAAGATCAAGAAACACCCTACGCCACGTAAGATCTATGCTGACAAACTGATCGCCGAAAACGCTATCGGCGCTGATGAAGTGACCAGCATGATCAACACTTACCGCGACGCCTTAGATCAAGGCGACTGCGTAGTGAAAGAATGGCGCCCAATGACACTGCACACAGTGGATTGGAGTCCGTATATTGGCCGTGAGTGGGACGAAGCGTATCAAGCCTCTATGCCACTGGCGCGCTTACAGAATCTAGCTGACAAACTGAGCTACGTACCAGAGAGCCACCCGCTGCATTCACGCGTTGCTAAAATTTATGGCGATCGCGTTGCCATGGCAAAGGGCGAGAAGCTACTCGACTGGGGCTTTGCTGAAACTTTAGCTTACGCCACGATTCTTGAAGATAAGCAACGTGTTCGCATTACAGGTCAAGACTCTGGCCGTGGTACTTTCTTCCACCGTCACGCGGTTCTGCACAACCAAAACGATGCGACAACATACTTACCACTGCGTAACTTGTCTGAAGACCAAGGTCCAATCGACATTACTGACTCAGTATTGTCTGAAGCATCAGTACTCGCCTTCGAATACGGTTATGCGACGGCGGAACCTGGTGGTCTGGCGATTTGGGAAGCCCAATTCGGTGACTTTGCTAACTGTGCGCAAGTGGTTATCGACCAGTTCTTGTCTTCTGGTGAGCAAAAGTGGGGCCGTCTGTGCGGTCTGACTATGCTGTTACCACACGGTTACGAAGGTCAAGGTCCAGAACACTCAAGCGCCCGTTTAGAGCGTTTCTTGCAGATGTGTGCTAACCACAACATGCAAGTTTGTGTGCCATCAACGCCAGCACAGGTTTACCATATGCTGCGTCGCCAAGTGGTTCGCCCAATGCGTCGTCCACTGGTAGTGATGTCACCTAAATCATTGCTACGTCACCCGCTAGCGGTTTCTAGCATGGAAGAATTGGCTAATGGCACCTTCCAAAACGTGATTGGTGAAATCGATACGTTAGAAGCGAGCAAGGTCGATCGCGTCGTGTTCTGTAGCGGTAAGGTATACTTCGAGCTGCTGGAAAAACGCCGTAAAGAAAACATCAATAACATCGCAATAATCCGTGTCGAACAGTTATATCCGTTCCCACATGAAGAAATGGTAGCAGCCTTAGCTGACTATCAACATGTGAAGGATTTTGTATGGTGTCAGGAAGAGCCGCAAAACCAGGGTGCTTGGTACTCTAGCCAACATCACTTCTGGGCAGCTATCCCTGCGGGAGCAAAACTGACCTACGCTGGTCGTGAAGCATCTGCTGCACCAGCCTGTGGTTACCCAGAGCTGCATGCTCACCAACAAGAATCTTTAGTGAACAGTGCCCTAAAGCTGTAATAGCTAAGACTGTAGTAATAGACATTTTATAAAAAAGGATCGTTTTTCATGAGTATCGAAATCAAGGTACCCGTACTGCCAGAATCTGTTGCCGACGCAACTATCGCCACTTGGCACGTAAAAGTGGGTGAGCAAGTTTCTCGTGATCAAAATCTGGTTGATATTGAAACTGACAAAGTCGTACTGGAAGTGGTTGCACCAGAAGATGGTCACATCGGTGAGTTCCTGTTCCAAGAAGGTGACACCGTTCTGGGTGAGCAAGTGATTGCTAAGTTCATCGCGGGTGCGGTTTCTGGTCAAGAAGTGACTAAAGCCGAAGCTGAAGCTGCTGCACCTGTTGCCGCTGCTGCGACTGAAGAGTCTAACGATGCATTAAGCCCATCAGTCCGTCGTTTACTGGCTGAGCACAATGTTGATGCGAGCAAAGTGAAGGGCACTGGTGTCGGTGGCCGTATCACTAAAGAAGACGTTGAAGCCTTTATCAAGTCTGCGCCTAAAGCAGCTGCTGCCCCTGCGGCTCCAGCTGTACAACCTTTAGCGGCAGGTCGTAGCGAGAAGCGTGTTCCAATGACTCGTTTACGTAAGACTATCGCTAACCGTTTATTAGAAGCGAAAAACTCTACCGCGATGCTCACGACGTTTAACGAAGTGAACATGAAGCCAATCATGGATATCCGTAAGCAGTACCAAGATATCTTTGAAAAGCGCCATGGTATCCGTTTAGGTTTCATGTCTTTCTACGTGAAAGCGGTAACTGAAGCACTGAAACGCTTCCCTGAAGTGAACGCATCAATCGACGGTGACGATATCGTTTACCACAACTACTTCGACGTCAGCATCGCTGTATCGACTCCACGTGGTCTGGTCACCCCAGTACTGCGTGATACCGATACCATGAGCCTGGCTGATATCGAAAAAGCAGTACGCGATCTGGCGATCAAAGGCCGTGATGGCAAGCTGACTGTGGCTGATATGACTGGCGGTAACTTCACTGTGACTAACGGTGGTGTATTCGGCTCGTTAATGTCTACCCCAATTTTAAACCTGCCACAAAGCGCGATTTTAGGCATGCACGCCATTAAAGACCGCCCAATGGCAGTCAATGGTCAGGTTGAAATCCTGCCCATGATGTACCTAGCTCTCTCATATGACCATCGTATTGTCGATGGCCGTGAGTCAGTTGGCTTCTTAGTCGCCATTAAAGACTTCTTGGAAGACCCAACTCGTCTGCTACTTGACCTATAATCTAACGCGCTAAACGATCACGTTTAACCTGTTAGTTTAGAGACAAGAGTCAGACATACCCTCGTGACTGGCCCCGTGGGGCCAGTTGGATTTGATTAGAAGTATACGGATAGATCATCATGAATTTGCATGAGTATCAGGCAAAATCCCTATTTGCCGAATATGGTTTACCAGTGTCAGAAGGTTTTGCATGTGATACAGCCCAAGAAGCTGTAGAAGCGGCAGGCCGTATTGGCGGAAATTTATGGGTTGTTAAGTGTCAAGTACACGCAGGCGGCCGCGGTAAAGCGGGTGGCGTTAAAGTCACTGGCGATAAAGAAGAAATCAGAGCCTTTGCCGAACACTGGTTAGGCAAAAATCTGGTGACTTATCAAACAGATGAGAAAGGTCAGCCTGTTGCTAAAATTTTAGTAGAAAGCTGCACCGACATCGCTAACGAACTGTACTTAGGTGCAGTAGTTGACCGTGCTACCCGTCGCGTGGTGTTCATGGCTTCTACTGAAGGTGGTGTTGAGATTGAGAAAGTGGCCGAAGAAACGCCAGAACTCATTCACAAAGCGATCATCGATCCACTGACTGGTCCTCAACCATACCAAGCACGTGATCTTGGCTTCAAACTGGGCTTAAACCCAACTCAAATGAAGCAATTCACCAAGATCTTTATGGGTCTGGCGACTATGTTCGTTGATCACGATTTCGCACTGCTGGAAATCAACCCACTGGTTATCACCACTGAAGGTAACCTGCACTGCTTAGACGGTAAAATTGGTATCGATGGTAACGCACTGTTCCGTCAACCAAAAATCAAAGCAATGCACGATCCATCACAGGATGACGCCCGTGAAGCTCACGCTGCAATGTTCGAACTGAACTATGTTGCGCTGGACGGAAACGTGGGTTGTATGGTGAACGGTGCTGGCCTAGCAATGGGTACTATGGACATCGTTAACCTGCACGGCGGCAAGCCAGCTAACTTCCTCGACGTAGGTGGTGGCGCGACTAAAGAACGTGTTGCTGAAGCATTCAAGATTATTCTGTCTGACAGCAATGTGAAAGCCGTTCTGGTTAACATCTTCGGTGGTATCGTACGTTGTGACATGATCGCAGAAGGTATCATCGGCGCTGTTAAAGAAGTTGGCGTTAAAGTTCCAGTTGTAGTGCGTTTAGAAGGTACTAACGCTGAATTAGGCCGTGAAGTATTAGCTAAATCAGGTCTTGATATCATTGCAGCTAACAGTCTGACTGATGCGGCTGAGCAAGTAGTTAAAGCTGCGGAGGGCAAATAATGTCTGTATTAATTAACAAAGATACCAAGGTAATCTGCCAAGGCTTTACCGGTGGTCAAGGTACTTTCCACTCTCAACAAGCTATCGATTACGGTACGCAAATGGTTGGTGGTGTATCTCCAGGTAAAGGCGGTACTGAGCACTTAGGTCTGCCAGTGTTCAACACTGTGAAAGACGCTGTTGCTGCTACTGGTGCAACCGCTTCTGTTATCTACGTTCCAGCTCCTTTCTGTAAAGACGCTATCCTCGAAGCTATCGACGGTGGTATTGAGCTGATCGTTTGTATCACTGAAGGTATCCCAACACTGGATATGCTGGAAGTGAAAGTGAAGCTAGAAGAAACTGGCGTTCGCATGATCGGTCCAAACTGCCCAGGTGTTATCACCCCAGGTGAATGTAAGATTGGTATTATGCCAGGCCACATCCACTTAAAAGGTAAAGTGGGTATCGTTTCTCGTTCTGGTACGCTGACTTATGAAGCGGTTAAGCAAACTACTGACGAAGGTTTCGGCCAATCTACTTGCGTAGGTATTGGTGGTGACCCAATCCCAGGCACTAACTTCATCGACGTATTGGAAATGTTCCAGAACGATCCACAGACTGAAGCCATCGTGATGATCGGTGAAATCGGTGGTACTGCTGAAGAAGAAGCGGCTGCTTATATCAAAGCTAACGTGACTAAACCTGTTGTTTCTTACATCGCGGGTGTAACTGCTCCTGCTGGTAAGCGTATGGGTCACGCGGGTGCGATCATTGCTGGCGGTAAAGGTACTGCTGCTGACAAATTTGCTGCATTAGAAGCAGCGGGCGTGACAACTGTCCGCTCGTTAGCGGATATCGGCAAAGCGCTGCGTGCTAAAACCGGTTGGTAATCTAACCGTTAACACACGAAAAGGCGCCTAAGGCGCCTTTTTTATTGCGTGTCTGTTAGCCAGTGCCGAGCAGTAAAGTGTGAGAATGGGACAAAGCTAACATCGTGCAGGCTAGCATTTTTATTTACAAAGGGTTAGATTGGGCTTCTCTACCAAACGTCATCACCTGATGGACGTGTGAATGCATTAGTAGAGCTACAACCCTAAGCCCTGCGCTTATGGCACCACGGCTGTTCAGCAATACATCTTGTACTTAATTACCACGCGATTGCGGCACTTAGCTGCGAGCGTATTTTTTTATTGGTTTATCCCATTGGGGGAGGATAAGCCCAGAGCGGATGTTTACCCCTAAGGGACATCTATTTACATGAGGGAAAGACTGTGAAAACGCCAAATATTATTATTTCAGAAATCGATTTAGAAAGACTCGAGCGTCTGCTGGAGTCATTACCTGCGAACGCCTTTCCGGGACGCACGGCATTGGAGGCGGAACTCGACCGAGCAGACATTGTGCCCGCCGCGCAGATGCCTGGTAATGTGGTGACGATGAATTCTGAAGTGAAATTTAGTGTGTCATCCAGCAACGACACCTTTTGTTTGCGTTTAGTTTATCCTAAGGATGCGACGGGTGAGGGCACCATTTCCATCCTTGCGCCCGTGGGCAGTGCCTTATTGGGCTTATCCCAAGGGGATGAAATCGAATGGCCTGGCCCTGGTGGCACTATGGTGAAGGTTCGTATCGAAGAAATTATGTATCAGCCAGAGCGTAGCGGTGACTTTCACCGTTAATTATCGCTGGATTTTAGTGTGTAGAGGGCAATATCAAGGAAGCCAATATGATTATAGAGACAGAGCGTTTAATACTCAGACCATTTACCGAGCAGGATATCGATGCCCTCTACGTAATGAATAGCATTCCTGAGATGCTTAAATACATTCCTGTTGCGCCGTTTACTGCTCCAGAGCAGGCGCGGGAGCTGTTCCATAACGTAATTTTGCAGGATTATCAGCAACGGGGATTCGGCCGCTGGGCCGTCGAGCATAAGGCTGATATGAAGGTGATTGGTTTTTGTGGACCTAAGTTTATTCCCGAATATAACGAAGTCGAAATTGGCTATCGTTATTTTCCCGAGTATTGGGGCAAGGGGATTGGTACCGAGGCTGCTCAAGCTGCAATCAGCGTGTTCCCGCAGTTTGGCATTACGCAAATCATTGCATTGATCCTAGAGGGGAACATTGGCTCTGAGGGTGTAGCTAAACGCATAGGAATGCATTGGCGTGAACCTAGCGAATTTATGGGGCATAAAGTGAATGTGTACGCGAAGGTGCTCTAACTGTGCCCGAGCATTTCAATAAAAAACCAGCCTAGATGGCTGGTTTTTTATTAGGCGTGTCTGGTTAATTGAGAACCAGATTGACCTTAACGCGCGTTACTCGTCGTTATGATCGCAGGTATCGTTGGTGCAATGACCGTACAAATATAAGCTGTGGTTTGTCAGTTTTATATTGTACTTCTTGGCGATCTCATCTTGACGACGTTCAATCACTTCATCCGAAAACTCTATCACTTTGCCACAAGAGAGGCACACTAAGTGATCGTGGTGATGTTGAGTCGATAACTCGAATACTGCCTTACCACTTTCAAAGTGGTGACGAGAGACGATACCGGCATCATCGAACTGGTTTAATACACGGTAAACTGTTGCTAGACCAATTTCTTCACCTAAATCGAGCAGTTTCTTATATAAGTCTTCTGCACTGATATGTTGGTTTTCAGGTCCTTGCATCAGTTCTAGGATCTTGACTCGTGGCAGGGTGATTTTCAAACCGGCTTTTTTTAGCGCTTGATTTCCATCTGTCATTGCTAATCTCTTGATTGCAGAACCAATAGGTTCATCCGTGGATAGTGATTGCCATTATAGGGGGTCAAACTAAAAACTTAAACCTTTGTTCTAGCTTTATGGGTCTATATGCAGATAAATTGTGTCACTGAGAGCGAAATTGCAATAAATTGAGGCAATTCAAGCATAGTTTTTGTAAGGTTATACCAAGGAATAATGTTCACGACGCTAAAATTTCGGGACAATAAACAGAATAATTACAATAAAAGGAAGCGGTATGTACCAGCATATTGTGGTGTTAACTGGCGCAGGTATTTCGGCCGAATCGGGATTGCGTACCTTTCGCGACCAAGATGGTTTATGGGAGGAGCATCATATTGAAGATGTTGCAACCCCTGAAGGTTATGCCCGCGATACCGAACTGGTTGAACGTTTTTATAACAGCCGCTGGGAGCAATTACACAGTGGCACAGTGATGCCCAATGCGGCACATATTGCGTTGGCTAAGTTAGAGGCTGAATTTCCTGGTCAATTATTGATTGTGACCCAAAATATTGACGACCTACACGAACGTGCGGGTTCTCGTCGTTTGTTGCACATGCATGGCGAATTGTCCAAAGGTCGCTGCCCACGTTCTCGTCAAACTTTCTTATTAAGGGAACCCTTCGGCCCCAATAACTGTTGTACTTGCTGCATTCCCGCGCAACGATTACGTCCCCATGTGGTGTGGTTTGGTGAGATGCCGCTGGGGATGGACAGGATCCACGATGCGCTCGATAGCTGCGATTTGTTCATTGCCATTGGCACGTCGGGCACTGTGTATCCGGCGGCAGGGTTTGTCGATACGGCCAATCATCATGGCGCGCAAACGGTGGAAGTAAATTTAGTCACACCCGATAGACACAGCCAGTTCCAATATCATTTAACCGGTAAGGCAGGGGATTTGGTGCCTAAATTGGTCGATACCATACTCGCTGGCAAAGTGATTGGCTCCGATATAGCCGAGTCCGATGTTTAAGAATGAGCAACGAGCCCATGACGCAAAAACTGGCGATTATTATGCGGGGATTACCGGGCAGCGGTAAATCCCATTGGGTCGAGCAGTTTGTGGCTAATCTACCGTTAGAAGAGGCGATTCGCGTTCGCCAAGGCGGCATTTTTTCGACCGATAGTTTTTTCTACGAGGGAGAGGAGTATCGATTCGATGCGAAAAAACTCTCCGAATACCATCAACGTAATTTAACCGCGTTTATCCACGCGCTCAGTAGCGCTCAGCCAATTGTGATTTGTGATAACACTAATCTTTGCCGCTGGGAGTACATGGCCTATGAGGCTGCTGCGAAAGCCTTAGGTTATCAAGTGCGTATCGTACTGGTAGGGGAGCCTTCAGCGCGCGCGCATCAACAACTGTGCGCCGAGCGTAATCGTCATGGTGTGCCGCTAAATCAAATACGGCGTATGGCAGCGCAGTTTGAGGCATTCTAGGCGCCTCTAAGTCGCCTGTAGTTGGCGTTTCGCGTGTCACTGCTTTGAATGACTAGACTTTCAATCGACTGGATTTTCTCGGTTAGATGTTAACTTGTCATCTTTTCTTGTTAGTCTGATATTGAAATATGCGGTTATGTCGCTGCGATATTGTGTTGCATAAGCTTGATCTTAATGACAGTTTCGCATTTCAATGTCGATTATAATCGGTTAAGTCCCGCCCTCTGGAGTGTCCCTTGTTAACAAAACTGCTGCTTACATTAGCCGTTATCATTATGGCGATTTTACTGCTGGCCAATCGGCGCCCCAAGCATACACCTACTGCGTCGGTGAATATTCCGCCGATGCAGAGTCTGTGGCGACGCTATGGCATGCGGGGAGCATTTATTCTGTTGGGGCTCAGCCTTTTAAGCTACAGTGTGTGGTACTGGTACGATCAACATAAAGTCGTGACTGTGACGATAGTGTCTCCAGCTGGTGTGTTATCCGGCGTGTACAAAGCGCGCAAAGGGGATATCTCGGAGGCCAAAATGGTGACGATTGAGGGCGTACACATTCGCTTTTCTAATGCGGAGCGGTTGGAAATTCTCGAAGACTAACACAGATTTATTTTATGAATTTATCGCTCCCGCCTTTTCATTACTAAGTTATGCGTTAAACTAGCGACAATTTTTTAGCCTGCACTTAAGTGGACTTTTTAGCTTAAGTTTTTTTCAGGAGGACACATGATTACTGCCTATGTCTACGAAAACCGTCAACTGACGGTCACTGAGATTAACACACAAGACAGTATTCCGGCGTCGACCATATGGTTGGATCTCTATAAACCTGATGAAGCAGAGCGAGAATGGTTAAGTCGTTTTTCCGTTGAAGAAGTGCCAGACGAAGAAGATATCAACGAGATTGAGGCTTCGGCGCGTTTTTATCAAAACAGTGACGGCTTACATATCAATTCGTTATTCCCCCAGCGAGTGGGACAAGACGTACGTGGGGTGAACGTTTCCTTTAACCTGCGGACGAATTTTCTTTTGACTATACGTGAAGAGGATGTCGGCCTGATCCGTTTGTTGCGTAACTACTTACGCCTGGGTCGGTTAGAAGTCTCAACCCCGCAGGAATTGTTTCTTGAACTCTTTAATCTGAAAGTGGATTATCTCTCCGACTTGATTGAGGACGTGTATACGGTTCTTGAAAATGTCGGTGAGCAAGTGTTTGATAATGATGAGCTGGATGATGTGTTCAAACTCATCACCTTGCAGGAAGACTCGAACGGTAAAATTCGCTTAAGTTTGCTCGATACCCAGCGCTCGCTTCGTTATATGCAGCGGTACTACCGCGGGCAATTGTCCGATGAACATTTAAAAGACTTGCGCGAAATGCTCTCGGATATCGAGTCGTTAATGCCACACAGTCAGTTTATCTTCGATAAGTTAAACTTTTTGCTCGACGCCGCCATGGGTTTCAGTGGGTTACAGCAGAATAAGATCATTAAAATCTTCTCGGTTGCGGCTGTGGTGTTTCTGCCGCCCACGCTGATTGCCAGCAGCTACGGAATGAACTTCCATGGAATGCCTGAGTTAGGTTGGCAATATGGTTATCCGATGGCGATTTTGATGATGCTGGCGAGTGCTGCTGGCACGTATTTCTTCTTTAAGCGCAAACATTGGCTCTAATCGACAATCACAGCTATCGAAATGAGATACCCCAAAACCGGAGAGACTCCGGTTTTTTATTGGACTTGATCTACTCTATACAGTAAATCAGTTTGAATCGCCCAATAAAAAGGCAGGGATAAATCCCTGCCTTTTAGATCATTGGCCTCACCAAACGTTATTTTGTTGGTGAAATGGCTGAAGCGTGCATTCCTTTTGGACCCTGTTCTACTTCGAATTGAACTGGTTGGCCTGCTTTTAGAGTTCTATAGCCTTCCATTTCAATGGTAGAATAGTGTGCAAAAACGTCCTCGCCACCTTGATCAGGGCAAATAAACCCGAATCCTTTGGCGTTGTTGAACCATTTAACAGTTCCGCTTGCCATACTTCCACTTCCTTCTGTTGTCTACTTACCAGTAAGATAGTAAAACCTGTATAGACGGGATTGTTTCACCGCCTGAGCTACAGAATGTAAGGAGTAAAAGCGGAAGTCAAGCTAAAATTAACAAAGAGGTAACAACTGATTAATTTGAAGATAGCAATTGGAAGAGGACAACACGAGAGGCTAGTATTAAAAAATGGGTAAGACAGGAAACATAGAACACGTTGAAGAGCGTGTGGAATCTGAGTTAATGCCACCTTCGATGTATAAGGTGATCCTCAATAATGACGATTACACTCCAATGGATTTTGTGATCGAAGTGCTACAAATCTTCTTTCGCAAGAATGAGCAGGAAGCCACCGATATCATGTTGACTATTCATCACCAAGGAAAGGGGATCTGCGGGATTTTTCCTTACGGCATTGCAGAAACTAAGGTGATACAAGTAAATCAATTTGCAAGACAAAACCAACATCCGTTACTGTGTTCGTTAGAGAAGGCTTAATAGCGCTTACTCTGTTGTCAGTTGTTAATTTTGGGGGTGCTTATGCTGAACAAAGATCTGGAAGTCACCTTAAATCTGGCGTTTCAGCAAGCCAGAGAGGCACGTCACGAGTATATGACGGTTGAACATCTGTTATTGGCTCTGATCGACAATCCTGCGGCTCAAGAAGCGCTAATCGCCTGTGGAGCGAATTTAGATAAACTCAGAGATGAAGTAGCAAGCTTTATCCAACAAACCACCCCAATCATTGCGGATATGGATGATGATAAAGAAACCCAGCCGACGCTTGGGTTTCAACGGGTGCTGCAACGCGCCGTTTTCCATGTGCAGTCTTCGGGTCGCAATGAAGTCACTGGTGCCAATGTGCTGGTGGCCATTTTTAGTGAGCAGGAATCCCAAGCTGTGTATCTGCTGCGTCGCAGCGACATCAGCCGTTTAGATGTGGTGAACTATATTTCCCATGGTTTTTCAAAAAATGAGGACAGCGACGCCCATCAAGATCACGAACGCATCGAAGATCAAACCGAAGCGGGTGAAGAGCGCAGTATGCTGTCGCAGTTTGCGAGCAATTTAAACCAGCTTGCAAAACAAGGGATTATCGACCCACTCATCGGCCGCGATCAAGAAATTGAACGGGCAATTCAAACCCTCTGCCGTCGCCGTAAGAATAACCCGTTGTTAGTGGGTGAGGCTGGCGTGGGTAAAACCGCGATTGCCGAAGGTTTAGCCTATCGAATCGTCAACAATCAAGTGCCAGAGGTGATGTCGCAGGCGACTGTGTATTCCCTCGACTTAGGCTCCTTACTCGCAGGCACTAAATATCGTGGCGATTTTGAAAAACGTCTCAAGAGTCTGCTTAAGGAACTCAGCGCCGATAAACACGCCATTTTATTTATCGATGAAATTCATACCATTATTGGTGCGGGCGCTGCATCGGGCGGGGTGATGGATGCCTCTAATCTGCTAAAACCGTTACTATCGAGCGGTAATTTGCGTTGCATGGGTTCGACTACCTTCCAAGAATATCAAAGCATTTTTGAGAAAGATCGTGCACTGGCGCGCCGTTTCCAGAAGGTCGATATCAATGAGCCTTCAGTGGCTGAAACCACAAAAATTCTTATGGGGCTTAAGGCTAAGTACGAAGAGTACCATGGAGTGCGTTATACCCAAGCGGCGATTAATAGCGCGGCTGAGCTGTCGGCAAAACACATTAATGACCGGCATTTACCCGATAAAGCCATCGATGTGATCGATGAGGCGGGTGCGCGTATGGCGATGTTGCCACAGAGCAAACGTAAGAAAACCATCGGTCAAGCCGAGATCGAAACCATAGTGGCGAAGATTGCCCGTATTCCTGAAAAGTCAGTCTCAGCGAGCGACAAGGATTTGCTGCGTAATCTTGAGCGCAACCTCAAGATGGTGGTCTTTGGTCAAGATAAGGCGATTGAATCCTTAAGCTCGGCGATTCGATTATCACGTAGTGGGTTAGGTACGGATAAAAAGCCTGTGGGTAGCTTCTTGTTTGCAGGCCCAACTGGGGTTGGTAAGACAGAAGTGACCAATCAGTTAGCCAGTTGTCTAGGGATGAAGCTGGTACGGTTTGATATGTCTGAGTACATGGAAAGTCATACGGTATCTCGTTTGATTGGTGCTCCTCCTGGATACGTAGGATACGACCAAGGTGGCTTACTCACGGATGCAGTGATTAAGAATCCCCATTGCGTGGTGCTGCTCGATGAAATCGAAAAGGCTCACCCCGATGTCTATAACCTGTTGCTACAGGTCATGGATCACGGCACCTTGACCGATAATAACGGTCGCAAGGCGGACTTTAGGCATGTCACTCTGGTGATGACAACAAACGCAGGGGTTCAGGAAACGATCCGTAAGTCCATTGGGTTTACTCAGCAGGATCATACCCAAGATGCCTTATCGGAAATCAATCGGGTATTCTCTCCTGAGTTTCGCAACCGCTTAGATTCCATCATTTGGTTCAACCATTTAGATATGACCATCATAGCCAAGGTGGTCGATAAATTCTTGGTGGAATTGCAGGCGCAGTTGGATGCGAAACATGTGGTGCTGGAAGTCAGCGATGAAGCCAGAACCTTACTCGCCGAGAAAGGCTATGATAAGAGCATGGGCGCACGGCCAATGGCACGCGTAGTGACTGAGCTGATTAAACGCCCATTAGCCGATGCGATTCTCTTTGGCGAACTGGAGCATGGCGGTATTGCCCATGTTGATGCCAAAGATGGTGAAATTGTTATCCACACCGAACGCCATGAGAAGAGTACCACTAAGGCTTAATCTCTAGCTAAACCCAATAAAAATGGCTGCAATTGCAGCCATTTTTCTGATCTTACGCCAACAAAAAAACCCGGCCTCGCCGGGTTTTTCAACTAAAGGGGAATATTAGCGTGCGCGGAAGACAATACGACCTTTGGTCAGATCATAAGGGGTCAGCTGGACTGTTACTTTGTCGCCAGTCAGGATCCGGATGTAGTTTTTGCGCATTTTGCCTGAAATGTGGGCTATCACCACATGACCATTTTCAAGCTCTACGCGAAACATTGTGTTTGGCAAGGTTTCAAGGATAGTGCCTTGCATTTCAATGTTATCTTCTTTCGCCATTAATTATTTATCCCATTAGCCTTCGAATATAAAAAACGGGCGTATCATGCCGCAAATTCACCTTGCTGTAAAGGGGAAGTGCCTAGCAAACTTGGGAATACTCCCAGCCTTGGGGGGTTAAAATCTGGTAAGGGCGGTATAAGCGCTTGTAGGACATTTTTCGATTTGCATCAATTTGATATCCGAGATAAAGAAATTCTTTATCCTGTAATTTTGCTAAACGGCACTGGAGTAAAATCAGTAAGGAGCCAAGGGATCGGCGTTCTTCATCAGGGTCAAAATAGCTGTAAATAGCCGACAGACTATTGGGCAGAGTATCTGTCACTGCTACGGCTAAAAGTCGATTGCCATCATAGACTTCGATAAAGGTTGCTGGTAGCCAATGGCAGAATAAAAATTGCTCATACTGCGACTTACTCGGGGGAAACATGGGGCCATCGAAGTGGCGCTCACGAATGTATTTTTCATACAGGGCATATTGGGCCTCGGTATGTTCAGAGGTAATGCGCCAAGTTAAATCACGGTTATGGGCTAAGGTGCGCTTTTGTCGTTTAGACGGTGTAAATTCTTTAATTGGTAAGCGAATTGGCTGACAGGCACTGCAACGAGGACAGCGTGGTTTATAAATGGCGCTGCCACTGCGGCGAAAACCTATGGCTAATAGACGATCAAATAAAATGGGGTCGAGGGTTTCCTCTTGGATCACCAACAGTTGTTCCTGCTGTCCATCAAGATAACTGCAGGGGAAGATTTGGCTGATCCCAATGGCTATGGGGGTGTTACTCGCGTTAGAGTTCAAGTGTGACCTCACTCGGTATCCAAGCCGCAGGATTGGCCGTGTTATCCCTAAACTGGGTTAAGAGTTGAATAAAATTCGCGCGTTTAACGGGCTTGGCCCCTAAGCTTTCAAGGTGGGGATTCATCACTTGTGCGTCAATCAGTTTAAAATCCATGTTGATAAGATGCTGTTGCAATAACAACATGGCCGCCTTTGAGGCGTTGGTTTCACGGTGGAACATGGATTCACCACAAAAGACTTGGCCGATGGCAAGACCATAAAGTCCGCCAATCAATCGCTCACCGTGCCAGACCTCGACTGAGTGAGCGTGGCCGTTGTGATGCAACTCGCGATAAGCCATTTGAATTTCATGGGTTATCCAAGTGCCAGCTTGCTTACGTCTTGGTTGAGCGCAACCCGCCATCACATCGGTAAAGGCATGATTGATGGTGAAGCGCCAGGGCTGTTTTTTTAAATATTTACGTAAACTGGTGCTGATATTCACTTGGCCTGGAATAAAAATGGCACGGGGATCGGGCGACCACCACAAAATGGGGTCGTCGGCGTTAAACCAAGGGAAAATACCGTGATAATAAGCGGTCAATAAACGTTCTGGGCGTAGGTCACCGCCTATCGCCAATAAGCCGTTTGGATCGGTGAGGGCGAGTTCGGGTGAAGGAAAAGCTTCAAATTCGTGATTCAGAAAAGACAGTGAGTTCACAATTGCGTATGATTCAGTAATTGGCCCTTATATTAAGTTAGCGGAAATTCGGATATGTGGAAACCTACACTAGCGAGCTTTATGTTTATTTGTGCTTTAGTGATTTCTCCCGTGCATGCAGGCTACGATCGTAACCAGGCTGTGCCAGTCGAAAAAGTCCTCTATGGCGATATTAGCTCTGTGCGTAATATCACCGAAACCCAATTGATTGAAGACAGAAACCAAGGTTGGAAAACCTTTGGTGGCGCCTTAGCAGGCGGGGTGATTGGCCATCAATTTGGCGGCGGCTCAGGCCAAGATATTGCGACAGTGTTGGGAGCGTTAATTGGCGCTGGGGTTGGCAATCGTTATGGCAGTGGCACCACGGTACAATCACTCAAGCTAGTGGAGCTGATGATCACTCAGGAAGATGGCACGCAAGTCATGGTGATCCAAGATTATGATCCCGGCATGGTATTCAATGCGGGGGATAGGGTACGTGTGGTGTACCTGCAAGGTGGGGTTCGCGTTGATTTAGCCATGTGATACAGTACGAACTTAAGCGTAACTGCCTATAATCAATACAAAAGTGTAAACGGTGATGGAATGACTCGGACAGAACTAACCCAATATTTAGCCGATTTTTTGCGAGTATCGGCATTTAAAGATTACGCTCCCAATGGTTTGCAGGTTGAAGGTAAAGCAGAGATCCGCACCATAGTGACAGGTGTGACTGCGTCCCAAGCGTTAATCGATGAAGCGATTCGCCTCAAAGCCGATGCGATTTTGGTTCACCATGGCTTTTTCTGGAAGAGTGAACCAGAGGTGATCATCGGCATGAAACAACGCCGGATCAAAGCGTTACTCGCCCATGATATCAACCTGTTTGGTTACCACTTACCCTTAGATGCTCACCCTATGTTGGGCAATAATGCTACGCTTGGCCGTAAACTTGGGATCTTAGATGCCGAATCTGTCGAAGATGTGGCGCAGGGGCTCGTGTGGCGTGGCAAACTGGATTTACCTGTCAGTGCCAGTGAATTTGCCGCGACCTTAGGTGAAGTACTTGGCAGAACGCCACTGCATATTGGCGAGAGTTCGGATGAAATCCAATACTTAGCTTGGTGCACGGGCGGTGCGCAGGATTATATCGATGTTGCCGCAAGCCTTGGGGTCGATGCGTTTATCAGTGGTGAAGTGTCTGAGCGGACGTTCCACAGCGCGGTGGAGCAGGGTATTCACTATTATGCGGCGGGTCACCATGCGACCGAGCGTTTTGGCATTGAGGCGCTGGGGCGTCATCTCGCCCGCGAATTCAATTTAGTGCACCATTTTGTGGATATCGCGAACCCTGTCTAATGGCGTTGCCTTATTGACATCTTTCAAACAAAAGGCGAGCCATGCTCGCCTTTGTCGTATGTAAATTACCCCTCAGTTTAAATCAGCCCTAGGGTCGACAGGATAAAAATGCCTAAGGTGCAGGTGATCAGTGAGCAAACTGTGGTGAGGGCGATGATATTGGCGGCTAGGGTGGCATTTCCCCCCATGGCCCGCGCCATCACATAACTTGCGGCCGCTGTGGGCGCGGCGCTCATTAAAAACACTAAGGCCAATTCCACACCGCGGTAGCCAAGAATCAAGGCCCCCAGGGTGATGAACAGCGGGGCAAAGATCAGTTTTAAGGCGGTCGAGAACCAAGTGGAATATTTTTCATGTCTGAGCGAGCCAATATCCAGTGAGCCGCCAGTGCACAGCAGTGCTAAGGGGAGCGTCATATTGGCAAAGTATTGTCCGGCATCTAGAACCATTTTAGGTACAGGGATCGCCAGCAGATAAAACAGCATGCCGAGCATGATGGCAATGATCAGCGGGTTTTTGGTGATGGTTTTAATGATCACCGCAAAGGCGCGGCGGCTCGATTCTTCTCCCCGCGGGCTTAAACAAATCACGGCTTGAATATTGTAGAGCAGCGTCATGGAAGCCACATAAACGGCCGCTAAGGCAACGCCCGATTCGCCATAGGCATTAGAGACATAGGCTAAGCCGATAATGGCGGTATTGGCTCTAAATCCCCCTTGAATGATGACGCCTTGATCTTTCGGCTCAGGGAAAAATCGTTTCGTCGCGTAGGTCGAGAGAATAAAAAACAGTAAGTTGGCTAATAAGCCATAACCGATTAACGGCGCACTGGCGGCAAGATCATGGTGTGAGCTAATGATGCTGAGAAACAACAGCGCGGGCAGGGTGACATTAAAAACCAGCTTAGAGGCGACATCAATAAAGTGCTCATCAATCACTTGGGTGCGTTTAAGCATCACGCCTAAGGCTAGCATTAAACAGATGGGACCGGTTATTGAAGCAGAAAACAACAACTGCTCAATGATATTGCCCATAACTTCTCCTCGAAAATTCCATAGTACGTTGCAGCGAAACAGTGCTGCTTAGACAAAGCTGCGATAATGTCGCACTGTCAGTCGCTTGTCGAGACGACCTCAAGTTAGGCTCCCTGAAAAAGCGTAAACAGATGTTTTTACCAACAAATAAGGCCGCATTAAATGCGGCCTTATGCTTATTTACCAGTAGCTTGACTAGTACTTAGCGTCGATTACTTCACACGCATGCCAGGTTGTGCGCCTTCATGGGGTTCTAGAATCCACAAATCGCTGCCACCAGGGCCTGCGGCCAGTACCATGCCTTCTGACATGCCAAAACGCATCTTACGCGGTGCAAGGTTGGCGACCATCACCGTTAGCTTACCTTCGAGATCCTCAGGCGAGTAGGCCGATTTAATGCCCGCAAATACCTGACGGGTTTCGCCGCCGATATCCAATTGCAGTTTCAACAGTTTGTCGGCTTCGGCCACATGCTCGGCTTTAACGATACGCGCAATACGCAGATCGATTTTCGCGAAATCATCAAAGTTGATGGTGTCGCTAATGGGATCGGTCGCCAATGGGCCCTTAGGCGCTTCAGGCTCGCTCGTGGCTTGCAGGTTTTCTTTAGAGTCGGCCACCATAGCTTCAACTTTGTCGAACTCAACACGTTGCATCATGGCTTTGAATGGCGCAATTTCGTGGCCCGCCATATCTTGTCCTAAGCCATCCCAAGTTAAGGTTTGTTGGAAGAAGGCTTCAACGTCTTGTGCTAAGCGTGGTAACACAGGCTTTAAGTAAGTCACCAAAATGCGGAACAGGTTCAGGGCGTTTGAACACACTTGGTGCGCCACTTCCTGTTGATCATCTTGCTTCACTAACTGCCAAGGCGCCGCATCGGCGACAAAACCGTTGGCGATATCGGCTAGCGCCATGATTTCGCGCATCGCTTTACCGTATTCGCGGGTTTCATAAAACTCGGCGATTTGCTCTTGTTTCGCTAAAAACGCATCCGTGAGTGTGGTGTCGGCAATCTTGGCCAACTTGCCATCGAAACGCTTAGTGATAAAACCTGCGGTGCGCGAGGCTAAGTTCACTAGCTTACCAACTAGATCTGAATTCACGCGCTGGGCGAAATCTTCCAGATTTAAATCTAAATCGTCGATACGGCTACTGAGTTTGGCCGCGTAGTAGTAGCGTAAATATTCAGGATCTAAGTGGTCTAAATAGGTGCGCGCCTTAATAAAGGTGCCCTTAGATTTAGACATCTTAGCGCCGTTCACTGTGACATAACCGTGGGCGTAGACACTGTTAGGTTGACGGTAGCCCGAGCCATGGAGCATGGCGGGCCAGAACAGGCTGTGGAAGTAAACGATGTCTTTACCGATAAAGTGGTAAACCTCGGCCTTAGAATCCTTGGCCCAAAATTCGTCGAAGCTCAGCTCTGGGCGTTTGTCACAGAGGTTTTTGAATGAGCCCATGTAGCCGATAGGCGCATCTAACCATACGTAGAAGTATTTGCCCGGTGCATCAGGGATCTCAAAACCAAAGTAAGGCGCATCGCGGGTGATGTCCCATTGCTGCAGACCCTGTTCGAACCATTCATCGAGTTTGTTGGCCATTTCGGTTTGCAGTGCACCCGAACGAGTCCACTCTTTGAGCATGTCTTCGAAAGCGGGTAAGTCGAAGAAGAAGTGCTCAGTGTCCTTCATCACTGGTGTCGCACCAGAGACGGCCGACTTAGGGTTAATCAGCTCAGTTGGGCTGTAAGTTGCGCCGCAGGCATCGCAGTTGTCGCCGTATTGATCCGGTGATTTACACTTAGGGCAGGTGCCTTTTACGAAGCGGTCTGGCAGGAACATCGACTTTTCAGGGTCAAATAACTGCGAAATGCTCTTGCTCTTGATATAGCCATTAGCGCGCAGTTTTAAGTAAATATCGCTCGCCAGCACGCGGTTTTCTTCACTGTGGGTGCTGTGATAATTATCGAAGGCGATATTAAAATCGGCAAAATCCTGCTGATGCTCTTTGTTGACTTGCGCGATCATTTCTTCAGGCGCCATGCCTAATTGCTGCGCCTTGAGCATAATCGGTGTGCCGTGGGCGTCATCGGCACAAATATAGTGGCACTCATGTCCACGAAGCTTTTGATAACGCGACCAGATATCCGTCTGGATGTATTCCAGCATGTGACCTAAATGAATCGGTCCGTTCGCGTAGGGAAGTGCGCTGGTCACGAGAATTTTACGTTGTGAAGTTGCCATCTTGTCTCAAATATCGTGGTGGGCCAAAAATAATGGTAGAGATACTAACCGATTACAGGATGATTTTCATCAAAACCTGAGTCGATTGGGTTAAATCTGCGCTAATGTTTTTGTCATTATCTGGTACACTTGGGCAAATTTATTGGTGGGGGTAATTCTTTTGTCTTCAACTCAAACTGATTATCGTTTAACTGACGATCTTCTCGGGCCCGTTCTGGCCATTCTCGATGCATATATCGACCCGTATTTAGCGAAGGGGTTAGTGAGCGCAGGATGCGTGAATAAATTGGCGATTGAAGGTAAGCGTTTGCAGCTTGGCTTAGTCTATCCATACCCTTGCATGACTCAATATCGTGATACTGTCATGGCCATCACCAACAAACTCGCGGTGCTGGATGCCATCGACGAAGTTGAGTGTGAAATCGATTTCCAACCAAAAGTGTATTCGGCGATAGCCTCTATTGCACCGATTGCCAATGTAAAGCAAGTGATTGCCGTCGCGTCCGGCAAAGGCGGTGTGGGTAAATCGACCACGGCGGTTAACCTTGCCTTAGCGCTGGCTGCAGAAGGCGCCCAGGTCGGTATTTTAGATGCCGATATTTATGGTCCTTCTGTCCCATTAATGCTCGGGATCCCTAACTTCAGACCCGTTTCCCTCGATGGTAAACACATGAGCGCCGCCAGTGCCCACGGTATTGCCGCGCAATCGATTGGTTTTATGTTAAGTGGTGATGAAGCGGCTGTGTGGCGTGGTCCAATGGCGGCGGGCGCTTTGGCTCAGCTCTTGAATGAAACCCAGTGGCCAGAGCTAGACTATTTAGTCGTCGATATGCCGCCGGGTACTGGGGATATTCAATTAACCCTGTCGCAAAAAGTGCCAGTGAGCGGCGCTGTGATTGTGACTACCCCGCAGGACATCGCGCTGGCCGATGCCAAGAAAGGCATCACCATGTTCCAGAAGGTGAATATCCCCGTCCTCGGGATTGTTGAGAATATGAGTTTCCATTTATGCCCCGAGTGTGGTCATAAAGAACACCCATTTGGTACGCACGGTGGCAGTAAAATGGCCGAGCGTTATCAAGTTCCATTGTTAGGCGCCTTACCGCTGCACATCAATATCCGTGAAGCCATGGATGTGGGGGCGCCGACGGTTGTGGCCGAGCCTGACAGTGAAGTGGCAGCACTTTATCGGGAAATTGCCCGTAAAGTGGGCGCCGAATTGGCTCTCAAACAGAGCCAAAAAACAGTTTCTATTAGCGTATCAGATGACGAGTAAGGTTTAAGGGTATGAATTCTCAGCAGTGTGTCATTATTGCAATTGCTGGCGCGTCAGCATCGGGCAAGAGTTTAATTGCCAAGACGATTTTTGACGAACTTCGCCGCGATTTAGGCACAGATCAGATTGGGGTAATTAACGAAGACGCGTACTATCGCGATCAGAGTCATTTATCCATGGATGAGCGTGTATTAACAAACTACGACCATCCCAAAGCGTTAGACCATCAGCTGCTATGTACGCACTTGCAGTTGCTAAAGTCTGGCGAAGCTGTTGATATTCCTTGCTATAGCTATACCGAACATACGCGTATGGCCGAAACCGTAAAAATGACGCCGAAAAAAGTGATCATTTTAGAAGGCATCCTGCTGTTAACAGACCCTAAATTACGTGAATTGATGGATGCGAGCGTGTTTATGGATACGCCGCTGGACATTTGCTTCCTGCGCCGTTTAACCCGCGACGTGGCCGAGCGTGGCCGTACAATGGAATCGGTGATTTCACAGTACAAGAAGACAGTGCGCCCTATGTTCCTGCAATTTATTGAACCTTCAAAACAATACGCTGATATTATCGTGCCTCGTGGTGGTAAAAACCGTATCGCGACCGATATTTTGAAGACTCGTATTCAACATCTACTGGCAAAATAACGACTAAAACTCAGGGAGTAAAAGGCAAGATGCGTTTAACCGATATCGAAATTGAACAAGCCCTTGATAACGGCTCGATTGTAATTGAACCTCGCCCAAGCAACGATGCGATTTCCGGTGTGAGTGTCGATGTGCGATTAGGGGGGCAATTTCGCGTCTTTAAAGACCATACCGCGCCTTTTATCGACCTGAGTGGTCCGAGTACGGAAGTGCAGGCGGCGCTTGATCGGGTGATGAGCGAAATCATCGAAATCCCGGACGGCGAAGCCTTCTTCCTGCATCCCGGTGAATTGGCGCTCGCCGTGACCTATGAGAGCGTGACGCTGCCGGCCGATATCGTCGGTTGGCTCGATGGCCGCTCTTCACTGGCGCGTTTAGGCCTGATGGTGCACGTGACCGCGCACCGGATTGATCCGGGTTGGCAGGGTAAAATCGTGCTCGAGTTTTATAACAGTGGTAAGTTGCCTTTAGCGCTGCGTCCACGGATGACCATTGGCGCATTAAACTTTGAACGTTTAAGTGGCCCTGTGGCGCGTCCTTATAACAAGCGTAAAAACGCGAAATATAAAGATCAGCAAGATGCGGTCGCCAGCCGTATCAGTCAGGACTAATACCCTTGATTTGGGTTAATGGGGTATCACAGGCAAGCATTGCTCCCATGGACAGAGGGCTTGCCTATGGTGATGGCCTATTTGCCACGATGCGAACCGATGCGCATGGCATTTTGTTTTTTGAGCAGCACCAAGCCCGTCTTACGGCAGGCGCTGCGCGGCTAGGGTTTGACTGGCAAATGAGTCAAGCCCTAAGCCAACAACTCGATACTCTCGCCAAGCAATACCCACAGCACTGTATTAAATTGATGCTCACACGGGGCGTGGGTGGCCGTGGCTATGCGCCGCCGGAGCTGGTTCAAGTCACTGAAGTCGTCTCAGTTCATCCTATTCCTGCCCAATATGCCGTGTGGCAGCAACAGGGCATTCGCCTTGCGACGTCAGCGGTCCAATTAGGTCATCAACCCTTATTGGCGGGCATAAAGCACCTTAATCGCCTCGAGCAAGTGTTGATCAAATCCCAGCCCTTACCACAGGGGGTTGATGATTGGTTGGTGCTGGATTGCATTGGGCAGGTGATAGAGTCTTCGATGGCGAATATCTTTTTTGTCAAAGGTAATCAAGTGATTACCCCATCGTTGGAACGCTGCGGCGTCGCGGGTGTGATGCGCGAGCAAGTTATGTTAGCCTTACTTGCACAGCAGATGAATATCGATTGTTTGCCGTTTGGCGCCGAGCGTTTAGTGGAGTTTGACTCGGCATTTATCACTAACAGCGTCTTAGGCGTAGTGGATGTGCTGGCGATTGACTCGCACACTTTTACTCCTTCTCCTTTGACTGCAGATCTTAGACAAACACTTTCACTCTCACTATGAAAAAAATCATTCTGATCGCAAGTTCTACTTTGTTGACCTTGCTGACCTTAGCTTGTTTGGTTGGTTATTGGGGCTATCGAACGATAATTGATTACAGCCAAACCCCCTTAGTCCTAACCGAAGCCAAAGAATTAACCATTGCCCGTGGCACCAGCGTGCACCAGTTGGCCCAACAGTTAGAAACCGATGGTGTTATCCAAGACAAATGGAAACTCAAATGGTTACTAAGATTGCGCCCAGAGCTGGCGAAGATCCGTACCGGTCTTTACGAGATGTCTCCTTCGCAGTCGATTGCCGACTTACTCAACGATTTAGTTAATGGCAAGGTGAAAACCTTTAGCCTGACTTTAGTCGAAGGCAAAACCATTGCCGAGTGGGAACAACAGCTTGCGAGTGCGCCGCACTTACAGTTGTCCCCCGAGGTCTTTAGTGCGGTATTGATGGAGCAGGGCGATGATTCGGCGTTGCCTGAGGGTAAGTTCTTCCCCGATACTTATCATTACACCGCCGATAGTGATGCTAAGACGCTGCTCACCCAAAGTTATAAGATGATGGAGCAGGAGCTTGCCAAAGCATGGGCGGAGCGTGTGCCCGGTTTACCACTCAAATCGCCCTACCAGATGCTGATCTTGGCCTCGATTGTGGAGAAAGAAACAGGCCAAGCCTTCGAGCGCGATCAAATCGCCGGTGTCTTTATCAATCGACTCAATCTGGGGATGAAGCTGCAAACCGATCCAACGGTCATTTATGGCATGGGTGACAGATTTAAAGGCAATATCACCCGTAAAGATCTCGTCGAAGAGACACCCTTTAACACTTACCGGATTTTCGGCTTACCGCCAACGCCGATTGCTGCGCCGAGTAAGGCCTCATTGCAGGCGGTGTCTAAACCTGCCAAGGTCAGTTATTTGTATTTTGTGTCGCGCAACGATGGCACCCATGTGTTTTCCACCACCTTGGAAGAGCATAACCGCGCCGTCGATATTTATCAGAGAAAGAAAAAATGACCCAAGCATCCGCCAAATTCATCGTTGTTGAAGGACTGGAAGGCGCAGGCAAATCGAGTGCGATTGCCCTTATTCGCGATTTTATTGAAAAGCATACTGGGCTCGCACCCGTATGCACCCGTGAGCCAGGCGGTACGCCACTGGCCGAGCGCATTCGTGACTTAGTAAAAATTGCTGACCCAAGCGATCCTCTATGTGATGAGTCCGAATGTTTATTGATCTATGCCGCCAGAGCTCAGCTCGTCGCCAATGTGATCAAACCTGCGCTTGCAGAAGGCAAGTGGGTGTTAGGGGATAGGCATAATTTGTCGTCCTTAGCTTACCAAGGCGGTGGACGCGGCTTAATGCCCTTAGTCGAAGCCGTGAGTAACGCGACGCTCAAAGGCTTCAAACCCGATTTAACCCTCTATCTTGACCTTGATCCTAAGCTTGGGCTGCAGCGCGCAGCAAAGCGGGGCGAGCTTGATAGAATCGAGCAACAAGCCATCGATTTTTTTGAACGGGCGCGCGCAACTTACCTCAAGCTTGCCAGCGAAGATGAGCAGATTGTCGTTATCGATGCCAGTCAAACCATGGCCGAAGTGCATAAAGATATTCTGGCCGTGTTACAGGCGATGGCATGGTAACGCAAAGCGGATTTGATGTATTAACCCTGCCTTGGCTCGATGCGCCAAGACAGGCGTTTTTAACCCAGTTACAAACTCAAAAAGTCCCCCACGCGCAACTCGTGGGTATCGATTCCGCCTATGGCGGTGAACTCTTGAGTGTGTTTATGGCGCGCGCCGCCATGTGCTCACAACCCACTCCCACTGGCGGATGCGGTTTTTGTAAGTCCTGCCAGTTATTTGATGCGGGTAATCACCCTGATTTTTACCAAATTGAGGCCGATGGTCATCAAATTAAAGTCGACCAAATCCGTGAGCTGTGCACCCGCCTGAGTGCAACCGCCCAGCAGAGTGGTCGGCGTGTCGCCATCATTCACCACAGCGAGCGCCTGAACTCAGCCTCCGCCAATGCGTTACTCAAAACGCTCGAAGAGCCGGGCAAAGACACTTTACTGCTATTACATTCCGATACGCCCGCGCGTTTAATGGCAACGATCAGCAGTCGCTGCCAACGGCTTCCCTTTGTGGCGCCGTCTAAGATGTTGATCAAAAATTGGTTAATTCAGCACTGTCAGATCCAAGAGGATGTGACTTGGTGTTTAAGTGTGGTTGGCGGCCCATTAAAGTTGGCCGAAAGTTTGCAAACAGATGGGACACAACCGAGTCGCTATCAAACTTTGTTAGGTTTTCGCAAAGATTGGGTGCAAAGTTTGTCGTCAGGCCATCTGTGTGCTAGTTTGTTAACGATAAGTGAACAACAAATCATTGATGCTCTTAAGGTTTTATACTTACTCCTGAGACAAATTTTATTGAAGTACAGCGACCAAGATGCGTTTGTGCAAGCGCAAATAGGGAACTTGGCGGCGAAAATCATGGGAATGTGTCATAGCTTAAGTGCAATGCCGAGTGTCAATTATTTAGGCTTGTGTCAAAGTTATGTCTTAGAATATAGAGAAATAACAAATAAGTAACATGCCATGGTCGATCTTGTCGTAAATTTTGATACCTTACATCAGCTTTACCGCGCCTATATGCCGTTTATCAAACCGGCAGGGCTGTTTGTCGCCACTGGGGAAACCCATTACCTCGGTGAGACGTTAACCATCGCCTATCGCTTACCCGGCGCGACCACCTCCAACGAGTTCCGTGGCGTGGTTGTGTGGATTAATCCGCTGGGCGCATCGGGCGGTCGCCCCGTGGGGATTGGGATTAAAATCGTTTCAGATCCCGACAGCCATAAACACCATATCGAAAAACTGTTATCCCGAGAGCTCGCTTCGGGCGACTTAACCTGCACTATGTAATTTTATCGTGGTTAGCTAGGGTCTACACCGAGTATTTAACCTGAACTCGGGGTATCGAGTGTCGAAAATCTAAATTCAACAATCCACGCAAACCACATAACCTATTGTTTTTAAAGGTGGAAATCTTTTTGACTGAATGCGCAGATTTTTGCGCATATCAAGGCGCTCTGTCGTACGCCATAGCGAGCTATGGTTAGACAGAGCAACGCAGAGAGGCCCGAAAAGATGCTTATTCAGCGACTCTACTTATCCCGAGCTCAGGTTATTTAGTGCTGAGTGATGCCTTAGCGGAATTTGACCTCGATCCCATCGCTGAGTATCCTTGTGCTCCTTTTTGTTTCTCTGTGTGGAAATTGCTGTGCTTATCGATTCACATTGCCATCTCGATCGCCTGAAAGCGGCGCCCGATCAACAAACCTTAGAACTCATTCTCGCTAACGCTAAGGCGCGCGGTGTCGACTATATGCTCTGTGTCAATGTGCGCCAGCAGGGATTCGAGTCGATGCGTGACAAGGTTGCTGCTTTCGAGCAAGTGTTTTTATCTTCGGGCGTGCATCCGCTGGATGTGAAAGACGGCCTCGATGTTGAGCAAATTCGCCGTTTTGCGATGGATCCGAAAGTGGTGGCTATTGGTGAAACCGGCTTAGATTATTTTTATGCCGATGAAACCAAAGCCCTGCAACAACAGTGTTTTGAGCAACAAATAGCCTTGGCGGTTGAAGTCAATAAGCCGCTGATTGTGCATACCCGTGATGCCCGTGAAGACACCATCAACATGCTCAAAGCGGGGCAGGCGGACAAAGTCGGTGGCGTGTTGCATTGCTTTACGGAAAACTGGGAAATGGCCAAGGCGGCGATTGACTTAGGTTTTTATATTTCCGTTTCAGGCATTGTGACCTTTAAAAATGCTGGTGAGTTAAGAACCGTGATCCGCAAAGTGCCTAAAGATCGTTTATTGGTGGAAACCGATTCGCCTTATCTTGCGCCTATTCCACACCGTGGACAGGAGAATCAACCTGCCTATGTGCGTGATGTGGCCGAGTTTGTCGCAGAGCTGCGCGCAGAGCGTTACGAAGAGCTTGCCGAGTACACCAGTGAGAACTTCTTTAATTTGTTTAAAGATGCGGCCCGTTTAATCGGCCGATAAGACGTGTAGCATTTGCTTGAGTCCGCAAAGACTAAGCCTTAACTTACGCGTTGTGAGTAAAGTGCTAGTCGGTGAAGTTTGCTCCATAAATAAAAGCTGAACTCGATTAGGCGTAAGCCCATAAAAAAAGGCCCAAAACGATTCCAACTGTTTGGGCCTAGGGGAATGGCTCGTTGAAGAGCCGTGCGCTACAGATGAAAGCGCCATGCAGTGCGCTTTACAATAGACTCAGTGTAGTTGAGTTTAGTGTGAGTGACACTTTCTCTATCCCCTTTTTTAGGTTATTTCTCGCTAAAAAATGGTCGATTTATAACCATTATGCCTGTGGTGGTAGCAATAACACTTTATCTTTTACTAAGTCTCTGGGCAGGCTGTTTTTTAATTTATTGCCTAAATGTTTAGCCATGCCTAAGGGCGCGCCGCCATAACAGACAATCACTTCACCTTGAGCCTTGCCAGCCGTATCGAGGGGAATATCTCGTCCCATCAAATACTCTTTAGCTTGCTCATCGCTAACGTCGACAACTTTAGCGCCGTTTGTCGCCGCAGTAAGTGCTTTTCCCGCAAGCGCAATAATGGCTTCATGACGGACTTTAAAGCCATGTTTACTGTGGTCGGCAAGCTTAACCCCAATCCGCTGAAAGCGCATTTTGCCAATAAAATCTCTAAACTCATGGGGAAAGAGCCAAAACTCATCGTCGCGCACCATAATGAGATCATCGGGCAGTTCGATACCCAAATCATCGGCAAAATAGGCTTGAATGGCTTTGGCTTGTTTGGCACTTGCCTCCGTAAAGGGGAAATTCTTTTGCAATTTAGGCTCAGGTTGCAGGCGCGGCACAGAGCGGGTTTTAGTCAGCTTAGCTACAAAAAAGCCTTCACTGTCGTAAATTTGCGGCCAAACGTGCAAAAAGCCTTCTGGCGTAGTGGCTTTTTCGGCGCCATCAAACAGTTGGTTTAAGGATTCAAATTGCACCGCATCGCCATAGGTTTGCTGTAAATATTCGCACACGCCTTGGTTTTCGTGCCGATTAAGGGTGCAAGTGGAATACACCAAACTGCCACCCGGTTTTAACGCCAAAAATGCAGATTCGATTAACGCTTTTTGGGTTTCGCTAATTTCGAGCACCTCATCGAGGGACCAAGATTTTAACGCGTCCGCATCTTTACGGACTATGCCTTCACCACCGCAGGGGGCGTCAATCAACACCGCATCAAAACTTTCATACAGGTACTCGCCAAATACCCGTCCATCGAAGTGGGTCAGCGCGCAGTGACTCGCGCCCATGCGTAGCACATTGGCATGGAGTACTTTGACGCGGCTAGCGGAATATTCATTGGCGACCAATAAGCCTTGATTATTCATTAACGCTGCCATTTGCGTGGTTTTAGAGCCAGGCGCCGAGGCTAAATCTAATACACATTGCCAATCCGCATTCGGGGTAAATAGCGCTGTGGGGGGCAACATGGAGCTGGCTTCTTGGATATAGAACAATCCCTGAATATGCTCTAGGGCGTTGCCGAGCTGCTCTTCTTCATCGTAGCTTATCCAGAAACCATCCTCACACCAGGGAATGGGATCAAAGGTCCATCCCTTAGGCTGCATTAACTGCTTAAAATCTTCACTGCTGATCTTTAAGGTGTTGACGCGAATCGAGCGGCGTAGTGGTCTTGAACAGGCCGCGATAAAGTCATCCATTGAGAGATGGGCGGGCAGTTCTTGGGCAATAGTATTGATAAAATTTTGATTTAATTGAACCATAACGGGATTAGGCTGTGTATCAACTGCGGCAAGTATATCATAATCCCTTACTAGGCTGGGATTTTCTCCCTTGGCTTTTGCCATCAAAAACCGGTTATCGCAGCAACATAAACACAAAGCATGGATAAAAATAAGGAAGCGGCAGAGTGCTAAATCGGGTGTGGTTAGTGTTTTTCCTCACATCGCTGCTGGCGATGGCGGTACAGCTTTTTAATGGGCATATCGAGGTGCTTGCCAACGCGGTAGAGGCCTTGTTTGCCAGCGCCAAACTCGCCGCTGAAATCGCCCTAGGCTTAGTGGGCGTTTTGTCCCTGTGGATGGGATTAATGCGAATTGGTGAAAAGGCTGGCGTTGTTGGGGCGATTGCCTTTGTGTTTGAGCCGCTGCTGCGCCGCTTGATGCCCGAAGTGCCCAAGGGGCATCCCGCCTTTGGCAGTATGACGATGAACTTAACGGCCAACGTGTTTGGACTTGATAATGCAGCCACGCCATTGGGGCTTAAGGCAATGCAGGATTTGCAGAGTCTTAATCCGGTCAAAACCGTCGCAACCAATGCACAAATTCTATTTTTAGTGCTTAATACCTCCTCGGTGACCTTAGTTCCTGTCACAGTGTTTTTGTACCGTGCCCAGCAGGGCGCCGCCGCACCTGCGGACATTTTTTTACCCATTCTGCTCGCCACATCAGCCTCAACCTTAGCGGGGCTTCTGATCGTCGCTATTGTGCAGCGGCTTTCACTGCTCAATGCCGTAGTACTCGGATATGGCGCAGTGCTGCTGTCGGCATTAGTCGCCAGTGGTTTTTATTTAATGACCTTAACCGCAGACGCGATTGGCACAGTGTCAACCGCCTTGGGCAACGGTGTATTGCTACTGTTAGTCTTCAGTTTTGTGCTGGTGGCTGGCGTGCGAAAAGTGGCGATTTATGATGAGTTTATCGAAGGCGCCAAGGCGGGGTTTAACCAATCGATTCAACTGATCCCGTACCTGTTAGCTATGCTGCTGGCGATTGGCTTGCTCAGGGCGTCGGGCGCCTTGGATTACCTGCTGCAACTGATTGCCAGTGGAGTGAGTCTTTTCGGGTTTGATACTCGCTTCGTCGATGCAATGCCAACTGCATTAATGAAGCCTTTTAGCGGTTCGGGCGCGCGGGCTATGATGCTCGAAACCATGGCGCACCATGGTGTGGACTCCTTTGCGGGGCGTTTGGCGGCGATTTTCCAAGGGAGCACTGAAACAACTTTTTATGTGCTAGCAGTTTACTTTGGCTCTGTTGGGATCCGTCACGGGCGTCATGCGCTCGCCTGTGGTTTAACGGCCGACTTTGCAGGGATCTGCGCCGCGATTGCGGTCTGTTATTGGTTCTATGGCTAAGTATGTGATGGCGAAAGGCTGATTGATAGCGATGCAACCAGTCGCTTTAGCGGATAACAATCAGGCGCATTAGAGTTTATCTAATGCGCCTGATTGTTAAATGATACCGAGGGCTTTTACCTTGTTATCTTGCTGGTAAAGTACACAGGCGTAACAGTGCCTCGCTTCAGGGCTTTAGCTACTGGGCTGGAGCCCATTCCTGCCATTCGCTCTGGGCTTTGTGTTGCAACGGGATCACAGTGCCTTGGTTTAAGCGATTACCTGCTTGCGTCGTTTCCTTAGTAGCGACATTAATGCCGCCCGCTAATAGGGTTTCGAGCGAACCGGCTTCAATTTGGGCACCAGAGAAAATCCCCACATCGACTTTAATGCCCGAAGCGTCCCAGAACTGACTGCTCTGATTCACTAAGTGACTGTACTGCGGCTCAATATGCGCTTGCATTAGCACACTGTTGCCTTGAGACGACAGGCTATAACCATCGATTTGGCCGACTTTAATGCCACGGAAGAAGATGGGCGTGCCGACTTTCATCGAGCCAAGGTTGCTATCTTCTAAGGTAAACTTAAGCGCATCTTCGGCCACGTTGGCATAGCTGCTCTCAACCAATTTGGCCTGGAATTGACTCGCCTTTTGGTTGCTCTTACCCGGTAACACACCAATATAAGGCCCAGTAATTAAGGTTTCTGGCGCTTTGATCCCCGCTAAGGAGATTTGCGCATCAACCATATGGTACTCAGTATCACTGCGGCTGAAGTGTTCGGCATAGTCGCCATAGAGATAGGCGGTGGCCGTGAGGGTGGCTAAGTCGGCATTGAGCTTAACTTGCATCACTTCACCTACTTGATGGCCTTGGTAACGAATGGCAGCTTTGGCAGCCAATTTCGCTGAGGCGGGTAAGGTGAGTTTGATGGCTTGAGCCTGCGCTAAGGCGAGCTGTTTGCTTTCGTACAGTTTAAGTGTTGCATTAGGTTCAGTCGTTGAATTATCTAATAAACCTAAGCTGATGCTGCCTTTTAACGCGCCCTGGAGTGGCGCGACGGCGACATCAATACCCGCAAGACTGGCGCTGACATCCACGGCACTGTTGCGCCAAAACACTTTAGGTTTTTGCACTAGGGGTTGGAACTGCTTATCGATAGCGATTTTAATGGCAAAGTCTTCGGTTTTACTCTGCCAGTTGACCGACTCCACACTGCCGATTTGCATTTTTTTATAGTAAATCGGTGAGCCTTGGCTGACATCGGCGCCATCTACGCTGGTCAGGGTAAAGTACAGACGTTGCTGCCGAGCAAAGAACTGTTTCGCTTCATCCATTGAGCTAAAGAGTGACAGGCGAGTATTCGCCGCAAGTGGTGTGTCGCTGGTTCCTGGGATAAGACTTACAGCCCCTTTGGTGAGCGTCGCCATATCGCGGGTTTTCACCGACACCCCATCGAGTGAGGCATCGATACTCAACGCCGACTCGGGGATAAAATAGCTGTCACTGCGAACTAAGCTGGCAAACTCAGGTTGCAGCTCGAGTTGATATTCAACGGCCGACAGATCTTTGGTTAATTTCACCGCCAGCACCTGACCGATAGGTAGCTGCTTGTAACGAACTTCAGCACCTGCGGTGAGGCCCATGTTTTCAGTTGAGGTGATAGTGAGCTGACGTTTTTTGGCCTTCAATAGATCGGGGGCGGATTCTTGCAGGGCAAAACTGCTTGGCAGCGCGGTATTGGCATTGGTGCCGGGTAAGAAATTAATCACGCTTCCCGTGAGTAAACGCTCGGGATTTTTGATACCAGAGAGTGAAATATCGGCGCCCTCAAGCCAAAACAGTCCGTCACTGGTTAACAGGTTGGCATATTCAGGCTCAAATTTTGCCACCGCAGTCACGCCGGTTGCGGTGAGTTGTTTGCTCTGCAGAGTGCCAATGGTGATACCGCGATACACAATACGAGTGCCTTTATCAATCGCGTTGCCATCGTTCATGGTCAGGCTCACTTCAATTCCACCAAGGGCGCTGGTTTCGGAATCATAGAGGGCAAAACTGTCACCATTTTGTGCCGCAGGTGCCTTATCATCAGAGCTGAAACTCACGCCGCCCGCCAGAATGGAAGCCAAGCTCTCAGTGTTGACTTTTATGCCCGCTAAACTGGCGTCGACTTTCACGCCGGAAACGTTCCAAAAGTGAGAGTTTTTCTTCACTAAACGCGCATATTGCTCTTGGATAAAGGCGCTGATAATGACTCTGGCATTGCCGTCTAAACGGTAGCTGACCACGCTGCCGACAGGGATCTGACGAAAGAACACTGGCGAACCCACGTCTAACGAACCGAGTTTATCGGCTGTCAGTTCGATCATTACCCCTTCTGAGCCCACCTGCATCGGTGGCGGTTGACGCTCAGCCTCGAAGAAGGTGGCGGTATTGCCTTTACCGGGTTGAATTGCGATATAGTTACCCGAAAACAGCGCATCTAAGCCTTCAACACCCGTAATGCTGGCTTTTGGGGTGACTAACCAAAAGAGGGTTTCTTTATTTAAGAAAGGCTTAGCGCGATAGTCCATCATGACTTTGACGTTTACGCCTTTAAGATCCTCGTCGATACCAATGTCTTTTACCTTACCGACAGTAAGACCTTGGTATTTTACTAGGGTTTTGCCCACATCGATCCCCGTGGCACTGGGGAAGTGGATCTGAATTTCAATGCCCGATTCTTTGATGCTCTTAATGCCCAGCCATGCGCCGAGTGCGAGCGCCACTATCGGGAGCAGCCAAATCGGCGAAAAGAGTTTTTTCTTCACAACTTTTGGCGATTCAATTTGTGTCATCTTGAGGTTCCAATCGATCCCAGAGTAAACGAGTGTCTAAAACTTTTGCGGCAAGTTGAGTCAGTAAAATCACCAATGCAAACGCCGTGGCCGCAGGTGCAGGCTTTGCATCGAGTAATTGCCCCATATTGACGAGGGCAACCGTTAAGGAGATCACAAACAAATCGAGCATTGACCAGCGGCCAATCCACTCAATCACATGAAATCCCACCATGAGTTTCTTTTTCGAAATCGGCAGATTGAAGCTGATGGCACAGAGGTAAGTGGCCAAACCGATAATTTTCACCCAAGGCACTAAAATACTGGCAATAAATACAATAATGGCGATGGGTAACATATCCGAATGCACCAAATGGATAATCCCCGAAAAAATCGTATCGTGGCGCACTTGCCCCTGATTGGTGAGCATTGTAATAGGGTAGAGGTTGGCGGGAACCAACAAAATGGCGGCGGTGATCAGCAGCGCCCAACTCTTTTGTAAGCTGCTGTGATCACGGACATGGAGCTCGGCCTCGCAGCGGCTGCAGTGGCTATTATCACTGCTATTGAGCTGCCTGCACACCCGGCACAAGCACAGGCCTAAGTCTTTTCCCTGTTGCTGCATTTTTAGTGTCGCTCCTGCATGAGAAGACTCCACATATGCTCAATATCGTATTCACGCTGCAAAAACAGGGTGACTAAAAAAAGCATGGTGAAGCAGAAGGTGCCCATACCGAAGTAAATATCCGAGAAATCAGATAACTGAAATGATGACACCAAAAAGCTAATCACATAAATCTCCAGCATGGTGAGCTGGGATAGCAGCCCTTGCAGCTTTAATAACTGTTTGAGGCTGCGGCGCCAAAATGGACTGCTAAGTCCCCATTTGACGATCAAAATCTGGCTAAGGATCGACAGGATCAATAAACCCGGGCCAATCACGGCGGCGGCGAGCACGGCTAATCCCACGACCCAATAACCTTGGTCGAACACCGCAAAGGCGCCCTGAAACACTGTAGTGGTGCGAACACTACCCAAAAAGTGAATTTCGAGTACCGGAAAAAAATTGGCGGGGAAATAGAATACCAGCGCGGTAATACACAGCGCTAACATACCGTTTACTGAGCAGTATGGAGTGTCATAAAGTGCGGTGCTGCAGCGCGGGCATAACGCCCTAACACCCGTAGGTAAGGCGCGCTTTCGAATGGCCAAGTCGCAGGAACGACAGAGGATTACAGAGTTTTCTACTGTATTTTCATGCATATAAAAATATTAAATTAGCCCCAAAGCCATAGAGAGAGCAAATAATCCGCAATAAAACCAAATTATAGGGTGAGATAGCACATTGCTTGACACATCTCGACAACGAAAAGCGTACTCATAATACCAGAATAATCAGAACACTTGCATCACTAGTTCACTTTATGTCATTCTGATTACTGTATATAAAAACAGTGCGAGGGCAGTCATGGCAGTTATTACACAGTTTGTCGTGGTAAGAGAAGGGGTGGAGAAGATGACATTTACATCGAAGAAGGAGGCAGACGCCTACGATAAGATGCTCGACATCGCCGATAACCTCATTCCATTTATTCAAAAAGCGCAGCTCGGAATTGATGAAACCGTGAGCGAACAGCTCGCATTCTATTTTGCTAACAATAAAGATGAGCTGACAAACTTGCTTAAAGGCGTGGTTCAAGTTAATAGTACGCCATCAAAACAAAATGCAGCGAAAAAAACGCCTAAGAAGGACGACGCTGCCGAATAATTTTTTAGGAAGTCTATGAAACCGCAATTTTATGAGTCACTGAATCGTCAAGCACTGGCCTTACTCGAGGGCGAGGATGATTTAGTGGCTGCCATGGCTAACTTTTCTGCTTTTCTAAACGATAACCTAACCGAACTGAACTGGGTGGGTTTTTACGTGATGCGTGGCGAACAGCTGGTGTTAGGTCCTTTCCAAGGTAAAGTGGCCTGTACCCGTATTCCAATGGGTAAGGGCGTGTGCGGTACCGCCGCGCAAACCAATCAGACGCAGCGCGTCGCCGATGTGCATCAATTTGATGGTCATATCGCCTGCGATTCGGCCAGTAATTCTGAAATTGTTATCCCAGTCCGCGCCGATGGTAAGGTTGTGGCCGTGCTGGATATCGATAGTCCTATTTTTGACCGCTTCGATGAAGAAGACCAAAAGGGCTTGGAATTATTGGTAAAAAGCTTCGAAAACTGCCTATTTGCTTAATTTGCGTACAATAACGCATAATTCATAGTCGCAATCGGTGGCGTGCGCCTTATAATAGCGCATGCACTGATAAGGCTTATTTTGAGCACAGCCGAAATAAGCCTGATAGGTTCAGCCGTGAAAAATTGTTAACTTATATTTTTTAACTTTAGTTAACTCGGCGAGAATGCTAATTTGTACTTTGGCTCATATGTGAGCTTAACCAAGATAAACGACTCGTAAGAAGCTGATTTTTATCACCTCGGATTCGATGTCCCTTTTTAACTGTGGAAGTAATGATGGAATCAACAGATAAGTTGACCGACACCAACGCAATTTTGGCGTATTTGTATGAAACATTTCCTTTGTGCTTTATTGCTGAAGGTGAAACTAAGCCATTAAAAATCGGATTGTTTCAAGATTTGGCTGAAAGGTTGGCTGATGATTCTAAAGTCAGTAAAACTCAACTGCGAGTTGCCTTAAGACGCTACACCAGCAGCTGGCGCTACCTGAAATCGGTAAAAGCCGGTGCACAGCGTGTGGATCTTGATGGTCAGCCATGCGGTGAGTTAGAGCAAGAGCATATCGATCATGCTCAAGCTATGTTGAAAGAAAGCCAAGATAAAGCAAAAGCTAAGCGTGCAGCTCAAGCGCCAAAAGCGGCGCCTGCGGGTAAAGCCCCTGCAAAGAAAGCCCCTAAGAAAGTTGCCGTGCCAGCACGTAAGACTGAGCGCCCAGCAAAAGCAGCACCTAAGGCAGAGCCTGCTGTTAACTTAGTTCAAGCGCAATTGACCGATTTAGCGAAGAAGCAACGTGTCAATGTTAAGTTAGGGATGACGCCAGTAGCCGGCGTGATCACCGACATTAACAAAGAGGACATTCATGTTCAGCTAGATAGCGGCTTAACGGTAAAAGTGAAAGCGGAACATATCCTGCTGTAATTATTTAATCAAACGGAGTAACTTGTTGATGCGAAAACTCACTTTGGCTACATCCATTGCCACTGTTTTTGTCGGATTCTCGGCTTGGGCTGTCCCCCCTACGATTCAAATCAGCGAGTTACCCACTCTCAAGCAGGAAGCGCAGCATAAAGTGGCGAGTAAGCGAGTGACGGATTTATACACTCGTTCCCACTATCATAGATTTGCATTAGATGATGCGTTTTCTGCTCAGATTTTTGACCGCTACCTGCAGCAACTCGACTACCGTCGTAATGTGCTGACGCAAGCCGATGTCGACAGCTTCAAACCTTATGTTAATCAGTTTGACGATATGCTGAGCTCGGGTGAACTCGAGCCTGCTTATAAGATGTTTGATTTGGTTCAGAAACGTCGCTACGAAGGTTTTGTATACGCACTCTCTCTGCTCGACAAAGAGATGGACTTTACCGTTCCGGGTGATGCCTACGAATACGATAGAGAAGATGTTGCATGGCCAAAAGATCAAGCCGAAATCAACGAATTATGGCGTCAACGTGTTAAATACGATGCGCTGAACCTGAAACTTACTGGCAAGAAATGGCCTGAAATCGTTGATATTCTGCAAAAACGCTACAACAACGCCATTAAACGTCTGACTCAGACCAATAGCGAAGATGTGTTCCAAGCGGTGATGAATGCGTTCTCCCGTAGCATCGAGCCACACACTAGCTATTTATCGCCCCGTAATGCTGAACGTTTCCAAATGGAAATGAACTTAAGCCTCGAGGGGATTGGTGCGCAGTTACAGCTCGAAGACGATTACACTGTGATTAAGAGTTTAATCGCGGGCGGTCCTGCGGCTAGTAGTGAAAAACTGTCGCCTGAAGATAAGATCGTCGGCGTCGGTCAAGAAGGCGGTGAGATTGTTGATGTAATCGGCTGGCGATTGGACGATGTGGTCGATCTGATCAAAGGGCCTAAGGGCAGTAAAGTCGTTCTGCAGATTTTACCTAAGAAGGGCGGCTCTAACGCTAAGCCGTTTAATCTGACCTTAGTGCGCGACAAAATTCGTTTAGAAGACCGTGCCGCGACCTCAAAGATCATCGAGCCAAAAGACGGTGAATACGCCAACCGTAAAGTGGGTGTGATTCAAATTCCTGGTTTCTATATGAACTTATCCCAGGACGTCGAAAAAGAATTAGTGAAGTTAAACGAAGCCAAGGTTGAAGGCGTCGTCATCGATTTACGTGGTAATGGCGGCGGTGCGTTGACCGAAGCCGTGTTACTGACGGGACTCTTTATCGATATGGGCCCTGTGGTGCAAGTACGTGACGCCGATGGTCGAGTGTCTGCCCACCGTGATAACGATGGCAAGACGACCTACGCTGGTCCGTTAACCATTATGGTTGACCGTTACAGTGCATCAGCTTCTGAAATTTTTGCCGCCGCGTTGCAAGATTACGACCGTGCGCTGATTGTCGGTGAGTCAAGCTTTGGTAAAGGCACTGTGCAGCAGCATAAGAGCCTTGGTCGAATCTACGACATGTACGAGAAGCCGATTGGCCACGTGCAGTACACGATTCAAAAGTTCTACCGTATCAACGGTGGCAGCACTCAGCTCAAAGGCGTAACCCCGAACATTGCTTACCCAAGTGCGTTAGAGCCGGGTGAATACGGTGAAGCGGAAGAGAAGAATGCTTTACCTTGGGATAAAGTGCCGATGGCGCAATACGGCACCCTAAACGATATCACCCCTGAGTTGGTGGCGAGTTTAGATAAAAAGCACCTTGCCCGTATTCAGAACAATGTCGAGTTTAACTATATCAATCAAGATATTGCCGACTTTAAAAAGCATCATAAAGAGAAAACAGTCTCCTTAGTTGAAAGTGAGCGCATTGCCTCACGTGAAGCCGATGAGAAGAAAGTCCTCGATAGAACCAACGAGCGTCGTGTTGCCCATGGTTTAGCCGCGGTTAAATCGATGGAAGACATTAAAGACAAAGACGACATTGAAGCACCGGATGCCTTCTTAGACGAAACGGCCTATATCACCTTAGATATGGCGGATGCAAAAAAGCTGGCTAACGCTGGCACTAAATAGGCGGTTATTGCGCCTGTTTACCGTATCTTAAAACGCGCTTATGGCGCGTTTTTCTTATTTAGAACAGTGTTAAAGGGAACGACATGACACAAGCACAAGCAAAATATCTTAAAGATTATCAAGCTCCCCAGTTCACGATCGAAACCATTGATTTAGATTTTAATCTCGATGGTAAAAACACCCTGGTTAAAGCCGTTAGCAAAGTCAAACGCACTTCATCTCACACCAATCCCTTAGTGCTAGATGGTGAAAGTTTGACCTTAGTGAGTGTGGCCATTGATGGACAAGCGGCGACGTATCACGCGAGTGAAGGGCTGTTGTCCATCGAGACATCGCTGAATGAATTTGAGTTGACCATCATCACCCAACTCGATCCCGAGGCTAACTCAAGCCTCGAAGGGCTATATATGTCCGACGGCGCCTACTGTACTCAGTGCGAAGCCGAAGGCTTTAGACGCATCACTTATTTTCTCGACCGCCCCGATGTGTTAGCCAAATACACAGTGCGAATCGAAGCCGATAAGCTGGCGTTTCCGTTCCTGCTTAGCAACGGTAACTTGATTGAGAAAGGCGAGCTCGATGGTGGCCGCCATTACGTGCGCTGGCAGGATCCCTTCCCAAAACCCGCCTATCTGTTTGCTTTAGTCGCTGGCGATTTCGATCTGCTACAGGATGAGTTTATCACCCGCAGTCATCGCAAAGTGGTACTGCAGGTGTTTGTCGATAAAGGTAATTTACACAAAGCACACCATGCGATGGCGTCCCTGAAAAAGTCTATGGCCTGGGATGAATCTCGTTTTGACCTAGAATACGACTTAGATATCTACATGATAGTCGCGGTCGACTTCTTCAATATGGGGGCGATGGAAAACAAAGGCTTAAATATCTTCAACACCAAGTATGTGTTGGCAGATACCTTGACCGCAACCGACGAGGATTACCACGGCATTGAATCTGTGGTCGGCCATGAGTACTTCCATAACTGGACGGGTAACCGCGTGACTTGCCGTGACTGGTTCCAATTAAGCCTCAAGGAAGGCTTGACAGTGTTTCGCGATCAAGAGTTTAGTTCGGATTTAGGTTCGCGTGCTGTGAACCGAATTCACGCGATTAAAGTCATCAAAAACCAGCAGTTTGCTGAAGACTCAGGCCCAATGGCGCATCCGATCCGCCCCGAGTCTGTGATTGAGATGAATAATTTTTATACTGTTACTGTGTATAACAAGGGCGCTGAAGTTATTCGCATGATGCACACCCTGTTGGGTGAAGCCCATTTCCAAGCGGGGATGAAGTTATACTTCAAACGTCACGATGGCCAAGCCGTGACTTGCGATGATTTTGTCGCGGCGATGGAAGATGCCAGTGGAATCGATTTAACGCAATTCCGTCTCTGGTATAGCCAAGCGGGCACGCCAATTGTCACCGCAAGCGACAGTTTTAATGCTGACACAGGGACTTATCAGTTAACCCTCAAACAAACGTTAGCTGGTTGTGCTTCACCCTTGCATATCCCCTTTAGCTTAGAGCTGTTAGATGAGAAAGGGCAGTCACTGGTAAATCAAGTGCTTGATTTTACTCAAGCAGAGCAAGTTTTTACATTTGAAGGCATGCGCCATAAACCCGTGGCATCCTTACTACAGGATTTCTCTGCACCGGTTAAATTACATTATCCCTTTGAAATCGATCAGCTTGTGCATTTGATGCGCTTTGCCTCGAGTGAAGTGGCGCGTTGGGAGGCGTCGGTTACGCTCGTGAGCCAAGCGATTTGGCAAAATGTGGCGCATTTACAGCAACATCACACCATGACCTTAGATGAGAGAGTGAAGGACAGCTTTAAAGGCGCCTTACTCGATGAGCAGTTAGATCAGGCGCTGATGGCGGAAATGTTAGCCATACCATCGGCCTCAGCGTTGATTGAACAAACCGACACGGTCGATTTAGATGCCTTAGCTTTAGCCCGTGAATTTGTGCTCACAGAGCTTGCCGCCTATTGTGAAGATGAATTAACGGCGCTGTATCGCTCATTGGTAAACCGTGATTGCACAAAAGCGCGAGCGCTGAAAAACCAATGTCTTAACTGGTTGAGCCGAGTCAGTAGCGAGGCCGAAAGCTTTGTGGTTGAGCAGTTTGAGAAGGCTGCCAATATGACCGACTCACTCGGCGCATTAAGTGCGGCGAATGTCGGTTCGCTACCTTGCCGCGAACATTTGATGGCAATGTTTGAAGCCCGCTGGCGCGATACGCCGCTGGTGATGGACAAATGGTTCATGCTGCAGGCTACCCATGATGTGGAAGGGGTGATTGATAGCTTGCGTCAATTACAACAACACGCGAGCTTTAGCATGAGCAATCCTAACCGCGTACGTTCACTGATTGGCAGTTTCGCAGCGGGGAATATTTATCAATTCCACCGCGCCGATGGCAAAGGTTATGAGTTTTTAACTGAATGTCTTATCAGCTTAAATAAACTCAACCCGCAGGTTGCGGCGCGTATGGTGACGCCACTCATCCAATTTAGTAAGTTTGATGAGGCGCGCCAAGCCAAGATCAAGGCTTGTTTAACGCGATTGTTGGCACTGCCTGAACTGTCGAAAGATTTATTCGAGAAAGTATCTAAGGCATTAGCACAGTAGCTATGAAGAGGGCAGCATTATGCTGCCCTCATTCTTCCAAGCAGTTATTGAGCAGTTAGAGTCAAATTGAAGGCCATGCACCCTAGTCATACTATTTAACGAGTTAAGTTAAATCTAAGGTATGACGCTTTATACTATTGAATATGATGGCCTTTTGACGAGAGTATTAGAGTGTTACATTGTCCCTGTGGGGTAGGTAATTCAAGGCAATAGCTCGGTTTCTACGACATGCTGTTTGTTGGCCCAACAGCTGTAATTAGCCCGTCGTAAATTCCCACTACCAGCTTATGCAGATTATTTGAGTTTTAATATGGAATTGTATTTTAAGCTAAATCTAAGTTATCGAGAGTTTTTACCTTACTATCAAGGCATTGCCGATAAGGTTGAAGTGCGTGAGCGTCAGGGGCGGATCCTGTGGATTAATGGCCGACATTTTAGGCGTTTTTTAACCGATAACGGTATTCATGGGCAGTTCAAACTGGTGCTCGATGATAAAGGGCAATTTGTGTCGCTGGAGCAGTTAGCCTAATAAATTGTTGATTTTTACTTAGAGTAATTACTTTAAACGGTCGACTAATTACAATCACGGAAATATGATATTTTCTTTGTGATTATGTTAATGAAATATAAAGTTTTTTGCATGGTTTCCCCCACGCTTTTCAATCTTCTGCTTTTCTAATTTAAATCCCATCCCTGTAGTAGATGACATAAATGTGTCTACGTGCTTAATTCTTTAGAAAATTTTCTCTAACTGTGCCTTGCTCATGGGGATTAATTGCTGTAACAATGATGTTACCTGTGAGCTAACAAGATGTTGGTTGTAATTCCAAGAACAAAGAATCCAGCAGGGTACGGAGAGCTAAAATGAAAATTGTTAAAAAAAGTTTTAACAAGTCGGCGCTTGCTTTGGGGGTGGCGTCGGCATTGAGTTTATTGATGGTGTCGAATGTTAATGCGGTTGCGTTCGATTGGGGGGAGATACAAGGGACTTTTGACTCGACTTGGACTGCTGGTGCCAGTTGGCGTGTAGGGGAGCGCGATTGGGATGGACAAATTGGTAAGGTAAACCAGCCACAGTTTGATTGGTCAAACTACACTGCATTTGGCAATACCAAATACACATCTGCTGAGATTTGGGCACAACCAGGTTCTTATTCTAGTAACAACGATTTGAGTAATTTACTTTATTCTCAAGGTGATACTACATCCGAAATCGTTAAAGGATTACACGAGTTATCCCTTAAGTATGAGAACTATGGTCTATTCGTTCGTGGTATGTATTTTTACGATCGTAAGCTAAACGATGGTAACTACGACTACAATGACCCGTTAACAGGGAAAGAATACGATCCTTGCCGCGATAGTAAGGCTTCTGAAGTGCAATGTAAGGACATCCGTCTGCTGGATGCCTTCGTATACGCGAATTTTGATTTAAACGATGGTGCCAACCCGCTTTCTATCCGTGTGGGTAATCAAGTGGTTTCTTGGGGTGAAAGTACGCTGATCGCCCACGGTATTGGTGAAATCAACCCTGTCGATTTGAACATCCTGAACGCGCCTGGCGCGGAACTCAAAGAAGCCTTCCGTCCTCAGGGTATGGTGTGGGCCTCATTGGGGATCACCGAAAACCTATCGGTAGAAGGTTTCTATCAATATGATTGGGAACCCGTTTGGATCCCAACCCCTGGTTCGATTTTTGCGACTAACGATTTCGCCGGTTACGGTGGTTATAACCAGAATGCGCAGTTAGGCTTTAACGCTAACCCTGACATCAATTTAGATTTCTTAACGCAGGAATATCAGAAACTGGCTGGGATGATCGCCAGTGGTCAAACTATTCCTACACAGCAATTGGTAGCGATGGCACTGGCTTATCCCACTAAAGTGACGTTAGTGCAAGATGAGCAAGCACCAAGCAACGGTGGCCAATATGGTATCAAGCTGGGTTATTACGCCCCTGAGTTAGGCGATACCGAGTTTGGTTTCTACTTTATGAACTACCACAGCCGTCGTCCGCTGATCAGCGGTACTGCTGCCGACTTTAGCACTGGCGCACTGTTGTCAGATCTTGCCGTACTGGGTCAAAACGCGGGTGATATTAACCGCGAATTGCTGCTCAGCTTAAAGAGCTTCTCTAAGGCGCAAATTGTTTACCCTGAAGACATTAAACTCTATGGCTTTAGTTTCAACACGTCATTGGGTGATACCTCAGTCGGTGCTGAAATCGCTCACCGTCAAGATGAACCGCTACAAATCGATGACGTAGAACTGCTGTTTGCGGGTATGCCACAACAGTTAGCCAACGCGGGTATTCGCCCCGATTTCGATGGCATTTCTCAAATTGATGGCGTACAACCTGGCGAAACCGTTGACGGTTTTATTCGCCTCGATACCACTCAAGCGCAAGTCACTTTCACTCACTTATTCGGTCCTACCTTGGGATTGGATAACCTGACGATGTTGGCCGAAGTCGGTGGGGTATGGATCCACGATATGCCAGGTTTTGATGAACTGCGTCTTAATGGCCCAGGTACCGCACGTTCGGGCGGTAATCCCGATATGCCAGGCATCATCCAAGCGCTGCATAATGGTCCAGAAACCAACCCATTCCCAACGGATTTTGCTTGGGGATACCGTCTGGTGGCTAAAGCGGACTTTAACAACTTGTTTGCGGGCGTGAACATGTCTCCTCGGTTGATTTTCTCACACGATGTAGACGGTATTACGCCTGATCCTATGTTCCTCTTTACCGAAGGACGTAAGTCAGTGGCCTTAGGTGTGAATTTTGAATACCAAAACCGTTGGGGCGCAGACTTATCCTACAACAACTTCTTTGGCGGTGTAGGAACAACCAACGCGATGTCAGATCGTGATTATATTTCTTTCAATATCAAGTATTCGATCTAAAGGATTATAACAATGAAGAAACTGTCGATATTGGCAAGTGCCGTGATGATGGCCCTTGTAGCACCTGTAGCGATGGCAAAGGTATCTGAAGCCGACGCCGCTAAATTAGGTAACGAATTAACGCCATTAGGCGCAGAAAAAGCCGGCAATGCCGATGGCTCTATTCCCGCTTGGGATGGCGGTATTACTAAGCCAGTTGCAGGATATACCAAGGGAATGCATCACCCCGATCCTTTCCCTGAGGATAAAATTGAATTCACTATTACCAATGCGAACAAAGCCCAATACAAGGATTTCTTGACCCCGGGTCAAATGAAACTGTTTGAGCTTTACCCAGATACTTACAAGATGAATGTGTACAAAACGCGCCGCAGCGCATCAGTGCCACAATTTGTCTATGATGCGACAAAAGCCAACGCCACTCGCGCTGAATTAGTTGCACAGGGTAATGGTATAGCGGGCGCATCGATTGGTATTCCATTCCCTATCCCTGCCAATGGTTTAGAAGCGATTTGGAACCATATCCTGCGCTTCCGTGGTGTGGATGTGGAGACCTCACGTAGCCAAGCGGCGCCAACGGCCGATGGCAGCTACACCTTAGTGGAAACTGCTGAGGAAATTCGTTTCGAGTATTCTCGCCCTGAAATCACCCTTGATCAGTTAAAGGCCAGCAACACGCTGTTCTACTTTAAACAAGTGGTGACTCAGCCTGCTCGTTTGGCTGGTACTGCGCTGTTAGTAAAAGAAACCATGGACCAAGAGGCGCTGCCACGCCAAGCATGGACCTATAACACAGGTCAGCGCCGCGTACGTAAAGCACCAAACGTTGCCTTTGATACACCGGGTACCGTATCCGATGGTCTGCGCACCACAGACGATTTCGATATGTTTAACGGTTCACCCGTGCGTTATAACTGGGAGCTTGTGGGCAAGAAGGAAATCTATATTCCTTACAACGACTACAAATTGCACTCAGATAAGCTGAAATATGACCAGATTTTAAAACCCGGTCATATCAATCCTGAGTTTGTCCGTTGGGAAAAACACCGCGTATGGGAAGTGAAGGCGACCTTGAAAGACGGTATGCGTCACATCTACAAAACGCGTGTGATGTATCTTGACGAAGACTCATGGCAAGTATCGATTGCCGATCTGTATGACAACCGTGATGAACTCTACCGTGTGGCAGTTGCCCACGGCTTGAACTACTACGAAGTCCCCACACAGTGGGATACCTTAGAAGTGTTCCACGATCTGCAGTCCCGTCGTTATTTGGCCATGGGCTTAGACAACCAGAGTGGAATGTATAACTTCGATGCCAAGTTGAGTGAAGCGAACTTCACCCCAGACGCGCTGCGTCGCGAAGGTATCCGTTAATCAGCCACGGTATAAAGGGGCGCTAAGCGCCCCTCATTAGTTAAGGAAGTTTGTATGTCGTTTCGCATCCTTCAATGCGCCGCTGCAATCAGTGTTGGTTGTTTATTTTCTTCCCCTTCATTTTCTGCGGTGTCTGAGACTTTCCCGCAAATTCAGCCCTTAGCGGCATCTTCTTTAGTGTTAGATATTGCCCATGCTGGGCAGCGTTTGGTCGCCGTGGGCGAGCGTGGGCATGTGCTCGTGCTGAATGACACCTGGCAACAAGTGCCTACACCAACCTCGGCGCAGCTGACAAAAGTGTTCTTTTTAAATGAAAAACTCGGTTGGGCAGTGGGGCACGATGCCACTATTTTGCACACCCAAGATGGCGGCCAGACATGGTCGTTACAAATACAGTCGAGCGAAATTGAAAAACCCTTCCTCGATGTGCTGTTTCTCAATGAGCAGGACGGCATGGCCATTGGGGCTTATGGACTGTTTTATCGAACCCATGATGGCGGCAAGACCTGGGCGGAAGAATTCCACGAAGAGTTGCTGGCCGAAGAAGACGTGTCCTATTTGGCTGAGTTAAAGAATAGCGACCAAGCCGCTTATTTGACCGAGCGCGCCTCGTTACTGCCGCATTTTAATCGGATGATCGTGCTCAATGATGGTCGTTTGTTATTAGTCGGAGAGCTTGGGCTTGTGGCGGTGTCGGCCGATAAAGGCCAAAGCTTTACCCGTACGGGGTTTGATTACGACGGCTCTATGTTCAATGCCATTCAATTGCAGGATGCGGTCTATGTAATGGGACTGAGGGGCCATGTGTTTAAAGCAGATTTGAGCCTTAGCCAATGGGATGAGATTGAAATGCCTGTGCAATCATCCATCAATGGCGCCTTGGTGAACTCAGATACAAGCTTGTACCTTGTGGGGAATGCCGGCGTTGTTATCCAGCTAAATCAGGATGATAGTGCGAGTATTGTCACTCGTCGCCAGGGGGAAAACTTAGTTTCGATTGCCAAAGATAACCAAGGGAATGTGTGGTTATCGGGTAGCCAAGGGCTACTCACACTGAAGCCATAAATGATAAAACAACAATAACAGGGCCGATAAGATGTTAGAAAAACTGGTCAACGGATTTGAGTCATTTTTATTCCGCAACCGTGCTTGGGTGGTGAGCATTTTTATTTTGCTGACGGTTTTTTTGGGATACCAAGCTAGCCAATTAAAAATGGATGCGGCATTCATTAAAAATATTCCGCTTAATCATAGCTATATGCAAACCTACCTCAAACACCAAAAAGATTTTGGTGGGGCGAATAGCATTATGGTGGCGGTGGAAGATACCAGCGGCAATATTTTTAACCCTAATTTTTTCGACACACTTAAAAATGTTCACGATCAGCTGTTTTTTATACCCGGTGTTGACCGCTCACAGGTGAAATCCTTATTTTCACCTTCGACCCGTTTTACCGAAGTCGTGGAAGATGGTTTCGCGGGCGGCCCTGTGATCCCCGCTGATTTTACGACCACCGAAGCGGGTTTGAATACGGTGCGCGATAACATTGAAAAAGCAGGCATTGTGGGGCGCTTGATCGCCAACGATTATAGTGCCGCTATGGTGTCGGCTCAGTTGATGGACTTTGATCCACAAACGGGTAAGCCCTTAGATACCATCGCCTTTGCCGCTCAGCTGGAGAAGGAACTTCGCGGTAAGTATGAAACCGATAAGGTGAAAATCCATATTATCGGTTTTGCTAAGATGGCGGGTGATGTGGCCGATGGCGCCAAAGGCGTATTGCTGTTCTTCGTGATTGCCATTTTGATCACTGCGGTAATGGTCTATCTGTTTTCAAAGTCACTTATCCTGACCTTATTGCCATTAGTTTGTAGCTTAACGGCGGTGATTTGGCAGCTGGGTTTACTGACGGTCATCGGTTTTGGCTTAGATCCTATGTCAATTCTGGTGCCGTTCCTCGTCTTTGCCATTGGAGTGAGTCACGGGGTGCAGATGATCAACGCGGTCAGACGCCGCGTGATGGACGGACAAACCACTAAGGCGGCTTCGGCTTCTGCGTTTCGCAGTTTATTGGTGCCAGGTGGGGTAGCGCTGCTCTCTGATACGGTTGGTTTTATCACACTGTTATCCATTGATATTGGTATTATTCGTGAGCTGGCCATTTCGGCCTCACTCGGCGTGGGCGTGATTATTTTCACTAACCTTATCCTCCTGCCTTTAGTCATTTCTTTCACTGAACTCAAGGTTGCGCCACAGGGTGCACCGACCTCAGAGGAAGTCCGCGCCGAGGCAATTTGGCGTTACCTTGCCAAATTTGCCACGCCTAAATACGCGATAGTGGTGATTGCGGCAACAGTCATCTTGTATTTTGCGGGTCTGCAACAGGCGAATCAGATGAAAATTGGTGATCTGCAGGGCGGGGCGCCAGCTTTACACCAAGATTCACGCTACAACCTGGACACCTTTTTTATTACGGACCACTTTTCTATCACCACGGATGTGATGACTGTGATTGTGGAAGCGAGCCCTGAGGCTTGTACTTACCACGATATGCTGACGCAAATTGATGAGTTTGAATGGTTAGTACGTAATACCCCTGGCGTTGAATCGACGGTTAGCTTGGCCTCAGTGGCCAAAAAAGTGAACGCGGGCTTTAACGAAGGCAATCCAAGATGGGAAGTGTTGCCGCGCACAACCGCAAGTTTAGTGCAGGCCATCGGCCAAATTCCAACCACCTCTGGTTTGTTGAATGGTGATTGTTCTGTGATGCCTGTGTATCTGTTTATGAAAGATCACAAGGCAGAAACCATAGAGACTGTGGTCGCTAAGGTGAAAGCGGTCGCGGCCAAAATGGATAATGACAAGCTGCAATTTAAGCTGGCGTCTGGCCCTGTTGGGGTGATGGCGGCAACCAACGAAGCGGTAGCTGAAGCCCAGTTGCCTATGATGATTTATGTGTATGGCGCGGTATTTGTGCTTTGCCTTATCAGCTTTAAGTCATTAAAAGCGACAGTCGCGGTGATTATTCCGCTCTATGTGGTCTCTACACTAGCACAGGCGCTGATGACTCAACTTAATATTGGCTTAGCAGTCAGTACCTTACCCGTTATTGCCCTAGGGGTAGGTATTGGGGTTGACTATGGTATTTATATCCTATCGACCATGTCGGCTAAGCTTTCGAATGGTATGCCAGTACAGCAAGCTTATTATGAAGCATTAGTCGAGCGGGGCAGTGCGGTGATTTTCACTGGTTTGACCCTGGCGATTGGTGTGAGCACTTGGTTTTTCTCTGCGCTCAAGTTCCAAATGGACATGGGAATTCTGCTCACCTTCATGTTTGTGGTAAATATGTTGGGCGCCATAATTATCCTGCCAGCACTGGCAGCGGTATTCTGGCGGCAGGCTAAGTAGTTACAAACAATGGGGAGTTTTTGACTCCCCATTGCCTTTGAATATAAACGCTGTTTTTTTGATTTTTTGCTCACCTGTTACCACATCTTTACGCTCTGGCTGGATTTACAGAGGATGTACCACTAAAATTTTCCTCGAAATACAGAGGATTTAGTAATAAACTTCGCGCGACGATCTGGATCACACTAATTTTCTGAGATCGTTAAGCCGAAGCATCCAAATAATGAAAAAAAGCGCTGCCATAGACGCTTAAGGAAACAGCAACATGGCCTTGAAAGATGCAATGCCTTCAGTACTACTTGAAAATGTAGTCAGTTTAATTCACGCTAAAGTCCCTAATTCACAAGCCAAGCAAGTTGAACAGTTCGCGACCTGCCTTTATGCCCACATGTCGAAAGACGACCTCAATGCGCGTAACGACAGCGACCTGTATGGTGCGGTCCTCAGTTTATGGAATGCACTAAACAAAACCCCGAAAGGGGAGACTCACCTCAGAGTATTCAATCCAAGTCAGTCAAAGCACGGCTGGCAATCTACCCATTCGATCATTGAAGTTATCCAACCTGACATGCCATTCCTGGTAGATTCAGTTGGTATGGCATTGAATCGTATGGGTATTACGGCTCACATGATGTTACACACTCCGCTGGCGATTGAGCGTTCAGCCCAGGACGTAACCAAAGTCACTTATCTGAATCAAAGCCCTGAAAGCACTGAACACGTTGCCGTTTTCCTGATTGAAATCGACCGTCAAAGCAGCAGTGTAGATATCAAAGCCCTTGAGCGCGAAATCCAATCTGTGCTGGGTGATGTGGCCGCGTCAGTCAACGACTGGAGCGCGATGTCAGCTAAGCTGAGTGAGACCATTAAAGAATTACCTAAGCGTCCATTCCCCGGTGAGAAGCAAGAGTTAGAAGAAGCGATTAACTTCCTAACTTATCTTAATAATCATCATTTTACCTTACTGGGCTACCGCCAATACGATTTAAAACGTGTTGAAGGCGACGTTGAGCTAGTGCCGAATATGGCCTCTAGCTTAGGCTTAATGAACAAGCACCATAAGACTCAGCCAGAGCAAGGTTTGTTATTATCAAGCTTCTCTGACAGTGCTCGTAAAGAAGCCTTAGACGACAGCCTACTGATCCTAACTAAGAGCAGCGCCAAGAGCCGTGTGCATCGTCCAGCCTATGTTGACTATATTGGTATCAAACGCTTCGACAAGAAAGGCAACGTGGTCGGTGAAGATAGATTTATCGGTTTGTACGCTTCAAATGTGTATAACCGCAGCCCACGTGAAATTCCGCTGCTGAACGAAAAAGTCCAGCGCGTATTAGACCGTTCAGGTTTAACCCCACGTTCTCACGACTATAAAGCCTTGCTGAACATTCTCGAAAACCTACCGCGTGATGAGCTAATCCAAGCCAATGTGGATGATTTAGCACACACGGCGCACGGTGTGCTCGAGATGCAAGACAGGGACAAACTGAAACTCTTTGTTCGCAAAGATGGTTTCGGTCGTTTCTTATCCTGTTTAGTGTACGTTTCAAAAGATCGTTACAACACTAAACTTCGCCAAGATACCCAGCGTATTCTGGCTCAGCATTTCAACAGCAAAGAAGATGTAGAGTTTACGACATATTTCTCCGAGTCAACCCTGGCCCGTACTCACTACATTGTCAAAGTTGATAACAATAATATGGATGTAGATGTGGCTGCCATAGAGAATAACTTAATTGAAGCGGCACGTTCTTGGGAAGATAAGTTAAGCACCGCGCTAAACAATGCCTTAGGCGAAGAAGCCGGTACTCATCTGATGAAGCGTTACGCTAACGCCTTCGAACAGAGCTATAAAGAAGACGTATTACCAAGCTCAGCGGTTGTTGATATGCAACAGCTCGAAGCCTTGGATGACGATCACAAGTTAGGCATGTTGTTCTATCAACCGCAGGAAGCTGCGTTGAACGACAACAAAGTGCGTTTAAAACTGTTCCATAAAGATGAGCCAATCCATCTTTCTGACGTACTGCCGATGTTGGAAAACTTTGGTCTGCGCGTGATCAACGAGCGCCCCTATGAAGTGACGACCTCAGACGGTTCTACCTTCTGGATCCTAGACTTCTTAATGACGGTTAAAGTCACTAATACCGACAATATCGCCGATAGCCAAGACAGATTCCAAACTGCACTCTCTCAAGTGTGGCAAAAGAAATTAGAAGATGACGGTTTTAACCGCATCATTCTGGCGTCAGGTTTAACTGGCCGTGAAGTGTCAGTGCTGCGTGCTTACGCTAAGTACATGCGTCAAATCGATGCGACATTCAGCCAAGCTTACATCGAAGAAACCTTCGGCCGTTACCCACAAATCGCCGATTTGTTGGTGAAAATGTTTATCCGTAAGTTCAATCCAAAACTGAAGACCCGTACTCTGGGCAAGTTTATGGAGCAGATCAACCTACGTTTAGACGAAGTATCGAGCCTAGATGATGACCGTATTATCCGTCGTTACCTCGATCTGATTAACGCCACGCTGCGTACTAACTTCTACCAACTGGATGCCAAAGGCGAATCTAAGAGTTATATCTCGTTTAAATTCATGCCTTCGTTAATTCCTGAAATGCCGCGTCCGCTGCCGAAATTCGAAATTTTCGTTTATTCGCCACGGGTTGAAGGTGTGCATTTACGCTACGGTAAAGTGGCTCGTGGTGGTCTGCGTTGGTCTGACCGTCGTGAAGACTTCCGTACCGAAGTGCTTGGCTTAGTAAAAGCACAACAAGTGAAGAACACCGTAATTGTACCTGTGGGCGCAAAAGGTGGTTTCGTTTGTAAACAACTGCCTACTGAAGGTGGCCGCGAAGCCTTCTTCACCGAAGGTCAAGAATGTTACCGCATCTTTATCCGTGCGCTGCTCGATATCACAGATAACATCGTTAACGGTGAAATCGTTCACCCGGTAGATGTGGTTCGTCACGATGAAGATGATCCATATTTAGTGGTCGCGGCAGACAAAGGGACTGCAACCTTCTCTGATATCGCTAACGCCATTTCTCAAGAATACAACTTCTGGTTAGGCGATGCGTTCGCGTCGGGTGGTAGTAACGGTTACGACCATAAGAAAATGGGTATCACGGCCAGAGGTGGTTGGGAGTCGGTTAAACGTCACTTCCGCGAAGTGGGTATCGATTGTCAAACCACAGACTTTACCTGTTTAGGTATTGGTGACATGGCGGGTGATGTATTCGGTAACGGTATGTTGTTGTCTAAGCACACAAAACTTGTGGCTGCGTTCAACCACATGCATATCTTTATCGACCCGAATCCAGATACTGCTGCCAGCTATGAAGAACGTGCCCGTTTATTCGCGCTGCCACGTTCAACCTGGGAAGACTACAACAGCAAGCTGATTTCTAAGGGCGGCGGTATCTTCCTGCGCTCATCTAAGTCGATTCCATTATCTGCTGAAATGAAGCAAATGCTGGAAACGGAAAAGACGTCGATGACACCGACTGAGCTGATGAAAGAACTGCTGAAAATGCCAGTAGATCTGATTTGGAACGGTGGTATTGGTACTTACGTTAAGTCATCACGCGAAACCCATGCAGAAGTGGGCGACCGCGCTAACGATGCACTGCGTGTCAATGGTCGCGAACTGCGCGCCAAGATCGTGGGCGAGGGTGGTAACTTAGGTTGTACTCAGTTAGGTCGTATCGAATATGCGGCCAATGGCGGCCGTATCAACACTGACTTCGTGGATAACGTGGGTGGTGTAGACTGTTCTGACAACGAAGTGAACATCAAAATTCTATTAAACGCGTTAGTGGCTGAGGGTGAACTGACACTCAAGCAACGTAACCGTTTACTGGAAGAGATGACTGAAGAAGTCGGCCAAATCGTACTGCAGGATTGTAAAGATCAAACCCGTACGATTTCGGTCACCCAAGTCCGCGGTGCTGAGCAGTTAAAAGAGCAAATTCGCTTTATCCAGTATCTGGAAAAAGAAGGCAAGTTAGACCGCGCCTTAGAATTCTTACCTTCGGAAGAAGAGCTGGCAGAACGTTTAGCTAATGGCCGCGCCTTAACACGTCCTGAGCTATCGGTACTGGTGGCGTACGCTAAGATGGTACTGAAAGAGCAGTTACTGACTCAAGAAATCACCGAAGACACACTGCTGAGCCAACTGCTAATTGCATACTTCCCGAAAAAACTTCAGGAACTGTACAGTCACAGAATGGTGACGCATCCACTGCGCGGTGAAATCATTGCAACGTCACTGGCCAACGAGTTGGTCAATGATATGGGTCTGAACTTTGTTCAACGTATGCAAGATGAGACTGGTGCCTCAGTTGCCGACGCAGCAATTTGTTACACTATGGCTCGCGAAGTGTTTGGTTTAGCTGAATTAACTAAAGCGATCACTGACTTAAACGGTATTGTACCTGCTGTGGTTCAGGGCGAAATGCTGCATCAGTTACGTCGCAATATGCGCCGTGCCTGCCGCTGGTTCCTGCGTCACCGCAACCGTACTTGGAGCATCGAGCAAACTGTTGCCTTCTTCAAACCTGTATTTGAACAAATCAAAGCCAATGTTCATTCCTACTTGGTAGAAGAAGAAGCGGCGGGTATCCAAGCTGAGATCAACGCTCTTGTTAAAGAGAATGTTCCTCAGGATGTGGCGACCGTCGTTGCAAACATGAGCACACTGTTCTCGGCTCTGGATATCGCGCAAATTGCGCAAGCCGAAGAGAAAACAGTCGAGCTTGTTGCCGAGACATATTTCAAACTCGGTGCTCGCGTTGAGCTGCACTGGTTCCTAGAGCAGATCAGTGCACAGCCTGTGGCAAACCATTGGCAAGCACTGGCTCGTGCAGCCTTTAGGGAAGAGTTGGATTGGCAACAACGTGCGTTGACGTCAGTGGTCTTAAGAACCTGTAGTGCAACCTGTGACGCCCAGAGCGTTATTTCTCAGTGGATTGATACCAATCAAGCCTTACTGGAAAGATGGTTCCATATGCTGGCTGATTTCAAAACGTCGCAAAGCCATGAGTTTGCTAAGTTCTCTGTCGCCCTACGTGAACTTAACCTTCTGATCCTTCATTGCGAAGGCCAAAAGTAAACTTTTATAACAATCAGAAGCCCTGGCGATCGCCGGGGCTTTTTTTAGGTCGAGGAAAATACATGTTTTATAAAATCGCACAGAAAGTCATGTTTCAGATGGATCCTGAGCGAGCGCATAATTTAGCCATTGGCAGCCTGAAAATGACAGGTAATAGTCCATTGAATGCGTTTTATGCCCAGAATATTGCGCCAGCGCCCGTCAGCTTTATGGGACTGACTTTTCCAAACCCTGTCGGCCTTGCCGCAGGTATGGATAAAGATGGCGAATCGATCGATGCCTTTCATGCGATGGGATTTGGTCATGTGGAAGTGGGGACTGTGACCCCAAGACCACAACCCGGTAATGATTTACCCCGTTTGTTTAGATTAAAACCCGCAAAGGCGATCATCAATCGCATGGGCTTTAATAACAAAGGTGTCGATAATCTGGTCAAAAATTTGATCGCAAAGAAAACCGATATCATGGTTGGGGTCAATATTGGTAAAAATAAAGACACGCCAGTAGAGCAGGGCAAAGACGATTATTTGATCTGCATGGACAAAGTCTATCCCTATGCAGCCTATATTGCGGTGAATATTTCATCACCGAATACACCAGGATTACGATCGCTGCAATATGGCGATCTATTAGACGAATTATTAAGCGCATTAAAAACTAAGCAACTTGAGTTGGCCGAGAAACATAAAAAATATGTGCCAATTGCCCTTAAAATTGCGCCTGATTTAACCACGGAAGAAATCGAAAATATTGCTCAATCCTTGATTAAAAACAAGTTTGATGGCGCGATTGCGACTAACACTACCTTAACCCGTGACGGTGTGAGTGGCCTTGCGAATGCCAATGAAAGCGGTGGGTTAAGTGGTAAACCATTGACTGAGCTTTCAACTAAAGTGATCAAACAATTAGCTACTTGTTTAAATGGTCAGATCCCGATTATTGGAGTAGGTGGTATTAATAGCGCCGAAGATGCCTTAGCAAAATTTGATGCGGGCGCGACTATGGTGCAAATTTACTCAGGTTTTATTTACCAAGGTCCAAAGTTAATTAAAGAAATTGTTGAAGCTTACCGTTTAAAATAATGATCTTTAGATCTCAATAGGGATCTAAATTACGATCATTTATCTTAGCTGCGATCTAAAACGATCAATAGATCGCAGTTAAGATCCTTAAATAGATCTACTAAGTAATTGTTAACTAATCTGTATTTTTATATTTTTATTTTGATATTGAATAAAATATCTACTATGATGTGCCAGTGTTCAAATAGTAGGTAAACGTTATGTTATTATTGCCACAAAAGGATTGGCACTGGAAATATAACGATTCGTACGGTGTATTAGGCGTTTCGTTAGGTTCCGAGATAGAATTTCTGACGGCTTATAAAGCAAAATCATTAATTCCTGATGCCTTATCAAGCATGGAATTTAATATTGCGCACGCCAAATTCTATATGAGCTTGCTCGACAAGTTGCCGAAAACCTTATCCCTTACCGATGCCGCCATAGTGCAAATCGCCTTAAATGCGACAGCCGCGCATTTTATGCTGACACCGCAAATGCCTAAATCATGGTTTTTTGATTGCAGCGATGTATGCGTATTTAGCGATGTGGGTAAAGTCTTTGAGCTTAAATGCCAAAAACAACGGGCTTTAGTCTTAGTCATCGAAAACACCCTACAATCCGCGTTGGTGATGTTATTATCGCCAGAATGTGTGTTATCAGGCGCTAAAACCATGACGCAATTTGAAACTATTAAGGTGATGCACAATCGCTTGCACCCATTAAGGGTACAGCGCCATGTCGTCGCAGCCTAAATGACGGTCTAGCCAAGTCTTGGCCGTCATTATTTATTTCGAGCTATTGCTAACATAGCCTGGTATTTTTTCATTCTTTCCGCACAGTTTTCCCTCATCTCATTCTATTCATTTACCCTATCAAATCGACATGATTTACTGAAAGGTCAATTTAGAATATCTACAGCATTATACTTCCTCGTTAATTCAAATCGAAGGCTTTAGTGATACTCGTCGTCCCGACGTTTTGAACCCAAGAAATATGGTAAATATAGATATGAGCACTTTAGACTCACTCTCCATTTATCTTAGAAATAGTCTTAATAAACTATTGGGCTTGAGGATAAACTATAAGCTTGGGTTGGGCGATTCATTCGATTGGTAAAACTGAAGATAAGTCGGCCAGTTGAATATATCTTCAAATTTCATTGTCGGTACTTTAGTGAATAAAGGGCTTTGTTTACCTATATCGCTAAGGAAACAAAGCCCTGTCAATTTCAGTGACGACTTAATGCACTATTTTAATGTGCTATTGCTCAGTAAATGGGCGGCCATAGTAGCTGTCGAGCAGTAGTTGTTTTAACTCACTGATCAAAGGATAGCGAGGGTTGGCGCCAGTGCATTGGTCATCGAAGGCATCCTCGGCGAGCTCGTCTAGTTTGGCGAGGAAGTCGGCTTCGTTAACTCCCGCTTCTTGGATAGATGCTGGAATGCCCAGCGTCTTCTTGAGTTGCTCGATTTTTTCCAGCAATTTCTCGACTTTTTCCGCATCTGAACTTCCACCTAAGGCTAAATGATCGGCAATGGCCGCGTAACGACACAGGGCTTTAGGCCTGTCGTATTGGCTGAATGCGGCTTGCTTAGTGGGTAAATCGGTCGCATTAAAGCGGATCACGTTACTGATGAGTAGCGCATTGGCAAGTCCATGGGCTAAATGAAACTCGGCGCCCAGTTTATGGGCCATAGAGTGACAGATCCCAAGGAAGGCGTTGGCAAAGGCGATACCGGCTATGGTCGCACCATTATGCACTTTTTCTCGGGCGATAGGGGATGCGGCGCCAAGCTGATAAGCATCGGGTAAATATTTGCACAGTAGGTTGAGTGCTTGCAGAGCTTGACCATCGCTGTACTCATTCGCCATCACACTGACATAGGCTTCGAGCGCGTGGGTGATCGCATCGATCCCGCCGAAAGCGGTTAAGGATTTTGGCATATCCATCACCAGATTCGGGTCAACAATCGCCATATTAGGGGTGAGTTGATAGTCGGCGATGGGGTATTTTTTACCGGTTTGTTCATCGGTTACTACGGCAAACGGTGTGACCTCTGAGCCTGTGCCTGATGTGGTGGGGATCGCCACCATAGTGGCTTTGACGCCCATTTTAGGGAATTTATAGATACGTTTACGGATATCCATAAAACGCAGGGCTAAATCGGCAAAGTCGACATCGGGATGCTCGTACATCACCCAAATAATCTTGGCCGCATCCATGGGCGAGCCACCGCCTAAGGCAATAATCACATCGGGTTTAAAGCTATTGGCCACTTTGGCACCTTGTCGCACTGTGGCCAGTGTGGGGTCGGCTTCCACTTCGTAAAACACTTCGGTTTCAAGACCTTGGGCTTTTAAAATCTTTAAGGTTTCGTCGCAATAACCTTGGTTAAACAGGAATCTGTCGGTCACTATGAGGGCGCGTTTTTTATCGCTCAATTCTTCAAGCGCAATAGGTAAGCTGCCGCGGCGGAAGTAGATAGATGAAGGAAGCTTGTGCCACAGCATGTTTTCAGCCCTCTTAGCGACGGTTTTCTTATTAATTAAATGACTTGGGCCGACGTTTTCGGAAATCGAGTTTCCGCCCCAAGAACCGCAACCTAAGGTGAGCGAGGGAGCGAGTTTAAAGTTGTACAGATCGCCAATTCCGCCTTGTGAAGCTGGAGTGTTGATTAGAATTCGCGCGGTTTTCATTCTAAAACCAAAGGTTTTCACCCGCTCGGTTTGGGTGTCTTGGTCGGTATATAAGCCTGATGTGTGGCCAATACCGCCTAAGGCAACTAAGGCTTCTGCCTTATCGACGGCGTCATTGAAATCGGCGGCGCGGTACATGCCAAGTAATGGGGATAGTTTTTCGTGGGCAAAGGCTTCCGCCTCTGTGATATCGGTGACCTCACCAATTAAGACCTTGGTGGTGTGGGGGACATCAATGCCCGCCATTTGCGCTATGGTCGCGGCGCTTTGGCCGACGATATCGGCATTTAAGCCGCCATTTTTAAGGATGACTTGTTGCATTGCCGCGGTTTGTGCCGCATTTAAGAGATAACCGCCATGGGTGGCAAAGCGTTCTTTAACTTGTTCGTAGATACTATCGACCACAATCACCGCTTGCTCTGAGGCACAGACGACGCCGTTATCGAAGGTTTTAGACATCAAAATCGAGCTGACCGCACGTTTTATGTCGGCGGTTTCATCGATAACAATCGGTGTGTTACCCGCACCCACGCCAATGGCAGGTTTGCCGGAGGAGTAGGCGGCTTTCACCATACCTGGGCCACCTGTGGCGAGGATAAGGTTCACTTTAGCATGGGTCATCAATTGATTGGAAAGTGCCACACTGGGCTCATCAATCCAACCGATAATGTCCTTGGGCGCACCGGCGGCAATTGCGGCATCTAGCACCAATTTAGCCGCAGTGGTGGTTGAGACTTTCGCCCTTGGGTGAGGGGAAAAAATAATCGCATTACGGGTTTTAAGACTGATTAATGCTTTGAAGATGGCGGTGGAGGTGGGATTTGTGGTGGGGACAATCCCACAGATAATGCCCACGGGCTCGGCGATAGTGATAGTGCCGAAGGTGGGGTCCTCGGATAAAATTCCGCAGGTCTTTTCATCTTTGTACTTGTTGTAAATGTACTCGGAGGCAAAGTGGTTTTTAATCACTTTGTCTTCAATCACCCCCATTCGGGTTTCGGCGGCGGCCATTTTCGCAAGTGATATGCGTGCATCGGCGGCGGCCAGTGCGGCGGCGCGGAAAATGGCATCGACTTGAGCTTGGCTAAAACTGGCATACTCGGCTTGCGCTTTGGCGACGCGCTCGACCATGAGATCCAGTTCTTGAGCATTAGTTACTGTCATGATTAAGACTCCTAAAAAGATTTAGGGAATGCGCGATTCGCTAAATCTTCTTTATGGTGAAAAATTACACCTAAAGCTGAGGTGAAAGTGTGATCGCCTAGTCAGTTTGACGCTTTTATGTAATAAAAATACAGTAACTATGATCTGTTTTACCCTCTTTGACTTAGAATCCGCCGAGGATTGCCAGCAGCTATTACTCAAACTTGTGATTTAACCTCAAAAATCTCATTTTTCAGTCATCTGCGGTTAAGCTACTATACTTGCCCTTACGGTTAGTTTGATGAAATTGGCGTGACACGCTCAATAAGGACTGCAACTTGGAGTTAACACTTTACGTTAAATTTTTTCTTGGTCTGGTTGCCATTATCAACCCCATTGGTTTGTTGCCAGTGTTTGTGAGCCTTACTAGCCATCAAACCGAAGCCGAGCGTAACCATACGGGTAAAGTGGCTAACTTTGCGGTGGTGGTGATCCTGCTGGTGACCATAGTGGCGGGGCAACATATTTTAAATATGTTTAGCATTTCACTCTCAGCCTTTAGGATCGCTGGCGGCACGCTGATCGCGATTATTGCGATGTCGATGCTGCAGGGTAAATTAGGTGAAGTAAAACGCAACCAAGAGGAAGACCGCGAATCTTCGGCGATGGAGTCCGTGGCGGTGGTGCCGTTAGCCTTGCCGTTAATGGCAGGCCCTGGTGCGATTAGTTCGGTCATCGTGTTTGCCGCAGAGCATAATTCCTTCTCCAATTTTGTGGCGATGTTTATCACAGTGATCATTTTTGGCTTGGTAAGTTTTGCCCTGTTCAGAATGGCGTCAATCATTTACAAAATTCTTGGTAAAACAGGCATTAACGTTATTACCCGTTTGATGGGGCTATTAATGCTGTCGATCGGGATTGAGGTGATTGCCGCTGGTATTAAAGGGCTGTTCCCACAACTCTTTAGCTAATTGAGCTTATCGGGGGAGGAGTATGTCCTCCCTTGTTTTGGTGGCGCATTTTTAGCTGCGACTTTTTAATCTCAATTTTTTGCACAATGTGTTAACCGTAGAAAATGTTATCGCCTGAATAAGCTTATGCAAGCATCTGTTTTTTAGGTGTTTAGTAATAGCTAAATTAGGTAAAAATGGTCGTTCTCGCGTAAATCCTATGCTATACCTATTTTGTCTTATCTCTTAACCTCGCTTTAATAAGGAAATCACTATGAAATGGCAATGGATTGGCAACCTCAGCTTGAAACAAAAATTACTCATGGTTGTATTGCCGCCCTTATTTGCATGTTTTTTATATGGTGCTTTGTTTCTCATTGAAAAATATGAGTATCGTCAAGAGCTTAAGCTTATCGTCCAATTGAGTGAATTGGCGGTCACCAACAGTAATCTGGTGCATGAGCTACAAAAAGAGCGTGGCATGAGCGCAGGCTTTATTGGCTCAGCGGGTAAAGCCTTTGCAGGCAAAATCCCAAGTCAAAGACAACTGACGGATAGCCAGTTAAAACAATTCCAAGATTTCATTTCAAACAATGCGTTACCCGAAGTGTTTGCGCCTAAATTACGGGAGATCAACACTCAGCTTGGTCGCCTTTCTGGGATCCGTTCGCAAATCGACAGTTTATCCATCAGTGTGGCCGATGAAGTGGCCTATTACACCGATCTCAATAAACAGTTATTGGCCATCGTCGATGAAACGGCAAAGGCTGGCGCCAACCAAGAAATTGCCATTAAGGCCGCGGCATTCAGTGCCTATCTGCAAATGAAGGAACGGGCGGGGATTGAGCGTGCGGTCTTAAGTTCAACCTTCGGCCAAGCAGGTTTCAAACCTAAGGTATATGCCAAGTTTATAACCTTAGTCTCTGAGCAAAATACTTATCTGGAGCGCTTCTTGGCACTTGCCACGCCCAATCTCGTCGAGGGTATTCGTCAGCTGCAAAATGGTAACGAAGTCAGTGAAGTTGAGGCGCTGAGACAAATAGCAATCGACCAAGATAATCAAAAAATTCAGCAACAAAACCCGGAGGATTGGTTTGCGAAATCCACGGCACGTATCGACCGTTTACGGGATTTTGAGCAAGAGGTTTCTACCGATCTGGTTAAGACCACCACAGACCGACTCTATACCGCCAACGAGCATATGTTCTTCGTGCTCGTGACATTAACCGTGGTGTTAGTGTTAGTGCTGCTGTTGAGTTTATCGGTTATCCGTTACCTACACGACAGTGTGCACCATGTGTATTCGACGGTGACAAAGGCCAGGAAACATTATGATCTCAGTGTGCGTTTAACCCAAAATAGCTCGGATGAATTTGGGGAGTTAGCCATTGCATTCAACGACATGATGAATGATTTCGAGAGTGTGATCCTGCAAGTGCGTGCCAGTGCCAGCAAGTTACAACAAGCGGTAGAGCAAATGGATGTGTGTACCCACGCAATGGAGCAAGATGTGATGGCAGGGCACAGTGAGGCCGAACAAGTGGCCTCGGCAATGACGGAGATGAGTGCGACGGTGGCAGAAATCGCCAGTAACGCCGTTAATGCATCGGAAGCCTCCACCGCGGCGAATCATGAGGCAAAAGCGGGTAATATCGAAGTGGGTCGTACCAGTGCCGCCATTAAGGCTTTAGCCGATGATATTGATGGCGCCTCTAAGGCCATTAATGAACTCGACCGTGAAATCCACGGTATTGTGGTGGTACTCGATGTGATAAGCGGCATTGCCGAACAAACGAATCTACTTGCACTTAATGCGGCGATTGAAGCGGCAAGGGCAGGCGAGATGGGACGGGGCTTTGCCGTCGTGGCCGATGAAGTGAGAAGTCTTGCGCAGCGCTCACAAACCTCGACCTCCGATATTAAGAACATGACGGATAGACTGAAATCGGGCGCCAGCATTGCCGTTAAAGCCATGGAACGCGGACTCGCACAGGCCAATAACAGCGTGCACGAAGCCGAGCAGGCGGGGATTGAGCTTAAACGTATCGTCGAGCAAGTGGATATTATCGACCGCATGAATGAGCAAATTGCCACGGCAACCCATGAACAGTCTGCCGTGTCTGAGGATGTGAATCGCAATGCATTGAAGATCAGTGAAATTTATCTCAATACCCAGAGGATTTCGGATGAATTACGGGAATTGACCAAGGCACTGACCTACGATGCGGCGCTAATGTCCAAGGAAGTGAACAAGTTCAACGTCAATTAATGGCGAAAGTCGGACATAAATCTCAATTTATCAGGCGGTTTGTTTAGCAATTGCGCAACCGCCTGAAATCAACTCTTTTTTACTTGACCACCCACAGGCTTTTGCGTACAGTACCGCTCCGTTAACGACGAAAGCTTACGAGTAAAGCTTATAAGGTCGTAGCAGCGTGGCTGATTAACACGTAAAACGAATCACAACAATCTGGTGAGATGTCCGAGTGGCCGAAGGAGCACGCCTGGAAAGTGTGTATACGGAAACGTATCGAGGGTTCGACTCCCTCTCTCACCGCCAAATTCAAGTTTAAAGACGTCCTAGGACGTCTTTTTTCTTACTTGTATTTTATTGAAATCAATAACTTACCATCCTATATTGTTTAATAACATCTTACTGCATCCGAAGTTTTTAGTAATGCCAAAAGTAATGCCAAGGAAATTTGGTAAATTTTGGCATTACTTTTGGCTTCAAAAATACCCTTTTTTATGCCGTTTTTTTACTTGATTTTCTCGATTTTATGGCCCAGATTTAACTTGGCAATATCCTGATTTATCTTAATTTATTCAGTGATAAGTAATGCTTGATTTTCGAGTGAAAAATGATGCCAAAATCAAGCATTACTTTTGGGTTTAATTTGAGAGGGTAAAACGGTATGGGAAGGAGTACAAATAAGCTGACTGCAAAAGCGGTGCTCAATGCTAAAGCGGAAGCAAAGCCCTATAGATTGTCAGATGGTGGCAATCTCTATCTCTATGTGCGTACTGCAGGGAAAACTTGGGAATTTAGATACATACGTCCCTCCACCAGCAAACCCACCTATTTTGGTTTAGGCTCATATCCTGACGTATCCTTAGCTGAGGCGCGAGATAAAGCGCTAGAAGCGCGAAAAAACTTGGCCGAAGGCATCGACCCTCAATTACTTAAAGTTGAAAACAAATTAAAAGCGGCAACAGAGAACGCTCAAACTCTCAAGCATATTGCGCAAATGTGGATGGACTCTAAGCAGGGAAGCATTAAGCCTAAAACCATCGAAGGCAATTGGCGTAAGCTTGAGCTGTATGCCTTCCCTAAACTGGGGAGTATTGCGATTAGCAGACTCACGGCTCCCATAGCCATTGCCGCGCTAAAGCCCCTAGAGCAGAAGGGGCATCTTGAAACGGTTAAGCGTACCGCTCAGTTGCTGAATGAAATCATGAACTTTTCAGTTAACTCTGGTTACATTCATGCTAATCCGTTGTCAGGTATTCGAGAAGTTTTTAGAAAGAGCAAAGTAGAACATCTGAAAGCATTAAAACCAGCAGAGCTAGCTGAGTTGCTGCAGACTATTGCAAACGCCAATTTATTGTTAACGACCCGGTGTTTGATTGAATGGCAATTGCACACAATGACCAGGCCAAATGAAGCGGCCGGAGCCCGTTGGGAAGAAATCGATTTTGATGCCAAACTTTGGACTATTCCTGAATCACGCATGAAAATGAATCGTGAGCATATTATCCCGCTTACAGAGCATACCCTCGCGATACTCGAAACTGTTAAGCCGATTAGTGAACAGAGCCAATTTGTCTTTCCATCATCTAAAGATCCTCAAAAGCACACAGATCCTGAAACCATTAACAAAGCATTAGGGCGCATGGGATTAAAGGGAAGAACAACGGGTCATGGTTTACGCTCGCTTGCGAGCACTACCTTAAACGAGCAAGGCTTTGATGGTGATGTTATTGAGGCAGCGTTAGCCCATGTTGATAAAAACCAAATCCGCAGTGCCTATAATCGCACGACCTACCTAGAGCGACGGACCAAGTTAATGGAGTGGTGGAGCAACCATATTGCCACTGCAGCAGTGGGCTCTTTGTCAGTAACAGCTAGTTCAAGAAAATTAGGGGCATGACCTATAAGGCCGAGTAGAGATTATCTCCCTGAGCCAAAAGATAGGGGACGTGATACACGAATCTAACCTGTTAAGTCCGACTCAGGGTTGTTACTCTTACATCATGACAAACTTAAAGCCAAGCCAATGACTATCGAGCAGAGTCAGCATTTACACCGACTAAACGCTTTAGCTGCAAGCCATTCTGAGGTGGCAGCATTATGGCTTTATGGTTCGCAGGCGGAAGGAAATGCTAGCGAGCATAGCGATTGGGATTTAGCCGTCGCATTCGACCCGGTAAAGGCGGACAGTGTGCTTGATACTCGTATTAGAGCTGAAGTGCTTGCTATGGATTGGCAAAGAGCATTGGGGTTAGCCGAAGGGAAGCTTTCTGTTGTCGATATCAATCTAGCACCAATCCCTCTGGCCTTCGGTATCATTAATGCCAATAAACTTATCTTTAGTCGAGATGAAGGCCGAAGAATGCAAGAAGAGTCTCGCATAATGTCGCAAATGGAACTCGATTATTCAGCCCCAAACCACTTTATTATTTTGGATAATGCCTATATCACGTCATTGCGCTTAAGCCTTAGCCGGTATCAAGCCGAGCTTGGAGAGTTACGTCAATTACTCAGTCAGCGTCCCCTATCTAATCTTGAAGAACGCGCAGCAGAGCGAACACTACAGGTCTCTATTGAAGCTTGCATTGACATTGCAAAACATTGGGCTAAGGCACTGGCTGGACAAGCCCGCAGGATGCCTACCAAGCATTTGAGATCCTGTGTCAACGAGGTATACAACCAGCTGATGAATTAAATGGCTGGCGTAAAGTGATAGGCCTGCGTAATGCACTGGTACATGATTATCTGAATATTGACCCTGAGATCATCCGCAGTGTGAGCTCTCAAGGTTATAGCGATAGATGATTTGTCTTTGCAGAGCTGTGGTTGGAAGAGGGAGCGCTGAAGAAAAAGTAACGTCCGTAATTTATTAGTGTTTAGATCGCCATAAAAATCTTAGCCTTTTAAACTAGTCTTGGTGATTAGTTGCAAAAACATTTCTTTCCCAAAACATTATAACTGGGCTGTACGGTAGGTTTTTCTGCCTATTTGCTAAAATTAATTACCACGTCACATGCTATTTCTGCTATTAGTAGCAGAAATAGCATGTATATTGAAGGTGAGTTCGATGCAGGGCGTGATCAAATTATCGTCTGTAAAATTGCGTGAAAGCAGAGAATCGGTTATTAGCGATTTAGCTAATAACAATAGGCCGATATTCTTCATTGTTCCAGCTAATAAGAATGTATGGCATATTTTGCGTTATAAAGATGATGTTAAAAGTTATTTGTTGAAATTTTCTAAGAAAGTGGAAACTTATTATGGGTTTAATAGTTTTCACAATAAAAAGATAGAGAGTCAAAATGAAATATCTAATATAACGCTTGTGGAAAATGTATGCTATGGATTTTTAAAAGGAAGTCAGGTTATTAAGTTGGTTAAATCTAAAAAGGTACCGATTAGCGAACTGAATATTGTAATGGCTGATAACGAATTTGGTGAATTCGATTTCGGAGTAAAGCTTAAATTAACTAAAAACTATAATAGACTTATTAATTTAAGTGCAAGTGATATAGAATTTATACATTATGGTAAAATTGTGTTTACAGATAAATCAGTTAATTCTTACACTGAATTCAGTGATATAGAAAACCATAGCGTTCATATTGAAGTTGACTTTGATTCACTATACGTATTTGAGTCAGATATTGAAAGTTATATAGTGAATGATTTAAATGCTATTCCCGATGATAGCCCCTATTTCATACCAAAGGAACTGCGTCAGTTGACAGATCTCGATCAACTTGCCGTTTTGGGTTATCAATTATTCGAAAATAATTGTAAATCGACGATAAAATCTAAAGATATCGCTGCAAAAATTGAACGCACATTAGGTTACTCGGGCAAAAAAGCCTTGGCTGCGGCATATTTTCTAAGCCCGAGCCCTAAAGGGAATGAGATTACAGCTGAGCCACTTAACAAAATTAATCCAAATTGTAAGTTTCCCTTTTTGATCAAAGCATTAAAAATGTATGGTGTTAACGGCGGCACTAATGAAACTGCCCAGGTCAATCAAGCGATTCTAGCTTTTTTTAGTGACCTAGGTTTCTCCGAGGACAATGTAAAATATGCAGAAATTATGATAAGAATAAAAAACAGGGTGAAGTAATATTAATTTTAATCAATGAGTTACTTTCGTAGGGGAGTGTTTTCTATCCCCACCCTCCCTTTTCCAATATCTTCAAAAAATCTTATAGTCACCTTAGAAATTTACATGCTAAGGAGGCGATTATGCTTGACAGTAATCCGAGTTATTCAATCGTTAGGCTTGCTAGTGTTATTAAGTTAACTGGACTATCACGGTCTACTATATACGACAAACAAAACCCGAAATCTCCTCGATATGACCATACGTTCCCCCAAAAAGTATCACTTGGGCCTAGGGCTGTTGGTTGGTATTTTGGCGAGATAGAATCATGGCTTAAATCAGTCAGAACTCAAAAGTAATGTATAAGGAGACTTTATATGAAACGCACTGTCCCACGGATGAAAAATTTAGAGTTTGACGCGCCAGTTAACCAAGATTATTTCAGCGCTAAGTTTCCTATATCTGATGGTATTTGTCCTGATGTAGGAGAGGAAAGTATTTTTGGGAGAGCGATAAAAGAATGCTCGTTAATTACTCAGGCATCAAATTCTTTAATCATTACTGCTGGTCTAGCTGCTGTGGCAACAGCTCTACAGGGACATATTAATGTTGAATTACCCACAGGTAAAATTTGTCCTGTCTCTCTTAATTTATTAACTTGCGCGGATTCAGGTGAACGAAAATCTACAGTTGAAAAATTATTAAATAAGGGTGTTAAAAACTACCAGATTAAAAATGAAGAATCTTATCGTGAAAATTTTAAAAAATATAAGATTTTGATAGAGATGCATGATCTTAAAACAAAAAAAATTAAGAAAAAGCTGTATCTTGGATCTGATCGCGAAGTTGATGAAGGATTCAATGAGTTACTTGAGCACGAAAAGCACAAACCTGAAATGCCAAAATCATCCAACAGTATTTATGAGGATAGTACTGTAGAGGCACTTATGTCTGGACTCAAGAATGACTCGCCCAATGCATATCTTGGGTCAAGTGAGGGTGGTGTGTTAATCAATATGCTTTCAGAGTCAACTACGCCGTATCTCAATACTATCTGGAGTGGTGATGACGTCTATGTGGCAAGAAAAACCACTGATTCCTACACACTTTGTGATGTTAGGCTGACAACACACATCATGATCCAGCCTCAAACTTTTATGCGATTCATGCACAAATCTCAGAGTGCAGTAAGAGTCAATGGCTTTCTATCACGATTTTTAGTGTGTTTCCCAACGCCGGTGAGCGGTTATCGGCAAACGAGTGGAATTAAGTTTGGAGAGGAGTTTATTAACATTTTTCATCAAAAGGTTGAAGGTTTTCTAGATAAAATTCCACCTAGTCGTCAGTTAGTAGTGTTTTCTGATGAGGCAAAAGATATTTGGTTAAAAATATATAATGATATTGAAAGTAAAATGGCTCCTGGTGCCATTTACGCTAATGCTAAAGATCATGCCTCTAAATTAGCAGAAAATATAGCAAGAGTTGCAGCATTGATTCATTATTTTGAACAACCTTTTGATTCTAAGATATCATTTGAAGCATTAAATTTATCAATTAAACTGGTAAGTTTTTACTCATCACATTTTATGAATTATTTTTGCCCGCCCCCTAAGGATGTAGTATTGGGTAATGAATTACTATTTTGGTTAAATACACTTAAAAATTCTGGGACTCGGTATGTAAAGAAGAATTATGTTTTGCAGTTTGGACCAGTCATGTTAAGGAAGAGTGATAGTTTAAATATAGCTATAGGTTATTTAATGTCGAAAGGGGTGATTCAGATTTTTGATAATAAAAGAACAAAGATTGTTGACTTGTGTCCATTATTACCTTTTGATCAAAAAAAATTTGACATTGATATTAAATTTTTATGGTAATGGCATGCTTTGAAAATGATCATGTAAAATCAGAGTTAAATCTTTATCGTTTTTGTACTAACAATAGATTTTTCTAGCAAACCCAACCTATTTAAGTAAAGTATTTTAGTGTTAGGTTTGATTTTTTGTTTTGTTCTTCCAGGTTTTTAATCTAGGTTTTTAATATTATAGCAAGATAGCAAGATAGCAAGATAGCAAGATAGCAAGATAGCAAGATAGCAAGAGTGTGATAGCAAGAATGTGTTACTGAAGCAATGTGAGATTGGTCTCAAGTTTGTATGGTTTTACGGTATCTTAAGTATCAACTTTTTAGATGTTAGGTCTGGTTTTTCTGTTTTGATTATTTCCGATATTTATAGGTGTAATAAATTCTATTCTAGAAAGAATTATGGGTGATTTTATCTATGCGTAAAAATAGTAATTTAAATTTATTACATTGTGTCGAGTATTTTGGCTTACCTGTTTTGAAGTTTAAAAATGGTGTTTATGAGGAGTATTTGAAGAGAAATTATAATGTTATTAACCAGACTCTAATTATGTACTCAAAGGTTTTCGCCGTGAGAGTTGACTTGAGGTTTCCTGATCAATATAAGTCATATGACAATAGTGCAGTTACTCGATTTGTCGAATCATTGAAATCACAAGTTAAGGCTGATTATATTGCAAAAACTAAACATTCAGACGGGTTTGTACATAAAAGCGATGTACTGTACATCTGGGTGCAAGAAACTGGAGAACATAATAAACCACACTACCATCTTTGTTTGTTTTTTAATGGTAATGCCTACAGAAGTTTAGGTAAGTTTGAACTTGGTAGATCTAATATGTATAACCGAATCGTTAAAGCTTGGGCGAGTGCATTAGCCATAAAAACAATTAATGCGCAAGGTTTAGTTCATATTCCAAAGCATTCTTGTTATTTCTTGGATAAAACTTTGCCTTTTACTAAAACTTTTGAATTTCGAGTTTTATTTATTCGCTTAAGTTATTTTGCTAAAGTGGATAGTAAATACTATGGTGATAGACGACATCATTATGGTTGTAGTAGGACGCCAGACATCAAATAGAGGCAATTCATAATTCTGAATTAGTTCTGTTAGCAATGTACGAGTGAATTGTTTTCCATTTTGTAAATGATATTAGTAATGGGGGCGTTGACCAGTTATGTCATTGTGATAATTTTACTGCGAACACATTCATCTAAGCACTCTAAATTAGCTAATGCAGTGGCAGTGAAGATTATTTGTGGCATGTAGGGGCAGCCTTTTCATTTTCACTTCCCCAAGACTCGAGCCAACTCACCACTTCGTCATCGGTGACATGCAATCCTGATGTCTGGTGTGCTTCCCATGCGCGTAACGCTTCTTGCTGCAACGCCTCGCGTTTCTCTTCTCTTTCAACGTATACACGGTTCGCTTCCCGCATCATCCAGTGTGATGAACGTTTACGCGTTTCGGCTAAATGCTCGACTCTGGCTTTAATATCGGCATCTAATTTTACCGACACGGGTTTGATTGTGCTCATCTGTGACTCCAGAGGTAATCCTTAGTACTACTAGGTAATACCTTAGCATAACGTGGTAAAAAAATAATGATTACTCGGTTTACTCGTCTGCTCAAGCAACGCCATAAGCTCAAGGATGATAGAAGATAGTTTGTATCGCTTAACTGGACACTAATGTTACGCCGTGTCATCACGCTAATCTTCAACGTAATCGCAATAGGGATAAAAACGATAGCGGCGGCATGCCGCTTCGTTTATAGGGTTTGGCTAATGGCTGACTTAGCACTCAATACCGTCGCAGAAGCATCATGACCTTAACCAATGCCATGCATCGGCTATCAGCCCCGCACCGGCTTTTACACCATTGATGCCCACTTCTGCTGTCGTCAACACGGTGTTTAAGCCCGTTTCTATACTGCCGGTGACGAGTTTGATCCCCGCATAGGTCATCTCTCCTTGGCGTAAGCAAGTATAAGTTTCATCTAGAGTTTGCGTGGTGCCTTTTAGTAGGCATTCGGCAGGTTTAGCCACAAGATCTCCAGGTGTACCTAGCAGCGTGTTGACGTTATCGGGTAACCCTAGGTATTCACCGGTCATTTTGATGACGGTAGAGGCTAATACGACGTTTGCGACAGTCCCCGTGGCAAGCTTTGACGCGCTCCTCCCTAGTAAACCTGCTCTGGCTGAGCCTTGCAGCGCCATGTGGGTGAGATTACTGACTTGATTAGAGGTACTGCTCCCCGCTAAGCATTCATTGACGAAGTGCTCGCAATTGTTGGTAGCTACGCCGTATGGGCTATGACCCAGTTGACTGCGTGCAAGTTCAATGGCCTGATGGGGAAACAGGCTGGACTTTTTCACTCTGATCTTATGGCCACTGGCAAATTGCAGCAGATCGATTTCTTCGATGATGCCCTGTTTAGATAAGTGAATCACATTTCCATGGCCGACATAGAGGCCATGGTGTTCGGTTAAGCCAAGCGGATCGATATTGGTGACCAGATGATCACCGGGTTGAAATGTATACATGGTATGGACTCCAAGAAAAACAACGCAGATAACCTTAGGTCGCATCTGCTAATGGGGTGAATCGGGTGAAATGGACGTGCTGATTGACTCAGATTTCCAGCTCGACAAAGTCCTTATCGATTTGCTGCTGAGTAATGCCGATATAACGCAGGGTGACCGCTTCCGATTGATGCCGCAGCATGCGCATCACCCGACCAATGTCTTTGCAGGCTTGATATAGGTGATAGCCGCGGGTTCTACGCATCGAGTGGGTGCCCAGGGCTAACTTGATATCGTCACCGACAAAGGCAAACGCTTTGGCGACTGCACGCCGTGTCAGTGGTTTCGCGGGGGCCTGCCGGTCTTTGGCTTGGCTCGAGCGGTGGGATTGGAACAGGTAGATATGCTCGGGGTGACGCTGGTGGATCGCCTCAATCAACGCCAGCGTCTTCGGGTTGAGCTTGATGCTGGCGCGTTTACCGGTCTTCTGTTCAATGATAGTTAAGCGGTCGCCGTCGATATCGCTGAACTTGATGGCCAGTAAGTCCGAGATCCTAAGGGCCAGGTTAAGGCCGATATTCCAGACATCGGCCATCTGCTGACCAAAGTGACGTTCGAGCAGGTAACTGATAAGCTTGATGGTGTCGCGGTTCTTGACCGCTTCGACTTCGTTCATGCTGGGTTCCCTCAATTGTCTATGTGATGAATGTGGGCACCAGCACATCGCAAACCCGCATCGGGCCTGCATTGCTTGGTTCCCAAAATACCTTTGTGGGCACCAAGTTCAGTCGGCGCTGATCTGAACCTGGTACACCTCCATCTCGATGTAGTTACAGAAGTTCTCCAGTAACAGTCGTACCAGGCTGTCGGCGTGCTCGAGGTAGCAGCGGCCAAAGAAGCTGTTGTAGACCTGTTTCTCCTGAAACAGCACTTCCATTTCTTTCTCAAGCTCAGGGAAGGGGAAGGGGCCGCCGCAGTAGGCAAAGTCAGTGAAGTAATTGAGATACCAGCAATCATTTTGGCGGTAGAGATTGATCTCCACTGGGTGATAACCGCCGCTCTCATAGCTGTAGTCGGGATCGCGGTAGTTAAAAGTGACGCTGTTGAGATCAGGGTGATTGAGTGCGGCCAGTTGCTGCTCCAACAATTCATAAAAGTGCTCTGGCAGTGGCAGGATGGTTTCGCGATGTATTTTCATGGTGGACTCCAAAACAAAAAGCCCGCGAACGACAGGCGTTGCGGGCAGGGTAGGTTGTTAACGACAGGGGCTTGTCGCAATGAATTAGACTGATTAGCGCGGGAGTGATGCGCTTGGCCTGTTGATAGCGATAGAACTGAAACCGGTAGATATGATTAGGATGTTCGCGCGAAATGAGGGCGAGGCGAGTTAATCAAAGCTCACTTGCACCTCATAGGCTTCCATCTGGTAGTAACTGACAAAGTTATCGCTGAACAACTTAATCAGCCCCTGTGATTCCCGCTCAGTAATCCAGCCACTAAACAGGCTATAGACCTGCTTGCTGTTAAAGCAGATATCGATGTCTTTAACCAGTTCAGGGAAGGGATGACCGCGAAAAGCAAAGTCGGTAACGTACACTAAACGCCAATGTTCTTGCTGTTTCTCTAGTCGTACTTCGACGGGATGAAAGCCACCCGCTTCGGCGCTGTAGTCTGGGTCGCGAAAATTAAGGGTGATGGCGTTGGCATCTTTTGGATCGACGTTGGCCAGTTCCTTTTCAATCACTTGGTAAAAACGATCAGGCATCGCTGGCGGTTGGTTACGCTTGATGGTTAATGTCATGGGATATTCCTTATTTAAAAACGGGCATAAGCAAGAGCTAAGGCGCAGTTACGCCTTAGCTCTTGCTGTCTATGCGGTTTGAAAACAGTTGTTGGTCAAGCTGTTTAACGTGAGTCGCTATGGGCTACTTGCTAAGGTTTTTGAGCTGGGAGATTAAAGTTTGGTGGTTATGTTTAACGGATTAGTACTGGCTTACGATAATGAATGGGATATTGAGTCAGGGCGAAGTTGCTGGTGGTCAGTGGCTTAGCTTTGGTTTAGTTTCGGTTTGATAAATCGCAATATACAAATAACCGTGACTGCCAAGTGTGTCGGCCTCACAGGTAAAGCCAGCGTGTTCAATGCTAACGCAGTGCTGCTCTGTGGTATCAATCTCGCCGGTGGCCACCAGCCGCTCAAGCTGTTTAACCATCGCGGGAAAGGCCTCGACAAATTGTTGTTTAATGGCTGGTGGAAATTCACCAACAAAGCTTGCGCGGTCATGGAGATAATCCAAGTACAGACCGCGTAAAATCAGTCTCGCACCAAAGCGGGGAGACACTTTACGGGGCAAGCCCCAGGCGTGCTCAATATCGAAAAGTTTTAGGGTTGTCATAGTGACCTCTATGGTTAAAGGATGAAACTAAGGGAATGGCTTGCTTGTTAGCGGACTAGCGAGAGCGGTGATAAATGCCAAGGCGAGTACAAACGCTGAATACAGCTGGCTAGGTAGCTGGATATCGGGCAGGTAATCGTTTTTAGGTATGCACACTCCAATTAGGCTGTTCATTACTGCCATGGTTAAAGTACACCCCGTTGATCACCCTTTGCCATTCTCCTGTTGGCACACCATAACTGTCACAGGGGCAAACATAGCGGCAAAAGGCAATTTCCTTGGGTAAGTGTTCAACCACATCACGGTGAAACACACTTAATACAGTTTTATGCAGCTTTGGATTCGGCGCCACAATCGGCTTGCCAATCACTTGGCCCATGGCATTAAGTGGCCGCACAAACATCGGCAAAATGAGTTCAACCGCTAAACGGTTACGTAGCTCAGGAAAAGCAGCGCAGGCTTCGGCAACACAGGCCTGTGAAAAGCTATCAGTAAATTCAATCATGGTGGACTCCTTAAAAAGGTGTGGCAGGTTTAAACGTTGGCTAGAGCAAGCCGCGCTCAGCAAAGGACACTGGCGTGCGGCCAACCACGATATGGTCAAGCACGCGCACATCGATAAGCGCTAAAGCATCGGTTAACCGTTGAGTGATGTACTTATCTGCAGCCGAAGGTTCAGACTCACCGGAGGGATGGTTATGGGCAAAAATCACTGCAGCGGCATTGACAGCCAACACAGCCTTAACCACCTCCCGTGGATAAACACTGGCGGCATCTAAGGTGCCAAAGAACAACTCTTTAAACTCGAGTAATTGATGCTGATTATCGAGCAGCATTACCGCAAACACCTCCCGCTCATAACCGCCGAGTTTGTAAGTTAAAAAATCCTTAGTGGCTTGAGGGTTGGTATAGGCGTCCTTCTTCACATAGCGCTCGGCAATGATATTGGCGGCAGAGGCTAGGATCGCTTCGGCAGTTTGCGGCCAATGGTTTATAGGTTGGTCTATTGAGTTGTTAGGTTCAGTCGCTTTTGTTGACATATCAGGCTCCTTGAAAGCGTTAATGGGCTTATGCACTGGAGTGATATATATCTAAAAATATTTGGAAAAGTTAAAAATTACTGGCATATCTAATGGAATGAAACCATTACCAAGAGTTCAGCATGACACCAAACATAAAGCTAATTCGAATTAAAGACGTAATTGACACTACTGGCTTAGCCCGTTCAACCATTTACAAGTACGTCGATAAAGGTATTTTTCCTAAAGCTGTGACATTGGGCCTTAGAGCCGTTGCATGGGTAGAAAGTGAAATACAAGGGTGGATTTTGGCAAGCTTTAGGGTAATTAATTGTTAGGTAGTAATCGACATCAACCAAAATGAAAAACAAAGAGCTGTAATAGGCAATATTGATTCAAATGCATTGAAAAATGGTTGTTTTTCTGTAAATTATCAAACGCTACAAGTCTGACGAACAACAGCCAACATGACATGTTTGCTTTTACTATTGATAAATTTAAATATTGGTTTAGGGATGAACATAATTAACGAAAAAGTGTTGGTTAGTTGGATTGGTGGCAACGATTTAGAATCAAAGGCGAGTAAAATGACTGGCCCTATATGGGCGACAGTATCTGATGTTACCTTTGATAGGCTTGAGCTTATTTACAATTATCCGTCGGATCTAGTTACTCCATACCTTGAACTACTCACTGGCAATCTGAGTTGTCCAGTCAACGCACGTAAGGCCGATTTATCCTCGCCAATTAATTTTGGAGAAATTTACCTCGCTGCAGAACGGCTACTGGACGTTATTAGTTGTGAAACCATTGCACTGTCTATTTTATTGAGTCCAGGTACACCTGCTATGCAGGCTGTATGGATATTACTCGGTAAAACTCGATTCGCCTGCAACTTTTATCAAGCATCAAAAGAACAAGGCGTTAATATTGTAGAAATTCCTTTTAAGCTCACTGCTGAATATATTCCTTCGATGACTAATCTAGCCCCTACTGAATTTGGGCAACTTGGTCTATTGGACTCTGATGCTGATCCTGCCTTTGATGACATTATTACCCTTGATCCTGAAATGTTACTACTTAAAGCCAAGGCACAAGTTTTAGCATCGCATGAAGTATCTGTGCTGATTTGTGGTGAGAGTGGTACCGGCAAAGAGATGTTTGCTCGGGCAATTCATAATGCAAGTGCGAGAAGGGATAAACCATTTGTTGCGGTCAATTGTGGCGCATTTCCCTCAGAACTTATTGATTCAATACTTTTTGGTCATAAAAAGGGGGCTTTTACTGGTGCGGTTTCAGATAAGGTAGGAGTTTTTGAATTGGCACATTCAGGTACTCTTTTTTTGGATGAGTTTGGCGAGCTTGATAGTTCAGCCCAAGTCAGGCTACTTAGAGTATTACAAGATGGTAAATTCACTCGCTTGGGAGATAGTAAAGAACGTAGCAGCAATTTTCGTTTGATCACAGCAACTAATCGAGACTTGATGGCTGACGTTTCCAAGGGTAGGTTCAGGGAGGATTTATTCTATAGGGTTGCCATTGGTGTGTTGTCCTTACCACCTCTAAGGTCTCGACAAAGCGATTTAGACCATCTAGCAGATCAGTTTACCGCCATGCTCACACAAGAATACCCTTCACTAGGTGGTAAAAAAATTTCCACTGCTGCAAAAAAAATTATCAGTAATCATCGTTGGCCTGGAAATATCAGAGAGCTGAAAGCAACGATTCTTAGGGCAGCCTTATGGTCTGAAACTGCCGTATTGGAAGACGTTGATATACTCAGGGCGATACTTTCGACGCTCCAAAATAGTGAGAGCATTCTCGAAAGAGATATATCAAAAGGTGTTGATATAAAAAGTATTATTGATCTAGTAGAGCGGCACTATTTAGAACGAGGATTGGCATTTACGTCAGGGAATAAACGTAAAACGGCGTTGTTACTCGGCTACAACAATCACCAAACTTTAAATAATCGCCTTAAAAAACTCGGCCTAGAAAACGACAATGACTAAATTGGCATAAAAGTCGCTACATGGGTTTGACCCTGAATTAAGCCAGGGATTGCAATTCAACATAAGGAGCTCCACTGTGACACAATTAACGGCAATACAACCACTCTCACGTAAAGATAAACTCTCACAGCTAATGGCTGAGATGAATGTTGGTCTGTTAGAGCGAAAAGAACAAATTAAGCTGATTTTACTAGCTGCGCTTGCTGGTGAGCATGTTTTGCTTGTAGGTCCTCCGGGCACCGCAAAGAGTGAACTGGCCAAACGGCTAAAAAATATCTTTGTTGAAGCGAGTTATTTTGAGCGTTTGTTGACACGTTTTTCTGTCCCAGAAGAAGTCTTTGGGCCTCTTTCTATTCGTGCATTAGAGGATGATAGGTATGTTCGTTTAACTAGTGGTTATCTACCTGATGCATCAGTAGCTTTTATTGATGAAATCTTTAAAGCAAACAGTGCCATTTTGAATAGTCTTTTAACCATATTAAACGAGCGAGAATTTGATAATGGTAATCGTCGATACAAGGTGCCCTTAATTTCGGTTATTGCTGCGAGTAACGAGTTACCTGAAGGTGAGGAGCTTTCTGCTTTATATGATCGCTTTATGTTACGTAGTTTTGTCGGTCCATTGTCTGATAGTTCATTTAGCGAATTATTGCAGCTTTCAGCTGAAAAATTTGAGCCTGAGCTGAATATCCGACTCAAGCTAGAAGATCTTACTGAGGTGCAGCAGTTAGCTGACAAGGTTACCCTGAGTTCTTCTGTGCTGGCATTGTGTAAAGAGTTTCGGGCCTATTTAAACCGAGAGAATATTTACGTTTCGGATAGACGTTGGCTCAAGTTGATAAAACTGATGAAGGTATCAGCATTCACCTCTGGATTGACGCAAGTGAGTAACTATGATGCATGGGTTTTACCTCATTGTCTGTGGAATAAGCCGGAGGAGTTTTCTGGGCTGCAAGAACTCTATAATCAAGCTGTAGCCATCAATGGTGATTTTACCGATGAACGTGCATCAAGTTTAGTGGCAACTTGGGAAGGACGATTAAAGGCTGATAAGTCACAACAAAAGCAGAAAGTAGACAACAAAGGTCGGCCACTGTTTATTAATGATAAAGGTAAGCAGACATTACAATCCTCTGGAGAAGTCCAAAAAACAAATGCTAAAGGTGAAGTTCTCTATTGGGATGACTATGACAATAAAGAGACAACTTCAAGTCGCGGGCGTTATAGCTCTTCATTAAATGCAATTATGATTAATCAAGCATTTAAACCCGTTATGGAATCAATTAGTTATTCTGAAGACCATATTAAGGGGCGTGTTGCTGGCGTAGAAGAAATTCTTGCGGTGATAAAAAACCACATCAACGCTTTAAGCAAACAGCGAGAAGATGCTAAGACAGTATTTGAAAGCCATCTTTGGTTAAATCCTGAACTGCTTTCTAAAGTGATTGCGAGTTTAGATAACGCCCTTGAATACAGCCATAAATTATCCAATCGTCTGGTAAAAGTGAAACAGGGTTTTGAAGCCTTGCCACGGGAACAAGAAGTTGATTTGTCGGACACTAGCATTTCAGTTGATGCAGTGTTAGAGGGTGAACTCTGTGAATGAACAAAAACCAACACAGCAGGCTCCTGCACTTAATATTTTAGCTGGTTTGGAGCGGCAGTTAGTTGATATTGATTTATTACCTGATTCGTTGGTGCCAGCTGTAGTTACCCTTCCAGGAGGCGATTTATCTACTCGCTGTATGACTATCGCATTATTGCGAAATCAGTTGTTGGCGGGAGAGTCATTGTCACAACCTTGCCCTTGGTTACCTGAGGCCGTTCAGCAAAACATTGTTAGTGTAATTAGCCGTTCAGGTGTTGCAACTTATTGTCAAAATAATCCGCAAGTCACCGATGCCTTGATACTGGATTTACTATCTGCTCTTGAAGGTGCTCAGACAAGAGCATTAATCCTTGCTCGGCAATTAGCTCAAATCAAATATAAGCAAGCGTTAGAAGTGCTGAAAGAAGAATTCGCTGTTACCCATATCAAAAGCAATTCAGCCAAACTTAAAAATTCACTTGTTCTTTCAGATGCAAAAAAACTTGAATGTCAGCTCCAGGCTGAATTAGAGGCCTGGTTGCAGTTAATTAATGCTAATGGACAACATCCATTTGCATTGCCATCAGTTTGGGCCGAAAGGTTGGAAGTCTGGCAAATACTTTCAGAGATTTTTGATGATTTAGGTGTGGTCACTGGTCTTGGTTGGGGCCTATCGAAAGGAATGCTGCAAAGCCATGGTTGGATGAACATGGTGCGATTACAGAAGCTCGTCGAGCAAATCCCACAATTGCGTGAAGTGATTGAAACCCTGGGGCGCATGAAAGATTGCGACGGTGAGCCCGTGATTGAAGAAATTATCTCTAAGATGAGCGTAACGAAAAAACGCGATAAAGAGATTTCTATGCCGCTTGTGCCAATGGAAACCAAGGGGATCACTCGTTCTGACTCAATTAGTCGAATGTTGCCTCAAGAAGCGGCTTTTTTGGGGCATCCAGTCCTTAAAAAACTTTGGCATGCCCGACGAGCTGAGCATGCATTGCTCAGTTATGCTGTTGAAGGCACGGACGTCATCACTGAAGAAGTTACATTTGAGCAAGAGGTTAAGGAAGAAAAAGCTGGCTTCAAAATAAATCGTAACCGTGGTCCCATGATTGTTTGTCTAGATACTTCTGGTTCCATGCAAGGAACACCAGAGAATGTTGCCAAGGCGCTGGTGTTGCAATGTATCAGTGTGGCTAAAACCGAAAAACGTGCTTGTTATGTTTACCTATTTGGTAGCAGGGGAGAAGTGACAGAAATGGAGCTGACACCCGATGCTGAGGGTTTAGAGCGGATGATACTTTTTCTGTCCATGTCATTCGGCGGCGGTACAGATGCAGAGGGACCACTTAATTTGGCTCTTGATCAAAGTGATAAAAATAAATGGCATCAAGCAGATATATTGCTCGTTAGCGATGGTGAATTTGCGGTGTCTTCTGGACTAACCCGTAAAATTAGTCATCGTAAGGATAATAGCGGATTGAGTATTCATGGGATTGTTATTGGGTCGAGTTTGTCGCCGATGGACAAGATCTGTGACCCGTTGCATCAGTTTTCAAGTTGGTTAGACCTGCAAAATAACGTATATCAGTGATAAGGGAGCATGTGTGACAAAAGCTAAAGATAATTTTGAAAAGGCAATTCAAGATGCTGAATGGATTTTAGAAGCCTATGACCATTTAAACAAAATTGAAGGTAGGGAAAGAGAACCTGAGGAGCTTAAGCGGGCTGCATTGATCATGACCTTAACCGCTTGGGAAACCTATGTCGAAGATGTCATTGAGGAAAAGTTGACAGCAGATTTGAGAACCCTGGCTGGCTCGAATGTTGGAAAATTTATTACATCGACACTGGAAAAAGAGCTTTGGTATTTCAATACGCCTAACTCCAAAAATACTAAGGGAATATTTGAGCGTTTTTTATACATAGATGTGACAGAGAAATGGACCTGGATTGATGGTGATATTGAGCAAGTTAAATCCAAACTAAACCAATGGATAAAAAAGCGAGGTGAAGCAGTTCATCGGTCTATTAATGACAAACAAGCGACTCATTTAGTAAGCCGGCCTGATATGAAAAAATGCCTGACTTTTTTTAAAAAGCTCGTAGAAACAACAGATTCAGCTATTGAATCAGCATAAAATGAGTAACTGTAAATGAGCAGGAAAAGGTCAAACCGTAATAGAACTAATTGCCAATTAATCAGTAAGTAACTAGTTACATTATTGGTTGTAAAAGCCTTGTCTTGCCATGCTACTTTAGCTCGAAAAATACTGCGAAAGTCAACTTGATTGTGATGAATATCAAAGTGCTTAAAGCTTTCGTGAAAAAATACTCATTGTAAGTATTCAATGCACTGATTTTATTGTTAAATGTTTTTACGGTCAGCCATACAGTGGATTGTGGCCCATTTAGGGCGAATAGACGTTAGGAAATCAAAGGGAAATGAAAAAAAAGAATGCAATTTTGATTTTAGAAGCTCCATGGGAGTTGTCTGAGTCAGACCAAAATACAGTCAGTGTTTTACCCTTTTTTCAAGGGCTGGAGCGATTGAGAGGGAATTTTGATCTGTTTCACTCTCACTTCTACGAAGCTAAAAGTTTTGAAATGGCGCTTGATAACCTCACAAGGGTACAATACGACCGCTGTTACGTGTATATAGCATGTCACGGAGCAGGTAAGCGCCTACATAACATGAATATGGCTAACGCGTTAAAGATTATCCAAACTAAAGCGAAACAAAATAATATCTTAGGTGTGGTCATCGGTTCGTGTTTGGTGGGCAATAATACTGACATCATGGGGGAATCAATGAAAAATTCTCCCATAGTTTGGAAGTTTGGTTACCGATGTGAAGTTAACTGGTTAGATGGCACCTTGATGGATCTCGAAGTCTTTGATGCCTTGTTAAAGGCGCGAGAGCCTGATTTCTCAGATGAAAACGCGCTACTGCGGCGTTTCCAATCCGCATTTAGACACTATGCCCCTCATGCAATTATTGGTAATCACCCTAATGGTGAAGGTTGCTCAATTGCTGATGGCATTTCTTTGGTGATCCAAGCCAGAGGGCAAGGTCATGTACCAATGGATTACAGTGAATGCCTATTTGATGATGATTGCGAGTAATTTGTACGAATATTTGTGAATAAGAGCAACCTGTTACAACAAACTGAGATACCATATGTCATCGTTTCTGTGTTCGCTGAAAAAGAGTAGTAATTAATGGAGCAACTACCGCATTTGACTCAAATTGGCTTCAAGTTTGGTAAAAATGGGGCGCATGCTGCCCGAAGCATGATGATCCAAGAGCTGACACAACTGTTGATGTCACTGCCCGAGCAGGCATCGTTGGATGAATACCGCGCGAATATTATCGATGCCAATCTTCTGCATAAATCGAGTGAGAACGCCCGTAAGCTTACTTTTCGACATATGGTCGATCTTTATGGTTTGTCGCCACAAGTTCCGCTTTTTAAAATATTTCGCCAGTTGTGGGATTTATCAGAGGAGTCTCAGCCGCTATTGGCATTGCAGTTAGCCGTTGCCAGAGATCCGCTATTAAGAGGTTCCGCCGAGGTCATTTTATCTCTAGAACCTGGAGAGATGCTCCATAGAGAAACCATGGAAGCGCACCTTGCCAAAGATGACCCGGACAGATTTAGTCCCGCTTCGTTAAAGTCCTTCTCGCAAAATTTAAACGGTACCTGGACTCAGGCGGGTTATCTGACTGGCAAGGCTAAAAAATACCGTAGCGAGCCTAAAGTCACCTATGTAAACCTGGTATTTGCCTTGGTTTTGGCCCATTACCACGAGCTTAGTGGTATAAGGCTTTTCAACAGTTTCTGGTGTAAGTTGCTCTTAAAGAGTCACGCAGATTTATACGAATTAGCTCATCGTGCGACGCTTAGAGGATTGATCCACTTTAAACAGGCAAGCGAAGTGATAGAAGTGTCATTTGCACCATTAAAACTTCCTGAATTCAAGGATTGAATCCATGTCCGACAGACTTACCAAATTACTTAACAGCTTTAGCAACCATATCAGTGTGCCCTGGAGTAACACTATCTCTGCCGAGGAAAAAGCCATTTTCGTGGTGTATGACAAGGCCGATGAACTCAAGCTTAGAGCTCGATTGACTGAATTTGAACAGGCCAGTATCGAGGCCCAACATCCATGGTTATTGCTCGATTTAACCAACGCCTTTGCCAACTGGATGGCCGAGCAGGATTACAAAGAAGGCTATTTTGAAGACCCTGAATACCTCGAAGGTAGCTACGACTACTTTGCTGATGAACTGGTGAAATTACTGAGCGCTGAAATTAACAACCAGCAAACGGCCGACACTGTCGTAGCGTTAATGGGATGCGGTGCGCTATTTGGCTTCCTGTCAGTATCTGCACTGGTCAAATCGCTGGCTGCGCAGGTGAATGGCCGCTTGGTGGTGTTTTTCCCCGGAGAATATCACGACAATAACTACAAATTACTTGATGCCAAGGATGGATGGGGCTATCAAGCCACCGCTATCACAGCCTTTTAACGAGGGACCGAAACAATGCTAAACCGCGATATATATCAGTTAGACCCACTGGAAAGCAAACTTGCCAACAACGGCGTGGCCGAAGTAAAAGACGACCTGTCTCAAGGCGCGCTCGAAACACTCGAGTATGAGCTTCGCACTTTTGTGTGTAGTGGTGCTTATGCCAAAGGGCTAGACGATATTCTCAGTACATTTCTACGTAACGTAAAAAGCAGCGGTGAACAGCCAGGGGTATGGATCTCAGGCTTCTTCGGTTCTGGTAAGTCACACCTGGCTAAAATGCTCAGAACGCTATGGACCAATCAAAAAATAAATGATGGCACCGATGCGCGCTCACTGGTTGATTTGCCGGACACTATAAGTCATCACTTTGACGAACTCTCAACATTAGGCGCCAAATTGGGTGGTTTACATGCCGCCTCCGGCACCTTAGGTGCGGGTGCTGATGATAAGGTGCGTTTGGCGTTATTGGCGGTTATTTTCAAATCGGTCAGATTATCAGAGCAATACCACCTGGCAAGATTTGAACTTTGGCTTAAGGCCGAAGGTATTCTGGCGCAGGTAAAGGCCTATATCGAGCAGCACGCCAAAGGTAAAGAAGGCGAAGATTTGTGGCAAAAAGAGCTGCGTAACCTTCACGTCTCGCCTGTGATGGCGAAGGCGTTACTGCATGCCATGCCATCTTTTGGCAGCGATGATAAAGAAGTGCGCGATATGCTGCGTGCCCAGTACAAGATTGTCGAGGATGTTTCAAACACTGAAATGGTGCAGGCGATAGTCGATGCCTTAGCCCCACATGGTGAAATGCCATTAACCCTAATCGTGCTCGATGAGGTGCAGCAATACATTGCCGACGACCCAGATAAAGCTTATTTGGTGCAAGAGGCCATCGAAACCTGCTGTAAAGCGGGTGTCTTCAAGTCGCGCTTGTTGTTTGTTGCTACCGGGCAAAGTGCCTTATCTGGCTTGCAAAACCTGCAGCGTCTGATGGGTCGCTTCCAGGTATCGGTCCAACTGGAAGACACCGATGTTGATGCCGTTATTCGCAAAGTGATCCTGCAGAAAAAGGAAACCGCCAGAGTCAGTATTGAGAGTGTGATTCAAGAAAACTTGGGTGAAATCAACCGCCATCTGCGCGGTTCTGTTATTGAATCCAATAAAGATGATGAGCAGTGGATGGTCGCCGACTATCCTCTGCTGCCAGTACGTCGCCGCTTTTGGGAGCGGGTATTACCAGCGCTAGACAAAACCGGTACTGGCTCACAGCTACGTAACCAGCTTCGAGTCGTACACGAGGCAACTAAGTTAACAGCACTTAAACCCTTGGGCAGTGTGGTGCCAGCCGATTTTATCTACGATCAAATTGCCATTAATCTGCTGCAAACTGGCGTGATTGGCAAAGACATCTACGAAAAAATAGGCCGCTTAAAAGCCGGTAATGACGATGAGCAGTTGCAAGGGCGTCTGCTGTCATTGATCTTGCTTATGAGCAAGTTGCCAGCCGATATCAACCATGGTATCGCCTCAACGGAAGCTTTTTTGGCAGACTTGCTGCTTGAACATTTAAGTGAAGGTAAGCACGAACTTCGTGCCCGGCTGCCAGGCTTACTCAGCCAGCTGGTGGAAGAGGGCGCATTACTGCCGATGAACAGCGCTGCTGGCGTTGAATATCGCCTGCAAACCGTCGAGAGTCAGAAATGGCATGACACCTTCAAGCAGCAGCAAAACGACCTGCGTGGTAACCCACAGTCGCTTGAGACTTTCCGCAGTCAGGAAATTCAGCATTATATTCGCAGACAATTGGCAGCAGCCAAAGTTAACCAGGGGACAGTGGCTGAAGGCCGTACTATCAATTTGTGTTTCGATGCGGATCTCCCAGCCGATGCCAATAAGCGACTGTATGCCCATGTGCTGGAATGCAGCGAGCGCCAATTTACCGATGCAGTGAGACGTGCCAGCGCCGACAATGCCACCTTATTTGTCCATGTGCCCAGCATTCGCCGCTCTGATCTATTAAGTGCCATTGTGGATTTTAAAGCCGCGGAGACCACCTTAGATGTGAGTGGCCTGCCAGCCACGGATGCTGGTAAAGATGCTAAAGCCGCCATGGAGCATCGTAAATATGAGGCCGAACGCACCAAAAAGCTTATTTTGAAAGAGATTTTTGACGGCATTATGGTGCAATTAGCCGGCGGCTCAGAGGTCATGGGGGAGACCCTTACCGAACAGTTTGAAAATGGCGGTAAAAAGGCCTGCGAGCGCCTTTACAACGAATTCAAACTGGTTGATGTCAAAGGTTGGGGTACAGTGTACGACCGTGCCAGTAAGTCGGCCGATGCCAATGCTCTTGCTGCCATTGGCTTTAATGACGAAGCCGACAAACACCCCGTGTGCATGGCCATTAAGCGCTTTATCGGTGTGATGAAAACCGGTGCCGAAATCCGCGATAACTTCCAAAATGCCCCTTATGGTTGGCCTAAAGACACTATCGACGGCGCCCTGTACGCCATGTTGGCTTCTGGGGTATTAAAGGCGACCGATGGCCAAGAAAAACCGCTCGATGCCAAAAGCCTTGAGCGCGCCAAAGTCGGCCAAACTAAATTCCGCCCCGAAACAGTCAGCCTAAGTACGGTGCAAATCCTCAAGGTGCGCAGTTTGATCAATGCCATTGGGGTGAGTTGTACTAACGGTGAAGAACAGTCCAAGCTAAGCCAGGCGATAGCCCAGGCTAAGCAAATTGCCCGTAAGGCCGGTGGCGATGCGCCACTGCCACTGCCGCCAGCAACCCCGCACTTGAATGAGATTGAAGTCTTGTCAGGCAATGCGCAATTGCTTGCCGCCTACCAATCACAGCCCATTATTCTGCAAGAGTTGGAACAATGGAAAGCGCAGGCAGATAAAGTCAGTGCTCGTCTTTACCTATGGGACGAGTTCAAGGCTGCACTCAAGCACTGTCAAGGGTTAGCGGGATACGATGCCCTTGATAGTGAAAAACGTGCCATCGAGCAAAATCGCAGTCTCTTGGCTGAGCCTAACCCCATAGAACCACTGCTAAAACAGGCCATTGAAGCGATTCGCCTAGCCATCATGAAGAAGTATCAAGACTTCCAGGATGAATATCAAACCTGCCTGCAAGAGCTTGAGCAAGACGCCATTTGGGCGCAGCTTTCAAGCTCTCAGCAAAGCGAGCTGTTAACCAAGCACCATTTGGATAACCTCGAGATGCAGCCGCTTTCCGGCAACGACAGAGTGATCGACAGCATCGAAAACACCTCGCTCACCCAATGGAGCGATAAAACCTCCGCCTTGGCTGGCCGCTTTAGTCGAGTACGGCAAGAGGCGGTAGACAGGTTAGTGCCAAAGGCCAAGCAGGTGCAGCTGTCCAAGGTGGTGATTAACACCGAAGCTGAGCTCGATGCCTGGCTTAAGCAGGTGCGGGCCGATGTCATGGCGGCGCTTAACGATAATCGCCCAGCGTCGTTAAAGTAGCGCTTGTAAAGCACCCTTAACAAGAGCCTTAAAAAAAGCCGCGTTAATATCAGCCTTGCCCAAGTTGGGCAAGGCTCACTCAAATGACAGTTAGATGAGATAGAGAACCTCTTATGCGTCAAGCCCTGGATAAAACCCTAAGAAGCCTGCTTGAAAAATCCGTTGTCCGTGCCCGAGAGCTGACTGAGATTGCCGCACTCGAGGCCTTAACCCGCTTAGGCGTTGGTTTAGGCGAGGCGCCAATCTACCTAAAAGAAGATGAGCGAGCGCTGCGTAACCGCCTGCGCGCCCATGCCCGCCAGCTCGGGGATAGGTTGCACAGCAATAGTAAGCAAGACATAGCGCACTTAAGCGCCGAAATGGCGTATGAGCATTGGCATCGCATGTTATTTGCCCGATTTTTAGAACAAAACCAGCTGCTCATGTATGACCAATACACCGCCGTTACCCTGGCCGAGTGTCAGGAGCTGGCTGCCGATGAAGGCGTAAAAGATGGCTGGCAGCTCGCTGGAGTATTGGCCGAGCGGATGTTGCCGCAGATATTTCGCACCGACTCGCCGGTGTTTGCCTTACCGCTCGCCATTGATAGGGTGCGCGAGCTGGAAGACCTCATTCTCACCCTGCCAACGGCGGTGTTCACGGCTCAGGATAGCCTCGGCTGGTGTTATCAGTTTTGGCAAAGCAAGCGTAAAGAAGAGGTGAATGCCGCCGGTGTCCCCATTGGCGCCGATGAGCTAAGTCCGGTCACTCAGCTCTTTACCGAGCCCTATATGGTGAGCTTTTTGCTGGATAACAGTCTGGGCGTCTGGTGGGCGAAAAAACGCTTAACCGATGCCGACCTGCGTAGCGCCAGCGACGAGGCGACTTTGCGCCGCGCCGCCGCTATTAATGGCGTACCGCTGGAGTACCTGCGCTTTGTGAAAACCAAGGATAGCCAAGGCGAGCTGTGGCAAGCCGCAGGCGGCTGGTTTGACACCTGGCCTGAGGATATCGCTGCGCTTAAAACCCTCGACCCCTGCTGTGGCTCCGGCCACTTTTTGGTCGCGCTGTTTTTGATGTTGGTGCCGATGCGCATTGAGCTTGAAGGCTGTGATGCCAAAACCGCCATCGACCTTGTGCTACGGCAAAACCTCCACGGCTTGGAGCTCGATAGCCGCTGCGTCGAAATCGCCGCCTTTGCCCTGGCGCTCGAAGCCTGGCGCTACCCTAACGCCGGAGGTTATCGCACGCTGCCAGCACTTAACTTGGCCTGCTCGGGTCTCGATGTCAGTGCCCTTAGCAGCGAATGGCAAGCTCTGGCCAAACAGCGCCCTGAGATCAGCGACGCCTTAGGCTGGTTTGCCCGCACCTTTAACGACGCGCCCGTGCTCGGCAGCCTCATCGATGTTAATAGTGCTTACTACCACGGGAAAAAAGAGGGTGAGCCAGCGCCCTGGCAACGCTTGCTGGATGCGCAGGCCGGTATGCAAAACCTAGGTGACGAAGCCCAATCCGCCCAAGTCACCGCCCAGGGCCTGGCGATGGCGGCTAAGCTGCTTGCCAATCAATACACCCTGGTAGCCACCAACGTACCGTATCTTGCTCGCGGTAAGCAGTGCGACACCCTAAAAGATTTCTGTGAAAACTATTACCCTGAAGCTAAGCCCGATTTAGCGACCGTGTTTCTTGAGCGTTGCCTCGAGTTCAGCCCCAAAGGTGGCAGCTCAACCATAGTGCTGCCACAAAACTGGCTGTTTCTCACCAGCTATAAAAAGTTCCGTGAAAAACTGCTTACCCAAGACAGCTGGAACCTGGTAGCGCGCCTGGGGCCAAGAGCCTTTGAAACCATCTCTGGTGAGGTTGTGCAAGCCATTCTAATCACCCTCAGCAAGGGCGCGGCCGCCCAAGGTGCCTTGCTCCATGGCCTGGATGTCTCCGCCCCCAAAACCGCCGCCGACAAAGCTGCACAACTGCTGATTGAGCCGCTGAAAAGCGTGGAGCAAGCCAAGCAGTTGGAGAATCCTGATGCAAGATTATCTCTAGATATAAGCTTGGAGTTGGAGTTACTAGGAGCTAATGCCCAAACGGGTACAGGAATTCAAACTTTCGACTCTCCAAGATTTTTAAGCCCATTTTGGGAACGCTTTAAAATAGAGAAAAATTACATTGTGTGCCAAACAACGGTAGTTAATTCAACTTTGTTTGGTGGATTATCTCAATGTTTAAAGTGGGAGGGTGGTGAAGGTGACCTTGCCCACATGATGAGTGAGAAGGAGATTTTAGAAAATTACAAAAGTGGTATTTGGAGAGCTTGGTCGAGATTTGTCGGGAGAGATGGCATTTGTGTCAGCTTAATGCGTCATTTGCCAGTTGCTAGGTATTTTGGCCTTTCATTTGATAACAATACAGGTGTTATTATTCCGTCAAATAAATCTGATTTACCTGCAATCTGGGCTTATTGTTCTTCTGAGGTATTTAATACTGAATTAAGAAAGATAGACCAGAAGCTTAATGTTACTAATGCCACTCTCGTAAAAGTACCATTTGACATCAAATATTGGTCTAAAGTCGCCGAAGAACAATATCCCAAAGGCCTCCCTAAGCCCTACAGCAATGACCCGATTCAATGGATCTTCCATGGTCATCCTTGCGGCTCTGTGGTCTGGGATGAAGACAAAAAGTGGACTGTGGTTGCGGAAAAGCGCACCGACGAGACTGTGCTGCAGGTCGCCGTTGCTCGCTTGCTGGGTTACCGCTGGCCTGCCGAGCTTGATGACACCATGGATCTGGCCGATGAAATGCGCACCTGGGTCGATAAGTGTGATGACTTGTTAGCGCTGCAAGATGACGATGGCATTGTGTGTTTGCCTGCTATTCGCGGTGAAAAGGCGGCAGCCAATCGCTTAGAGGCCATGCTGCAGGCAGCCTTCGAGGAGGATTGGTCGGCTTCGGTGCTCACGAATCTCCTTGCCAGTGTCGGCAGCAAGAACCTAGAGACCTGGCTTAGGGATAAGTTTTTTGAGCAGCACTGCAAACTCTTCCAGCATCGCCCGTTTATTTGGCAGATTTGGGATGGCCTTAACGACGGCTTCTCGGTGCTGGTGAACTACCATAAGCTCGACTACAAAGGCCTGGAGCGGCTGATTTACACCTACCTTGGTGAGTGGATCCGCACCCAAGAGCACGGCGTAAAAGAGGGCATTGATGGCGCCGACAGCCGTTTGATGGCCGCCAAAAACTTAAAAGATACCCTCGAAGCCATTCTCGAAGGTGAGGCCATTAGCGGAAAAAGCGGCTTGGATATCTTTGTGCGCTGGAAACCGCTGCACGAACAGCCCATAGGCTGGCACCCTGACTTAAACGACGGTGTGCGCCTGAATATCCGCCCCTTTATGCAAGCGCCAGACATAGGTAAAAAAGGCGCCGGTATTTTGCGCGCCAAGCCCAATATCAACTGGAATAAAGACCGTGGCACCGATGTCGAATCCGCACCTTGGTATCACTTAGGTTTGCAGTATGGTGAGAAAGAAGGTGCGCGTATTAACGACCACCATATCAGCCTGGCAGATAAACAGGCGGCTAGGGACAAGCAGGAGTAACAGGGATGTCGAAAAATATTACTGGGGCGGAATACCCACTGTCGAAGATTTTTAGCTCAGATTTTGACTATGAAATCCCGCCATATCAACGACCTTATGCCTGGACCACCGAACAAGCGGGCGAGTTGTTTGATGATCTGTACGATTTTTACAGTCATGAGGCTGAAGAAAGTTATTTCTTGGGCAGTATTGTGCTCATCAAAGAAGAAAATATTCCTCACGCCAAAGTGATTGATGGTCAGCAACGACTCACCACATTGACGATTTTGATTGCAGCGTTGACGTCACTTATTGACGATAAAGAGGCGCGCGCTGAATGTTTTGCGTACATTCAAGAGCCTGGTAAAAAACTGCAGGGCATACCCGCAAAACCCAGATTAGCGTTACGTCAGCGTGATAGAACATTTTTTGCTGACACAGTGCAAGCTTTGAATTTTACCGCATTGGCGGCACTGGATATTGCAAAGTTGGAAAATGAATCACAAATCAATATTCGTCAAAATGCGTTGTTGCTGAAGGAAAAACTGCAGTCCAAGTTTACTGAGGACGAACTGCTCATTAAGTTTGGTATGTTTTTGATGACGCGTTGTTTCTTGGTGGCGGTGACGTCGCCGAGCCAGCAGTCTGCTTTCCGGGTTTTTTCTGTGCTCAATAATCGTGGTTTGGATTTGCTGCCATCGGATCTTATAAAAGCTGAGGCAATTGGGCAGATCTCAGAAGCTAAGCGCGAATCTTTTAATGATAAATGGGAAGAGATAGAGGTAGAAACCGGGCGTAATGGTTTCAACGATCTTCTAACCTATATCAGGATGATTTACGCCAAAAGTAAGGCAAAACGTGCGCTAATCGATGAATTCCGTGAGCATGTGCTGAGCAAGGTGACCCATCCTGAGGTGTTGATTAATAATGTTATTACTCCTTATGCCGATGCTTATTTAATAGCAAGGGATTGCGCTTACCAAGCGACTCACAATGCTGGCGATATTAATCAGTTGTTTTATTGGTTAAACAGAATTGATAACTCTGACTGGTTACCCGTTGCTATTCACTATCTGGCTAAGTTTGGCACAGACAGTGATGCGGTTTTAGACCTCGTTTCCAGCTTAGAACGTTTAGCTGCCAAGCTACACATCTGTGCCGCTAATATTAATGAACGGATAGAACGTTATGCCCAAATTTTGGCCGAAATAGATGCCGCTGTCTCACCCGGTATTACTTGTATTAATTTAACGCAAAATGAGCAAGACGAGTTTTTAGCTGCAATTGATGGCAATGTTTACTATTTAACTGCGCGTAGACGTAATTACCTGATTTTGAGAACTGATTCATTTCTGACAGATGCTGCCGCCAAATATGACCATTCGATTCTGACCATTGAACATGTATTACCGCAAACGGTTGAAGCCGGCTCTGAATGGGAAGCGAATTGGCCCGATGTTGAGATTCGCGACAGCTGGACTCATCGCTTAGCTAACCTGGTACCACTCACCCAACGTAGAAATTCATCAGCATCAAATTTTGATTTTGAGCGCAAGAAGACTGCCTATTTTGGCGGTAAAAGTGGGGTGTCATCATATGTGTTGACGACGCAGGTGCTAAGTGAGGTTAATTGGACACCGGATGTATTAGCCCGTCGACAAGCTGACTTGGTCACTTTATGCAAGAAAAATTGGGGTTTAGATGTTAGTTATTAACTATTTAATCGAGCAGTTGCGCAATGCTGCTGCCTATAACAAGTCAGTTCAAGTCAAGCCTGCTGCGGTGTTGTGGACCGATGAGCTGTGCCAATGGCAAAGTGCGATGCCATTAATCAAAGAATATTTACCTGAACTGCTAGAGTTGGGCGAGTATCAACCTGAACAGCGTACTGGCCCTGCAATTTGGCTCAAATGTGCCATTGCCGGCGTATTAGACGAAGCACCGTTGGTTGAAGAACGCACGCCCATCATCTATCTCCCTGGTGTGGGGCGTAAGGCTCTGCGTGCCATTGAGGAATGTCCGGATGAGTTAAGACCCTTAGCCGAGCTGCAATACCGTGGCAGCTGGTGGGCCTATAATACTGCTGGACGAGACTGGAGTGTTGGCTCGTTTTTGACGAACCCAAGGGTTGGACTAGAGCTGGATGTGGCTAAAGATAACAGTACTCAAGAGGTCATTCCCAAAGTGCTGCGTGATTTACTTGAAACCCAAGTGGATGCACTGAAAGGTCGTCGTTTAGAGGCGAAAGACTTTCAAGAGTTGGTATTTAACGATCCCATTAAAGATTTGCTGGGGTGGCTTAATCATCCCAGTCAGAAACGTGCCCAGTGGGATGAAAACAAGTGGCAACTATTTTGCCAAACCTGCGAGAGTGAATTCGGTCTGAAACCAGGTGATGATACCCATCAGCAGATGTTGGCAGCCATGCTTAATGCCGAGGGGCCTTGGGCTGAGGTGTGGCAGCGGTTTGAGGATTCGGCCCATAATCTGCATTCTCTCCTCACTGCGATTGCTACGCTTGTGCCAGTCGATTTGGCGGCGGATTTTAGTCATTACCCCATCGAAAACGCCCGCGAAGAGCAGAGATTGATGAATGCCCTAGTGGCGTTGGGGCAGGGCGAACTGAGCTTGGTTAGGAGCAACATTGCGGATTTGTATAAAACCCATCAGGTGCGTGAAAGCTGGCTTTGGTATCGCTTAGGACAATCTAAGTATCTGCAAATTTTGGCCGAGCTTGCCAAAGTGGCGAAGCTGACGGCGCAGCCGTTTACCCATCAATCACCTCAAGAGATGGCAGCCCTTTACTGTGACATTTATTGGCAAGCCGATGCCGCCGCACTTCAGGCGATGGCACTGGCAATAGAGCCTCAGCAGCAAGAGCTGGTAGCAGAAGTACTTGCACTTATCTATTCTCCTTGGCTCTCTGAAGTGACCCATAACTTCCAGGCATTGGTGAGGCGTCAGGGTTACCCAGGAGATGGTGAGATTAACGAGGCTACTGCAGGCTATTTAGCCAAGGGGTTAGTGGTGTTTTTTGTTGATGGTTTGCGTTATGACTGCGCCAAATGGTTGGAACAAAAGCTATTTGCGCGCCAAATACAGGCCAAGCTGACTAGCCAGTGGAGTGCATTGCCGTCATTGACTGACACCGCTAAAGCCGCAGTGACACCGATTGCAGGCTTGTTAACGGGAGCGCAGGATACTCAGGACTTTACGCCGTCTGTTGCGGCGACTTCGAGTGATTTCAGCGCTTATCACCTTAAAAAGCTGCTGGCAGAACACGGGTGGCAGTATTTAGAGGGGCTCGATAGTGGCGAGCCAGAAGGACTTGCCTGGTTACAAACTGGCGACCTGGATAACCTGGGCCACCAGCAGCAGCGCAAATTGCCTTTGGGGATTGATGCTGTGCTCAATGAAGTGGCCGATAGGGTTTGCCATCTGTTGGATGCAGGCTGGCGTGAGGTTCGCATTGTGACAGACCATGGTTGGTTGTGGTTGCCGGACAAACTGCCGAAGGTTGTGCTGGATAAGCCACTGGTGCGTAAGTATTTGTCCCGCTGCGCCATTTTGCATGATAACGCCTCGACCGATCTTCCGCAGATGGGCTGGCATTGGAATAATTCGGTATCGCTTGCCATGGCCCCGGGGGTCGGTGCTTTTACCGCTGGTGACTATTACAACCATGGTGGATTGAGCTTACAGGAGTGCTTAACGCCTGTGCTGAAAATTACCAATAGTTAGGATTTAGCTATGGACGATCAACAGATCACTGAGAAAGCTACCAAAGAAGCCAAGAAAATGAAAAAAGCGGTGGCCAATAGGTTAGTTGATCATTTACCGCAGGAGGAGTCTCCGGTATCTGTTTTTATGGCAGGCTCACCTGGTGCGGGTAAAACTGAAACAGCCCGTGCGATGATCCGCGCATTTGCTAATGAGCATGGTCAAGGCTTGGTGCATATTGAAAACGATGAGCTTAGAAAAGAGTTTGAAGATTATAACGGCTTGAATTCGCCTCTGTTTCAACGTCCCGCTACACTGTTAGTTGAGGCTATTCATGACCGCGCATTAAAGCGCAATGTAAGCTTCATTTTGGACTCAACACTCTCTAGCTTTGACAAGGCAAAAGACAACATTGTACGCTCCATAGGACATGAGCGTTACGTGCTTATTATCTTTGTTTATCAGGAACCTGAACAAGCATGGAAACTGGTGAAAGCGCGGGAGAAAGTTGAAGGCAGGCGAGTACCTGAAGCAGTGTTTGTTGAGCAGTTTCTGGAATCGCAACGCGTGGTAAGTGAACTTAAACGCCATTTTAAAGACAAAATTAATATTACGTTCATCGAAAAAAACATTGACGGTGACAACGATAACCCCCACTTTAATGTGACTGACATTGACGCGTTATTGCGCAAAAAGTACAATCGCCAGTCCTTAGAAGCCATCGTTGGCCTAAATCCAGTTACATAAGGGAGGAAGTGATGCTATCTAAGCGTGAAAGAGTTAAATCAACAGCTTTCTCTGATTTTGTGCGTAATGCATCATCTAGAGAGAAAAAGAAGTTCTTTGACAAGATTGTGAAAGAGACCATTCAAGAACAGAAAGAGATGATCGCTAAGGCAAGCAAAGCTGATTGCTACTAAGCATGTTCTATGACGATAAGCCGCTTTTTATAGCGGCTTTGTTATTTAAAGATACTGTCACTGCGAATTTTTGAAATTTGGATTGGATCTTGCCGTTTTTGGTCGGTGAGTGACTGAGAAAATTCGCCCCGTTGATAAAGTAGAATGAGAGTATTGTCATATTCGCAGCCGAGAACTTGGCAAATTTCTGTCATGTCATCGGCATCCATTGCACGTTTAAAAGCATCTTTTTTGCGTGATAAATTGTAAGTGCTAAAGATAGTTGCCATTACGCGTTTATCTGCCGTTATTTCTCCACCGCCAGGATTTACCACTTGGTTGAATTCCACCTCAATGCCATCGTTCAATTTAGCAGTGAAATCAATTGCTCTTGATTTAGCACAACTTGGCGTGTAGTCGTCATAAGTGACACCATTGACCCATTGCGCTTTAATCCAGTTTTTGTCGTCGCCTTTCATGGCTCGACCACTTTTCGGGTAGGGTGTTCCTTCTGCTAAAAATTCACCGCGGATGAGCTGAATGGCTTCAAGCACCTCAGGATCAGACGTATAGGCACTAAAATCAGCGTCTATACAGCAGAGCTTGGCGGGTACGGCGATATATCCCTTAGTTAGATAGGTCGCGGAATCATCAAGTTTTTTAGTGAGTTGAACTTGTGGTTCCGGTGCGATCATTGTGCCGCGATCGAATCCTCTCACCTGATACTTGTCGCAGATATCTTCAAAGAGTTGGTGTAAACCTTCAAAGTCTTCAGAATCATCTTTGGCTTCAAGATGATCGAGCAGATCTGAATAAGCTCTCACTGCATCTAGGTTGGTAAAGTGTTTGGCTTGGGTATTTTGATGATAACCACATGCTCTGCCGACGTTAGCTTGAACAACGGCTGCAATATTCGCGACTGTGCTATCCCAAGTGTTGATCAAGCTTTCTTTCATATTTTGGCCAAAGTTCACACCAGCGCGAAAGCCCGCCACAGTGATTGCAATCAGTTTGTCGTCGAACATTGCTGCTGTTTCATATTCCGACTTGAAGTCATCAATACTGCAAAGTTCGTGCTCAGCGACTCCGACAAGCTTTTGGCCGATAATGTAGATTTGCTCTTCGGCAATACCATGAGCCATCAGCACTTGTTTGGCAGTCTTAGCTTGACTGGATGGGACTCTGATGAGTGACCAACCTGGCCCTTCGTGTTCCATAAATTGACGAATGAAACGCTTTTGTAATAACGAATCATCACAAAAATCCCGTTGATCTTCACTTAACTTGATAAGTTGGTTGTGTCGATGCATTTCGCGGATTCCATGGTAGTCACTGCCCGTTTTATGGAACACCAGCTTAGTGTGGAAATTATGTCTTAGGATTGAATCGGCGCCAGCAGAATAGAGCGCACTGAATGGTGTTGCTGAGATAAAAACAATACAACATTCCGTGTTTTCTTTTTCGATGTAGTCAAATACCCGACTGTATCTAATAGCCTCAATGTGGCTGCCATAGTGGCATTCATCAATGATAATGAGTTTGGGAGCCTGGTGTTTAAAGTCGGTTACTAAAGCGGATTCGAAATTGGCAAAGTTACTTATAACGATGTTAGGTGTCGGAGCTAAGTCTCTTTTGGCTTGTTCCTGTAATGCCACATCAGCCATGGTAACTAAGTACAAGGTATCCTTTAGACGTTTTCTATCGCAGATGGCTTCATCTGACAGGGCAAGGCGTTGTAATCCAGCAAGTACAAGAGCGATACCTGACTTTCCTGATTGCATTTCTGCGGCAACGACGACAGCTCGAGCGCCTGCCGAAAACTTGTCAAAAGTCTTCTTAGCCGCAATTCGTTGATGCTCATAGGTTGTTTCAATCGCTCGTTGTACGTGCTGCCGATGTTGTTCTGCAATATTCATAGTCAGAGAATCACTCAGTAGACTGCCTGTGTTTTATCAGAAAAGTGGGATTCGTCGCTTAGTTGTCCGGTTTTCTCTGGCAGTTCATTGTGTTGTTTTTTGGCTAATGAGCGGTCAATATCGTATTCACCGCGCTTATAGAGCACCATCATGGTGTCATCTCTTTCGATGCCAAAGTGATCGCACATCTGATAAACATCTTCTTGTGACATGATTTTTTTTGCCACATCACGACGAGAAATGTTGTAAACACTAAATATGGCTGCAGTGATGAGTTTGTTCTCCGATAGTTCGCCGGAACCTGGTGCGACAACCCGGTTAAACTCCAGTTCTTCACCATCATCGAGCATTTGGGTATACATAAATGTTTTTTCTTTCTGTGTACCGTCTGCCCGCGCTTTTTCTGGATTATCAAAACTATCACCGTTCACCCAGTGTGCTTTTATCCAATTTTTTCCTGCGCCACGCATGGCTCTGCTACCTTTTACACAAGGTGCGCCCTTAGCGGTAAATTCTTTGCGAATAATTTCTATCGCTTGCAGAAAATGCTTGTCTTGAGTGTATTGCCTAAAATTTGCATCTTCGTCGAGAAGTTTGGCTGGCACAGCAACATAACTATCAGTTTTGTAAGTCTCTACGTCCCCGATAGGTCGACGGCGTTTGTATTTTATTGTGAGTCCCACATCTAAGCCATTAACTTGATATTCCTGGCAGATGTCATCGAAAAACTCTTTGAGCCCTTCGAAATCTGATGCTGCTTGGTCTGAACAAGTTTGTTCTAGATGATTGAGGATTGCACCGTAAGCTTCAGTGGCATTTAAGTTTGTATAGTGAGTGGACTCGTTATTGCCGTGATAACCGCACGCTCGTCCAATGTTTGCTTGAACAACAGCCGCAACACTCGCAACTGTGCTATCCCATGTTGAGATGAGATTGTTTTTCATCATTGCACCGAAGTTGATGCCCGCGCGTGCACTGGCGACGGTAATTGCAATTAGCTTATCTTCGAACAATAATGCGTCATCAAATTCTTTTTTAAAGCGTTCAATTGAGCAGTGTTCATCTTCAGGCACACCACTCAATGAATTACCAATAATGTAGATTGAGTTTTCATCAATACCTTGGGTTTTAAGAAATTGCTTGGCTTCCATAGCTAAGCCAGCAGGAACCCTAACTAGCGACCAACCCATACCTTCATGCTGTTTAAATTGATTGATAAATGCATCGCGTTCAGCGGACGGGAACAGAAAATTGCGATTATCATCGATGAGTGCTTTTACTTTGTCATTACGTAACATTTCGCGAACGCCGTAGTACTCATCACTTGTTTTATGAAAAACCAGGCGAGTATTAAAGTCGCGTCTTAAAATCGAATCCTTGAGCGCTTTTGCTGCAATATCATTAGCTTCTTCTAAAAGCTCTAGGTCTTGGTTTGATTCTGCTTCTGTTTTGGCTTCGAGTGCTTCTTGATATTCGGTTTCTGCACCATACAGCGCACCAAACGGCGTTGCAGAAATAAATACCACGTTACAGCTGTCATTCTCTAGCTCTAGGTAATCAAAGATTTTGCTATAGCGAACCGCTGCGACATTGGACCCATAGTGGCATTCGTCAATGATAATCAGTTTAGGGGGATTGCCTTTGAACTCACTTTCTAGCGTTTTTTCAAAATTGACGAAGTTACTCACGACGACGTTTTTGGCTAACTTAAGATCTGCTTCAGCTTGCTCTTTTAATGCAGTATCAGGCATCGTGACAAGATAGAGAGTGTCTTTAAGTTGTGTACGGTCACAAATTTGTGCATCAGTTAAGCTCAACCGCTGCAGACAGCATAATGCCAGCGCAATTCCTGATTTACCCGCTTGCATTTCCGCGGCAGTAACAACGGCCCTGACTTGCTCACTTGATAATGCATTAAAAGTTTTCTGTGCAGCATTGATTTGATGAGAGTGCAGTGCGTTACTATCTAAAATTTGCTGCACTTTTTGACGCATGTTTTGAGCTTTTGAGTCCATTCTGGCTACCTTATTTTAAATTTCAAATACTATAACACGTTAATTTTAAGTAATAAATTTTAAACACCGCATGTCTAATTGAAATTGTGAAGTGAGATTTCTAGATAGTCTGGTAAGTGGCGACTACACCTGCATGATGCCACTGATGTTTAAGTTAATGTGTTTGTGTATACCTTAATGTAGTTGCAGATCTGTTGCTGAGTAATGCATATACAGCAAAGATGAAAACACCGTAATTTATAGTGCAAATATTTATTAAAAATATGATCTTAGTGAGTAGAAAAGGTTGAGTCTTATCGTGTAGCATGTGTCACATTCAAGCTTGCGTAAGGATTACCATGCCTGTTCCTCCCCCTTGCACGACATTTATTTGTTCTAATTGCGACTGGCACAAAACAGTAGTGTTCAAAAGTGATGTTATTACGCGTGGCTACAACTGGTTTGATGTATGTCCTAAGTGTGGTGGGGCGCTTGAAAAACGTCCTGCAACGATGATTGAGACTGGTTTATCGAAATTGACCAATATCTTCGTAAGATAATCAGTACTTTTAATTTTTTGTCAGGGATTGACGCAGTCTATATTTCTGGCTTTGTGATAAGGATTGTTGCATGTCTCAAGAAGTCATCACCAAATTTTCCGATTCTGTTGTGGGTCGCAGCAATATTTTGCAGCACATAGCCTGCATGCCCACCCCTCAATTTGCTCAGCTGCCATTATCCTTACCCAATTCATCGTTAAAACTGTTACGTGTAGAAGGAATTAATGATGAAAATCCAAGCGCATATAGGCTGGCGTTGGCTAATGTTTATGCTGCATTAGAGCATGAAGATCAAATTCAGTTTGTTTATTTGCTTGATGTTAGTTTAGAAGGGGTTGCCCTTTATTTTGGGGTTAACCAGTTAACCTCTGCAATTGATGGGCCTGGGCATGAAGCGCTTAAAAATTTACGCGGGGCGCTTGAGGGCCAATTACCAGGGATTAATCTTTCTAAGCTAGAAAACATTGAGCCCTTGATGGCTCGTCTACAAGAAAGTAAGCATAAAGGTGTTGTACTTGGTATTCCAACAGGAAAGAGTCAAGAGCAAGACAGTGACGAAGAAGACTATCAGGGTATTGAAAGACTTGTTAGAACTTTGCTTTCTGGTAGTGGCAGTGATTCAGACAGTATCAATTCTGCTAATTGGCAAATGGTTGTGGTGACGCAACCTTTAACTCGTAAAGATGCAAGAGTTTATCTAGATGGTGCCTATGAACTGGCAAGCGAACTATCCATTCAGGTGAAAACCAGTGTTCAAGCGGGTAGTAATAACAATGAGCAAAAGGGCAATAGTTTCAGCGAGGGGACATCGGATAGTACCAATACTGGGCGCACCGATACTCGCAGCAAAAGTGACGGTGTTTCGCAGAGTAAAAATATTGGAAAGAGCTCCAATGACAATTCATCATCCAATCACTCGTCAGGTACCTCTAGTAGCGAAACTCAAGGCAAAAATTGGGGCACAAGTACCAGTATTGCTGATACTAAAGGCAGTAGCCACTCAACGAGTGTTAATGAGACCTATAATCTAAATCGCTCTGCAGGGAACAATATAGGTTTAACTAAAGAAGTGACCGATAAACGCGCCCAGCATCTGCTCGATCATATTGAAAAATCCCTTATTCCTAGGTTGCAAAAGGGCGTAACTAAAGGCTTATTTGGCACAGCCATTTACCTTGCGGCGGATACGCCATCCAGTTATCGCCGCTTAAAAAATACCATTTGTTCCACCTATCAAGGGGGAGAAATCACTGTTAGCCCACTCGAAGTCGTTGATCTGAATGAAACCTCTGCCGCACAACTATTACAGTTACCAACGTTAAAGCAATCACTTAACTATAGAAACGCTTTGTTTCACAGTATCACTAGCAGTCATGAATCACAGTTTTCGACGTTATTGACAGCTGATGAACTCGCTATGGTTGCAGGATTACCACGGCATGAGTTACCAGGGCTGCGCCGGCGCAAAACAGTAGAATTTATTGTTGATTTACCAAGAGTTAAGGCCGATGATGCACTTAAGTTAGGGGCTGTTATTGATCGAGGTCGTAAGCAACACACTAATTCAATCAACCTCAACAAGGCTGATTTTAATAAACATATCTTTGTGACTGGGGTCACTGGAGCGGGTAAAACCACAACCTGCCTTAATTTATTAATTGAATCGGCATTGCCTTTTTTAGTGATTGAACCCGCCAAAACTGAGTACCGCGCCTTACATCAACATATGCCTAATCAGGTGGCGTATTATCGTCCTAATGGCGATCAACACCGTAGTTTGCGGCTCAATCCATTCGCATTGGTGCACCCGAAGCAACATATTCGAAGTCACGCGTCATTTTTACGCAATGTATTTGCTGCGATTTTCCCGATGGAAGCCTCTATGCCCTTTTTAGTTGAGCAAGCGATTCTGCGTGCCTACGAGGAAAAGGGCTGGGATTTAACGGATAACTCTTGTTTTTGTTGCGATGATCCTTTTGACCCAGCGGCGCAGGTCTGGCCAACTATGGGAGATATGATCCGTCAACTTGACCTGTTGATCCCTGAACAAGGAATGGGTAAAGAGTTTGAAGAAAAATATCGCGGCTCTCTGGTTTCACGTTTGACCAGTCTTACTCATGGCGTACTCGGGGATATTCTCAATGTGCCACAATCGCTGAATGTCGATGCGCTACTTGATAACAAGGTCGTTATTGAATTAGAAGAAATTAAAGATGGCGAAGGTAAGGCGCTAATGATGGCGCTGTTGTTGGGCGCGGTCAGCGAAGCCATCCGCTACAGGCATGGAAAAGACAGCACATTTCGTCACTTAACATTAATAGAAGAAGCTCATCGTTTATTGGCAAAACCAGAGCCTGGCGATAAGGCGCGTGCAATGGCCGTTGACGCCTTTGCTGACTTACTTGCTGAGGTGCGTAAATACGGAGAAGGATTGATTATTGCAGATCAAATTCCAGCTAAGTTAGTGGCGGATGTGATTAAAAATACTCATACCAAAATTGTTCATCGTTTGTTTGCTGAGGACGATAGGCGCGCAATGGGCGAAGCCATGATGATGGATGAGGCACAGCGTGATTATTTACCTAATTTAGCTACAGGTGAGGCGGTTATTTTTTGTGGCGGATGGCATGGACCAGCTCATGGGGCTATCCGCGCAGATCTAGCGCAAACCGATGGAGATCCATTATCCGAGGATGATATTAATCAACTGGCAGTCAATCAGCTCTGGCAAGAGAGAGCCAGATATTATCCTACACTTACTCACCTGGGCTGGCTTACCCAAGAAGAACATAAATTATCTTTTGCTGATTTTGTGCGCGCTGGGCGCAAGGCATTGAATATATTATTAGAATTAACTCCACCTATTTTGCAAAAGTCTAATGTAATCGAGTTAAAGCAGCTGAAACTTTCTGAGGCATTGAAGCTCTGGCTAGAGAAATGGCAGCCAATTGCAGCGCAAAATCCCGTCAATCAAGATGAATGGAGGAGGGGGGCAAATTTACCATTGCCAACTCATCCTTTTACGGTGCTGCTACTCGCATTGATGCAAGATTGTCATCCAACCCTGCGTACAAAATCGAAAACAAATGCGATTTGGCCATTTCCTGCCACCGATTTTGCAATCTGGAGTGAGGGTCTGTCAGCGATGCTTAATACACTAGCAACCAGTTCTGCTACTGATGTTGTTAAAAAGCTCACAGACACAAAATCTAAGTGTGCTGAATTTGGAACGGTTCTTGACCAATTATCTAATTATCAAAAATTTTAATTAATAGGAGCGTCATTATGGGATTTTTAAGCATCATTAGCACTGCCATTAGTTCAGCCTGCAGCACTATTGGCAGTGCCTTGAGTTCGTTTGCTAGTAGTTTAGGTCCAGTACTAAACACTATCGCGACTCATTTACCCAAACTAGGCGAGGCACTAGGACAGTTTGCGAATAACTTTTTACAAGCTGTAGGGATTTTAAAGCCAGACGAAGACGTTAAGCAATTGGGTGAGCGTGCGCTGCAAGCCGCGCAGGATGGGATTACACCTGAAATGTATGATGATTTTGACGATTATGTTCAAGCGCTGCGTAACTTTGAAATTGATCCTGATAAAGCCAAAAATCGCAATGATGTCGAAAGGCTCGTTGTGGGCCTTGGCGTAGGCTCCTTTGGACTAGAGCAAAAGTTTGAGGCAGCGCCTGGCTCATTGTCTGCTATCTGGCTTTTACCTGTGGCAAACCCAGAGTTTTTTACTGTTAATCGAATGGATTCGTTACTTCAGCAAGGTAAGTTAAGCGGTGATATTTTTGGCTATCTTGAACGTAAACTTAGTGCGGGAGATTCTTACCGGATGGCTGACGGCATGGCAGAAACATTGGCCAGCACGAGCGGTATTGATAGCAAACAAGAGCTATTTACAGCCCTCGAACAGGCTAAAGATAACTGGCACAGCATAAATGACAGTGTTGACAATATAGACAAGGAATAAAAATGGGATTTCTTAGCTCAATTTCTGGCCCGTTTTCGCAGATAAATGCAGCAGACAAACCTGAAAGCCAAAAAGACGCACTGTTTGCAGACTTTGAAGAAACTGTCGCTAAGTTTCAGCAATTTGACCTTGAAGCCTTTGAGGACAATAACAATGACAAATCATGCTTGCCAGAATCCCAATCAAGAATGAAAGAATAGGCCAATGACATCTCATCAATTCAGCCAGTTAACATCTGTGATCATCTTTTGGGTACAAGACCACCTTGCCGCTTGGGCGCTAAGCGCTAATCAAGTTCCAGTTGAACTCCCCATCGAGGGGGAAAAGCAATGGTTAGCTTGTACTAAAGGGGAGCGGCTTTCCCAAGCGCTTGCCGATATAGATTCACGTCTTGGGGGACATAATTCGTTACAACTAATTTACGATGCAAAGAGTCAGCCAAACCTAGAGGCTGCGCTACCTAAATTGCTAGTTCAATTGTCTAACCGAGGTTGGCAGGTTCTTTCCTTTGAGCACTTAGCCAAACGTTGTGCTTTGACTGTTAATGCTGAGCTACCCCAAAAAAGCTTGGTCGCTGAGCTGCTCCTGCCCATGTTGCTTGCTGCAGATAACGCTACTGAGCGCCAGAGGTTACAGGAGGTGACTCATCGCGAACATCAAGCACTAACACAGCAATTACAGTGGGATAGAGAACAAATCATGAAGGAGAATGAACGGTTAGTGGCTCAAAATGCCATACTACGTCGTGTAGATACAGAGCAGTTGATGAGTTACCTGCCCGCATTATTTCCTCGGGTATTTACCGTTATCGACGGGAATGAGCTGGCTTTATTAGCCGGACGGATAGAGCCCTTTAAAATAGCAAACCCTTACCCTGAACCGAGTCCAGAAACTCTCTACCAGCTGCAGCGACAATTTAAAAAACTGCCAATAGACAATCAACGCCAAATTGTCGGTTTTGTTTCAGAATTACCGCAGCGGCAGCAATTAACGCCCCGCCCTGAAATACGTAGTCTGATAGAGCAACTAGAGGCGGATAAACATGCCTGATCACCAAGAAGAAAACTCTTTTAAGCATTTAACCCTTGATGAACAAAAACGCTTAGATGAACTCAGTCACAACTGGGCTAAGGAGGATATAAGCTTTTTTTCGGGTAGCCCGAAGTTAAGCGTGTTTGACTTAAAACTGTTGCTCTTGCATTTTGAGCCCTTAAAAAGTTTGATCCAGCAGCTTGCCCACCAGACATATAGCAACACATCCGCTATTAGTGATGCTTGCACCTTTGCTGCTAATCCCTTAACTACCGACACATCCTTAACTGCGGCGCACTGTTTGCCAACAGCCTTGGTTGAGCTACAAGCCCTTGAGCAACAGTTAGCGCAGGCACATGGTGCCAATAGCCAACTCGAGCAGGAGTTGCAACAACTTCAATCGAAGCTTTACGAGCAGCAGAATAAAAATCTCACATTAGAAAATGCGTTAACGTCGGCTACCGCAAAACTAAAGCAGTTAGAAGCTCAATATCAACAAGCCCAACAGGCCTTAACGGCTGCTTCCAAAGCATTAAGCCACCCGGTGCAAAATATCCTCAGGCAAGACTTAAGCTTAAGTACCGATTTGGGACTTAATGCATCCGGGGGCGCAGAGCCTTCAAGTACAGATTTAATTAGCACCGTTGCGGTAATGTCTCAACTCGATAGTGTTAAACGCTTATGGGACTTACTGAAAGATCGCTGCGAACAGCAAAATAGAGCCGCCAGCCAAGCCGAGGCCCAATTGCTTGCGACTGCACTTGGCTGGCATAACCACAACTGGCAGCAAAAGCCCTATCAGCTCTTTGAGCCAACGATGGGACAGAGTTTTGATTTTAACCAACAGCAGCGCGCAGCCTTCAGCCAACCGATTGGAGAAACAGTAAAAGCGGTGGTGCTTCCTGGGATAAGAGATCATGCGGGGCGATTACTTAAAAAAGCCTTAGTTATCACCACACCCTAGCGATTTTGATATAGCAGACAGACGCTCATAATGGCATTTGGCCGAAACATTCGCTTTATTTAATGCAATGCTATGGTCTCTTACGAGTGTTAACTGCAAGATTCCATTACGGATAATAGCAATATGATTCAACACCAACCTCAACAGTATTCACAGCCGCAAGAAACTAACTCGAATCATTCCAGCGGTGTGTGTGGTAAATCGAGCCCTAAAACAGCCAGAAATTTTATTCAACATTTTTACGATGAGCTTGCTGATTTCACTGAATCTTTAGCAACTGAGCGGTTTTGGCATATTTGCCCCCTTGGTAGTAACGAAGCTTGTGGACTATTCGATACCCAAACGGGCCTAAAATATCCGCCAATTGTTGCTTATCAACAGTTTTTTTCCGCGAATGCTTTTGTATTGGTCAAGGACAAACATGGGAATTCTGCAAAATTTCATACTCAGAACAAGCTTTTATGGTCACATGGTGCTGGTTCTAACCTAATAAAGGGGAATCTAGATACGCTTAAAACCGAAGCTGCAAAGTTTCGAATCCTTGGATTAGAAAAATGGTGTGTGCCGAAAACGCCCAATTTCAAACAATTTGCCCTAAGTAAGGCAAATCCAGACGTAAATGCAAAGGGAATATTAAATCAAAACGACTGGATGACCCAAGAGTATCAAGTTGGGCTTGAAAAATGGGATTTGTATCCTACCTTTTATGAAGGATATCTCTATGCTTGCAATTCTTCTTGGCAATCCCTTAGTTTTTCTCAAATAGCTATATTTACCATCGAACATCAATACACATTATCAACCGTCGATAAGCAAGAAAGTACATTTTGTAAAGCGGATAATAGTTGGCAAGAGCTAGACCACGAGCAACTACTTATCACCCTCAATGAACAGGGGGTTTATTTACGCGGCGTTAATCAAGATCAATGTTTAACGAGTCCGATTAGTACACTGAATGGCTTAGATTGGCGACCTTGCCGTTTACCTCAATTAGAAAAGGCAAGGTTAACCGATCTCAATAAAGGTTTATGGGAATTGTGGGACTGTGACCCCGAGACACTGGCTAAGCTTAAGTTGGTAGCTCGTAATCCCAAGCAGGATGTTAAATTGCACAATGTGGCAATCGATTTTGGCACGAGTAGTACTGTAGTAGCCTATTGCGACCAGCATGGTGCGCGGCAGTTACTGCGCATTGGCGTGCGGGATTTTTACCAGCAACCAGAAGCCAACCACTATGAAAACCCCACAGTATTAGAAATATTGGATTTTGAGCGCTTCAGGGCAATCTGGCAGCGCCAAACTTACCGGCCAGAGCTTGATTGGAACTGGTTACATACTTCCCACGAGGCACAGGAAAGCTTTAGAAATAACCCCGGCGATACTGGAGTGCTTGCCAGAATTTTACCGCGTATTAAGCAGTGGGCTATGCGTTCAGATAAGCAACTGCTGCGGTTAACTGACTACCAAGGCCATGAATTGACCCTTGCGGCATTAACAGAACGTAACCCTGTGCGTGGTCAGGCGATGGAGGTGAGCACTGCCGATCCCTTTGATCCGGTCGAGCTATATGCTTGGTATTTAGGGATGACCATCAACTGGCGTGAGCGTGGCTTGTATCTTAAATACCACCTGACGTTCCCAGCAAAATATGAGCGCGCGACTAAAGATAAAATCCTTGCCAGTTTCCGCCGAGGCTTACAGCGTAGCTTGCCAAGCACGTTAGTGTCTCAAAATGAAATTTTTAGGGACTTTGAAGTAAAAGAATTGGCATCAGAGCCGGCAGCTTATGCCGCTGCGGCGTTACATCATTTAGCCTCTCAAGACGCTGCGGATACTAGTACAGTGATAAATGGCAACAGCCGCAGTATCAAGCCTAAGTTAACCGACGATGGCATTGCGTATGCAGTATTTGATTTTGGCGGTGGTACAACTGACTTTGATTTTGGTCTTTGGCGCTGGGCAACGGCTGACGAGGAGGATGAAGGTTATGAGCAAGTATTTGAGTCGCTTCATTCATCTGGGGATAATTTTTTAGGTGGCGAAAATTTACTCGAACACCTTGTTTATGAGACCTTTAAAGACAATTTAGACATTTGCCGTGAATATAAGATCCCCTTCACTCGGCCCCTTGATGGCAAATCCTTTAGCGGCGATGAAGTTTTTGTCCAACAAACTCAAGCGGCGCAAACTAACTCTGTATTACTCGGAACAAAGTTACGCCCATTTATGGAGAATGCTGATAGCCAATTTGAATCTCAAGCTTCCATAGATTTGCTTAATATGGATGGGCAGAAAGTTAAGAGTGAGATTAGTTTTGATGTTCAAAAGCTAGATGCCTTGTTATTTGATCGAATTAAAGAAGGTTTACGTGCCTTTTTAGTAGAATTAGACCATGTGGTTGAACAATTAGGTCCAAGGCCTATACATTTACTATTGGCAGGGAATGGTAGCCGGTCAAGGCATATTACCGCGTTGGTTGAGAATGAAAGTGATGAATGGAACGCATTGCTTGCAGAGGTATTTCAAGGCAGAAGTCCAACATTAGTTATTCATCCTCCTTTGGCGGTAAACCAAGATAATTTGCATGCACCAACGGCTAAAACTGGGGTTGCACTCGGTTTGTTGCGACTTTGCCCTGGTGAAAAAGTAAAACTTATTAATAAGATTAGAACAGAAAGCCATGATGAAGCGCCATTTCGCTATTATTTGGGCGGTATTCGTCGTGGACAATTTACGCCGCAGTTGGCCCCCTCTAGTGATTATCAACAGTGGCAATTGTTGGGTAGTATGCCTCAGCAGGTTTTTAAGCTGTGTTACAGTGTAAGTCCGAAAGCTAAGGTGGGCATGCAAGAAGGGGATCCTGAGTTATTGATCCACAGAGTTGATTTTCCTGCTGCGCCATCTGGAACGAAACTTTTTGTCCGTGCAATTCATCCCTGTATTGTGGAATTAGCAGCGGTAAGCGAAGAGGCTTTGCTTGAATCAGATATTATTAGTCGTATGAAACTGGATCTTGAAACGGGATTGATAACCTCGTAACGGTGTGTTTGATTAAAATCGTTATTTCGACATGTTACGGCTTATTTATGACCAAATTGGATCATATATAAGCCTGTTAATAAGGTAAAGATCGTTAAGGATCAATAGCAATGGATTTTGTACAGCTAAAAAATCAACAAAGGATATTACGTGAACAGTCACCGACCAATCTCAACTTGCGAGTTCATCGAGCGTTAAGCTGGTTGCAACGAGCTGAAATGGCGGATGATGACGATGGTCGTTTTATTTTTCTCTGGATAGCATTTAATGCTGCTTATGCCACTGAGATTGATGAACGATTTAAGTTGTCAGAACAAGAATCTTTTAAAGGTTTTTTAGAGAAGCTGTGCGAGTTAGATAAACAAAAACAGATAGATCAGTTAGTTTGGCGGGAATTTTCAGGCAGTATCCGTATCTTACTTGATACCCCGTTTGTGCTACAAAGTTTTTGGGATTTTCATAGCGGTAAAATAACTGAAGACAAATGGAAAGAGCGGCTTCAACAAGGTAAAAAGATGGCGAGCCACGCCTTGTCGAGTGGTAATACTCCTATTTTGCTTGGTGTTATTTTTAACCGCCTCTATACGATGCGCAACCAATTAATCCATGGCGGTGCAACATGGAATAGCTCTGTTAATCGCAAGCAACTTAAAGATTCTGCTAGTTTACTCAGCAAACTTGTACCATTGATTATAGAAATAATGATGACTCATCCTGAAACACTTTGGGGAGATGCATGCTATCCTGTGGTATAAAAGCTAGGCGCACAGGTAAAGTAGCTTAAGTGAATTAGGTCAAATGAAAGGAGAGGCTATTCATAATTCTGTGTCAGGTTAGTATCACAGTTCGAGAGTGACGAAGCCGTAATTTAGATAAGGTCAGACCCTGGCATTGATCCATCAAAATAAGTCACAGATGTGCGAATATTGGTTAAAAATAACGACTAACGTTATTTGTGCTAAATTTATATTGACTTTTCAGAATTAATATAAAAGCAATTAAATACAATTGCTTACGTTGTTATTTTAACTTAAAATTGAGGAGTCGAATTCTCAGGGTAAGTCATTGGTCTAATTGAAGAAAATGTCAAAAATCAGAAGTAATGCAAAAAGTAATGCAGCCATGTTTATGGTGTATTTTAATTATATTTTTCAAGGCATTACATCATGAAGTAGACTCCCTCTCTCACCGCCACATTTAAGCAAAGGGAATCAGTATCTTACTGGTTCCCTTTGTTGTTTCTGGGCAAAATCTGCGTTTCCCTGTCCGTTTATGCCCGCATTAAACCCCATCATTTCAGGTATGCGACTTGCTATGCGTTGCGAGTCTTTCGGTATCCACTTGCCATAGCGCTTCTTGAGCATCGTGATGTTTCACACTCAAGTTGGCATGCTAGCCATATGTGGTTCGTTTTAACAAAACAGCCAACACTGTGACGCTGAACGAATTCAAGAATATTGTTTACTGTTAACTAATTGATTCATTGATTTAAATTGAGTTAGCATAGGGTGTATTCGCTCAGTGGATTTTCAAATGCTGTGAACAATAAGACAATAGAGTTTTACTCAAAAAGTGCTGAACAGTTTGCATCTCAATACGACAGCTTGTCTTTCGAAGCTGTTCATAATGAATGGCTCGAATATCTTCCTAAAGAGGGAATGATACTCGATGTTGGAGCTGGTTCTGGACGTGATGCTCGTTATCTCGCGCAACGTGGTTACAGTGTTGTAGCCGTTGAACCTGCCAAAGCACTATTAGAAATAGCAAAACAGCGCTCTATGGATTTAGACGTTTTTTGGCTCAATGACTCTTTGCCTGAGCTTTCCTCTGTCTTTGCATTACAAACCAAATTCGATCTTATTTTATTAAGTGCGGTTTGGATGCATATCCCGCCATCTCACCGCCAACGTGCTTTCCGTAAATTGAGTTCATTGCTCAAACCTAATGGGAAGATGGTGATTTCGTTACGACATGGCGCTAGTCCTGATGATAGGCCGATGTTTGATGTGAGTTCGTCAGAAGTGGCTGAATTAGCAAGCCAATTCGGCTTACAGTTTGAGATAGTTAGAGCATCTCAAGCTGATCAGCTTGGAAGATCCGCAGTTGTTTGGGAAACAGTTATATGTACCTTACCTGATGACGGCACTGGGGCATTTCCACTGATCAGAAATATCGTGGTAAATGATAGTAAGTCATCCACCTATAAGTTGGCTTTACTGAGGGCATTATTACGAATTGCTGAAGGACATGCTGGAGCTGTCATCGAACAACATGAAGACTCTGTTTTACTACCATTAGGACTCGTGGCGTTGTACTGGCTTAAGCTATATAAGCCGCTTGTGGATGGTCCTAAACCGATGCAGCAAAGCAGCAATGTCAATAAAGGGCTCGGATTTATAAAACCAAATGGCTGGGGGAGTTTGGCTAGCTTTGCTAACAACGATTTTTATTTAGGTGCTGCGTTTGTCGAGACTTCATTAATCGATGCGGTGCATCACACACTAAAAGATATTAGCTCCACTATCAAAAATATGCCGGCAAAATATATTACCTTGCCAGGTACTGATAAGGCTGTATTTGAAGTTGAAATACTGCCGAATAGCTCCCCGAAAAGCTATCTATCAATAGATTTCAATTATCTGAAGTCATTTGGTATTTTTAAAGTACCCAAACGAATTTGGGATTCGTTAACCCAGTACAGTATTTGGATTGAACCAGCACTGATCAACGAGTGGTGTTCAGTTATGGCTGGGTATGAACTTAATAAACAGCATGCTTATAGTCAGGTCGATTTTTATGCTGCGCTGAAGTGGGAAGATGCTCAGCGTAATACGCAGCAGATCAGAGACAGAGTACAAGAACTGCAACAAGTTGCGGATCTGAACTGTTGTTGGAGTGGGGCTCTGTTGGATCATAGTGAATTTGCGATTGACCATGCTTTTCCATTTGCGCGATGGCCTAATAACGATCTTTGGAATCTACTTCCGACTAAGCACTCCATTAATGCTAATAAAAGTGATCGTCTTCCGACAAAATTGAGAATGCAGCAATCTAAGGATTGGATCCTTGATTGGTGGGAGATTGCTTGGAGCGAGAACAAAAATGTATTTTTTACGCAGGCAAGTTTTGCATTGCCAGGGTTAGGTGTTAATACAAACCAATTCGGTGATGTATTTGAAGCGATGCTTTTTCAGCGAGATCGAATAAAGTCACTTCAACAATTAAAGGAATGGTAATTGGATATGGATAGCTTTATTGAATAGTTTAGTCATTCTCCAATATTTTAATATTCACGCAATACGAGTGTTTTCTGCAACCTAAAAAATACCAATGGATGGTGTAAATAGTTGGTTTACTGATTCAAAATATGTCTCGATGCAACTTTTTTCTATTTATGGCGTTGCTAACGCAATACTATTTCGCATTTATCGTTTATTTATCTTCAGCTTATTTAGACACATTTCTAAGCTTGCTAGACTTTGTTTCCTAAATAGGTTGAACTAAAACCGTAGCCGCAGATCTGATCGGCATCGCTTATCAACTTACCCATCAACCGTGTCAAAGCCTCGTTATAAAACAACCAACTGGAAGCAATACAACCAAGCCTTAATCAACCGCGGTTCACTTACCTTCTGGATTGATGAGGATGCAATTGCTAAGTGGAAAGCCAAGGTCGAGCCGCCCAAGAAAGGTCGCCCTCAATTATTTAGCGACTTAGCCATTACCACTGCGTTGATGGTTAAGCGTATTTTCTCTATGCCACTGAGAGCCTTACAGGGCTTTATCAATTCGGTGTTTAAACTGGGTGACATCCCATTATCTTGCCCGCATTACACCTGTATCAGTAAACGCGCGAAAACGGTCAATATTGCTTTTAAAACCAAGACTCGCGGCGCCATTGAGCACTTAGCTATCGACTCGACAGGCTTGAAGGTCTATGGCGAAGGTGAGTGGAAAGTGAAGAAACACGGCACAGATGGAAAGCGCAGAGTGTGGCGTAAACTGCATATTGCCGTAGATACACATAGCTATGAAATTATTGCCGCAGAAATCAGTTTATCAGGTGTAACAGACGCTGAAGTGATGCCCAATTTACTTAAGCAAACCCATCGAAAAATCCGTAATATCTCGGGTGATGGTGCTTACGACACGAAAGCTTGTCACGAAGCCGTTCGTCGAAAACGCGCTTTAGTGCTTATTCCTCCTAGGGAAGGTGCTGCGCTATGGGAACAAGGGCATCCACGAAACTTAGCCGTCAGTTGGCAACAGCTTCATGGCTCAAATAAGCAATGGAAAAAACGGTATGGTTATCATCGCCGCTCAATCTCAGAAACCGCAATGTACAGGATAAAACAACTGCTAGGAGGCACGTTGAGCATGCGGAATTATAACGCTCAGGTGGGAGAAGCTTACGCGATGATTAGGGCTTTGAACAAACTCACTGGGCTAGGTATGCCTGAAACCCACTATATAGCTTGATATTTGAACAATGATGAGAGTTTCGTTCGCTGACTCGATTTAGGAAACAAAGCCTGGTGAATGTGCCATCTGTATTTAATCTTTCCGAATCATCGTTGCAATCTCCATACTCGACAAATTAAATAAGTTAATTACTTAACTCGTTATATCTCCCTTAAAGCTTACACCACCGACTAGATTATTAATGCAAGAAAATATTGTAAAAAACATTTATCATCAGCAGGTTAGTTGCACTTGTTCTAGATATTTTGGTTGTGCTTGGATTACGAAAGAATGTTATAGATAAAGGAGTTATGATGAGAAAGATAATACGAGCGAAGTCTACTCTTGCAGGTGGCTGCGCCTCCTACACTTCGCCCGGTGACTGTGTGGCTATTGGTAGTTTGGCGGAATCGGATATTAATGCGCTGATGTCAGTACAAGCGGCTGCAACATTTCCAGCGCATATTGCTGTCGCACGTATTTTGGCGCCGGGTTATGTATCCTATCATTGAAGCAGTTTTGGTACTGGGCGTTACAGTGTGGTGACTACCCGTGAAGTCGAAACCGAAGCCGATTTTACTCAGCTAGCCAAAATGCCGCAGGTGGCAGTGATTGCACCGTTAAACCGTATTTTATTGCCGGAGCAGTTAGATTCCACAAATCACTGTGGGAGGCCGCGTCAAGGCTCAAGTCGGATATCTTACTGATTTATACCTTCGATACCTCTTTCCATGCGGGTGAGCAGCAATTTGCGCCGTTAAATGTGATTTCCCTTGGGCTGTTAAAGAATAAAGAAGTGAGTGTGACGACAACCGTATCGGCGGCTCTGTTTGATGTGCGCACCGAATATTTGTATGGATTAGCGGAGTCGACGGCTAAGGAAAGTCGAAACGCGTCGGAATGGAGCACCTCTGATGCGGTCGATGATTTGCGAAGGGTGCCCGAAAAACAGGTGTTTTCGCAGCTTATTCCTGAAATTGAAAAAACATGGGCGGGAGTGATTTCCCAATATGTGAATTCGTCAATGAAGGTGACGAATTAAACTTTGACGCGTTTTAAGATAAACAAATGCCGCGCTTAATCGTTTAGGTTTGAACGTTAAGCGCGGCAATTTACTTAGGACAAACCGCTTAAGGATTAACAGCTTAAGTGGATTAACACTCTACAATGTTCACAGCGAGGCCGCCTTTGGCGGTTTCTTTGTATTTACTGCGCATATCTTTACCTGTATCCATCATGGTTTTTATCACTTTATCCAGTGATACCTTGTGGTTGCCGTCGCCGCGCAGCGCCATGCGTGATGCGTTAATCGCTTTGATTGCACCCATCGCATTACGTTCAATACAAGGAACTTGTACTAGGCCGCCTACGGGGTCGCAGGTCAGGCCTAGGTTATGCTCCATGCCAATTTCAGCCGCGTTTTCAACATGTTCGACTGTGCCGCCCATGATCTCGGTCAATGCGCCAGCGGCCATTGAACAGGCTACACCAACTTCGCCCTGACAGCCGACTTCAGCGCCCGAAATCGAGGCATTTTTCTTGTATAAAATACCAATCGCAGCAGCGGTTAACAGGTAACGGGCGCAAACATCGATATCGACTTCTTGCACGAAGGTATCGTAGTAGCACAGCACGGCAGGGATAATGCCCGCGGCGCCGTTTGTTGGTGCGGTGACAACGCGATCGCCAGCAGCGTTTTGCTCGTTTACCGAGAGGGCGAATAAATCGACCCAATCCATTGCGGTTAACGGATCGACGTTGTTACGGCCTTCGGCTTTGAGACGACGATAGAGTGCTGGTGCGCGGCGACGCAGTTTTAAGCCGCCAGGCAGAATACCTTCCTTCTGATAACCCCGTTCGATACAGGTTTTCATGGTTTGCCAGATATTCCACAGTTTAGCTTTGACTTCTTCTTCGCTGGCGAGGCTAAGCTCGTTGGCCATCATTAGGGAAGAAATGCTCAGGCCATGTTCAGTACATAAATCCAGTAATTGGGCACTGCTATTAAAATCGTAAGGTGCTGATTCAATTTGTGATGCTGGTGAGGCATTGCGCTGATGGATTTCATCTTCGTCTAAGATAAATCCGCCGCCTACAGAGTAGTAAGTGCGCTCAAAAATACATTCGCCGTTGCTGTAGGCATACAGTGTCATGGCGTTGGCATGGGCGGGTAGCGTTTTGCGTCTGTGGTAGGTAATGCCGTCTTCACGGGTAAACTTGACTACTTTGCCGCAGCTGAGGGTGAGGGTCTCATTTTTAGACACTTGTTCTAGAATGCCATCGATGCTGTCGGTGTCGACGGTTTCTGGATCTTCACCCATTAAGCCTAAAATTACCGCTTTACCCGTGCCGTGACCTTTACCCGTTTGGCCGAGGGAACCAAACAATTCGGCTCGTAATTCATCTACTTGGGCAATTTTGCCCGAGTCAGCAAGGTGCTGCATAAAAATTTTGCCCGCTTTCATGGGGCCAACAGTGTGTGAACTCGAAGGGCCAATGCCGATCTTGAACATATCGAATACGCTAATCATGATTGAAGTCCTGTTGTGTCTCGATTTTTATTTTAGTATCTGTGTGGATGATCTTTACAGTTATGGCACCAATACGCTGGTTTTTATGTCGTAAACTCTGGCAAACTGCTGTCATCAACCACGCAAAATTTGCTTGTGTGATACGCTTAAGACCAGTATCCCACAGATTAGTATCAAGATTCACATTAGTTTTTTTGATTAGAAGGACTTCGGATAAGCTGAGCTTAATTAGCTTGTGGTGAATGTCGAATTAATCGGCTAGATAATCGCTTTGTGGCAAAGTCTGACGGCGAATGGCTCGCTTTACGGGGATTTTTGTGAACCCAGTGGCCAGTATCGCTATGGTTATTTTTTGAGTATGAATAAGAATTTTTAGGGAGAAATATGAGTTATCTAATGTTGGATCTGCTGTCTTTAGATGTTAGCGAAGCTGAAGCCGAGATGCTGCGCCATCCGCAGGTGGGTGGTTTGATCCTGTTTTCCCGCAATTTTTCCAGCCGTGAGCAGTTAATTGCCTTAGTGCAACAGATCCGCCAAATTCGTCCCGAGATTTTGATTGCCGTTGACCATGAGGGCGGGCGAGTACAGCGTTTCCGTGAAGGATTTACCCTGATCCCGGCCATGGGGGATATTTTGCCCGCGGCTAAGGGCGATATGGTTCTTGCTAAACGTTGGGCCTGTGAATTAGGCTTTTTAATGGCTATCGAATTACTCGCCTGTGACATCGACTTAAGTTTTGCGCCTGTGCTCGATCTTAACGGCATCAGCCAAGTCATTGGTAAACGTAGTTTTAGCGCAAAGCCCGATGAAGTGATTGCGTTAGCGCAGAGTTTTATTGAGGGTATGGCCGAGGCAGGCATGGGCGCTGTGGGTAAGCATTTCCCCGGTCATGGTAGCGTGGCGGCGGACTCCCATATCGCGCAACCTATCGATGAGCGTGAAGCTGAGGCGATTTTTAATCAAGATATTTTGCCATTTAAAGAACTGATTGCTAAGGGTAAATTATCGGGCATTATGCCAGCCCATGTCATTTACCCTAAAGTTGACCCTAATCCTGCGGGCTTTTCAAGCTACTGGTTAAAGCAGATCCTACGCAAAGAGCTGGGCTTTAACGGGGTGATTTTCTCCGACGATCTGGGGATGAAGGGCGCTGCCTTTGCAGGAGATTATTTAGGCCGTGCCCAAGCTGCGTTGGATGCGGGCTGCGATATGATTTTGGTCTGTAACGATAATCCGGGCGTTATGTCACTGTTAAATGGCTTTGTGTGGCCCGCCGCGGCGCCACAACATCCTGCGAGTTTACTCAAACCCAATGCAGCGCAGACAGCTATCGCATTAGAAAATGCTAGCCGTTGGGAAAATGCCAAGCAGCTGGCTGAGCAAATCCAACTCGCACAACAGGCAAAAGTTTGATGTAGCGCAAGGTTCTGCAATGAATATTTGCTAGGGTTAGTAGCATGCGCCGTGTTTGGCAGATTGTTAAAAGGTCTCAATATGATTTTTTATCTTCATGGATTCGATGCAACTAGCCCTGGTAATCACGAAAAAATGCGTCAGTTGCAGTTTATTGACCCTGATGTGCGGCTTATCAGCTACAGCACTTTGCATCCCAAGCATGATATGCAGCATTTATTGAAAGAAGTCGCCAAGCAAATGCAGTATTGCGACGATCCCGCACCGTTAATGGTCGGGGTCGGCCTAGGGGCGTATTGGGCTGAGCGAATTGGTTTTTTAAACGGATTAAAGTCAGTGTTAATCAATCCCAATCTTCATCCCGAAGAGACGATGCAAGGGAAAATTGACCGCCCGGAAGAGTATGCCGATATCGCCAATAAGTGTGTCTCTGAATTCAGGTTGAAGAATACCCACAAAGCCATGTGTATTTTGTCTCGTGTGGATGAAGTGCTCGACAGTGAGGCTACGGCCGAGGCGCTTAAGCCTTATTACACCATCGAATGGGATGAGACGCAGACCCACAAGTTCCCGCAGTTAGCCGCCCATTTACCTAAGATAAAAGCCTTTAAGTTGGGTTAAATCGTTATTCGCTTATCTTTTCGTTAAAGAGGCTTATCGCGGAATATTCTGGCGATAAGCGCTTTTGCATCTGTTAATGTTTTCCCCTTCAAGAAGCATGCTATTTTCAAGCTGTTGGTGTTTGGTTACCTCGTATGAGTGAAGCCAGACCTGCGATGAAGTTATGCTGTTATTTGGAACGTTAGACGGTATATGTGGTTGGTTTAGCTGGTTATTTCAGCAAGAAGCATTAAATACACTCTATTTGTATGGCTTTATCTATCATTTTGTTGAAATTAATCATGAATTGTGTAAAGTAGCCCCTCTTAATAGTTTGTTACAAAATGCTACAAACTTTTATGCCAATTTGTCCATTCATGGATAACCTTTTGCGTATGTCGCCCGACACAGCTAACAGCGGTCTCGTTAGCTGTTTTTTTATGCTTGCTTTTTTACTCTTAAATCCATTACTTAGCAAAACTCTCCCTTATCACAGCTGAAAACTCGGCTATGCTTAGGCTGGAATCGTTTTTACGTGAGCGACGCAAAGACGCATGATAATAACCGCATGCTAATAACAAGGCTCACCTTACAGGGGAGGCGCAATGAAACGGGTGCTTATTCAATTAACGGGAAAAGTGCAGGGTGTGGGCTGCAGACATGCGACCCTAACAAAGGCTCGCACGCTTGGTGTCACAGGTTATGTGACTAACTGCGCCGATGGCAGTGTTGAAATTCTTGCCCAGGGCAGTGATCCTGCGGTGGATAGTCTTATCGCCTGGTGTGAGGTCGGAGTACCTTGTACCGATGGATTGAGGGTGACGGTGAATGAAGACCAAGGTGATGATATTTATTTGGATTTCTCGATAGTGCGCTAATTTTATTTTTATACTTTCGGCGTCACCAGTATGGCTGTTCACCCCTTAGGCAATAAAAAACCTTAGGCAATAAAAAAGCGGTAGGAATTGCATGACCGCTTTTTTATTCGAGCAGGGCTAATGGGTTTTAAGCGTTAGGTTGCGCCATCTTACGGATTTGGATCACCATGCCCATTTCAGGATGATCGAGATAATGGATCTCATCACTTTTCACTCGACGATTTTGCTCCAGAGGAATAGACATTAAATAAGGCGTCATCACTTTAGCTGGGGCAGCGACAGTACTTGTTGCTGCTGTGTTTATGCTCGCTTCATCGGCTGCCGCAGGCATCAATTTGCGGCCTTCTTTACGCAAATTGAGCGCGGTTTCGATATACAGATAATGGCTAAGATAAATATTGAGCGTGCCATCGAGTTGCCACACGGGAGAGGGCAGTAGTGGCGCAGATGTTTCTGTCATCATGCCAGTCGTGCCGTTAGCACCTTGCATAGCGCTGGCCATGGCTTGCTGCACAATTTGACGACCATCGAAGTGATAACTGGCGGAATAATCTTTACCCGCAAACAGGCGAATGGGCACTGAGCCACTCTTGCCCATCATAGGTTGTTGCCATGTCATATGCAGTAAGCTGCGGTTACCACGTTCTCTCGATAGGCTATTGATGATGCTTGCAAATTGGCCTTGGCTGCTGGCGAGTAACACAGGGCCGCTACCTTGAGACGCGTAGGCTTGGCTACCACTGCCGATTTCGGATGGGATCACACTCGGATAGCGATAGCTGGTCACCGCATTTGAGCTTGCAGTGCTTGGGCCTGAAATGGCCAAGGCGCCGCCGTTACTCATGTCGGGAGTGGCGTCCGTATTCGCACCAGTGTTGGTGTTTTCAGCGCAATGGCTATTGGCATCGGCGTCATACACTAAGGTGCAGGGCGCGGATTCATTGCCCATGGAGACCACAGCTTGACCCACAACCGGTGAAATCAGATCGATAGCGCGGTTGGTTTTGGTCTCAATTGGCGCCATCGGCCATTGTTCGGTCGACTGGCTTTGGCGTTCAAAAATATAGACTTCAACCTCGAACCAAGCTTCAGCACGGGCAAGTGAACTGTGTGAAAGTGCAATAAGTGTAGCGATAGAGACCGCGAGTTGACGTAACACTATTTATCTCCAAGACGATGTTGCGATAGTTGTTCGAGCAAGAGTTTGACCAAAGCGAGCCTATCTTTTGCCGTTTCGGCATTGAGGATGAACTTTAACTTATTCGGCCCATCCATTCGATAGATTTGTGGCTGACTTTGCAGTAATCCGATGATAAAGCCGGGATCAATCACATGATCATCACTAAATTCGATGCTGCCGCCCTTGGCATGTACCTCAATTTTAGTCGCGCCCAGCCGAGTTGCCTGATGTTTATATAAAGTCATTTCCATCAGGTTTTTGGTGGCCTCGGGCAGCAGACCGAAGCGGTCGATAAGCTCAACCTTGAGTTCATCTAAGGCTTCTTCACTGTCACAACTGGCGATGCGCTTATAGAGTGACAGGCGAATATTCACATCACCGACATAGTCTTCCGGCAATAGCGCAGGGATCCTTAGCTCCATCTCACATTGCTGATTGAGCATTTGCGCCAGCGATGGCTCTTTCCCCAGTTTGAGTGCCTTGACCGCCGATTCCAACATTTCCATATAGAGACTAAAGCCGATTTTAGAAATATGGCCGCTTTGCTCATCGCCCAATAGCTCACCCGCGCCGCGGATCTCTAAGTCTTGGGTAGCGAGCATAAAGCCTGCGCCTAAATCCTCGAGGGCATCGATGGCTTCGAGGCGTTTGCGGGCATCGCTGGTCATGCGTTTAGGATGCGGTGTCATCAAATACGCATAGGCTTGATGGTGAGAGCGACCGACGCGGCCACGCAGCTGATGCAACTGGGCTAAGCCGAAGGTGTCGGCGCGTTCGATAATAATCGTATTCGCACTGGGGACGTCGATACCGGTTTCGATAATAGTGGTACAGACTAACACGTTGAATCTTTGATGATAAAAGTCCGACATCACCCGCTCAAGATCCCGTTCACGCATTTGACCATGGGCCACCACCACCCGCGCTTCGGGTAGCAGGGTACTAATATCTTGGGCGCATTTCTCAATGGTTTCGACATTGTTGTGCAAATAATACACTTGGCCACCACGGAGAATTTCACGCAGTATGGCCTCACGCACGGTGGCGGGATCGGATTCGCGCACAAAGGTCTTCACCGCCAAGCGTTTAGCGGGAGGAGTCGCAATAATCGATAAGTCGCGCATCCCCGACATCGCCATGTTTAAGGTGCGGGGGATCGGAGTGGCGGTGAGGGTCAAAATATCCACGTTGGCGCGCAGCGCCTTGATTTTCTCTTTTTGTCTTACGCCGAATCTGTGTTCTTCATCGATGATAAGCAGGCCTAAGTTTTCAAACTTTGCCTCGGATTGCAGCAGCTTATGGGTGCCAATGACGATATCGACTTTGCCTTCTTCGAGCTGCTTCAGCACTTGAGTTTGCTCTTTGGCGGTTCTAAAGCGTGACATCACCTCAATTACGACGGGCCAGTCGGCAAATCTGTCTTTAAAGTTTTCGTAGTGCTGCTGGGCGAGTAGCGTGGTGGGCACTAGCACCACCACCTGTTTACCCGCATTCACCGCCACAAAGGCGGCGCGCATCGCGACTTCAGTCTTACCAAAGCCCACGTCACCGCAGACGAGGCGGTCCATGGCGACGGGGGATTGCATATCGGCAAGTACGGCATGAATCGCGCTTTCCTGATCGACGGTTTCTTCAAAGGGGAAACCCTGGGCGAATTGCGCATACTCTTCATCGTTGATGTCGCAGCTCTCACCGGGGCGTGCTTGACGGCGAGCGTAGACATCGAGCAGCTCGGCAGCCACATCGCGGATTTTCTCAATCGCTTTGTTTTTTGCCTTGGCCCAAGTGTCGTTACCGAGTTTATTGAGGTGCGCATCGCCATCGGCGCCGACGCTGTAGCGGCTGATCATGTGCAGGTTGGACACGGGCACATAGAGTTTATCGCCGCCCGAGTATTCCAGCTGTAGGTATTCGGCCACTAATCCGCCGGTATCTAAGGTGACTAAGCCTTGATACAGCGCCACACCGTGCTCTAAGTGCACAATCGGCTGGCCGACTTTGAGCTCGGCTAAGTTTTTGATCAGAGTATCGTTGCTGATCTGGCGTTGTTTTTCACGGCGGCGCTGCTGGGAGATGCGATGACCAAAGAGTTCGGTTTCGCAGATGATGCTGACGGCGGTTTGCTTTCCTAGCCCGAGTAAACAACCACGGGAGAGGGGAGATACAATTAGGCCAAGTTTGGCATCACTTTGAATAAATTCATCAAAATGGCCGAATAACGCCGGTTTTAACTGGATTTTACCTAAGAGTTCGAGCAAGGCTTCGCGGCGGCCTTCCGATTCGGCACTAAACAACATCCGCGGCGCATGTTCGGCGTAATCTTGCAGCGCAATCAGTGGCTGCTTTAACTTGTGATTAGCGCTTACCTCGGGCAACACACTTGCATCAATCTGTACTGCGCCAGCGACGACATCGGGTTGCGGCGCAATAAACTGATAGCGAGGCAGCGGCTTAAAGGCGGCAAATAATTCTTCTATCAGTAAATACAGCTCTTTTGGTGCCAACAGCGGCCGCAATGGGTCGACCCGTCTGTCTTCATAGCGGGTTTCTACCTCTTGCAAATGAGCGCGGGCGGACTTTTCGATATCGCCTAGGGTGACTAACTGAGTGTCCTTCGGCAGATAATCGAACAGTGTCGCGACTTCATCGAAAAACAGTGGCAGATAGTTCTCAATGCCCGCGGGCATCAAATTGCGGCTCACCAGTTGATAAACTGATTCAGGCTCCTTGACTATGACCTCAAAACGGCGGCGATAACGCTGCCTAAAACCTTCGATGGCGCTGCTGTCGGTAGGGAATTCCTTGGCAGGTAATAGGCGCACCGCATCGACTGGAGTGGATGAGCGCTGGGTTTCAGGATCGAAATGACGAATGGTCTCGACTTCATCATCGAACAGTTCGATACGCAGCGGCATATTCACGCCAGTAGGGAAGATATCGAGAATCGAGCCACGAATAGCAAACTCGCCATGTTCGTAAACCTGTTCGACCAAGTGATAACCCGTGTCGGTTAACTGTTGGCGCACATCATGGAGCTGATATTTATCGCCTTTTTTAAGCACAAACACATTGGAGCTTAAATAGGATTTCGGTGGCAGGCGCATCATCAGCGTCGTCACTGGCACTATCACTACGCTGTGCTCGGCTTGGGTGATTTGCGACAGGGTTTCTAAACGCTGGGAAATCAAATCCTGATGGGGCGAAAAACTGTCGTAGGGCAGGGTTTCACGGTCAGGGAACAGTCGCACCTTAATCGCACTTTTAGCCAACAAATAGTTGAGCTCTAACTCGATACTCAATGCCGTCGGCGTATCACTGGTCACAATCAGTGTCGTGCCCTTGTGTTGGCGAACTAGGCTGGCGAGGGTAACGGCTTGACCAACCCCAGCGAGACACGACAGGGTTTGCATTTGAGTTCCATTTTTGACAACGGGCGGTGTTAGGGCTGAAATTTGTGTCATTGGTGTGGGATAAACTGATTCATTCACAATAAGTTGCGTTCATTGTAGTGACTTGGGCGCTAGGGTGCCAGCAAAAACGCTAGCCTTTATTGGCGCTCGTCACGGGCCTGTTTACGCAGTTTAAGTTGTTTTTGTTGCACATTGAGGCTCGCTTTGACCAGTTGCTCGACATCCGCATCCAGTATTTGACTAAACTCGAGGTCAACGAGATAGGGCAATGCGGCGTTGGGGCTCTGTACTTGCCCATCGGATTGGCCTTCCTGTGAAACTAAGCAGGCCGTGACCTTAGCAAAGCATAAAATGGCGACCAATTCTTCGTGGATAAATAAGGTCACTTTATATTGGCGACCAAGGGGGAGGGCCTCACTGCTCATCAGGCGAATACCACTGCCACCAAACTGACAACCGCTAAACTTTTCGCCTTCTTGCACTTCTTTTTCGAGCACATGCTGCAGGACTAAATCGACCTTGCGGGATTGGAGTTTGAGAAAGTCCACTACTACCTTGGCTTCGTTGTCTAAATGCCGCAGTTGCAACAGGCAACTGGCCTCGAGGGCTTTGACTTCGCTCAGTAGCTGGATCCCCAAGGATTGCATTGATCTTAAAGCCATTTCACTGGGTAGAGGCTGGTTTTCGTCCCAGAGGCTTAAGTAAGCGGTGAAGGGGTGAGGCACACTAAAATACGGATTGGTGTCAGTGAACAAGGCTTGCCTCTTTATTTATAGGACCTAAACCCCTATTATCGTGCCCATCTTTATGATTTAGCAAGTTCAGCACACAGGACGCAGCCCTCTTTCAATGGATCTTCGATTTCCTCTCTACGTTGGTTACCGTTATTGGCGGGCCAGAAAAGCAAACGCCTTTGCTTCTTTTATTACTTTATTTGCCGTTTCGGGCATTTTTTTAGGGGTGGCGGCCTTAATCGTGGTCAGCTCGGTGATGAATGGCCTCGAAGGACAATTAAAACAGCGCATTCTGGGGGCTGTACCCCAATTGACCGTGGTGACTGAGGCGCCCTTAAGCGATTGGACCATCCCTGCGGACAAACTCAAAGCATTGCCGGGCGTGCAGGGCGTGACACCGAGTGTGTCGACTCAAGCCATGGTGCAGTCGGCGGCGAATATCCGCGCCGTGCAAGTGTTTGGGGTGTTTCCAGAGCTTGCCGAAAAACTGTCTATGGTGGCGCAGCATACCTATTCTGGCGCGTTTAACGAGCTAACCAGTGGCCAATATAAGGTCATCTTAGGCAGCGAGCTTGCGCGCCAATTAAAGGTGAGCCCCGGTGATACCGTGCGCCTGTTAAGTGGCGATGGCGTAGTGTATTCGCCGCTCGGCCCAGTCCCGAGCCAACGTAAGTTTTTAGTGTCCGCCGTGTTTGAGATGGGCTCACAGGTGGATGCGGGCGTTGCCTATATTCATTATCAAGATGCCAAACGTTTAATGCGTCAACCGAGCGATGAAATCAATCAATTAAGACTGTATTTGAGCGATCCTTTTATGGCGCCAGCACTGGCTAAGGATGTAAAGCAGGTTCTTACACAGCAGGGCATTGAGGCGACGACCAGTGATTGGCGCGACACCTATGGTCATCTGTTTAGTGCCGTGAAGATGGAAAAAAACATGATGTCGCTTATGTTGAGCCTGATTGTGGCCGTAGCGGCGTTTAATATAGTGTCAGCACTGGTGATGATGGTGGTGGATAAAACCACCGACGTGGCGGTACTCAAAACCCAAGGCTTACGTACCTCGGCGGTGATGGGCATTTTTGTGGTGCAAGGTTTATTGAATGCGGTATTAGGTTTAGTACTGGGGCTGGTGGTCGGTATTCTGCTCACCCTTAATTTGAATGGCATTATGGCGACCCTCGGGATTTCCATTTTAGGCACTGGACAAGTGCTGCCAGTTAAATTGGAGCTGGGCCAATTGTCGATGATTATTGTTGGCACCTTAGTCGTGACCTTAGTGGCGACCCTTTACCCCGCATTGCGAGCGGCGCGGGTACAACCTGCCACGGCGCTGCGTTACGAATAGCTGCGATGTAACAAATTACAACGTCGCTCCCATGATGAGAGACGTGTCTGGACATGGAGTTTATCCATGTCATTTAGAATCAATAGCGAGAATCTCAATGCAAGACGTGTTACTGCAAGTGCAGGCGGTGAGTAAGAGTTATCACGATGGCGATGTGACCACTCAGGTGTTGACTGAGGTGGATTTACAGGTATTTAAGGGGGAGCAACTGGCGATTGTCGGTACCTCTGGCTCGGGCAAGAGTACGCTGCTGCATATTATGGGCACCTTAGATAAACCTTCTGCCGGCAAAGTATTGTTAGCGGGTGAGGATTTATATCAGGTGAGCAGTGCCCGTCAGGCGCAGATCCGCAACCAAGATTTAGGTTTTATCTATCAGTTCCATCACCTTTTGCCTGAATTTAGTGCGCTGGAAAACGTGGCTATGCCAGCGTTTATTCAAGGCACAGATCGCGCTCAGGCTCAGGCCGATGCCAAAATGTTGCTCGAAAGAGTAGGGCTTGGGCACAGAATGAGCCATATTCCCGCCGAGCTTTCGGGCGGTGAGCGTCAACGGGTGGCAATTGCCCGGGCGCTGATCAACAAACCCAAACTCGTACTGGCCGATGAACCGACGGGAAACCTCGATGCCAAGAGCGGCGAGGCGGTCTATGAGCTGATCCGCGAATTAGCCAATCAACTCGGAACGGCGTTTGTGGTGGTGACTCACGATCCTAAATTAGCGGCGCGGATGGACAGACAACTCACCATGAAGAATGGTTATCTGCAAGCTGTTGCGGAACACGCCCAATGAAAGGACCATTAGCCCTCTCCATTGGTTGGCGTTTTTATCGTGCGCGCCAATCCAATAGTTTTATTAGTTTTATCTCCTTTGCATCAACCGCGGGCATTGCGCTAGGGGTTGCAGTACTGATTGTGGTGCTCTCAGCAATGAATGGCTTTGAGCGTGAGTTAGAGCAGCGCTTGTTAGGTGTGATCTCCCAAGCCGATGTGGTTGGCGTGAATGAGCCGATTGCCGACTGGCGCGCAGTTGAGCAAACCGCCATGCAGATTGAAGGCATTACGGCGGCGGCACCTTTTATTCGGATGCAAGGATTAGTACAAAAGCCCGGTGGTTTTCAGGGGCTTGCTGTTGTGGGAATCGACCCTGAGCAAGAGGCAAAAGTCTCGACTCTCTCGCAATTTATGTCGAAAGAGACTTGGCAAGGCTTAGGCGAGGATGACAATCACATCGTCCTCGGTGAGAGCTTGCTGAAAAAGTTAGGCCTCGAAGTTGGCGATACCCTCGCTCTGTATGTGCAAGATCTTGATCCTGAACATGCCGGCAGTTTACGGGCGGCCAAGAGCCATCGCTTTGTGGTGTCGGGTGTGTACCGTTTAGGTGGCGAGCTTGAGTTAACCACGGCGTATATTCCGATGCGCTATGCGGCGAATATCCTGAATTTACATCAAGGTGTCACTGGGGTGCGGATCAGTGTGGCGCAGGTGTTTGATGCGCCAGCGAAAATTCGTGAGTTGGGTTATGCCTTAAACCAGTCCGTTTATATCAGTGATTGGACGCGTACCCAAGGGCATTTATATCAAGATATTCAATTGGTTCGCACCATTATGTATCTCGTTTTGGTGTTAGTGATTGGCGTGGCCTGTTTCAATATTGTCTCAACGCTAGTCATGGCGGTGCGGGATAAAGCCAGTGAAATCGCCATTCTGATGACCATGGGGTTAAGCCGTCTCTCAGTGATGGGGATTTTTATGGTGCAAGGCGCGTTAAATGGCCTTGTAGGTTGTGCCCTCGGCGGTGTGATAGGTATTGCGACCGCGGTGAATCTCAGTGGTATTGCCCGTGGTATTGAGCAGCTGCTCGGAATTCAACTCCTGTCGGCCGATGTGTATTTTGTGGATTTTCTGCCGTCAGAGCTACATATGACAGATGCTGGTTTAGTGATTGCCACGGCGTTTGTGATGAGTCTTATCGCAACCCTGTATCCCGCGTGGAAGGCGAGCCAGATTGGCCCTGCGCAGGCGTTGGCGGGTAGGTAGAAAGCCTTTAAGCCGACAAGCCCGTTAGGCAAAGCGGAATAACTAAAACAGAATAACGAAAGCAGCAAACAAAAAGGCCAGTGAATTCACTGGCCTTTTTAATATGCGTTACGCTTGGAAGGGCGTGATTAACGCTTTAAACCTTCGTTCAGCAAAGGACGCATGGTTTTCACTAACTCTGTGGTCACTTTCGGTGAACCTGCAACGATGTTGCCAGAGATCAGGTAGTTATGACCGCCAGTGAAGTCGGTGACTGTGCCACCCGCTTCGCGGCAGATTAAGTCGCCAGCGGCGATATCCCATGGCTTTAAACCGATTTCGAAGAAACCGTCTAAACGGCCAGCCGCCACATAGGCTAAATCTAATGCAGCAGAACCTGCGCGGCGTAAGTCAGAACACTGACCGAACACTTCGCCAAAGATTGCCATGTAGCTTTCGGTGTGTTGACGGGCTTTGAATGGGAAACCTGTACCGATAATGGTTGGAGCCAGTTCAGTCACGTTGGTTACACGGATACGGAAATCGTTTAATTTGGCGCCTTTACCACGGATAGCGGTAAATAATTCTTCACGAACAGGATCGTACACAACGGCAACTTCAGTTTTGCCTTTGTGTTGCAGTGCGATAGAAACCGCGAAGTGGGGAATGCCTCTAACGAAGTTGTTAGTGCCATCCAGAGGATCGACTATCCATACGTAGTCTTTATTTTCGCCACGGTTTTCGCCTTTTTCTTCACCCACGATAGTGTGATCAGGGTAAGATTTGCGAATTTGATAGGTAATGGCGGCTTCTGCTTCCTTATCTACACTGGTAACAAAATCGTTTACACCTTTAGCACTGACTTCAACTCGGTCAAGTTCAGTGTAGGCGCGCATAATAGTTTGGCCGGCCGCGCGGGCAGCGCGAACAGCAATCGTCAGCATCGGATGCATTGCAATCCCCTGGATGTTAAAGAACGTTAAAAATAGCGGGCGGCATTATACTCGATTTGAATGTTATATCAAATACCGATTTTCATATAAGCATTCACGCACGCCTGTGATAGTATTCGCTCCCTGTGTTTTGTGAATTAAATTAAGTCGTTTCATGCTAAGTAATATTCGTGTGATTTTAGTGGGGACATCGCACCCCGGCAATATTGGCTCGACCGCCAGAGCGATGAAGACCATGGGGTTATCGACCCTGTATCTTGCCGAACCAAGATGTGAAGTAGATGGTCAATCCATCGCCTTGGCTGCCGGTGCATCGGACATTTTAAAGCATTTGGTGAAAGTGGATTCCTTAGAAGAAGCCATCGCCGATTGCAGTTTAGTGATTGCCACCAGTGCTCGCAGTCGTACCTTAGATTGGCCAATGCTCGATCCGCGTGAAGCGGGGCAAAAGCTGGTCACTGAGGGATTATCAGGACCTGTCGCCATTGTCTTTGGCCGTGAAAACCATGGTTTGACCAATGAAGAATTGCAGCAATGTACATATCATGTGGCTATTCCTGCTAACCCTGAATACAGCTCATTGAATTTAGCGCAAGCAGTGCAGATTATTTGTTATGAGACGCGTGTAGCACACTTAGCGCAAACAGCGGCGCCGCAAGTGGAGGAAGAATATCCGCTTTCTGCCGATCTCGAGCGTTTCTTTGTGCACTTAGAAAGCACCTTATCATCGACAGGTTTTATTATTAAAAACCACCCCGGCCAAGTGATGACTAAGCTACGTCGTCTGTTTAGCCGTGCACGTATCGAAAGCCAAGAGATGAACATTCTTCGAGGCATTCTAACCTCGATAGATAAAGTGGTGGGTAACAAACAAAAATAGCCAAAGCACATTTGGCAAATAACGCTAATCGCGAAGGATTGAAGCATGGGTGTGATAGCTAGGCTAAAAGAAGACATTGAATCTATATATCACCGTGATCCCGCGGCGCGCGGCGCCTTTGAGATCTTGGTCAACTATCCTGGCATGCACGCCATTTGGCTGCACCGGATAAGCCATAAGTTATGGAAGCGTGATTGGCGCTTAATGGCCCGTTGTTTATCGACTTTTTCGCGCTGGCTGACGGGAGTGGAGATCCATCCGGGTGCCACCATTGGCGATCGTTTCTTTATCGACCATGGTATGGGCGTGGTGATCGGTGAAACCGCCGAGATTGGCGATGATTGTACTTTGTATCACGGCGTAACGCTCGGCGGCACCACTTGGCAGGCAGGTAAACGCCATCCAACACTGGGCAATAACGTGGTTGTGGGCGCAGGTGCTAAGATTTTAGGTCCTATCACTATGCATGATGGGGCGCGTGTCGGCTCTAACTCTGTGGTGGTGAAAGATGTGCCTAAGGATACGACTGTGGTCGGGATCCCTGGGCGCGTAGTGGCCACACCTTCGCCACAATCGAAAGAGAAGTCTGAGCGTCGCAGTGCCATGGCCAAGAAATATGGTTTCGATGCGTATGCTGTGTCTCCCGATAATCCGGATCCCGTCGCGAACGCTATCGGTCAAATGCTGGACCATATGCATTTAATGGATTCAAAAGTGCAGGAATTGTGTCAAGCCATTCAGCGTTTAGGTGGCGATGTATGTACCGAAAGATTGCCAGAGCTGAATGTGGGTGAGTTTAACGACGCGGAAAAAGCCGCCGCCGATAAACGCCAGAGTGCGCTCGACGAGTTTGACCCCAGCATTTAAGTGAGGCGTGTGGCGTAGTGGCGTGTAGATATAATCCACACGCTTTGCCACCGATGATTGCAGTTCAATTTCCACTGTGGTTGCACGGTTTTTAAGCAGAGTGGACCTAGGTGGCTAGCTTTCGTTCCAAGAGAGTGCGTTAGATCCCGATATGGGGCCGATTAGGACGATTAATTGCCCCTTTAGCATTGAATCTTAGGGCAGAAAAAGGTTAAATACCCCACCAAGATGAAAGGGTATTGGTTCACTGCACGCTTTTATACTTGAGTATTTTACTAGGGTTTATACTTGACTGAATTACTCGGGTATGTTGAAATAACCCCATACCTGTTTGGGAGCTATGGTAGTTATGAAACTTACATCTAAAGGCCGTTATGCAGTAACCGCAATGCTCGATGTGGCCATCCACTCGGCTTCGGGACCGGTTCCCTTAGCGGATATCTCTGAAAGACAGGGGATTTCGCTTTCCTATCTGGAACAACTCTTCGCAAAGTTACGTAAACATGGCCTAGTGGCCAGTGTCCGTGGTCCAGGTGGTGGTTATCGCTTAGGCCTCGAAGCTAACGATATTTCGGTTGGCATGGTTGTCCATGCCGTGGACGAGTCTGTCGATGCGACTCGTTGTCAAGGATTAGGCAATTGCCAGAGTGGAACTCGCTGCTTAACGCACTCGCTCTGGGGCGATTTAAGCAAACAAATTTCAGATTTTCTAGATGGTATCAGTCTTGCTGGCTTAATGCAGAAACGAGATGTGCAGTTTATCTCGCTTAAGCAAGACACTATGCAAAAGGAGCAAAGAGTCAGCTTATAGGCTTTTTGTTATACGATAAAAATTATTTTTGTACGTTGTATGTAGCCTCGGCAGAGACTGCTAAGTACGGAGTGTGTTATGAAGCTTCCTATCTATTTAGATTATGCCGCCACCACGCCAGTTGATCCGCGAGTCGCGGAAAAAATGTTCCAATACATGACGATGGATGGCATCTTCGGTAACCCAGCATCACGTTCACACCGTTATGGCTGGCAAGCGGAAGAAGCGGTCGATGTGGCTCGCAACCAAGTGGCAGAGCTTATCAATGCCGATCACCGTGAAATCGTGTTTACCTCAGGTGCAACCGAATCAAACAACCTGGCAATTAAAGGTGTAGCGCATTTCTATAATAAGAAAGGCAAGCACATCATCACCAGCAAGACTGAACACAAAGCAGTACTGGATACCTGCCGTCAGCTTGAGCGCGAAGGCTTTGAAGTGACCTATTTAGAGCCTGAAGCCAACGGTATCATTCCGATGGAACGTTTAGAAGCCGCGATGCGTGACGACACTATTCTTGTCAGCATCATGCACGTCAACAACGAAATAGGTGTGATCCACGATGTGGATGCCATCGGCGAGTTATGCCGCTCAAAAGGCATTATTTTCCATATGGATGCGGCACAAAGCGCGGGCAAATTACCTATTGATGTACAAACCACTAAGGTTGACCTGATCTCTATTTCTGGCCACAAAATGTATGGTCCAAAAGGGATTGGTGCTCTGTACGTTCGTCGTAAGCCACGTATTCGCTTAGAAGCGCAAATGCACGGCGGTGGTCATGAGCGTGGTATGCGCAGTGGTACTCTGGCGACTCATCAAATTGTTGGTTTAGGTGAAGCGGCGGCGATTGCAAAAGCTGAAATGGCTACGGACAACGCCCGTATCGCTAAGCTGCGTGACAAGTTATGGAATGGCATCAAACATATCGAAGAGACGTATGTAAACGGCGATATGACTCACCGTGTGAGTGGCAGCCTGAACGTCAGCTTCAACTATGTTGAAGGTGAGTCGCTGATGATGGCATTAAAAGATTTAGCGGTTTCATCGGGTTCTGCCTGTACGTCAGCCAGTCTCGAGCCAAGCTACGTGTTACGTGCGCTCGGTTTAAATGATGAAATGGCGCATAGCTCAATTCGTTTCTCAATCGGTCGTTTTACCACCGAAGAAGAAATCGACCACGCTATCGAAACTATTACACAATCTATTGATAAATTAAGAGAAATGTCTCCATTGTGGGAGATGTTCAAAGATGGCATCGACCTGAATCAGGTGCAGTGGGCACATCATTAATTCGACCATTTACAATAGATAATTTTGGAGCAGTACCATGGCTTACAGTGAAAAAGTGATAGATCATTATGAGAACCCACGTAACGTTGGTTCTTTCGACAAGAACGATCCTTCGGTCGTGACCGGTATGGTGGGAGCACCTGCCTGTGGTGACGTGATGAAGTTACAGCTGAAAATCGGCGCAGACGGCATCATCGAAGACGCAAAGTTCAAAACCTACGGTTGTGGCAGCGCGATTGCGTCTAGCTCACTGGTAACCGAGTGGGTGAAAGGCAAGACTATCGAGCAAGCGGCGGCCATCAAAAACACCGATATCGCGGAAGAATTAGCCTTGCCACCGGTGAAAATCCACTGTTCTATTTTGGCAGAAGATGCCATTAAAGCGGCGATCGACGAGTACAAATCGAAACAAGCTAAGTAACATCTGGAGTTAAGATGGCGATTACAATGACCCCAGCGGCAACTGAGCGCGTCAGATCTTTCTTAGCGAATCGAGGCAAGGGCATCGGCCTGCGCCTCGGCTTAAAGACTTCTGGCTGTTCCGGTATGGCTTATGTGCTTGAGTTTGTTGATGCGCTGAATGATGACGATGAAGTGTATGATATTGATGGTGTTAAAATCATTATCGATGCGAAAAGCTTTATCTATCTACAGGGCATTGAGTTGGATTTTGTTAAAGAAGGCCTGAACGAAGGTTTCCAATTTAACAATCCTAACGCAAAAGGTGAGTGCGGTTGCGGTGAGAGTTTCACTGTTTAATTGCCGAATTGACGCATGAATTATTTCGAGCTGTTTAAGTTTTCCCCTGCCTTCGATATTGACACCGCTGTGCTTGCAGAACGCTACCGCGAACTGCAACGGGCGGTGCATCCCGATAAGTTTGCCAACGATACCGAGCAACAACGCTTATTGTCGGTGCAACGCACTGCGCAAGTGAATGACGGTTATCAAACCCTAAAAGATCCTATCCGCCGTGCCGAGCATATGCTGTCGCTACGTGGTATCGATTTAAGCCACGAAACCACCACAGTGAAAGATACTGCATTTTTAATGCAGCAGATGGAATGGCGTGAGGCGTTAGAAGACATTCGCGATAGCGCCGATCCTCAAGAATGCATTGATGAGTTATACGACTCTTTCGCGGCCTATCGGACAAAGTTGACGAAATTGCTCACCGCACAGCTAAGCAGTGACAGCGAAGAAGACGCCTTGTTAGCGGCGGATCAAGTACGCAAGCTTAAATTTATGGCAAAATTACACGATGAGCTGACGCGTATCGAAGACGCGTTGCTCGATTAATTTTCCCTATTGCAGTTATTTAGCCGATTCAGACGGGTCTGAGTCGGCGCTACTAAGTTGGATACATATGGCCCTTTTGCAGATTGCAGAGCCCGGACAAAGTGCCGCGCCGCACCAACATAGACTTGCCGTTGGCATCGATTTAGGTACCACTAATTCCCTCGTGGCCGCCGTTCGCAGCGGCGTAACGGCGACCTTACCCGATGAAAATGGGCAGCATTCTTTACCTTCTATCGTCCGTTACACTCAAGATGGCATTGAAGTAGGTCAGGTGGCGGCGTTAAGTTCTGCGCAGGATCCTAAAAATACTATCGTATCGGTCAAACGCTTTATGGGCCGCAGCCTCACGGATATTCAATCTGGTGAGCAAGCGTTCCCATACCAGTTTGAAGCCAGTGAAAACGGTTTACCGCTGTTTGTTACGCCTCAAGGGCAAGTGAATCCGGTGCAAGTGTCGGCGGAGATTTTACGTCCTCTGGTTGAACGCGCCGAGAAAACCCTCGGTGGCGAGCTGCAGGGTGTTGTGATCACTGTGCCGGCGTATTTCGATGATGCGCAGCGTCAAGGGACTAAAGATGCCGCGTCTTTGCTCGGTGTTAAAGTATTGCGCCTGCTAAACGAGCCTACTGCGGCGGCAATCGCCTACGGGTTAGATTCGAAGCAAGAAGGTGTAATCGCGATTTACGATCTCGGCGGCGGTACCTTCGATATCTCTATTCTGCGTTTAAATCGCGGCGTCTTTGAAGTGCTGGCCACGGGCGGCGATTCGGCGCTGGGCGGCGATGACTTTGACCATCTGTTGCAGGCGCATATGCAGCAAGTGTGGCAATTGACGAACCTTGATCCGCAGCTAAGCCGTCAGTTATTGATTGAAGCGCGCCGCGTGAAAGAAGCCTTAACCGATGCGAGTGACGTCGAAGCGAGCCTGACACTTGCCGATGGCACTGTGCTCAAGCAAGTGGTGACCAAAGCTGAATTTGATAACTTAATCAGCGCATTAGTGAAGAAAACTATCGCCAGCTGTCGTCGCACCCTACGTGATGCGGGCGTAACGGCTGATGAAGTGTTAGAAACCGTGATGGTGGGTGGTTCAACCCGCGTGCCATTAGTGCGTGAACAAGTTGAAGCCTTTTTCGGTAAGGCGCCATTAACCTCTATCGACCCAGATCGCGTCGTTGCGATTGGCGCGGCGATTCAGGCCGATATTCTGGTCGGTAACAAACCCGAGTCTGAATTATTACTGCTCGATGTGATCCCCTTGTCATTAGGGATTGAAACCATGGGCGGTTTAGTGGAAAAAGTGGTTTCTCGTAACACCACAATTCCAGTCGCTCGCGCCCAAGAGTTTACCACCTTTAAGGATGGTCAAACGGCGATGGCCTTCCATGTGGTGCAGGGCGAGCGTGAGTTAGTCGATGATTGTCGCTCACTCGCACGCTTTACCCTTAAAGGTATTCCCCCGTTAGCGGCTGGCGCAGCCCATATTCGTGTGACCTTCCAAGTCGATGCCGATGGGTTGCTTAGCGTTACCGCGATGGAGAAATCCACTGGCGTGCAATCGAGCATTCAGGTCAAGCCTTCGTTTGGTTTATCGGATACCGAAATCGCGACTATGCTCAAGGACTCGATGAAGCATGCGAAGGAAGACATTAGTCGTCGTATGCTGGCCGAGCAGCAAGTGGAGGCGGCAAGGGTACTTGAGTCGTTAAATGCGGCGCTTGCAAAAGATGGTGACCTGCTGACAAGCGATGAGCGTCAGCAGATTGATGCGGTCATGGCGCAGCTTGCCGAAATTGCCCGTGGTGATGATGCCGATGCGATTAAGCAAGCGATTGAAGTCCTCGATGAACATACTCAGGATTTCGCCGCGAAGCGTATGGACAATTCTATTCGAGTGGCCTTTAAGGGTCAGTCAATTGACAACATATAGGTGATGTGATGCCCCAGTTAGTCTTTCTTCCCCATGCTGAGTTATGTCCCGATGGCGCAGTGTTGGAAGCCAAAGTAGGTGAAACGATTCTCGATGTGGCGCTGCGTAACGGCATCAATATTGAGCATGCCTGTGAAAAATCCTGTGCCTGCACCACATGCCATTGCATCGTGCGTGAAGGTTTTGATGAGTTAGAGCCAAGCGATGAGCTTGAAGATGATATGCTCGATAAGGCATGGGGACTTGAGCCTGAGAGCCGCTTGTCTTGCCAAGCCAAAGTTGTCGATAGCGATCTGGTGATTGAAATTCCGAAGTACACTGTGAATATGGTGAGCGAAGGTTAATCAAGCCGATGCGATGATATCGTCAAAAACCAGTCCATGTGACTGGTTTTTGGCTTCTGGCGCCCAGCATTTGCGCAAGCAATAATTGCCATGATTGATTTATCCCTAAGCAAGCGTATTATGCGCTCAAAATGAAATGGTTGTCGGAGACCAGAATGAGAATCGCGATCCTATCGCAAGGGCCAGAGCTATATTCCACAAAGCGACTCGTTGAGGCTGCGACATTACGTGGTCACGAAGTCAAAGTGATCAATCCGCTCGAATGCTATATGAACATCAATATGCGCCAGTCGAGCATACATATTGGTGGGGAAGAATTGCCGCCTTTTGATGCGGTGATCCCGCGTATTGGTGCTTCTATTACTTTTTATGGCTCAGCTGTGCTGCGCCAGTTTGAGATGATGGGCGTGTATGCGCTCAATGATTCCGTCGGCATTTCGCGCTCCCGCGATAAGTTACGTTCGATGCAGTTGATGTCACGCCGTGGTATCGGCTTGCCGATCACCGGCTTTGCCAATAAGCCGAGCGATATTCCAGATCTTATCGATATGGTGGGCGGCGCGCCATTAGTGATCAAGTTGCTTGAGGGCACGCAGGGCATTGGGGTGGTGTTAGCCGAAACCCGTAAAGCGGCTGAGAGTGTGATTGAAGCTTTTATGGGATTAAAAGCCAACATCATGGTGCAGGAATACATTAAAGAAGCCAATGGCGCCGACATTCGCTGCTTTGTGTTAGGCGATAAAGTGATTGCAGCGATGAAACGCCAAGCCATGCCTGGGGAGTTTCGCTCAAACTTACATCGTGGCGGCACCGCAAGTTTAGTTAAACTGACACCCGAAGAGCGTTCAGTAGCAATTCGTGCGGCCAAGACAATGGGCCTCAATGTGGCGGGTGTCGATTTACTGCGTTCAAATCATGGCCCTGTGGTGATGGAAGTAAACTCCTCGCCAGGCCTTGAAGGGATTGAAGGCGCCACCGCAAAAGATGTTGCCGGTGCCATTATTGAGTTTGTTGAAAAGAACGCCCTCAAGGCAAAAAAGCCCACTCAAGCGTAGAGTTAACGCGTTCTTAAGCTACACTCAGGAGAGCAAGGTTTAGCTGCAGATGGCACAAGGGGGAGCGGATGTCGTTAAAGTGGATTGACTCATTAGATATCGCCTTAGAATTGCTGGAGAAGCATTCTGAGGTTGACCCCCACAAGCTGCATTTTACTCAGTTATATGAGTGGGTATTAGCCCTCGATGATTTTGATGACGATCCTAAGCATTGTAATGAGCGGATATTAGAAGCCATTCAGCAATGCTGGATTGAAGAGAAATAACCATCGCCCCGATGGGGCATCTTGTCCCGCAAAAACCGTACTAACGTGACAATTGTCACGTTTAGTGATCCCTAAAAGGGGATTTTTGTAGGAGTTTGATCGGCATCAAATTCATTTTAAGTGAATGACGTACCTTGTTATGTATCAGTTAAGTGATTAAGCGCTTAATGTTATTCTGGCTACGCAAGGATGTTCACATGAAACTTTTGTTTGCTTTGTTATTCACACTGTTACCCGCCTTGGCATGGGCTCATCCTGGTCATGGCGGTGTCGGTATATTCCATCATTTACTCGATTTGGCTCCCGCGATTATTCTGGTTGCGCTGATTGCGTGGGCCAGTATTTGGGCCAAAAATAAAAAATAACCCCTGAGTCTTTGGCAAATATGCCAATTTAGTTGTGTTGTTATCCTTTCGCCAGTCCAGTCGAATGACAGGTCTGGCGTTTTTGTGTGATCAATCTGGTTACAAATCCAGCCAATGTGCGCAATATCTCAGACTTATTTGCTTTAAAGATAGGATTTGTTTTTTAAATTTCGTATAATCCGCGCGAATTTTTCAAACTTGCTGACAAAGGAAGCTTGTTATGGCGATCGAACGCACATTTTCTATCATTAAGCCTGATGCTGTTGCTAAAAACCACATCGGTGCAATCTACAACCGTTTTGAAACTGCTGGTCTGAAGATCGTTGCAGCTAAAATGTTACACCTGACTAAAGAACAAGCTGAAGGTTTCTATGCTGAGCATAGCGAGCGCGGCTTCTTCGGTGCTCTGGTTGCTTTCATGACTTCTGGCCCTATCATGGTTCAAGTATTAGAAGGCGAAAACGCTGTTTTAGCTCACCGCGAAATTTTAGGTGCAACTAACCCAGCTCAAGCGGCTCCAGGTACTATCCGTGCTGATTTCGCTCAAAGCATCGACGAAAACGCAGCTCACGGTTCTGATTCTTTAGAATCAGCAGCACGTGAAATTGCTTACTTCTTCAGTGCTGAAGAACTGTGTCCACGTACTCGTTAATCTGAGTGTGAGACCGAAGAAGGGAGCCTAAGGGCTCCTTTTTTATTGGCGGCATTTTGCTAACTACGGCAAAGACAAAGAGTTTAATGCTAGTAGCCCTAGTAACAGGTTATTTTTATTCAGTTTTTAAAAAATTTTAAAAACCTTACTTGAAATCCGCTTTCCTATCCTTATATCTATTGCAGGATCGCTCGATGAGGATCCCAATCGATTCTGTGCCGCTAGGACAGAAGTTAATTTAGGCGAGATAAATGCGTTTTCAATTGGAAAACGTTCGCCACTTTCCCATATTGCTTAAGACAAGGATATGAATATGCGTACTTATGATTTAACTCCTCTTTACCGTAGTGCTATTGGTTTTGATCGTTTAGCCCAGATGGCAGAACATGCTGCCGCGAATAATGGCAACTCAGGTTATCCTCCATATAACATTGAACTCCTTGGCGAAAATCGTTATCGCATTACGATGGCCGTGGCCGGGTTCTCGATGGAAGAGCTTGAGATCAGTAGTGAAGGTGAGAAATTACTGGTTAAAGGCAATAAAGCCGAAAGCCAAACCGAGCGTAAATACCTATACCAAGGTATTGCCGAGCGCGGGTTTGAACGTACCTTCCAACTGGCGGATTATGTGACCGTATTGGGTGCCAGTTTAGAGAATGGTTTATTGAACATTGATTTAGTGCGTGAAATCCCAGAAGCGTTAAAACCACGCAAGATTGAAATCACCACCTCGCGCCTATTAGATGGTCAATCCTAATCCTGAATCGCACGGATAAAGAAGGGGAGCTTAATGCTCCCCTTATTGTTATCCCACCAATAAAATCCCATGTGGTCTATGTCAAAGTATTACGATGGCAAGCTCACATAGGGTTAATGGGGATATCAGCGCTAGGCTCTCATCGCTTTCTCGCCTCGGGCCAGACCCACAACGCCCGAGCGTGACACTTCAACTACCTTGGTCACTTCACCCATGGAGTGAATAAAGGCGTCGAGCTTTTCGGTCGTGCCCACCAATTGAATGGTGTAGAGATTGGCGGTGACATCGACAATTTGCCCACGGAAGATATCGGCGGTACGCTTAATTTCTTCCCGTAATTCCCCTTGGGCGCGGACTTTAACCAGTGCCAACTCCCGCTCGATATAAGCCGATTCGGTGACATTTGACACCTTAAGCACATCGACTAACTTGTGCAGCTGTTTCTCGATTTGCTCTAGCACTTTTTCGTCGGCCACCACGGTAATGTTTAGGCGCGATAAGGTGTTATCATCGGTTGGTGCCACAGTTAAACTTTCAATGTTGTAACCGCGCTGGGAAAACAGCCCGACAACACGAGATAAAGCGCCGGATTGGTTTTCGAGTAATACAGATATAATTCGACGCATTAGCATTTCTCCGTTTTGCTTAACCACATTTCATTCATCGCGCCGCCGCGGATAAGCATGGGATACACGTGCTCAGTCTCATCCACCATAATGTCGATAAATACCAGTCTGTCTTTCATGGCAAGGGCTTCGGCCATCTTAGACTCAAGCTCAGCAGGATCGCTAATCGTCATACCAACATGGCCATAGGCTTCGGCAATTTTGGCAAAGTTGGGGACCGAATCCATATAGGAATGGGAATGGCGACCCGAGTAGATCATATCCTGCCATTGTTTCACCATGCCAAGGAAACGGTTGTTTAAGTTGATAATTTTAACCGGCGTATCGTATTGCAGAGCGGTTGAAAGCTCTTGAATATTCATCTGAATCGAACCATCGCCCGTGACGCACACAACGGTTTCGTCCGGCATTGCCATTTTGACTCCCATGGCAGCGGGTAGACCAAAGCCCATGGTGCCAAGGCCGCCGGAGTTAATCCAATGACGAGGTTTATCAAAGGGATAATACAGCGCGGCAAACATTTGATGCTGGCCTACATCCGAGGCGACATAGGCCTCACCATTAGTGAGTTTGTAAAGGGTTTCAATCACTTGCTGTGGTTTGATCCGATGGCTTTCCTTATCGTATGCCAAGCAGTTGCGGTTACGCCAAACCGTGATTTCTTGCCACCATTGATTAATTGCCTCGCTATCGTTGCTCTCCTTTGATTCCTCCAGCAAAGCTAGCATGCTGTCTAGTACGATATCGGCGGAGCCAACGATGGGGATATCCACTCGCACGGTTTTTGAAATCGATGAAGGGTCGATATCAATATGTAAAATGGTGGCATTAGGGCAGTATTTTTCGATGTTGTTGGTGGTTCTGTCATCAAAACGCACGCCAATCCCGAAGATAAGATCGCAGTTATGCATGGTCATGTTGGCTTCATAACGACCGTGCATCCCCAGCATTCCTAAGCTGTTTTTATGGGTGCCAGGGAAGGCGCCAAGGCCCATCAAGGTGCTGACAACGGGGATATTTAATTTTTCCGCTAGGGCTAAGATCTGCTTTTCACTGCTTGAGATAATGGCGCCTCCACCCACATAAAGCACAGGTTTTTTCGCGGCGAGTAATGCCTGTAATCCACGGCGAATTTGACCCTTATGGCCCGATGTCGTTGGATTATAGGAGCGCATTTTAATGCTCTCGGGGTAAATATAGTCGTGCAGTAATGCTGGATTGAGGCAATCCTTTGGCAAGTCGACAACCACGGGGCCGGGGCGACCTGTGGAAGCAATATAAAAGGCTTTTTTAATGATCTCAGGAATTTGAGTGGGATCTTGTACTAAAAAGCTGTGTTTGACGACTGGGCGTGAAATCCCAATCATGTCGCATTCTTGGAACGCATCGTTACCGATTAAATTGCTCGGCACTTGGCCTGATAACACCACTAATGGAATTGAATCCATATAGGCGGTGGCGATGCCGGTAATAGCATTGGTGGCACCTGGGCCTGAGGTCACGAGTACCACGCCCACTTTACCCGTGGCGCGGGCATAACCATCGGCCATATGCACGGCAGCTTGTTCGTGACGAACCAGAATATGTTCAATACCGGGGATAAGGTGCAGGGCGTCGTAGATATCTAACACTGAGCCGCCAGGATAACCAAATATGTGCTTTACACCTTCATCGATAAGGGATCGCACAATCATGCTGGCGCCGGATAACTTCTCCATGTGAAACTCCTATTGCATAGTACCGTTACGGTAAACAGTATCTTGTTACAGCGACGGTAATCGCTCTAAAAATAAGCCTGAAAGGGTAATTCAGACTCCGATTGCTGAGCTTGAAATCATCGACTTCAAGCGCTCATCCCTTTGGATGCAGCAGCTGTTGCAATGAACAGAATTTCATCATATTCAAAAAAGAATACATTTCAAGGCTTTTATGTAAAAAATAACCAACTTGAAACAATTTCATGTTTAGGCGCGATAAACTTGCATTAAACAAGCATAATGTTTTGTGGCAATTTTATTTTATCTCTTTGGTTATAATGAGTTAAATATATTTCATATGAAAACGGCACCTAAGTGCCGTTTATTTAGAAAGTGCTTAATTGTTACAAATCAACTACAAGACGCTATAGGCATAGTGATTGGTTAGTGTCGCTGGTGTAAAGAAGTGAATTATTCCTTCGGCTTGGCTTGATGAGTCGGTCGGTTAAATTGACAGAATCCTACCAATAACACTGCCGTTAACATTAATGCCGAGAAAGGCACTGCGGTGCCATTATAAAACAGCGCGAGTAATGGCCCTGCTAAGGCGCCGCAGCCAAATCTTAAGGTGCCAATCACCGCCGTGGCCGTGCCCGTTTCCTGCTTAAACTTCATGAGCACAATGGCATCGGCGTTGACCGACATGATACCAAGGCTCCCCATCAGCGGGATCAGCATCAACACGGTGAAGTGATAACTGAGCCCCAGTAAATTCACCCCCAGTAAACCGACCGCCGCCAGCGCACCGAAGAAAGTCGATACGTGCAGCATCCTTAACGAGCCATAGCGGCCCACAATTCGGGTATTGATAATATTTGCTAGCATCAGCGCACCCACATTGGTACTAAAGAGTAGGGCAAATAAGGATTTATCTAAGGAAAAAACCTCCATATAGACAAAGGGCGATGCGGTTAAATAACAGAAAAACGCAAAGGAGGTGAGTACACCGCTGGCAATATTCATTTTGACGCCAGGACGTGAAAACACAGTCGCATAAGCCCCTAAAAAGGATTTTTGACTCCGGCTACTCTGATCTTTATCGCTGGGCATTCTCAGCAGCGTAATGACCAACAACAGCAACAACATGGCATAAGCCGATTGGATAAAGAAGATCAAATGCCATTCACCAAGCTCGAGGATAAGGCTACCGATGCTTGGGGCTAATAATGGCGCTAACATCATGATTAAACTGACATAAGACATGCCCTTAGCCGTGTTTTCACCATAGACTTCTTTGATATACCCAGGGACAACCACAGTGGCCGCTGCGCCGATAAAGGCTTGTAAAAAGCGCAGGCCCAAAAACACTTCAATCTGCTCGGCTAAGCCGAGCAATAGGCTGACTAACATAAAGCCTGAGAGGCCCATTATTACCAAAGGGCGACGGCCAATACGGTCGGCAAGGGGGCCAAAACACAACATACCGAGGGCATAGCCTCCTAAGTAAACACTCAAGGATTGTTGGACTAGAGTGATATCGGTATGAAAACTCTGGGCAAGTGTTGCCATAGCGGGCAAATACATGTCGATCGCGAGCGGCGTGATCGCGACAATGGCGGCGAGCATAGGGATCAGCAGTGCCAAGTGGGGAATGTTGCTCGGTTTAGTCGGATAGCTTGACGGTTGTGGGTCCACAGTTACCTCGGGTGGCGAAAGAAGGCGATATTAAGTGTTATGTCACTCGAAAACCGAAATTGTAGGGTAACAATTTTGCCTAATGGCGACTCATTTTGCCTCAATTACCATAGCGTAATTTCGCCATGAGTATTGGAGGAGTATAGGGAAGAAATGAGTGGCCGGCGAAGAGTCTCTCAACCGTCATAGGCACAGTTGATTTAAGTCCTCGGCTTGTATCGAGTCTAAGGATATTAAGCCATAACATAGTAAAACGCTCAGGCAAATAAGCCAATCTCGATGACGATATCTTTACACTTAAATTGTAACCAAAATGGAATTTATGTCCTTGTATTGCATTGATGTACTCATACACGCCTTAGCGTCATTCATTCGACTGAGATTGTCACTCCAGTGTCATCTGTATGTCATCTAACCGTCTTGAATGCGGATTAGTTTAATGGGCTTTAGCTTAACCCTACGACTAATAACAACACATTCAGGAATGATGCAATGAACACAAAACGACTGCCGCTGGCCGGTGCGATACTGGCAAGTTTACTCCTTGGTGCCTGTAATGGTGATGACGGTACCAATGGTGAGCAGGGGGAGAACGGCTTAAATTCATTAGTGAACGTGACTGCACTCGCTATAGGTGATGCAAACTGTCCCGCTGGTGGTCAACGCATCGATACAGGGCTTGATACAAATCGTAATGGCCAGTTGGAAGAGACTGAAATCGATGCGGCGCAAACCCAATTTATTTGCCAACCCCAATCTGCGGGAGTGTCGGCGGAGCTGATCGGCCGTCATCAAACAGGCACTTATGGCCTGAGCGCTGCTGAAATTGTTGAATACCACAGTGCTTCTCAGCGTATTTTTGTGGTTAATGCGAAAAGCGGTAAGGTCGACATTATCGACGCTAACTTGCTCAGCAACGCGGCTAAGGCAACTGCGCCATTAGCCTTGAATAATCTTGATAAGCTAGCAGAGCTGGATGTCGCCAAAGATGTAGGCTTAAGTTTTATGGGCAGCGTTAACAGTATCAGTATTTCTGGTAACTTGTTAGCGGCGGCCATTGAGCGCGGCGATGCTGCAGGCAATAAGACTCAAGCCAATGGCTATGTGGCTTTCTACCAACTCAATGGCAATGAGACGCCGCAGTATCTCAGCGCGGTTGAAGTTGGTGCATTACCGGATAACGTCGTCTTTAGTCATGATGGCAAAACGGTACTCGTTGCGAACGAAGGCGAACCAAATCAAGACTATAGTATCGACCCAGAGGGCAGTGTGGCGATTATCGCCATTGCGGATGGTAAACCCTCAGCGACGGCGACGCTAGTGACATTCACCGAGTTTAATCAGGGCAATGCTCGCTATAATGAAATCACCAAGGACATTAAAATCAATGGCCCTATGGCCACTGTCGCGCAGGACTTAGAGCCTGAGTATATCAGTGTCAGCCCCGATAACAGCCGTGCTTTTGTGAGTCTGCAGGAGAACAATGCCATCGCGGTGATTGATATCGCCAATGCCAAAGTAGCGAAGATTTTACCCTTAGGACTGAAGGATTACGGTCTTGATGTGAATAAAATTGATGCAAGTGACAAGGACGATATGGTCAACCTTCAGGCCTATGCGGGTGTGTATGGCATGTATCAACCCGATACCGTAGCGAGTTACCGTTGGAATAATACTGACTTTATTGTCACCGCTAACGAAGGGGATTCTCGCGATTATGCTGGGTTTTCGGAGGAAGCCCGCGCCGGTGACTTAACCTTAGATCCTAATCATCCACAATTTGCCGCCGCAAAAGATAAGACCCAATTAGCCCGTTTGAAAGTGACTAAGAGTATGGGTGATGACGATAACGACGGCGATTACGACAAAATCGTGAGCTTCGGCGCGCGCTCCTTCTCAATCTGGACGGCCGATGGTCAACAGGTGTTTGACAGTGGTAGCGATTTTGAGCGGATCACCGCAGCCTTGTTAGGCAATAACTTCAACAATAACAATGAAGAAAACAAAGGCGATAGTCGCAGTGACGATAAAGGCCCTGAGCCAGAAGCCTTAGCTTTAGGCAAAATTGGTCAAAAACTCTATGCCTTTATCGGGCTTGAACGTACCTCTGGCTTTATGATTTACGACGTGACGAATCCCTTCGACGTGCATTTTGTGGATTATGTGGTAAACCGTGATTTTGAGGCAGATTTCAGCATAGATACGGACACAGGCGAAGTGAAAGGCGATGCCAGTTTAGCGGGAGATTTAGGGCCAGAAGGCATGAAGTTTGTGAGTGCCGAGAAGAGTCCTAATGGTCAGCCTCTGTTGATCATTGGTAATGAAGTCAGTGGCACAACCAGCGTGTACCAAATCAAGGTGCAATAGCCATAGCTTGTGTTCAAGGCGCCATAACGTTAAATTTCAACACCAGAAATGCTTGTGATTAAGCAAGCTTAAAACGCCAGAGCATCACTCTGGCGTTTCTTTTTGGCCGCTTTCTAACGCGAAAATGAACTGCTATACGACCGAATAGGCGTGTTGCTTGAGGGCGTTAAAGGTGGATTCGATGCAGTCGAGCGCAAGCTGGAATTGGGTATCGTTTTCGGCGCCACCTAAACTTAATCGGATAAAGTTGTCATGGCAGTTAAAGTCATCCCCATTACGGATCAGCACGCCTTTTGCCGCTAAGGCGGTCACCAGATGATGGGCTTTAATGTCTTCGGGTAACTGGATCCAGCCATTTAAACCCCGCCAGCGTTGAGTTAACCCCAGCTTGTCACCCAATGCCATGCATTGCTGCTGACGCTCGCGAATAATCGCATCGCGATTGGCCGTGATGTGCCCGCGCTTGATAAGCTGACAGGCGAGCTCCACATTGAGCGGCGAAACCATCCAACATTGGCTATGAATGGCGAGGCGCAATGGCGCGATAAGCGGCTCGGGCACTAAAATAAAACCTTGCCTTAAGCCCCCTGAAAACAGCTTAGACAGGCTTGAAATGTAAATGACCCTCGGCACATTCAGCGTCTGCGCTAACTGCCACAGCGGAGGGTGCCACTCTTCAGGGAGACAATAATTCACATCATCTTCAATGATATAAAACTGGTACTGCTCCGCGAGTGCCAACAGTTTTTCTCTCTGTTGCTCACTGTATTGAATGCAGGTGGGGTTTTGATTGTTGAGGGTTAAATACACCAGTTTAGGTTGATGGATTTGAACTAAAGCCTCGAATCTTGCTAGATCGACCCCGTCAGAGGTTAACGGTACGCCAATACTATTGATACCCAATTGTTTAGCGCAAATACGCACTCCGGGATAGCTGTACTGCTCGTGCAGGAGTACCTCGCCCTTGGCCAGGAAAGCATTAAGGCAGGCAAAAATCGCCTGTTGTCCACCATGGGTAAAGATCAATTGCTCTGGGTGTTGCTCAATGCCGCGTTGCGCAAGCCAGTGGTGAAATATCTGTTGATGTTGATCTAAGGGGCTGGCGCGATAGCCAAGGAGTTGACTCAGTTTCGCCGGATCCTTAGCCAGTTGGCTTAGGCAATCACTCAGCGTACTGATTTGATCCGTCAGCGGCTGCTGACAAGTCGCCATATTGAGCTGCAAATGATTAAGCTCTGGCACGGGAGAGGCGTTGACATAAGTACCATCACCGATACGCGCTTCCACATAACCGCGTTGCTCCGCTAGAGCATAGGCCCGAGTGACAGTACCTATGGTCACCCCAAGTGCATCGGCTAAACGCCGCTGTGGCGGGAGTTTCGTGCCATGGGGAAGGGCTTTTAGCAAAATGCCTTGCTCGATCGCACTGACCAGACGTTGATATTTAGGACCTGTAAATGCCTCTAGATCTGGCGTCCAAATTGTACCCATGACAATAAATCCATTGATCTCCATTAAGCTATCTATATTATTTATTGTCTCGTTTATTGTCAATATTGTATGCGTACAATTTAAGGTGTTTATGGATATTCAACTTGTCAATGATCCACAACTTTGGACATTAATGGCCTCAGCGGCTCTCTTTTGTGCAACCATGACCATGACTCCCGGCCCGAATAATGTTTTACTCGCCAGCTCAGGTGCCCATTTCGGGGTGATGCGCACCATTCCACATATCGCGGGGATCCGCTTAGGCTCGACTTCTTTGCATCTGTCGGTATTACTCGGTCTTGGTGCTTTGTTTGAGACGTTTCCGATGTTGCACCAAGCGTTGAAATACGCGGCATTGCTGTATTTACTGCATCTTGCCTATCGATTAGTGACCTCTCCCGTAAAGGCTGCGCATTTGGATGAAGGGCGTCAACCGATGAGCTTGATGGAGGCGGCGCTGTTTCAGTGGATTAATCCCAAATCCTGGATGTCGACCATTACCCTTTGCAGCGCGTTTACCTTAGGCGGCGATGGCTTTTGGCTCAGTGCGGTATTGGGCGTGCTGGTGTTTAATCTGGTGGGGTTTCCGGCGTCTTTTACATGGGTGTTTGTGGGCGCAGCTATCAGTAAAAAGCTCAATACGGATAAACGTCGACGCCATTTTAACTGGTTTATGGGCAGTTTATTGTTGGTGTCCTTACCTATGATCCTGCGATAAAGTGACCTAATTGCGCTAAAACCTTAAATATTCTGGGATACTGACTCGCGTAAGGATTGGCTTTATGCCATAACCAACATAATATTGGTGGCTTTTTTAGGTAACGGCCTTTTGGGGATCCCATTGAGGCTAGTTATACTTAGCCACCGCAAGTTAGTTCTTAACTTGGGAGTGAGTATATGGAGGTTACTGCGTGAAGTTTCCCAGTTTAGTATCGTTAATGCCCGGCTTGGCGCAGATGCTGCAGTATGAGAAGCAATGGATCAGGGATGATGTGAGGGCGGGATTATCCGTGGCGGCGGTCGCTTTACCCGTTGCCATTGCCTACGCCCAATTGACCGGGGTCAATGCCGCTGTCGGTTTATACTCCTGTGTGCTGCCCATGTTGGTGTATGCACTGTTTGGCACTTCTAGACAATTAATTGTTGGACCCGATGCCGCCACCTGCGCAGTGATTGCCGCCGTGGTGACGCCGCTTGCCGCGGGTGACAGCATGAAGCACTGGCAACTGGTAATGACCATGACGGCGATGACCGGTTTTTGGTGTTTAATCGCCAGTCGTTTCCGCCTTGGGGTATTAGCAGACTTTTTATCAAAACCTATCCTGATGGGGCTGCTCAATGGTGTGGCTATCACCATTATTGTCGGTCAATTCTCGAAAATTTTTGGTTTCACCTTCGATGAGCGTTATTTAATTGAGCGATTAACTGGTGCGCCATCCTATTTGACCAAGACTCACTGGCCCACGTTATTGATGGGGGTTGTGACCTTAGCGACCTATGCGTTGGTAAAACGTTATCGCCCTCTGTGGCCCGCCTCTATGTGTGCGATGGCGATGGCAGCATTTTTAGTGTGGGCCTTTAACTTAACCAGTTTTGATATCAATGTGGTGGGTGAGGTGAGCGCTGGTTTACCCTCGTTCCAAGCGCCAGCATTCGATCTCGGTATTGCCCGTGAATTGGTGGTGCCTGCACTCAACTTAGCCATGGTGAGCTTTGTCAGTATGATGCTGACAGCGCGCAGTTTTGCAGCAAAAAACGGTTACGATATCGATGCAGATAAAGAGTTTCGCGCCTTAGGGATCGCGAACATCGCTTCTGCCTTATCCCAAGGTTTTGCGGTCAGCGGCGCCGATTCGCGCACTGCGGTTAACGATGCTAACGGCGGTAAGAGCCAGTTGGTGTCCATCATCGCGGCGGTTTTGATTGCATTAGTCGCACTGTTTTTTACCGCACCGCTCAAATATATCCCCAGTTCTGCGCTCGGCGTTGTATTGGTGATCGCTTCGATTTCATTGATTGATCTAAAGGCGCTGTGGAACCTGCGCGTAAGAGACCGCTCCGCCTTTTTACTCGCCTGTACGACTTTGTTTTCTGTGCTGTTTATCGGGGTGATCCCTGGTATCACCTTGGCGGTATTGCTGGGCCTATTCCAGTTTTTAGCCACAGTGATGCGCCCAACCGACCAAGTGCTTGGGCTTGACCAAAAAGGGGTTATTCGCAGTGTGGATGATTCGGGTAAGGCCAAATCTGTGCCCGGCGTGTTTATTTATCGTTTCAACTCGCCGTTAACCTACTTCAACGCCACTTACTTTAAGCGCCGCTTACTGGAGAAGTTTATCCGTGAGCCTGAGCCCGTGGATTGCATTATCATCGATGCCGTCCCGTGTTTTACTCACTTAGATTTGAGTGTGATGGCCATGCTTGCGGATTTGCATCAATTATTGAAGAAGCGCGGCATACGTTTAGTGTTAGCAGGGCGTAAGCGGCAGATGCTCGGCTGGTTTGAACAGGCGGGAATGCAGTCTGGTGAGGGCGGTATTTTGATCCGACCCGATTTATATCTGGCGCTAAAAATGAACCAAAGCTACAAGCAAGCGTTAGCCGAAGGCCAGGCGCCGGTGATCAAAAAAGCGCCCGAGGATGATGTGCTACTACACAGTCATTTGTAATTACGTATTTTGGCTTCGAGTGTCCCGTCCTAAGATAGGTTGACAGTTTTTAGGCCAGCTCCAGTAGCTGGCCTTTTCTATTGTGCACCTGATTAGGGGTTGCCATATTCAAACTCAGATGCGGTCTCATATCGTTGTATATTGCTATCGATTCTCTAACAAGTATCTTCAGCTCCGCAAATGTCCTACATCGGTGCAGTAAAAACTCCTGCTTCAGTATGCCATTCACTCTTTCTGCTAATGCATTTTGGTAGCAATCATAACCATCCGTCATTGATGGCTGGATTTGGCTCGCCTGAAGCGCATTCTGATAAACTGCTGAGCAGTATTGTAAGCCTCTGTCTGAGTGATGCACTGCGTTGCCGATATAGCGTTTATCTTTTATGGCCATTTTTAACGCTTTCACCACACTCTCGGCTTTCATGTCTTTACTCACGTGATGACCGACTATCTTACGAGAACTGGCATCGGTGACCAGTGACAGGTAGTGCACACCTTGGTCTGACTCAAGATAGGTGATATCACTGACCAGTACATGCCCTGCATCATGCAGTCCTTCCTCTTTCAGCAGATTAGGATGCTTCTTCATCCAGTGTTTGCTGAACGTGGTTTTTGTGTAGCTTTTCTTCGATTTAACCAGTAAACCTTCACTTCTCAAATAGGTAAAGAACCCATCTCGCCCGAGTTTAATATCGTGCTCAACCAGCCTGGATTTTATCAACGTGTAGAGCTTACGGGCCCCTAACCTTGGCATATATTTACGCCAGTACTGGACCCAGTCTTGGATGACCGATAGCTCAGCTCTACGACTTTCCATTCGAGCAACTGCCTGATAAATACCTTGCCTCGACATACCCGCAGCACGACATGCGGCAGCGAGGTTTATTTCGCCGTTGCTTTTTGCTTGCCAGACGTACCGGATAAGTACTTTTTTCTGAGGCCTGCTCCATATTCATTGTCCATGATATCAACCATACCATTGAGGATTTTGTTACGCAGTTTCTCTTCTGCTAACTCACGTTCAAGGCGCTTGATAGTTTCGGCAGGGGTTTCTTTTGACTTAGGCATAAGGGGATGCTGAAAAGGTTTCGACCAATCGAGTCTACCATGTTTTCTAAGCCAAACGAGTACCGTTGAACGGCCTTGAATACCAAAACGGGCTTGGGCTTGTTTGTACGTCATTTCGCCTTTTTCAACACGCTCTACAACGCCTAATTTAAAGGCTAAGGTGTAATCTCGTTGTGTGCGCTTACGGCTTGAGTTAATTGATGTTGTCATAAAGAAGTCCTCTTTATGTCAACGTATTTCAGGACTAGACAGAGAGTAACGACAAAGCGCGGCATGGCCCGCGCTTTTTTATCTCTGTCATACGAGTCGAAATGGTGATTTTAGAGCCAGCAGTTATTTAAAATAACTGCTTAGTCTTTCTGTAATTTATCGAGGGGAATAAAACCGTGGTAGGCGTAGTAACCGACGGGGCCTAACAATAAACTGAGTAAACACCAAAACCATTTTTCATTGGTGCTGAGCTTGGCTTGGCTCTTAAATACTCTACGAGCGAAGAGGCAATGTAGTAGGCTTAATCCTATTAACATCGCAATGATTTTAATGTCCGTATTGTCCAAGTCCTTGGTCCTTGTCATTCATCATGATGATTTAGCACAAAATGTTAAAAATGCTTAATTTACTTTGCCTAAGTGCTACGTACTTTACGCGATTTTTTTACGGATTGCTATTGGGTATATCAAGAATAAACGTTAATTCTTATTTACTTATAGACGTTCCTAACAAGTAAATTGGCGAGTTCCCAGCTTGCCAGATCACATGTTTTTCCATTGCTTGCAAAAATATTTCGCTGCTTGTCAGCGTCGTTAACCAGTTCATCAAGCGTGGAAACGCCACACTCAGATCCCGTTTGGCATCCACCGCCGTAAATTGGCGAATAAAAGGCATAATGGCAAAATCCGCAAGGCTTAACGCTTGGCCGATAAGATAGGGATGCTGGCTAAGGTTCGTTTCGAGCCTCTCTAAAAATGCGCTGGCCTTGGTGAAATAATCCGCTTGCGAATACTCAGGGTGGCGGTCGGCATATTTGTACTTATCCAGCCAAGGTTTGAATTCAAGATCATTCTGCGCAATCAGTTCTGCGATCAGCGCTTGCTCTGAGGCTGTCTCCCCGAGTAACTGCCGCGCCGCTGGCGAATTTGTCTTGGTCAGTGCCCAGCGCATAATATCCAAGCTCTCGGCAATCACAACTCCATTAGGGAGCTGCAATACAGGTACAGTACCTTTAGGAGAAATCGCTAACATCCCAATGGGTTTGGCTTTAAGGGTAATTTCCCGCACTTCCACTTGGCATTGGCCGAGTAACAGGCCAAGGCGAGCGCGCATGGCATAGGGACAACGGCGAAAACTGTAGAGTATGGGGAAGGGCATGGTGCTTGTTCCTTAAGGCAATAAAAGTCATTTCGCCACAACATGGGGAAAAGTCGGCAATAGTAGTGACTTTAAAACAGAAATACTGCGTTTATTACTGATTTTTCCACTGTTTGAGCTGTAAATAAACAATGACCTTGGTTTTTGTCTGTGTTTATCTGACTGTGACTCAGGTAGAATTTCGGCCTATTTTTGCGACCCGGCTTAGGCTTAGGGTTATTATTGGTTAATGCACTGGAAATTAAGTTCCAGCCAGCAGTTGAGGGTGTTATGTCTAACGTTGTTGTTTGTGCTTTATATAAGTTTGTTTCATTACCGCATTTTGAGTCGCTGCGTGAGCCACTCCTGTCCATGATGGAACAGGCCGAGATTAAAGGCACATTGTTGCTGGCAAGTGAGGGGATTAACGGCACTGTGGCCGGCACTCAAGCGGCTATCGACGCACTGCTGGCTTGGCTGAATAACCAAAATGGCCTTGAAAACATCGTTTACAAGTTATCTTTTGACGACGAAATGCCTTTCTACCGCACTAAGGTGAAGCTGAAAAAAGAAATCGTCACCATGGGCGTCGAGGGTATCGATCCGCTTAAAGTGGTCGGCACCTATGTAAAACCACAGGACTGGAACGCGCTGATTTCCGATCCTGAAGTCATCCTAGTGGATACCCGCAACGACTATGAAGTGCAAATCGGCACCTTTAAAAATGCCATTAACCCAGTGACCGAAACCTTCAGAGAATTCCCTGATTATGTGAAGCAGAATCTCGATCCTGCCAAGCATAAAAAAGTCGCGATGTTCTGTACTGGCGGTATTCGCTGCGAAAAATCGACCGCTTATTTAAAAGAGCAAGGCTTTGAAGAAGTTTATCACCTCGAAGGTGGCATCCTTAAATACCTCGAAGAGGTAAAACAGGAAGAAAGCCTGTGGGAAGGCGAATGTTTCGTCTTCGATAACCGCGTCGCCGTTGACCATGATTTGAAGAAAGGCCAATACGATCAATGTAATGCTTGTCGTATGCCGATCACTGAAGCCGAAAAATTAAGTCCAGCCTATGTGCAAGGTGTTAGCTGCCCACATTGTATCGATAAGATTTCAGACGAGCAGCGTAAGCGTTTCGTTGAACGTGAGCGCCAAGTAAACTTAGCGAAATCACGTAACGAAGCACACATTGGTAGTGATGTGAATCAAGTGATTGAAGCTCGTCGTCAAAAGAAAGAAGCACTGCGCCAGCAATCGGCTGAAAAGAACAAGGCTAAGCAATAAAGTGTTAGCTGAGCTCTTGAGCGCGTGCGTGCGTGCTCAACGAATGACCATTATGGCCCGACATGTTCGGGCCATTTTTTTACTAAATGTCTCAGTAACAGTGTTAGCCTGTTTAACCCTATGATAAATTTGCCTAAATAGAATCGAATTTAGGCAAAGACTGGCTGAGCCAGACCTTGCAGCAGGGACAGGGCATGAGTATTTGGAAAGAGTTATACGACATTTTTGATAAGGAGCGCAGCCGCTGGCAACAATCGTCGGCGGGCAAGCAGGCCATCAGCTTCGAGTTAAAGGCTAATTTAGGTTTTCTCGCCGATGCCTTGAGCAGTGATTTACCACAACAGGCGATAATTCAAGGGCTTGAGTGCACACTTTTTGAGGCCAAACTAAAAGAAGGTTTGTCACTGGCCAGCCTGAATCACCGTAAAGTGACACTGAAATTTATCGGTGAATTTGCCGAGTTTGCTAAGTATGTGGGCAAAGAGAATGCCGAGCTGGTGGAAAATGCCTACTCAAAAATCAAATCCTTACAGAAACTCGCGTCGGCAAAACCCGATAACAATTACGATCTTAAGATTAAATCACTGTTTCGGTTTCTGGTGTTTATTGTGGCTCACCTTGAGGAGCGGCCGCTCACTCGTCAATCCGCTAAAGGCTAATACTGTTCACACAGGATTGAGCAGAGTGTCGAGCACAACAAAAAACGATTGCCAATCCAAAGAGCTGCAAGCAGGAGCGTTTCAAGGATGAATATGAATAATACGAAGTGGCGAGAATGTTTGAGTATCTTGGCCGCGCTTCGGGTTTATCTGCAACTACACCTCGTGGGAGACGCTGATTTCCCAATGGATTATGAAGCCGCTCATCAAGTGATTAGCCAAATTGATACTCGGGATTTTGTGTTTGTCCGTAAGACCATCTCCTATAAAGATATTGCGGCGCTGCGTATTGTGAAGGATACATTTCCCGCCGCCGAGACGCAAAGTTCAAACCAAGCAAGTGTGCTTCTATTTGCTGCCGAACTTGCAGAACTAAGACGTAAGCTGATGCAACTGGGGCAATTGCCGCTGACAGAGGATGACGAGTCTATCCTTATCACGGCTTACTAATACCGCTTGCCGAGCTTGTAAAAGCTGCAAAGCAAAGTCAGTTTCAATCAAGAATACGGGATGCTGGTGTTACCAGGAGAGCTAACTGGCAGCAGGGGCGCTGCCAGTGCATGGGGCGTAAGCGGGCCAATATAATGGGGTAAAACGGTTAAAGCTGGACGGTAAAAATCGCGTCTTTACCTGCGGTGACGCTACCTTGAGCCTTATCTAAGTATTTCACATCTTCCATATTGGCCAGCACAACGGGAGTGAGTAGGCTATCGACTTGATCTTTTAAGTAATCAATATCGAAAGACAGAATAGGATCGCCCACTTTGACCTCTTGGCCTTCCTCCGCCAAACGGCTAAAACCTCGGCCCCTTAGCTCAACGGTTCCTACGCCAAAGTGCACGAAAAGCTCTAATCCCTGTGGCGATTCGATACTAAAAGCATGATTCGTCTCAAAAATCTTACCTATGGTGCCGTCGATTGGGGCGACAATCGTGTCTCCCTTTGGTGCAATGGCGATACCATCACCGACAATTTTCTCTGCAAACACCACATCGGGGACCTTTTCAATGGCCACAATTTCCCCGTTCACTGGGGCGTAAACCATAATGCCGCCAGCCAGTTGTGGTTGTCCCGATACCAATCGCCTTATTCGGCTTAAAAATCCCATTATCCTGTGCCCCTTCGCTTGTTTTTGTTGTTATCTTTTTCGTCTGTAAAGCAGCATAACCAATAAAATGTATTATTTATAGTTTGTTATACACTGCTGTAGTTCTGAAATTCTATTCTGTTGCATGGCGGTGTGCGCTAACGCAGAAAATTTCGCCAATTGCCCTTGGCAAACGGCGGCTTTCACCTCCAATAACGCACTTAAGTTCACGCTGAGTTCATCGAGCCCCATGCCGATAAGGAGGGGGACCATCTGTGGCGAGCTGGCAAGTTCGCCACACAGTGACACTTTGACCCCGGCGGCTTTGGCTTGCTCGACGGTCATCTTGATGAGCCCTAAAATTGCTGGTGACAGGGAAGGATAATCCCGTGTCAATTGCGGATTGGTGCGATCCGCCGCCATGGCATATTGGGTTAAGTCATTGGTGCCTATGCTCACAAAATCTAACCTTGGCAGCATGGAGGCAAGATTCATCACTGCGGCGGGGGTTTCGACCACTATGCCGTAACTGAGCTCTCCAAAACCTTTTTCTTCCTCTTCGAGGGCATCTTGGCACTCGGCGATGAGGGCAAAAATCTGATCGAGCTCCTCGACCTGATTCACCATAGGAAACATAAGTCGAATGGGACCATGGTTGGCCGCCCGTAAAATCGCCCTAAGCTGGGTCTTAAACAGCTCTGGATGCGCGAGGGTGTATCTAACTCCGCGTAGGCCCAGGGCGGGATTATCCTCGACCTCCTGACAGAGGCAGGGTAGCTCTTTGTCGGCACCAATATCTAAGGTTCTGATCGTAAAAGTTTTACCGCCTAATGCATGCAAGGCTTCACAGTAGAGATTGTATTGGGCTTTCTCATCCGGCAATGTGCTGGTGTGCATCAACATAAACTCGGTACGAAATAGACCAATACCATCGGCACCGACATCGCTAACATGGGTGATATCGTTTAAGTTGCCCACGTTAGCCATAAGGCCTACGAGGTGTCCATCCTGAGTCTTGGCTGGCACATCACGGTAAGTCTGTAGGGCGGCACGTCTAGCTTGTTCATGGTGCAATGTAACGGTTAAGCGAGCCTGCTGCTCGGGGGCAGGATTAACAAAAAGCTCACCGCTTAAGGCATCGAGTACCAAGGGGGTGCCATTGGGAATAAACTCGGCATCGAACTGACAGTTGAGAATGGCGGGGATCCCCGCCGCACGGGCTAAAATTGCCGTATGACTGGTTAACCCACCAGTTTTGAGCACTATGCCGCTGATCTGCTCCTTGGGGAGTAGGGCAAATTCGGCGGGAGTCAGATCTTGAGCTAAAAGAATCGTCGGCTCTGTCAGCTGCGCTAAACCTTGATCTAATCGTCCGTTGATGGCCGAGACTAAGCGCTGCCCAAGACAACGCACATCTTGGGCTCGATTGGCAAGATAAGGATCGTCTAAGGATTCAAGCTCGTTGGCTTGGTGGGCGAAGACCCGCTCAACTGCCACGCTTGCTGACAGTTGTAAGGTGCGGATCGCTTCCTTTACTTGAGCGATAAGCTCCTCGTCCTCAAGCAATAATAAATCGGCTTCAATTAATTGATAGTTTTCACTTTGTGGATCGAGCTTTGTTTGGCTGTGGTTGAGTTGTTGCTGCAGCGCCTGCAGGGCTTTTACAAATTTAGTCTGTTGCTGCGGGAGCCGTGAAAGGGGAATAGGGCGATAATCGAGGTGATGTTCGGCGTGGGTAAGGTGGAGTGCCTGTCCGAAGGCAATCCCCGATGACACTATGATCCCCGTAATCGACATATTCGTTCCTATCAAGCTGACTAAGATGCAGTTTAACTTAAGGTAATGAGCAGTTCCGAGACTTTCTCAACCGCTTCCTGCGCCTGCTCACCCTCGGCAAACACCCTCACGGTCACGCCATGATACAGACCTAATGTTTGCAATTTAAATAAGCTTTTGGCGCTGGCCTGCTTGCCATTGCATTCAACTAATACATCGCAGTTGAAAGTTTTCGCTTCTTTCACTAACAGGGCGGCAGGGCGGGTATGAATACCATGTTTTGCGGTGATAGTGACAGATTTTTCGTACATAGTGGCTTAACTCTTTATCAATATTATGGCGCTTCGTTCGACTCAATAATCTTGTAACCCGCCTTTTTTAAGGCGGCAATGGCGCTTTGGAGACAATTTTTCTTTACCAAAATATAGTCGGTATCGAAGGTGGAAAGGGCAAAAATACTGATCTGCACATCTGCTAAGGTACCGGAAATTTTCGATAAAATGCCTGTCATCGAAAATCCCAGCGGGCCTAAGACTTCAAAACAGCACCAATGGGCTTCTTGCTCTAAACTGTCGAGCTCAAGTTCGCTAGACACCACCACAGTCAGTCCTTCCTCCGTTTTGCCTATAAAGTAGAGTTCCTCGGCAAAGACCTCGCTCGGTAGTTGGGCATTAGGGCTGAAACTGTGGATTGTATACTGCCGTGTATGAACGGCTAAGGTCATGCGCATGGGCGTTCCTCAATCGGCAACAAGGGCTTAGGGCAAAGCCACATCCTAGCTTATAGTATGAATATCCACCTAGATAGCAGGCATTCGCCCCTTGAGTGACAGTATTTTAAACTAAAAGAGGACGTACTAATACGTCCTCTTTAAATGTGAGGGTGGCTTTATCTCGATGGATTAAATTTTGAATTGGCCTAAGGTGCACGACATATCCTGACTGATATCCTGTAAGGACTGTGCAGCACGGCTATTACTCTCATTGGCTTTGACTGACACTTCCGTTAATTCTGAAATATTACAAATATTACGGTTGATCTCCTCTGTAACCAGAGACTGCTCTTCGGTCGCACTGGCTAACTGAGTGTTCATATCGCTGATATGGGCGATAAGCTGCAAAATTGCCGCCATAGCGTTACCTGCTTCACGGGCTTTAGCTTGTAATTCATCGGATTGAGTCTGTGTTTGACTATTACTCTTCATCACAGAGTTTACGCCCATTTGAATATCCGAGATGATTTTTTGGATTTCGTTGGTTGAATCTTGGGTGCGATTCGCCAGTGCGCGCACTTCATCGGCGACTACGGCAAAACCGCGGCCATGACTGCCGGCGCGGGCGGCCTCAATGGCGGCATTGAGCGCTAACAGATTTGTTTGTTCGGCAATGGAGCGGATCACATCGAGGATGCTGCCAATTTGCGCCGAGGATTGTCCGAGTTTTTGGGTAATGACTTCTGATGCCTTGAGCTCTTGCACCAATTTTTCAGTATCACGCACAGTATCATCAATCACAGCTTGGCTTTGCTGAGCCTGATTTTTCACGCTGTTAGCGGCATCGGCAGCCTGCTGGGTGTTGCTTGCCATCTCATGGGTGGTCGAAAGCATTTGATTTACTGCGGTCGCCACGCTACCGGTTTCACGGTGGATGTGCTCGGCGCTTTGGTTAGATTCTTCGACGGCCAGCATTAACTGTTTAGCATCATTATCGAGAGAATGGCCAAGAGGCTGTAAATGTCCCACCATGTCGCCAATTTTCTGGGCAAACAAGTTAAAGGCGTGGGCAAGGTGTGCTACTTCGTCTTTGCCCTGCGTGGTTAAGCGCTGGCTTAAGTCGCCTTCACCTTGTGAAATATCCTCAAGGGCATTAATGGCATCGTTCAAGGGAGAGGTGATCGAGTGATTTAAAACCAGGAAGAAGGCAAAAATAGGCACAGATATTAAAAACATGATAATCAAATAATCGATAATCACGCTATCTAGGCTCTCTCTTACATCACTCAGGTAAGCGCCGGTGAATACAGTCCAGCCCCATTCTGGGTAATAGCGGGCTTCGGCGAGTTTATCTTCAACGACTTTAGAAATTGGATTGGCAATGGGATATTCCAAGGTGGCCTTACCCTGTTGCCGTGCTTGAGACAGCATGGTCATAAGCGGATTGGTGCCATTGGGCAGCTTAAAATTTTGCGCCGAGGTACCAATCATGTTTGGGTTTTCGCCATGGGCCAAGATTTGGTTGTTATCATCGATCACAATAAAGTAGCCAACACCAGCATAGCGGGTCTGATCAATCAGTTTTGCCGCCGCTTGTTGCGCTTCTTGCTCTGTTAGTTTGCCGTTTACGGCATCCTGTCGATACACATCAATTACGCTCAGTATGCTGCCGAGCTGGCCATCGATTTGTAACCACTTTTGCTCAATAAGATTGCTGTATTGCTCCTTTATGGAGAAACTCGCAAAACAAACTGTACCAATGGCTGCCATCACTAACATCAGCATGAGTCGTTGCAGGATGGTGAATCGGCGCAAGAATGTGATCATTTGTGTTCCTTAAGGCGCAAAAAGAATGATGTCCAATATACCTGCGAATCCGTATCAAATGAATCGTGTGAGGTTAAATTTCGCGTAAACTCGTTAAGAATGTTGGATTTCTTTGATCTTCAGCAGAATATTGTTGAGCCTTGTGTCCAATCGATGATTTTATCGCTAATCTGTGATTTTTGAAGCGCCATAATGGCGAGAATTGTGCGAAGTCATTATGAAATTCAACAGGTTAAGCATATTGAATTGAGTTTTTTGAACGGTGCGTTTCTAATTCGTTGTTTTAGTTTTGATTTTTTACTCTTTTACGCGCAAGATTAATCAACTGTTAAGTTTGAGAATCGATTATGACTACAAATACTATTGTGACTTCTGATGACATTCTATTGAAGTTATGTCACTCAGTTGCCCACGTGTTATCCAGCACCAGTGCCAGCCATGTGAGCCACGCGGGCATGGTGCAGAGCATTGCCCGTACCCGCTTAAAGCCTGATTTAGGCTGTTTTTCGATTTTTGATGGTGGCTTTTCGGGGTTGGTCGTGATCAACTTTTCTGCCCCAGCGGCCATCGAAATTTACCGCCGTTATATGCTCAATATGGGGATGCCGGAGGAAGAGCTTGCCTTCTCCCACACTTCCGATGAAGTGGGTAACGTGATGGGTGAGTTGATGAACCAAATCTTGGGTGACTTTATCAATAAGATTTCTAAGGAACTGCAAACCTCCATTAGTCAAAGTCAGCCAAAAATGTTAACGATAAACAAAGAGTTGACGATTTCAATCGATGCAAACTTAGACGATGCCGTCGCCAGACGCGTGTCCTTTAAAACTGAAAATAATCATATTTTCTACCTCGAATTTGCCATGGATAAGACTGAGTTTATCAAGCTGGATGAGTTTGAATTCGACGAAGAGTTCGATCCCGACAGCTTACTCGAGCAGCATGGTGTTGGTGCCAATGGCAATCAAGGTTCTGATACACCATCACCTTGGAGCCGTATGGCTGATAAACCTGCGATCAGTCAACAGCATGCCAGTATGGATGCCGATGATTTGCTCGATGAGTTAGGCATTTAACCTTTTATTTTCATCTGTAGCGTATCGGTACAACCTGTGTTTGTATCGATACCACATTGTTAGTGTTGGGAAATAGACCGTTTGTTGTACAGCCGTTGGAGAGTTCTCCAGCAAAGTTTTTATCTCTGCTAACTTGTTAGTCAGTTGTAAACCCTTCGGCTATACAAGTCATTCGAACTGTTTTAGTATCGCCACAAAATAATAATTATGGTGACCTTGCTATGGCATCGAAAGCGACCTCAATCGATATTGCTTATCGTGCTGGTGTATCCCAGTCTACGGTTTCCCGAGCCTTGAGAAATAGTCCGTTAGTCAATTTAGAAACCCGTCAGCGGATCCAAGCGATTGCCAAGGAACTCAATTACAAAGTCGATAAAAACGCCAGTAACCTGCGCACCCAAAACAGCCATACCTTAGCCCTGTTGTTGTGTGAAGACCCCACCAATGATGACTCACTGATCAACCCGTTTTTTCTGTCGATGCTAGGCTCGATTACACGGGCGACGGCGCAACAAGGTTATGATTTACTGGTGTCATTTCAACAGCTTTCCAGCGATTGGCATGCCGATTACGAAGACAGCAATAAAGCCGATGGCATTATCTTACTGGGTTACGGCGACTATATGGATTACGAGCAAAAGCTCGAAAAATTGCTGGCACAGAACACCCACTTTGTGATTTGGGGCGCGGAGCATAACAATAAATCCGTGCTATCCATCGGCTGCGATAATCATCAAGGTGGTTTGATTGCCACTGAACATCTTATTTCCCTTGGTCGTAAAGCCTTTGCCTTTTTAGGGGATGCGTCGAGCCATAGTCCCGAGTTTAGGGACAGATATCTAGGCCATGTCAAAGCGCTGGAAACCGCAGGATTACCCGTGGTGGCCGCAAGACAAATCTCGGCCATTAGCACCGAAAGTGCCGGTTATGATGCGGCGATGGCGCTGCTTGAGAGCGGACTGAGTGTTGATGCGATTTTTGCCGCCAGTGATTTAATCGCCATCGGTGCGATTCGCGCCTTAAAAGAGAAGGGGATCTTGGTACCCGAGCAAGTCGCTGTGGTGGGATACGATGATATTCCGGTGGCGAGTTTTGCCAATCCACCGCTGACCACGATTAAGCAAAATACCCAATTAGCGGGGGAAATCTTAGTGGAAAGCCTACTAAAGCTTATTCGTGGTCAAGCGGTGACCCCGCAATTAATCCCAACGACCTTAGTGGTACGCAGCTCCTGCGGGATTGATCATACGCCGCTCGCTTGAGTCGCATCCAGTTTGATTTAATCACTAAGCCGAGTGTTAACAAACACTCGGCTTTTTCTTGGACACTTTTCTAAGCGTGTCAGATAGGAGCCTAAACTGAATCGGTGAGGGACTAGCCCCTGGCGTACTGGCGCAAAAACTTAGGCACCTCGGCCTTAGTCTTGGTCATGATTTTCTGCATCAGGCTAAAGGGCGGCTCAGTAATCGCATACCCTTGTTTAAGATCGGCCAGCATGCGCAGCCATAAATGCCCCGTCATTTCCGCGTCCGCCAAGGCACGGTGAAAGGTGCCATCGCTTGGTAGCTGCTTATGGCGCACTAGGGTTGCCAATTGATGATTGATAGCCTCAGGGTATAGCCGTCTTGCCAGCAGGAGTGAGCAGCCAAATTGACCGGGGTAGTGGTGGCCTATCTGGGCAAATTCGGCATCCAGAAAACGTTGATCGAAAGCCGCATTATGGGCCACCAGATGATGTTTACCGATAAACGCGGCAAAACGTGCCATCACCTCGGCGCAGGGCGCAGCATGGGCGAGCATTTGATTGCTGATCCCGGTGTAATCTTCGATAAAACTGTTTATCCGAAAACCAGGATTCATTAATTCTGAAAAGCGCGCGGTAATTTGCCCTTGTTCAATCAACACTGCACCAATCTCAATGGCGCGCGCCCCTTGATTGGGTGAGAGCCCCGAAGTTTCAAAATCGAGTACCACAAGGGTATTCGCGGGCGAATAGGTTGGCGTTCTAGACATAGGCTCCATACTGTTCAATGTTAGTGTCTGAGAACATTCAGACGACGGCATTGTAACAAAGGCATAGTGCGATTTCGCATAGTTTTACCCATTAATCGCAAATGTTCGCCCATTTAGGAGCTGCTAACCAATTGTAAATTAAATGTACTCGACAATTCATTACCCTATATTAGGGTCTAAGCTGCTCAACCATGGCCACAAACTGGCTGACACCATTTCCGACATCGGCAAGGCCAGCTGCGACTTCAAAATGGCCCGAGGGGATATTTTGTTTCGCGAGTGCAATCATTTGCGGAGCGAGGTCGATACCAAAGACCGTTAATCTAGGTTCCTTCGCGACTAAATAGCGACTGATATTGCCTGGTCCACAACTGATATCCAGTAGGCGGCTATGTTCGGTGAGATAGCCGAGGAGGCTTTCATAGGTTTGAGTGTATGGGGCAAATTCCAAGTATTTGTCCTGATACTGTTTGGCATATTTATCAAAGGTCGCCACTGTGACTTGATTGTGATCCTGTGCTTGTGCCTTCAAACCTTGCTTCCTTTATCAGCGGCCAAAGACTTTGGTGATAATCAGTCTAGTACAATTCATTTCAGGCGAACACAGTGAGACTAGACTGGGTAATCCAAATCGAGGTTGATATTGAGTCCTAATTGATAGGCGTGGTCTTGCATCAGCTTGGTCATTAACGCGGTATCCGTCAGTTGCGATAAGGTGATGGGGCGAGCCTCCCATCGCGGTGCGTGACCAGCATAATTGCAATGAGCAAGGTATAAGCGGTGTTGACTCTGATGCAGGGTAAAAAAACGCATATCACAGGTGGCGGCAATAGTTAAATATGGTTCAAAATCAAGTTCATATACTTGCATTGCATCAAATTCAGACCAAGAAATATAACGTGAGCATTCGTAGTATTGTGCGGGTAATTGCGCCTCAGCTTTAATGCCATCAAATAAATTGATGACATCTTGCATTTGGTGCAGTTTAATCATGGCTTGTTCCGTCAATCTAAATCTCCTTTATCTTTAATTTTATTAGCTTTAATCAATGAGTTAACCATTAATCAGTCATCGCGTTACCGCGCCAGAGCCTATCGGCTAAACCTGAGGCTCGCTGGGTAGCTTGCTGGCTTGCGCGCTCAAAGACTTGTTGTGTGCCTAAACAGCTAAAGTGTTGTTTTGCACGGGTAATAGCGGTGTAGACCAGCTCCTTGGTGAGCAATTGCCATTGTACTAGGCTCGGATTGGGCGGAAGTACAAGGGCGACTCGATTAAATTCACTGCCCTGACTTTTATGTACCGTCATGGCGTAGCAGGTTTCATGGCTAGGCAGCCTTGCGGGGAGCACTTTAAGCAGTTTGCCATCGGCTTTGATAAAGTGGGCCATCAGGCGCTCTGGCCTGTCTTCATCCTGTAAAATCAAACCAATATCACCGTTAAACAGGCCTAAGTTATAGTCGTTGCTTTGGATAATAATTGGCCGGCCAAGGTAAAACTCTTGCTGAGGATGGATAAGCTTGGCCTGAGACAGCGCTTTAGTCACGGCTTGATTGATACCTTCGACACCATAATCGCCACTGCGCATGGCGCATAGGATGCGATACTGGTTAAAGTGGGCAATGGCTTCGATGGTGCTTGGTACAGGGCTTGGATCTGAAACTTGTAGCGGACGTAAATACTCGGCGTATTGCTCACAGGCCTGTGTTAGCAGGGCGTGAAGGCCAGTGTTGTTTGCAGGCTCGCTGATTTTGGCTTGGGTCTGGTTCTGATCCATACCGTGTTCTAGCCAAGTAAGCTCGGCTAGTCCCCGTTGCCATACGGCCAAAATCCCCGCGAGATCGGAGCGGTTCACCGCGCTGGCTAATAGGCCAATGCCGGCATCGCCTTTAAATCTGTGGCTGTGGGTCAACATACACAAACTGTCACCAATTTTTGGCTCGCGATGAATATAGGGAAGCAGATCAAAGCCGGTGAGCTTGCTCAATTGCTCGGCCTGAACTTGGCTATAACGCATTCTCCATTCAGAGTGTTGTTCCGACTCGTATTTTAGCCCTGCGCAAATATCGGCGAGCACGGCGCCTGCTTCTACCGAGGCGAGTTGGTCCTGATCCCCAAGCAGTATCAAACCCGCCTGTGCGGGAAGGGCCGTGAGCAGCTTATACATCATAGGCAAATCGACCATCGACGCTTCATCGACAATCAATAGATCTAGCCGCAGGGGATTGCCTTGATGGTGACGAAACTGCGCCGAATTGGGGATAACCCCCAGCAGACGATGTAAGGTTGATGCCTCTTCCGGCACTTGCTTGAGCGCGGCTAACAGTGCTTGGGTTGCGTGACTGTGTACTTGTTCGTTTGTCGCTTGAGCCTGTTTGAGCTCCTGCTCGAGTCTTGCTTTCGAGGCCTTTATCGATTCACTTAATCGGGCGGCGGCCTTGCCTGTCGGGGCGACGAGTCTTATCTGTTTTGGTGAGTCTAATTGCTGTAACAACAGTAATTTAGTTACTGTGGTGGTTTTGCCCGTACCCGGGCCGCCGGTGATCACCGCCAGCTTTTTGCCGAGCGCCGTTGCCGTCGCGACCTTTTGCCAGTCGATATGAGGCTCAAGGGCTGAGGTTGCATGGGAAGATGCGGCGTTTGGAAATAAGTAATCGAGCTGCCTGCGTAGCGGCGCGTCTGAATCTTTATCCGTGTTGTTGACGGGTTGACTCGAAGAGAGCCTCGTCAGGGCACTGGCAACCTCGGTTTCGAAATGATGATAACGCTCAAGATAGAGTCGGCCGCCATCAAGAATCAGTGGCTTATTGCTGTGAGGTTCACCAACCGCTTCAAAATTTTCTAGCCTTGCAATCAGTTCTGGCAGGCTCAAACGGATCTGGCAGTGATTAACCGGCTCCGCCAGCGGATTGGCTGGCACTATATGTTCGAGCACTAGGCAAGTATGTTGGGCCGAGAGCTGTTGGCTTAACAAGGCGCAAAGCAGCATAAACAGCGGCTCTTGAGCATCATTAGGGTGAAGCCTTGCCATCTCGAGGGCAAAATGGCGATCCAGCGGGGTGATCAGCCGCTCCTTTTCCCAGTATTTGAGTAGCTCTGTGAGCGGCGCCTTGAGTCTGAGTGCGCCAGCGTCAACCCATAGGGTTGATACTTTTGGGGGAGTCAGTTCGGTGCTGTGGTTCATGCCATTGCTCCCGTATCCAGTTGAGCATCGGACTTTTTATTTGAGTCAGTTGTTGCCTCTAGGCTGCGCTGAAACAGCCCATCTAAGGCCAAAATCAGCGCCTTGGGCGGTTTATCGTAATAAATACCAAAGCCTGGATATTGCACCGACATTCCCCGTAAAAACAAATAATAACAACCGCCAATATGGGTATCGTAATCATAATTGGGCAAGCGCATCGCTAAATAGCGGTGCAGGGAGAGGGAGTAGAGAATATATTGCAAATCATACCTATGGTCGCTAATTGCCTGTTTTAGCGCACTATGATGATAGGCCTGAATATTATCCCCCAGATGGTTCGACTTATAGTCTGCTATATAAAACTTTCCTTGATATTCAAAGGTTAAGTCGATAAACCCCTTAAGCATGCCCTGTAATTCCTCAAACTGCAGCTCGGTATCGTAGCCAAATTGCCCAAGGAGTTGGTTAAGCTCTGTATCCTTTAAGCGATTCAGTGGCAGGTAAAACTCCATCTCGACTAAGGTGTGTTGCGGCGCGAGTGCGGCTAAACACAGCTCGGGATTAATAAGCTGATTATCCTGCGCCATTAACGCCAGCGGAGCTTGCAATACCTCAAGGTACCAATCCTCTAATATGGGTTGCCACACGGGGGCAATGCCGTATTGCAACATGGCCTTGGGTAGCTCTCGGGGGAGGTCGATTGGAGCTTGAGTAAAATCAATTAACTCAAGCACTAAGTGCATAAAGCTACCCGCGTTGGCGCCGCGCTCAAAACTAAAGCGATTGAGCAGAGGTTGCGCTTGCGGTTCTACTTCTTGCAACAAAGCCTCTTGCCACAAGGGAGCTGCCCATAAGGGATCAGCTGCGCTGTTTGTTGTATCTGTACCCAATACGGCGTTGACTTCATCATCGGCGCCGGGTGTGGCTTTAGCGTGGGGCGCATTTTTAACTAAACCGGAATAACTGCCGACGCGCCATGGAGTGCGATACTGACGGCTGACCTTACGGGCACTCAAAGTTTGAGAATCGCTTCCCCCCGTATGCAGCTTGTTAGCATCTATGTTGTCGGCCACCACCTCAATGCTGATCGCAGGCGGACTCGACTCAAGACCTGCGACCAGCGCCTTGGCGGCATTTTGCAAACGCGAAAAATCACAATCAGTGTCAGTGATCCCAAGCAGATAACCGATGGCGGTTTCATGCAGCTGGCTTTTAAGCCCCGCCTTTAACATGCGGCTATGGTTGGCGATGTACAAATAACACAGGTACACGGGGCGGGTGAGCGCCACATAGAGCAGACGCAGATCTTCGGCTAAGGTTTCCTGCTTTGCCTGTTCCCAACCTTCATCCGTGCCCTCTAAATCCCACACCAGTTCCTGCGCGCCATCGGCATTGGTTCTGTGGTAGAGCATAGGCGTCGGGCGGCGGCGATTATCCCGCGCGAGGCTGACAAAGGGCACAAAGCACACTGGGTATTCCAGCCCCTTACTCTTATGGATGGTGACGATTTGCACTAAGTTTTGCTCGCTTTCAAGGCGTAGCTGCTGCTCATCTGTCCCAGTGTTATCAATCAGTTGTTGCTCATACCAGTTGAGCAGGGCACTGATCCCATCAATTTCGGTCGCCTTTTGCTGCAACAGCTCGGCTAAGTGGCGAAAATCCGTGAGTCGACGTTCGCCATTGCTTGCCTCAAGCTGAGCGGCCGCATCTTGCTCCGCTTGGTCAGTGCTTGGCAGAATAGGTGAATGCAGCAGCCGCGCAACCATCTGGGTGGCATTGGCTAGGCTAAGCAGCGCCGGCATAATGCCGCGTTTTTGCCAGATCTGGTGCAACTCAAAAAAATGCTCTAGCAGTCTTTGGCGCTGCTCTTCATCTTGGTTAAAGGCATGGATTTGCTCGGCGCGATAACCAAGCAGGGCGGTAGCAAGGGCGCTACGCAGGGCGCGCTCGTCCTTGGGGCTGGCCAAGGCACGCAGAATGAGCGCCATTTCCCGCGCTTCGACGGTTTCAAATACGCTGTCGCGACTTAAAAAGACGGCACCAATCTGGCGCTTGCTCAGCGCGGTTTTCATCACGGCCGCTTCGTTTCTATCGCGTACTAAGATCGCGATATCTTTGGCAATTAATGGCCCTTTGGGCGTGCTGCATTGACCATTGGCGGCCTGCGTCAGTAAACGGGTGATTTCGGCGGCGGTGTCTTCGGCCAAGGTTTGCCGCGCACTGGCCTTATTAAGTCCCGTATCGCCTTCACTCAAGAGTTTTAACCGCAGCGCGGCGCTATTGGGCGCATGCTCAACGAGTTGTTTGGCCGCCGCACTGGCAGGCGTTTTAACCGGATCGAAGGGAATCGATTGGCTGATAAAAGGATCCGAATGCTGGGCGAATAAATGATTCACGCCGACCACCAGATTGCGGCTCGAGCGATAGTTAGTGTCGAGGAAATAGTGCGCCTCGGTTTGTCTGCGCGCCTCGATATACGTGTAAATATCGGCGCCGCGGAAAGCATAAATCGCCTGTTTAGGGTCGCCAATCATCAGCAGGCTTAATTTGCTATCCGTGCGAGGCTTAGGTTCAGCTGCCGCCGGATCTTGAGTATCAACCCCCAAACGGGTTTGATAAATCCCTGAGAAAATAGCAAATTGCAGTGGATCCGTATCTTGGAATTCATCGATAAGCGCCACGGGGAAGCGGCTCGCCACTGCCTTAGGTAAAGTGTCGGGATTGGCCTGCATTGCTGCGGCCAAAGTGGTGAGCAGATCATCGGGTGTCAGTACATTTTTCTGCTGCTTTTGCTTGGCAAAACGCTCGCTGATCCCTTGTTTGGCGCTATAGAGAAATGCGGGTTTAATCGCGTTAATCAGCGCGGCTAACTGCTCCATATGATCAAGCAGCGGCGCCTCGCTCGCACTTGGGATCACGCCGCCTTTATTCAGCTTAAGCTCGGATAACGACAGTGCTTCGAGCACTTTAAGCGGCGGTAAGCCGTGACCAAAGGCTAAGAAGTTGTCCAGTTGGTCGAACATTTCCGCGAGTTTAGGGTAATTGTCGCTCGCCTTACCAAAACGTTGACCGTTAAGCGGCAGGCTATGAAGTAACTCTAACAGTGCGTCGCGGCCACGCGGCCAGGCGAGCTTAAAGCGCTGCACACTCTGGCTTAAGGACTCAGCCAAACGAGCAAAGGGTTGCACGGGTTTAAGCGGTTTGGCCTCACTGGCACCGAGCAAGGCTCTCAGCTGCTTGACTAATCCGTCGGGATCGCCAAATTCGCTGGCAATAATTTGGGCTAAATACTCCGGCAGCGGATAGCAGGCTTCACGCCAAAAATCCCGTACCGCATGGTGTAAAAATTCGCTGTCGTCCAAGGTGAAATCCGACTCGAACAACAATGATGATTCGAAGGCGAGATCGGCCAAGATCCGTTGGCAAAATCCGTGAATGGTAAAAATCGCCGCTTCGTCGAGGGATTTGAGCGCTAAATCGAAGCGTCTTAGGGCGATAGCGCGCTCGGCTTCAGGGGTCTTATCGTACAGCGCCTGCACAAAAGGATCGTTAATCTCAAGCCCTAAGAAACACTTAAAGGCCACCTGAATGCGGCGGCGAATCCTGTCCCGCAGCTCCTCGGTGGCGGCATTGGTAAAGGTCACGACCAGAATTTGTTCGCAATTAAGCGATTCGCTTAAGCCATCCCCAAGCAGTAATCTGAGATACAGGCCTGAAATGGTATAGGTTTTACCCGTGCCAGCACTGGCCTCGATTAAGCGACTGCCGCCAAATGGCAGGGTGAGCGGATCTAACGGTAAAGCGGGTGATACCTTAGTCATCAGTCTGCTCCCCCTGTCGTGGCGGTTGGGGCTTCATTCAGGGCAAATTCCTCGAGTTGGGCGAGGGTATCCTTGTGGTACAGGCTAAGCATTGGCCGATAGATGTCATCGGCGAGCTTGCCAAAATGTGCCTCGGTAAAGTCGTCGGGAAAATGAAACAGCCGCTGGTAATGGGGATCTGTGCCTTCGCCAAGTTCACCTTGCTCGTCCAGCCATTCGCTTTGCGCCGCTTCGAGCCGGGCTTTGTGCGGGTCTTTGCTTGGGTGCGGGTCTTCCTCTTCGTCCGCCCCAGCGCTGGCATAGGCGAGTGAGGTTCTTGGCATAAAACACAGGGGATGAATTTGGCCCTGATAAAAAAGCTGTAATAAGTTGGCGAGCTGTGCATGGGCAAGCGCTGGCGTAATGGGCGCGAGGGCATGAAAATGCCCCATATCCAGCAGATAGCTTGATTGCAGGTAGCTAGGTTGAGCCACTCCTGCGGCCATCAAACATAAATGACGCAAATACAAGGCTAAAATGTCCCGCCCATGGGCACTGCCGGGTCGGCAAGTGACCAATCCTTTAGGGCTGATATCATCGATTCGACCTTCGAGGATCACCCGCTTGGCTTTTAACTGTGTCCCTGCATTCTGATGGGGTAACTCAAAGCTGAGCCGAATATCGGCATGCCGAGGAGCGACATCGCCGCGCATAAACAGGGTTCTGCCAATCAGCGGCGCGATATCATGGCTGTATTGGCGCAGCAGCAGATCATCAAAGGGCTGCATTGGCAAATTGCCACTGGCCTTAAGGCGTTGTAACAGTTCAGTACTAGGCTCGTTTTGCCCTTGCTCAAGCGCATCGCCAAGGAGCTGAGCCTGTAATAAATAACGCTCTAACGCATTAAGACTAAAGGGCTCATCGTTATCATCCGCTTGAATATTCAGGTTTAAATCTACTTTTAGGGTACGATTAAAGAAATACTGCGCGGGATTGCGAAAGAAGCGAATAAAGGCCGAGATATCCACATGCTCTGCTTCGCCAAGGGGCTCAATATCCTGTTGTGCATCACTGCCACTTAGAGTGTCATCTTCGAGCACTATCTGGGTATGGGCTTCGATAAATCGGCCATGCTGCAACTGGCTATTGCTATCGGGCGGACACCACTGCTGGCTATAACTCTGTTTTATCCCATGGGAGGCGGGGGCTTGCGGCAGTGCTGCTTGATACAGTTTAGGATCAAAAGGTTGCAGCGGCTGATGGCTCACAATAGCCTCAAGCAATGCCTGTTGGGCATCTTCGTTATTGACAGTAGAAGCTTCTGCCGCAAGGGATTCAGGTAAATAGCATAGCTGGCAATATTCTATTAGCTCGGAGACCAGCATAGATGGAATACGCTCCGAGTTATCCCGTTCGCTACGGCCAATATAACTGATGTAAAGCTGCTCCCGCGCCGAGAGTAACGCCTCTAAAAACAGGTATCTATCATCTAATCTACGGGAACGATCGCCTTTGCGCGCACCAAAATGGGCCATCAGATCAAAGCCCACAGGATGTTGCACCCTAGGATAGACACCATCATTCATCCCCAGCAGACAAACCACCTTGAAGGGAATCGAGCGCATCGGCATTAAGGTACAAAAATTCACGCTGCCCGCGAGGTATCGTTGGCCGACACGTGACTCGGTTAAGCGTTGATTAAACCAGAGCGCCAACACTTCGATGCTTAAATCTAAGTCGTTGGCTTGCGGGCCAATATCGGCTGGGCTGGCGGCAAGCAGCTCTTGCTCTAAGGCGGCAATCGCATCGCGAATTTCCTGCAGCTGCTCACGCTCGTCCTCATCGGGGGCGTAAAAGGCATTTAACAGCTCGGTGAGTTCGAGTAACCGCAGTGAGGGCGCTTGCGCCTTGGCTAATACTTGGGTGGTCTCATCGAGGACTTCAATAAAATTCAACAGTTTGCCAAGGGCCTGTGCCGATTGGCCCTCCACCCCAGCAACCGTTAAATAGTGCATTCCCGGCGGGGATGACTGATATAGCGGCGCATCGTCCCTTAAGGCGTAACCTAAGATTAAGCGTTTTATACCAAAGGCCCAGGAGTTTTGCTCGAAAGCAGGCACGCCCTGTTTAAGGCGGCTCTGTTCATCCCGGCCCCAACGCACACCTGCTTCATCTAACCAGCGGCGAATGAGTGGCAGCTCGTCTTCTTCGAGCTGAAAACGTCGCAAAATGGCTGGGACTTCGAGAATGCTTAAAATATCCGTCAGTCCGAAACGGCTCTGATTAATATTGAGTAAATTCAAAAAGCTATTAATGAGTGGCGATTCCTGCGCCGCGCCGCGGTCGGCAATGGCATAGGGGATATATTCCAGTCCCTGTTTGGCTGCAAACACCGCATCGATATAGGGGGCGTAGGCGGCGACATCGGGCATCATTACCACTATGTCTTTGGGCGTGAGTTGGTTGTCGCTATCCAGCAGGTCGAGTAAATGATCGTGCAGGGTTTCGACTTCCCTAAGTGGGCTGTGGCAACTCTTGATTTGAATTGAATCATCGTCGGCTGTTAATACCCGGCGATTCGCGACTTCTTGATATAGCTCAGCATCTGGCCCGAGTACGCGATCGAGTGTCTGCATTTCTAAAATATCGTATTGCACCCCGGCTAGCATGCTGGCGCGAGCGTGGGGATCGTTAGGATCGCCGCAGGGCTCGCAGTACACATCGTCGCCAAAGTCACAGTGCTCTGGGGGCAGTTCGAGCAGCATATCGAGTAATTCGCGGCCCATCTTGCCATTGTTGGCGAGTAGGGGATTGCCGACTTCGAGTTTATCTTCCCATTGCTCGGCTAATTGGCGTTTTCCGGCATATTGCAATGCCATACGCGCCCGATGGCGTGGGTCGATAATGTCGCCCCAGTAATGCTGACAGGGGCTAAGGCTTAAGATAATCACATCGATACGGCTCGCGAGCTGGTGGAGCACATCGATGGTTTGGGGCGCCATAGAGGAGATCCCAAACACAAATAAACGCTGCGGCAATTTTGCGAGGGAATTGGTGCTATCCCCCAATGCAGCAATCAAATCCTGATGTAGATTGGCCCTGTGGTAGTGGCTTTGACGCAGCTCATCGCGATTGTAGGCAATCAGCGCGCGCCAGAGGATGGGTTGCCAGCTTTGCTCCTCATTCAATTTGAGTGACTCAAGCGGTTCATTGGCTTCCCACGCGGCAATCCAGTCGGGGCGGTAAACCAAATATTGGTCGAAGATATCGGCGATGCGGCCGCAAAGTTGGTAAAGCTTAATATCATCGGCGCTTACGGCACCATGTTGATGGTTGCTATGGGTGTCAGCCGCGCTCGATTCCAGATTATCTAAGGTATGACCCAAATAATGGCGCAGTGGCCCAAAGGAAGGTTCATCCAGTAGCCGCGGCAGTAGTTGCATCAGCTTCCAGGTCATTGCCGCCTTAGTGAAGGCGTTTTCCTTGGGGACATTGGGGAGTAAATCGTGGCACAGTTGCCAAATAAAGCTGGAAGGTAGCGGGAACTCCAGCGCGGCGGCAATACCATTTTGTTTTGCAATTTCAAGGCGTAACCAAGTCGACATCCCGGGGCTTTGCACCAAAATATGCTCATTTTGCAATAACCCCGCGCCGGGTAGCGGCTGGCGTAAATACGCGGCAAGATGGGCACAGAGCACTTCCATTTGATTGGATTGGATTAACTTCAGCATATTCGACTCACGATTTGGGATTGCTGTTACGCATAGCAAAGTGGCTTGGCAATTCTATGTGACTGATTTATAAGATTCAACAATCTTATCCCCCTGCGGTTTATCCCGCCTATTTTAACTGTTTACTCGGGCCAAATAGTCGCCAGTTAAGGGCTTTAGCGGCGGCATTAAAGCGCTTGAACGCCACTTGATAGTCATTGTCCGCAAGCTGTTGGTATTTCAGCGCGACATAGCTTTGGGTCAGGGTGTCAAACTCACGGCAAAACTCTGGGGATTGTTGCTGGTGCGTGTCAATAAGCTGTGCTGCAAAGGCGTTCGGGCCAAGGTGAGCGGGGCGGACGATGCCAAATTTACTGAGGCGCTGGCAAATGCGTTGGTACTTGGCGCTGATGGGATCCTGCTCCCGTTTAAAGCGAAACAGCCCCACGCTATAGGCGATATAGAGGCCGATAAGGCTAATACACACACTCATAAACACCGCCACCTTGGTTTTAGTGACATCCCCTAAAATGCCACTTAGCACTTTGTTTTGCCGTTCCTGATTAAAACCGAGCACCCAGAGACTCCAGTAATAATCAAGGCTGGCAAAGCGCTGTCTCAACTCGTTGAGCCAAGGCATTGATTTAAAGCGCAAGCTGCTAAAGGGGCTTTCTTGCAGGTAGCTTTGCTCGGGGGAGAACTCGGCATCGAAGCCTTGCTCAATACGATTGGGCGCGACCATGGCCGTTGGATCGAATCGTACCCAACCTTCATTTTCGAGCCAGACTTCGGCCCAAGCGTGGGCCATGTATTGATACACGCTCAGGTAATCGGCCTGCGGGTTGTATTCGCCCCCTTGATAGCCAGTGACCATACGTGCGGGTAAGCCAGTGGCGCGCGCCATAAAGATAAAGGCGGAGGCGTAATGGGCGCAAAATCCAGCTTTATTTTCAAACAGAAAATCATCGACTTGCTGCGGGCCAATGGGCGGCGGGGTGAGGGTGTAGAAAAACGGTTCGCGATTAAAATAACCCATCATGGCGAGCAGACGCTGCTTGGGCTCGGGATAGTTGGCCTTAAACTCGCCGGCGAGCGCCAGAGTTTTGGGGTTAGTGTCCTCGGGCAGTTTCAGGTTTATTTGCCGCTGTTTGGCAGTTAACTTGAGATCCATTTGGGCCTTGGGCCAAGAACGGGCACTGTAGCCCAAGCGCTGATCGACATTACGTAGGGAATAGAGTCGATAATCGGGTAGGTTAATGACCTTTTCATCTTGGCTATAGGCCACATCGAGCCCAAATAACCAAGGCTGGTGGCTAGGTTCCACAATCACTTGATAGTCGTATCGCTGCGGCGCATGACTGCCTGCATCATCCGTCTTCGCTGTGGGGAGCTGCCGCGCGGGATCGGGTCTTGAGGGCGGAAAAAACAGCGCATCCTTTTGAATTTGTTTGATGCCGACATCTTGGCGCCAGGTTTGGCCGTCGTAATCTTCTAGCACTAGCGCGCGCCAATAGAGTTCGGCTTGGATGGGCCTCGCCTCGGTAAAGCTCACCCTAAAGGCCAGTGCGGAGGAGCGGGTGAGTTTGCTGATATCGCTCACGGAAAGGGTATCCGAGAGTCCAGTTTGGGCTTCCTTCATATTCGGGACCAGCCAGAGCGGGGCAAAGCGCGGCAAGACTAAAAATAGCAGTAACGCCAGTGGCACACTCTGCAGTAATAATTTAGCGCCAATCCAAGCTGTGTGTTGCCAGTTGTGTTTGCTTTGATACAAGGTCACCAGTACGCAGGTATTGATGATAGTGACCCCAATTAAATGCACGGTATTGAGCATGGATTGGTGATCGATAAAGGTCAGCGCAATTAAAAAGTAGCCCACAATCACGACGGCCCGCACATCTCGGACACTGCGCATCTCAATGTATTTTAAGGCATAACCTAAAATCAGCAGGTTGACTAAGGCGTTTAATAGCCCAATCTCACCCGATACCAACGCAAGGGTTATCGCGGCGCCAATGGCAAGGCTAGTGACTAAGTAGCGCGGTGGCTTTGCCACTTTACCGACATAGATGCCGACTCGCCACACGAGGCAGATGGCGCAGATCCCAAGGGTCCAAGGCGTCGTTTTATCGAATAGGGGGCTGAGTACCGCAATATTGGTGAGCAGCAGCCAAAACAGCGTTTGGCGGCTGATATTGTCACCCGTCTGCGGCCCATTGGCATGATAGCTCGTCAGTTTGGGAGGATTAGCCTTGTGATGTGTCGAGGTTTGCGTTGTCATCGCCGCGGCTCCATTGTTGCAGAACGCACGCCTTGCCCATGGGGAGGAAGCGGATGCTGATGCTTAACACCTTGGTTATTCATCAATTTATCGGTTTTATCCAGCGTGCTGATATCTTGCCCGTAAATTGCGAGCGCCCTTTGGCAGGCGATACGATGGGCATTGCCCATATCGGGTGTGAGGATCAGATCTTCCGCCCCAACACGCTGCAGCCACAGACCAAAATATTGCTCCTGCTGACTCAAATGGTTGACTTGCCAGCTGAGCTGACCTAATTGCTGTTCAAGCTGCGCGGGATCGGGGACTAAGGTTAACCATACGGGATCGCCCTGAGGCTGCTCGAACTCCTTGGTTAGCATGCCACGCCCTTGAGCCCATTGTTTCCATGCCACTTGTTTAAGAGATTCACCGAGCACATGGGGCTTAAGCCCTTTGTATTCATCGATGCCGGCGATGTACTTTCCTGCTCGTTCTAACCGTTCGTCTTCACCGGATTCGGTCGCCGCCTTTAGCTGCAAAGGGCTTTCAATCGGGTGGGCGTAGACGATGTGCGCATTATCGAGATCAATATGGGACCAAGCGCGGCAAAGCCCTAAGGGATAAAAGGATTCAATCTTAAGTCGGCCAGGCGATACCAGACCACGGCTGTCATGGGCAAACGAGACCAGAGCTTGCACCTCATCGGCGCCAACCTGTTTGAGTAAGTACGCTAAATTATTGGGGTAATTTAAGCTGATATTGTGGCTGCTGTGATTTGAGGTGAGCAGGACTGGAAAGGTGATGGTTTCGCCCGCATACACCTCTGGCGCCGTGAGCGCGCGAAGGCGCAAACCCGCGAGATTTTTATAACTGTAAAGGATGCAGGTATTAAATAGACTGAGGAGCAAAATGCTCAGGCCAATTACAAGATTGTTTTGATAGTTAGTGCCAAACAGATACAGCAGCAGTACCAGCCCAAGCCAGACTAAACCAAAGCCACTGGGCAGAATAAAGATGCTGCGATGGCTGAGGACAAACTCAGAACTGGGCGGCATGCGCCTTGCCAACCAGCGTTGCCAGAAAGCCGTTAATACTCGTTTCATCCTGTCCTCATCATAGTGTGAGCATCCTTATCGATATGATTAGCAAGGCATTACATGATGGGATTGACGCTGGCGAGGATCCGCTCCGATAGCGCTTCCCCCTGCAATTGGCTGCTGGTACGCAGTCGATGTTCGGCCACGCTACAAAACACCGCTTGCACATCCTCGGGGACTAAATAGTGTCTGCCCTCTAAAAATGCCCATGCTTTAGCGGCTTGCAATAGGGCTTTGGTTGCGCGGGGCGATAGGCCGACGGCATCGGTTTGATTGCGCGAGTCATGCACTAAGGCCAAGACATAATTGAGCAGTGCATCGGACGCCGCGACTTTGTCGCATTGCTCCTGCAACTGGGTTAACGCCAGCGGGGTTAAACATTGGGGTAAATTATCGAGGGTTTGCGGCGTTTGATCGCTTTTCAGCATTGCTAGCTCCGCATCATGGCTGGGATAACCGATAGAAATCCGCATCATAAAGCGGTCGAGTTGGGATTCGGGCAGCGGAAAGGTGCCCGATTGTTCCGTGGGGTTTTGTGTGGCAATCACAAAAAACGGATTGGGTAATCTGTGGGTGACGCCATCGACAGAAATTTGCTGCTCGGCCATTGCCTCGAGCAGAGCGCTCTGAGTCTTAGGGCTGGCGCGGTTAATCTCATCGGCCAGCACCATCTGTTTAAAAATAGGGCCGGGATGAAACACAAATTGCGCTTGGTGTTTATCAAAAATCGATACCCCGAGAATATCGGCGGGCAGCATATCACTGGTAAATTGAACACGTTGATAGCTAAGGCCGAGGCTTTGGGCGAGGGCATGGGACAGGCTGGTTTTGCCCATGCCGGGCAAATCTTCAATTAATAGGTGCCCACGGGCGAGAATACAGGCGAGGGCTAAGCGAATTTGCCGTGGCTTGCCTAATAATACTTGTTCAAGTTGTTGTAATAGTTGGCTTAAACCAGAATGTGCCACGGGAGACTCCTTGTGCATGGATGAGGTCATTCGCTCTACCACTATGGCGGAATATGACGCGCTTAGCCAGTCGCTTTTACTGTGAAATCAATCGGCTTAGTGAGATTCTTACCGTCCACAGAGAGGTGAGCCAAGGCATTCCATTATCTGCACACTGTATGATTTGAGCCTTTAGAGCGTTAATAGAGTAGATAAAACTGCAAACGGGTAAGCTCTTGGTTTATTAGTTTTTTGGGTTCTTTTGGCTGCAGTTTATCGGTGAGCCATGGCATTTGCTCAACGACGCGGTGAATAGAAACCTTAGGTTTCTAAGCTTATGAACGAGAGCCATGGATAATGGAATGGACCCATCCACTTTAAATCGGCCTCGCAATGGGCCACGATGTAGTCGCTAAAACTCATCAGAAAGAGGACGGGTCCACCTATGAAGATTACTACAATCGGTTTAGATATCGCAAAGTCTGTTTTTCATGCTGTTGGTGTCGATAAAGCAGGCAAGGTACTCAAAAAGAAAATGCTTAGACGCAAAGACTTGCTTCCCTTTCTCGCTCAAATTGAGCCTTGTCTAATTGTGATGGAAGCCTGCAGTGGAGCAAATTACTGGGCCAGAGAATTTGAGCTGTTGGGCCATAACGTCAAGCTAATCGCACCTCAATTTGTGGTGCCTTTTCGGCAAGGTAACAAAAATGACTACAACGATGCCTTAGCCATCGCTGAAGCTGCGCAGCGACCCAACATGCGGTTTGTAAAACCCAAAAGCGTCGAGCAACAAGATGTACAACTGCTTCACCGTATGCGTGAGCGTTTAAACAAACAATCAACCGCCTTAATCAATCAAGTCAGAGGGATGTTAGCGGAATACGGCATTGTAATAACCAAAAGTAAATCTGCTTTTAAAGTACAGTTCCCTGAGATTTTGGCTAACGAAACTAATGCGCTGACTACCAAAGGTCGGGCCATTTTTTATCAGTTATATGAAGAGTTTAGTGATATAGAAAAACGGCTTAAGAGTTGTGATGCCCAAGTGCTCACTGAAATTAAGAACAATGTGATTTGCCAGCGTTTAGAAACTATCCCAGGTATTGGTCCAGTCACCGCTACGGCCTTTTATGCGGCCGCCGGTGATGGTAAAGATTTCACTAATGGCAGGCACTTTTCTGCTTGGTGTGGCTTGGTTCCCAAGCAACACAGCAGCGGAGGTAAAGATAACCTCCTTGGGATAAGCAAGCGGGGGAATGCGTATTTACGCACTTTGTTCATCCACGGCGCCAGAGCGGTGTTGCAACACAGCCAGAATAAGCAAGATAAGTTTAGTTGCTGGGCCATCCAGTTAGCAGAACGGCGAGGTTTTAACCGAGCCTGTGTGGCCGTCGCCAATAAACTCGCCAGAATGGCATGGGTTATCGCGGCACGTGAAGAAGAATATCGACTTCCAGTATAGTACTGAATAGATTCAATAAACGTTAATAATTAACCAACCAGCAAGTTGCTAAGACACTTGATTTGATGATGAGACAGTCAGACTGATCTACTGAAAACCTTAGCTGGCCATAGGCTCATTACGAAGCCGCAGGGATGATAAGGACAGTAGAAGCAGATATCCATCAGGGGCTTTGTTTCCTAAATCGAGTCAGCGAACGAAACTCTCATCATTGTTCAAATATCAAGCTATATAGTGGGTTTCAGGCATACCTAGCCCAGTGAGTTTGTTCAAAGCCCTAATCATCGCGTAAGCTTCTCCCACCTGAGCGTTATAATTCCGCATGCTCAACGTGCCTCCTAGCAGTTGTTTTATCCTGTACATTGCGGTTTCTGAGATTGAGCGGCGATGATAACCATACCGTTTTTTCCATTGCTTATTTGAGCCATGAAGCTGTTGCCAACTGACGGCTAAGTTTCGTGGATGCCCTTGTTCCCATAGCGCAGCACCTTCCCTAGGAGGAATAAGCACTAAAGCGTGTTTTCGACGAACGGCTTCGTGACAAGCTTTCGTGTCGTAAGCACCATCACCCGAGATATTACGGATTTTTCGATGGGTTTGCTTAAGTAAATTGGGCATCACTTCAGCGTCTGTTACACCTGATAAACTGAGTTCTGCGGCAATAATTTCATGGCTATGTGTATCTACGGCAATATGCAGTTTACGCCACACTCTGCGCTTTCCATCTGTGCCGTGTTTCTTCACTTTCCACTCAGCTTCGCCATAGACCTTCAAGCCTGTCGAGTCGATAGCTAAGTGCTCAATGGCGCCGCGAGTCTTGGTTTTAAAAGCAATATTGACCGTTTTCGCGCGTTTACTGATACAGGTGTAATGCGGGCAAGATAATGGGATGTCACCCAGTTTAAACACCGAATTGATAAAGCCCTGTAAGGCTCTCAGTGGCATAGAGAAAATACGCTTAACCATCAACGCAGTGGTAATGGCTAAGTCGCTAAATAATTGAGGGCGACCTTTCTTGGGCGGCTCGACCTTGGCTTTCCACTTAGCAATTGCATCCTCATCAATCCAGAAGGTAAGTGAACCGCGGTTGATTAAGGCTTGGTTGTATTGCTTCCAGTTGGTTGTGTTATAACGAGGCTTTGACACGGTTGATGGGTAAGTTGATAGTCGATGCCGATCAGATCTGCGGCTACGGTTTTAGTTCAACCTATTTAGGAAACAAAGTCCAGTAAAACTGTAACTACCTCTCTTCTCTTCGTCTAATTTATTTATCATGAAAAATTCCAACATGTGGCATCTAAAAAAATTCCCAACTGTAAGTTCATAGTTACTCGAGCATACTATCACTCCCAATTTGGCACACTGTTCTTTGACATGAAAGTAGGGCGCAAATTTGGGGATCCCAAGTTCTCTAGCCTGACGGTTGGCTGCCACAATACAGCCATCGTTATTGCTTAGGACGATAATCGGTTTACCGCGCCAATCGGGTCGGAACACTTGCTCAGCCGAGCAGTAAAACGAGTTGGCATCGACTAAGGCGTACATGACCACAGGCCCAGTAACGAGGATTGAAAATGCATTCTAATCGAACGAATAACAACACCTTCTACACTAAAAGAGTCGCAATCTCGTATCGGCACGGCATGGTATTGCGGATTGGCAGACAGCAATATTCTGCGTTTTTTATCAAAAATTTTGCAGATAAACTCGCCATTCAGCTGTGCAACGATAACGGCTCCCTGGGATGCGTTAACTTGTCGGTCAATAATTAATACATCCCCATCATATATCCCTTCATCTCGCATCGAGTCCCCTTGGGCGACACCAAACCAGGTTGCGCAAGGGTGTAATACCAGTAGGTCATCGAGGCTTGTTCTAAGCTCAGAGTAGTCTGCGGTAAGATGAATAAAATCATTGAGGTAGAGATGTTGCCTCAGTGTTCGAATCACGACCCCTTCAACGCAAAAATCATCGTAATCGTGTATCGTTATGGCTTGGCATTTTTCATCGGAAGTGAGCAGCATTCTCCGTTTTTCATCATAGATTTTGCAGATGAACTCACCATTGAGTTGGCCATAAATTACACTCCCAGTTTGAGGCTTAATATGGCGGTCGATGATCAGCAGATCACCATCGAATATGCCGACACCTTTCATAGCGTCGCCTTGAGCGATACAAAGCCGTGTTGCACTGGGGTGCAATACGAGTAATTCATCGAGGCGCAATCCAAGCTGAGTATATTCTGCTGCAGGGCTTTCAAAGCCGCTAATCCCCGCGTGAGCGGGCCAAGGAATGATAGGATAAACACGCATAGCAATATAATTACTGTATATAAGTACAGTAATTATAGCGAGCATTGTTCTATTCGCAAATGGGGCTGAGGATTAAATTGGCTTGTTAGTCAGCCTATCTTGATTAACCCCATGGCCTGGTTAGAGTTTTTGTTTAGTATCAGTCTGTGGCACGTTTTGAAAAATGCAGTAGCCGATTATTGGCGGGCATTGCGGTATCAGCAACCAATGTGAAGGCTTGCGCTTGGGCGAGCTGAATAATCCATTCTATGTCCCGAATACCACTCTCACTGTCTCTTTGTTTTAAATACTGATCGAATTGACGATTGCTGTCGCTGGTAAACTTGCCTTGGTAGTTAAAAGGGCCGTAAATGCAGAGGGTATTGAGTTGTGGTAGGTATTGACCCAAGCCAGCAAAAAAGGCTTCAACCATGGTTTGACTCATAATATGCAAGGTATTGGCGCTAAACACGGCGTCGATGCGGGTGTTATTGATGGGCCAAGGTTGGGTGACATCGAGTGCGAAGGGCAAGCCGAGGTTGTTGATGCCTTTTTGATGCCCTTGTTGGTGGCATCTTGCGCTAATGCCCTCAAGGTAATCGGCTTGATCGCTGGTTTGCCAGAAAAGCTGAGGCAGATTTTCAGCAAAATAAACGGCATGTTGTCCCGTGCCGCTGCCAATTTCCAGCACCTGTTTGGCGCTGGCAAAGGCGGTTTGTAGCACGGCGAGTATTGGCCCTTTGTTATTTTCACAGGCTTGAGAAAAAAGCAGCAAGCTAGGCGGCGTTTGAGGATCCTGAAACATGGTATGTCCTAAATTTGTCCTTGCGGAGGCAGGCAAAGTGTTTGTCTTACAAAAACTTTGCCTGCCATCGCGGTCGTAATGGCCTGTAGCTTAAGCCAATGCGGCGGTAAATTCTATTGATAAGCACGATTTGGGATGGTCGCACGGGTTGAGTTTCATTCGGTTCTACAATCTTCTGTTGACCACGATATTAGCTTAGATATACTCAAAAATTCTGAACAAATGTAAAAAATATAAAACAAAAAACTCAAGTCTGTTCAAAGGATCCCTATGTCTGCTAAACGCTGCGCGTCTTATTACAATGCCACCATCAAACAAGAGTCTGATTATCCAGAACTTGAAGGCGATATTCGGGTCGATGTGGCCATTATCGGCGGCGGGTTTACCGGTGTGGCAACGGCGGTGGAATTGTCTGAAAAGGGTTACCAAGTGGCGCTACTTGAGGCCAATAAGATTGCCTGGGGCGCCACAGGGCGAAATGGCGGCCAAGTGACGGGGAGTTTGTCCGGCGATGCCGCCATGACCAAGCAATTACGGCGTCAGCTTGGTCAGGAGGCCGAAGATTATGTGTGGAACCTTCGCTGGCGCGGCCACGATATCATCAAAAGCAGAGTGGCGAAGTATGGCATTGATTGTGATTTAAAATTTGGCCATATCCAAACGGCGTATCGCCCCGCACATATGGTCGAGTTACAGCAAATGTTCGATGAAGCCAATCGCCGTGGCATGGGGGAATTGATGACCTTAGTGCCAGCGCAGGAGATGCCCGCCTACTTAGCTTCGCCCTTGTACCACGGTGGGCTGGTCAATCGACGCAATATGCATCTGCATTCGGTGAATTTATGTCTTGGTGAGGCGCGAGCCGCGGCTTCATTGGGCGCGCAGATTTTTGAACATTCACAGGTGCTGGATATTCAGCAAGGAGAGCTTGCAACTGTGCTCACGCCAAAGGGCAGGGTGAAGGCAAGCAGTGTGCTTATCGCCGGTAATGCCTATCACAAATTGGGCCGACCTCAGCTGCGGGGCATGATATTTCCCGCTTCCCTTGGCAATTGCGCGACAGCTCAATTACCGCCAGAGCTGGCTAAGCAACTCAATCCGCAGGATTTAGCCGTGTATGATTGCCGCTTTGTGCTGGATTATTACCGCTTAACGGCCGATAACCGTTTGATGTTTGGGGGCGGTACCAATTACAGCGGTCGCGATCCTAAAAATGTTGCCGCCGAGCTGCGTCCGGCGATTGAACGCACTTTCCCCCAGTTAAAAGGCGTTGACATTGAATTTGCCTGGGCTGGCATGGCGGGGATAGTGATTAACCGTATTCCCCAGCTGGGCAAGATAGCGCCGAATATCTTCTATTGTCAGGGATATTCCGGCCATGGCGTGGCGACTTCCCATATTATGGCCGAGATCATGGGGCAGGCGATCGATGGTCAAATGCGAGAGTTCGATCTCTTTGCCGCCATGCGTCATATTCGGATCCCATTGAATGAATGGTTTGGTAATCAGGCCCTTGCGCTAGGGATGTTGTATTACACCCTGAGGGAAAACTGGCGCTAAATAGCGAGTAATCCGTCAAGCTCAAGCGGCATTATTAGTAGCATGGGTGATTTGTTACTCTGGTTCGCTGCAATGGACTCGTTACTACGTATTCTCCATCGCCAGTTTTTCCGCGAGATAATCCACTAATACCCTTACTTTGGCGCTCAGGTGACGATTCTGCGGATAGAGCGCCCAAATGCCTTCTTTGGCTTCACGGTGCGCGTCGAGAAAGGAGATGAGTCGGCCTGCATGAATATCTTCCTCAATATAATAATCAGGGAGTTGCACTATTCCTATGCCCTTTAATGCCGCATCCCGCAGGGCGTAACCGCTGTTGCAGATAAGGTTGCCACGTACCTTAATATTGCGCTCACGGCCATTTTCAATAAAGCGCCAGTAATTGTGATTCCCGATCAGGCAATTATGTTGATTTAACTCCGAAAGCGTGTGGGGCTCACCGTATTTTTCAACGTAACTGGGCGAGGCGGCCACATAATGGGTGCGGCTACTCAAGGGTTTGGCCATCAGGCTGGAGTCGGCGAGTTTGCCAAGGCGAATGGCTAAATCGTAACCGCCTTCAATCAAATCTAAGGTTCTGTTGGTCAAGTCGACATTAAATTCGACGCTGGGATATTGCACCATAAAATCATTGAGTAACGGCATGATAAATTTTTCGCCATAGGCCACGGGCGCGGTGAGTTTTACCAATCCTTGGGGCGAACCTTTTAGATCGGTAATTGCCCGCTCGGCCTCCTCGAGGCCTGTTTGCAATTGGCGGCAATGACGATAATAAATCGTGCCTTCTTCGGTAAGCGATACCTTGCGAGTCGTACGGTAAAACAGCTTAGTGCCGAGGCGATTTTCCAGCGCACCGATTTGCCGACTCACGTGGGCGGTGGACACATTGAGGCGCTGTGCGGCCAAGGTAAAGTTCTCGGCCTCGGCCACTGCTACAAATTCTGATATGCCATCCCAAAGGTACATTGTTGCTTCTCAGTAAAAATGAATTGCCAAAATGCTAGATTATCAATCCTCAGGAAATAAATACAATCTAGTGACTGCATTACCGCACACTATTTTTAAGCTTATCCGTCCGCCTCAATCTATGCTTACAAGCGAGTAGGGCATGAGGTAAGCCGTAAATCGATAAGCCCATTGATTAAAAGAAGGAAAGACAAGCATGTCGAACGAAAAACCACAGTTTATCAAGTCAAAGGCCGCCGTGGCCTGGGGGCCGGGACAGCCGCTCAAGATTGAAGAAGTCGATGTGATGTTACCTAAAGCCGGCGAAGTATTAGTTCGCATCGTGGCGACTGGGGTGTGCCATACCGATGCGTTTACCTTAAGTGGTGACGATCCAGAAGGCGTATTCCCAGCGATCCTCGGTCATGAGGGCGGTGGTATTGTTGAGCAAGTGGGCGAAGGCGTGACCAGCGTGCAGGTGGGCGATCATGTGATCCCTCTTTACACGCCAGAATGCGGCGAATGTAAATTCTGTTTATCGGGTAAAACAAACCTGTGCCAGAAGATCCGTGCGACCCAAGGCAAAGGTTTAATGCCAGATGGCACCACGCGTTTCTATAAAGATGGCCAGCCCATTTTCCATTACATGGGCTGTTCTACCTTCTCTGAATACACTGTATTGCCTGAAATTTCATTGGCTAAGGTTAATAAAACTGCGCCATTAGAAGAGATCTGTCTGCTAGGTTGTGGTGTGACGACAGGTATGGGCGCCGTAATGAACACCGCTAAGGTGGAAGAAGGCGCGACCGTGGCGATTTTCGGCCTAGGTGGTATCGGTCTTTCGGCCATTATTGGTGCGACCATGGCTAAAGCCAGCCGGATTATTGCCATCGATATTAACGAATCTAAATTCGAACTTGCCCGTAAGTTAGGTGCAACCGATTGTATTAATCCGAAACATTTCGACAAACCCATTCAAGAGGTGATTGTCGAGATGACCGATGGGGGCGTGGATTACTCCTTCGAATGTATCGGTAATGTCAATGTGATGCGCAGCGCGCTTGAGTGTTGCCACAAGGGCTGGGGCGAATCAGTGATCATTGGTGTTGCGGGCGCAGGGCAGGAGATCTCCACCCGTCCATTCCAACTGGTGACGGGCCGTGTATGGCGCGGTTCTGCCTTCGGTGGCGTGAAAGGACGCTCGCAATTACCTAAAATCGTTGAACAATACCTTGCAGGTGAGTTTAAGCTCGATGACTTTATCACCCACACTATGGGACTTGAGCAAGTCAACGAAGCCTTCGACTTGATGCATGAAGGCAAGAGCATTCGCAGCGTGATCCATTTCGATAAATAAGCGCTCAGTTTGCCATCACAGCAGCAGATAACCGCTAACGGCTTATCTGCTGCTTATGTGTTTTAAGCTTGTGATAGGGTTTTGAACGGCAAGCTAAACGCTGAAAGTGAACAGGAAAGGGATTGAAATGACCATAGAAAATATCAGCTGTAACAAGAGTTTTGGTGGTTGGCACAAACAGTATCGCCATCAATCTCAGGCGCTGAATTGCGAGATGCGCTTTGCGATTTACCTGCCACCCGAGGCGGCCAACAAACCTGTGCCTGTGTTGTATTGGCTATCGGGTCTCACCTGTACCGACGAAAACTTTATGCAGAAGGCGGGCGCGCAGCGTATTGCAGCTCAGTTGGGAATGGCTATCGTCGCCCCCGATACGAGTCCTCGTGGCGATGATGTTGCCGATGCACCGGATAAAGCCTATGACTTAGGTCTTGGCGCGGGGTTTTATTTAAACGCGACCAGAGCGCCTTGGAATCGCCACTATAAAATGTACGACTATATAGTGCATGAGCTGCCAGCGCTGATTGAAGCGAATTTCCCCGTAACCGGGCAGCGCGCCATCTCTGGCCACTCCATGGGCGGGCACGGCGCGTTAGTGATAGGGTTAACCAATCCCCACAGATACAGTTCAATCTCGGCCTTTAGTCCTATCAGCAATCCAAGCAATGCGCCTTGGGGGATTAAAGCCTTTACCGAGTATTTAGGGGAAAATCGTGAGCACTGGCGCCAATATGACGCCTGTGAGTTGCTAAAACTGGCGATTAACGAAGTGCCTGTGTTAGTCGACCAAGGTGATGCCGACAGCTTTTTAGAGGCGCAGCTGATGCCACAGACGCTTAGTGATATCGCCAAAGCAAAAGGCTATCCCTTAGATTTACGTATGCAGGCGGGGTACGACCATAGCTATTACTTTATTGCGAGCTTTATTGAAGAGCACCTTAAATTCCATAGCTTGTATTTTAAATAAGGCTGCAAATCGTTAACCCCTTTCAGCATTAAACCTTAGAGTTAAAGCCTAGGGGTAAATATTAAAAAGCGCGGTGAACACAAGTTCGCTGCGCTTTTGTTTTCTACGGATAAATCGCGATGTCATTCAACATGTCATATTGATCAATCACGCCTGAATAATCTGGATGCCGCGGCTATATCTCAAATGAGAAAAAGCTGTTAAGTTCTCGACATTAATGATGATTCATTCTCGATATTCTCATCACGCAATATTGGCGAATAAATATACGCAAGGATAGGAGTTCAATATGAAATGGATGTTCGTACTGTTACTGGCGATAACCAGTACCGCCAATGCCATGATTATCAGGCATGATGTGGATGACGCGAAATATCAAGCGGCGGCGCACGTGGCTAATGAGCTAACGGTCGGCAATAAGGTGCAATTTAAAACGCATTTTTACCCGATTAAAGACGTGATAAAACATCCACTTTGGAAAGAAAGGCACTTTCCCTACGATATTGCCTTGGTTCAATTGGCTTCTCCCATTGAGGATGCAACACTCGCTAGATTGAATCATGCCACAACCGAAACGGGCAAAATCGCCACCTTCGTCGGACGTGGCGATTATGGTAATGGACTGGTGGGCGTTGCGGGGGCCGACAAACAATTACGCGCGGCACACAATGCCGTGGTCGGGGTGCAGGAGCAATGGTTGCAATTTATCTTTGACCGTGACGCGAATGCCTTACCATTGGAGGGGATAAGTGGCCCAGGAGATTCTGGTGGCCCCGCGTATCTCATCTCGGCCGATTCAGTTTGTCTTATCGGTGTCAGTTCATGGCAAAATGCCGAGTCAACCAATTGGGAAGAGGGCAAGTATGGCGTGATTGAACATTACTCACGTATTTCCTACTTTCGGGATTGGATTGAGCAAACCTTATTTCAGGCATCAAAGATTGTGCTCGCTGGCTGCTCTGATAGCTAAAAATGCTTATGCCTTAAAGTGCTGTAATCGATGCGATATGGGCGTACAACCTCAGCATAAAACAGGTGCGTTTTTCATTCCGTGATCAATGATAGAGACAAAAACGCCTGCGATTGCAGGCGTTTTTGTCACTGCTTAGTCGCTAAGCAGTGTTAACTCTCTACTTTTTAACCCATTTTCCTTGGGCGTTTTGCACATAGTTGCCTTTATCTGTGGCGGCGATGGCTTTTTCACCGGCAAGTTTGGCCACATCGGCGGCGGAGATATTGTTCTTTTTCGCGATGGTCTCGTAATGGGCGCGGCGTTTGTTGTTCACATCGTCCATCACGGCTTTGGCCTCGCTATTATTTTGCACTAGGCCCAGATAGCCATTGAGCTGCTCACCTAAGTAACCTTGGGATTTGGCTTCCTGTAGTGACATGGCAAAGGCATTTAAGCTGAATAAACTCAGGCCGAGCAACAGCAGTAATGTTGGCTTTCGTAGCAGGGTTTTGAGTGGCATTGATTTCATCGTATATTCCTCAATTCTTAGTGATTAGAACAACTTATCATCTGATAGAAGCTGATCTAGCTCCTTATCCACTTTGATTTTTATCTCGTGTTCAATTTTCACATTGAGATTAATCACAATCGGTTTGTCAGGCGGCTCAATCTTTACCGTTGGCGCACAGCCTTGCAATGCCGCCAGTAGCAGCAATGCACCTAAACTCACTTGCTGTAATTGAATGATCTTCACTGAGGTTTCCTTGTTACTTCACGGATTTTTCGATTCTGTCCTGCAGATCGTTACCAATCTGAAGACTCCTGAATAATTGCAGCATGTTCTCTTCATGAGAGTAATTCAAGTGGATGGGGCGTTCAATCCCTCGGCTGCGGCCTTTGACTTCCACTAAGAGGTTGGCATCGCCGGTTTGATCCATATCGAAACTACTGGATAACTGGCTGTATTCTAAATGTTCTAGTGCCGAAAATACAAAGTCGAGATAAGGCTGCGATTGACGCATTTGATCGACCGCCGGATTGCCTGAAATCGCAATAAGGCCACCGGGCGCACGGGCCGCCAACTGGCCACCGCTGATCGAGACTTTGCCATCGACCAAATCCACGGGTAATACACCATCGAAAATTCCATCGGCATAGATACCAATTTGCGGCTGAATGCGCAGTACTTCCTCAAGGCTCATGCCCTGCAATAATAGATAGGCGTGGGATTTGTCCTGCAATTTTAAATTAAAATCAGGCAGTAAAAACTGGCCGCTCAATACTTTGCCCTTGGCGGTCATCGACACGTCGGTATCACTCAAGCCCGTGAGTTGTTGCAGCCAATTGTCGGGAAGCTTTTCGGCATCCTTGGCGAGGACAATATCGGCCTCCACTTCGATATCGGTCAAGGGAAAGCCGGGATCGAACAAGTTAAAGGTCATCATGGTCTGCGGGCAGTTCAGTCGGCTTAAACTGCTGAAATAGCCTGGCGCTTGCGGCGCCTTATAGGATTGCCCCCAAGTGAACTCGCATTGGGCCTGTAATTTCCCGCCTTCAAAGGTCGTGTCTTGATAAAAACCTTCCAGCTCTGTCATCGACTGGGTAATTTGCATGGCAAATTGAGTCTGTTCTGGCTCATGTGTCAGCTTAAATTGTGCCTGTAATTGGTTATGGCCTGTCACATTTAACTCAGCGGGCAAGGGCTGGGTTTGATTCAGCAAAGATAGCGCTTCTGTCATGCTGGTATCGACAACCCATTGGCCCGTTAATAGCAGTGGTTTATGAGGCGCGGCTAACTGTAATTGATGGTCGCTTTGCAGCTCAACCGTGCCGACTTGCCACTGTTCATGGCCGTGAAGACGTTGGTTTTGCCAGTTTAACGTCTGCGCGAGTGCCAAATTATCCAGTTTAAGCACAGTCTGTTTACGTGTGCGGCCTTTGGCGCTGAGCTGCTTTTCAATCAAGAGTTGCTGCGCTTGCCAGTTCACTTGATTACTCAACTGACTCGATTGGATAGCATTTTCAATGGATTGCAACGAGGAGTAATCGAGGGTCATCGCCTTTGATGTCTCAAGGGAGAACGCCTTGAGGCTAATATCGTTGCGACTGCTCTGCACTGCGGCGGCGCTGTTGCTGTTGTTGTTGCCAGTAAGATTCTCTACCGCTTGGCTCACGCGCAAGTGCGACAGGGCGAGTGATAATGGCGGCAGATTCAAGGCAAACTCGGTCGATTGCGCGCCAGTCGTATCCTTAGTCGCTAACGGGGTTGCACTCGCGGCCATGGGGGCCTTAGCGTTGAGCTGAATACTGCCAAGGCTTAACTGCGTTTGTTTAGTTTGATGCTCGGCGGCTTGCGCAGTTTGCTGTAGCTGCAGATCTTCAAGTGCAAATTGTAAGGTATCGCTTGAGACATTCGAGTCACTCGTCACTGGCGCTGTGCTGATTTGCCAATTCAGTCCTTGAGCTGACTGAGCAACACTGATATGACCTGCTGTTTGCAGCATTCCCGCTCCCCAACTGAGATCCTGCGGGGCTGCATGCCAAAGCTCCCGCAGTGTCAGCGGGGTCGTTTGCGTAAGCGCCAGTTGCCAGCGGCTCGCGACCTTCCAAGCATCTGGCGTGGGCGTTAACTGGATATCTTGTAAGCTAATACGCGTCTCAAGCTTACTGCCTAGGGTGGTTAACTCGAATGCGGGCAGCGCTATGGGTTCATGGGTGTTCGCCTGAGATGCCAGTGCATAGTGCAGTGGCGCTGTCATCGAAAAGGCAAGGCCCACGGGCGCCTCGGTGCTTTTGAGCCCCGACAGCAGGGTAAGGAGCGCTTGAGAGTTTTCATCGCTCAATTGCAGAGACTGATTAAGCACCGCTAATAGCTGCGTGTGCTGTGCGGCATTGGGTGTGAGCGCAAGACGAAATGGCTCGAGGGTGAGATTAAGTGAAGCAAGTGATCCACTAAGCTCAAACCCCAAAGCAGGCTGCGGCGCGAGCGTTAAGTCGGCAAAATGGCTTAAGCTGATGCTGGGCTGCTGAATGCGGTGGTGGCTTGTTATTTCGCCACTGGCGAGTGTCATCGTGCTCTCAGAACTGAGTTGCCCACTTAATCCTATCCCAAGTTGTTGCCACTGTTGATCCCACAGGGTTAATTGGCTGAGGATGCTCCCTTGGGTTTGGCGCAGGCCAATTTGATGCAGGTTTTCCAGTAGCGGCGCGATATTCAGTTCGCTCTTCAAGCGCCATTGTTCGTTGCCAAGCGTCGCGGCAAGCTGGGCTAACGGTTCACCCTCAGGGCTGCTAAAGGCTGTGGTTAATTCAGCTTGATGATTCAGGCTGAGTTTATCCATCACCAGTTGATAGGCAGGAAACTCTGCCTGCGGCGCTAATCTGAGCGTGGTTTTACCTATATCAATTAAAGGTAAGGATTTGATATTTAACGCCAACGCTGGCGTTTGTTCATCGGCGATGGTGGGGCTTCGCTCCAGCAGCGATGCGCCGAGTTCAACGTCTATCTCGCCCGTGCTAATGCGCTTGATTTTTTGAGTCAAGCTCTCAACTTGGACAAGTTGCTTAAGTTCTTCAAGGCTTTTGGGCCAGTTGAGTTCAAGCTGAATATCCAGATTATTGATCACTAAATGCGAGTCATGTACACGCAGGCTCGCAGAGCGAATGTGCCAATGTTCTAAGCCCATGGGGCCTAAACGAATATCGCTAAGCTCACCGTCCATGCCGCTTAAGGCATAATTCGCGACGCGAAGGATCAGGGCTTCGGTTTGACTGTTTATTATCCAAATGGTTAGCGCCGCGCCAGCTAACAGGCCGGCCACAGTGGTGGCAATCAGGCTTTGTTTTAAGCGCTTTTTGAGTGTAGAGCTGCGGCGGTACGCCGCCGAATCTGGCGCTGCGGCCGCAGTCGCTTCTTGAGGCATCGCCTGATGCGCGTGCTCGGCAGTCTCCTGATCTGGCGATGTCGGCGTGTTAACCATGGGGTTCGAATGTCATCCTTATCATCAGCGCCTTGCAATTGTTCCCCGTGGGAGCGTGAGGCGATTTGGGGCTGCCGATGCTGAGCGGCAACCGGGATTAGCGGCAGTTTAACACTCAAGCCGCTGGCTGACTAATAAAGAACTTGGCAATCTTGCGCGAAGCAAGACTGAGTGCCTGTGATTATTCATCTTGATTTTACAGGCACTTATACGGCTTAAGCTTAAATAGCTTTATCGCGATTGTTTATCTGTACAGCTTATCCCAAGAGCTGAGCGCCAATCACGGCCACTCCGCAGAGCATTGCCAACAGTAAACCGAGCTTCCCCCCTGCGACGCGGTAACCCTGTGGCAGATTCGCCTTATCGCGCGTTTGTCTTTGAACCCACACCATGGTCACGGGTAAAAAAATCGCGAGGATCACGAGGGCGATTGCCGCATAACCGAGGGCGGTAATAAATCCCTGCGGGTAAAAGAGGGCAAACCCCAGAGGAGGTACGAAGGTAATGGCGGCGGTAACACTGCGACCCACGGCATTATCCTGCTGCCTTAAGTTAGCCGCCATAAAGTCAAACAGACCGAGGCTCACCCCTAAAAAGGAGGTGGCCAGCGCCAGATCGGCAAATACACTGATGGCAGAACTTAAGTATTGGCTGTGCAATACACTGGCTAACTGATTGATAAAGCCCGAAAGACTCTGATTCGTCATCAGTTGGCTTTGACTGAGTACGCCTTGACTGCCCAGTTGCCACAGCAGGTAAATGAGCAGTGGTAACGCCGAGCCGAGCAGCATGATTTTACGCAGGCTTTTTACCTCAACGCCTAAGTAGCGCACCACGGATGGAATCGAACCATGAAAACCAAAGGAGGTAAAAATCACAGGTATGGCTGACACGATAAGCCCTTGCTCTAGCGGCAGTTCGAGTAAATGTGTGCCTTCAACCTGTGGCAGTAATAAAGCCAGCATTAGGATTAACGCAATGATTTTCAAACTAAAGAGCACGCGATTAATCAAATCGACACAATGGGTGCCTAAGCCGACAATGGTGCTGACTAACAGGGTAAAGAAGATGGCGCCCGCCTGTGGCGGAAGATTTAATCCTAACCAAGCATTGAGCTTTTGATTGACTTGCTCGCCGCCACCCGCGATATAGGCGGCGCACAGGGCGTAGAGTAAAAACATCAGGGCAACACTGGCAATCACTTGGCCCTTAGCGCCCAAAAGCGTGCGCGCTAATTGGTTCAGGCTCGCATCACTCGGGGCAAATTGATGGATTTCAACCATCAGCAGGGCGGTGTAGGCCATCAGCGCCCAGAGGAGCAACATAATGATGCTCGATACACCAAAACCGAGTCCTGCCGAGGCGATAGGGAGTGCGAGCATACCCGCGCCAATGGTGGTGCCTGCAATCAGTAGCAAACTACCGAAAAATTTATTTTGTGTCATAACTTTACGCTCAAACGTCTTTATTAATGGCTCAACTGTCTCAGTTGAGTGCTTTATTGAGGAGCAGTGCAGAGTGGCGCGTGATACTGGGAACTAAAGGGTACGTGATGTACCTGTATTGTGATCGTGGCGCAATCTGCGGATCGTTGGGGATATGGCCACAATGGAAGGTCAGGCGAGTGTGCCTATCTATGCCATTGCGGCTACAGATAGGGATAATAAGCTGTGGTAATACGCATAAAACTCGCCTTTGCTTGGGGTTAATTCGGCATTTAATAACATCGAGTGACTTGAGCACATCTAATGGCTTGCTCACATCACATAACGAAGGCAATTCGCCCTGTTTTTAAATTTGTCTTAAATGTTAATAAGTTGCGTCAATGCCTCGTGCGGGTTAGAGGACGCAGGCTACGATAGGCAGTTAAGGTGTACTTGTCAACCATTACAGCAGTATTTCGCTGATTTTTTGTCAGGGGCTAAGTGTACAATTTGTGTGACGTTGTGCCGTTTTTAGCTGAAGCTAAGGGGGACAAGACGGACTGTGGAGGCGAGGCTTTGGTTAGCACTATAAGGGGTTGGCAACAGCCGGAGTTAGAACAGCAGTGATTAGGTACAGCGGGGGTTACTACAGCAGGTGAATAGGCCGTAACTGAATGCAAAATCAAGAATACTCTGCCGTAGACCAAAAGGAATGCGGCAGAGTGGTACTTAGAGGTTTGAAAGCGAGCTATTTTTGCTGCGCTTTTTGATGGCGAGCGAGCAAGTTGGCGTTAATATCACTTAAGCTTAGTGATTGATCTTCAAGCAAGACTAACAAGTGATACATCAGATCCGATGCCTCGTTAATCAGCTCCTCTTTATCGTGAGTCGCTGCGGCCAAGGCGGTTTCTAATCCTTCTTCACCGACTTTTTGGGCGATACGTTTAGTGCCTCGGGCAAAAAGGGAAGCGGTGTAGCTCGACTCAGGGTTTTGCCCCTTACGTGAGGCGATAAGCTCGGCTAGATTGTTTAAAAACGGGTGAGCATTACCATCGAGCCAGCAGCTTTCGGTGCCTTTATGGCAGGTTGGGCCATTGGGCAACACCTGCACCAACAGGCTGTCGTTATCGCAGTCTTTATCGATGGCGACCAATTTTAGGGTATGGCCCGAGGTTTCCCCCTTGGTCCATAAACGTTGCTTAGAGCGGCTAAAAAATGTCACATCACCAGTCACCAGCGTGTGCTGCAGCGCGGCTTTATCCATAAATCCGAGCATTAACACCTTGCCCGATAGGTGATTTTGGATAACCGCAGGGATAAGCCCCTGTTGTTTTTCCCAGTCGAGGCTATTGACCAGTTCTGCGCTTGCTGGGCCTTGGCAACAGCTTGAAGTGGTTCCAGTTGTCATATCTGCATACCTTATTATTTCTATCAATCGCTACTGATGTTGAGTTACTGGCGAATGGCGATGCCTTCGGCCGCTAAATACTGTTTTAACTCGCCGATATTGATAATGGCTTTATGGAACACGCTGGCCGCCAGCGCTGCATCCACCTTCGCCTCGATAAACACATCGCGAAAATGTGCCATAGTGCCAGCGCCGCCCGAGGCGATTAAGGGCACATCGCACAGCTGGCGTACTAGGCTTAACTGTTTGATATCATAGCCACCGCGCACGCCATCTTGGTTCATCACGTTGAGCACGATTTCGCCGCAGCCGCGTTTTTGTACTTCTTCGACCCAATCCTGAGTGTACCAAGCGGTTTCTTTGGTGGCGGCTTCATCGCCGGTAAATTGCTTTACTTTATAACTGTCGCTTGCCGCATCATAAAAAGAGTCTATGCCGATCACTATGCATTGACGGCCAAATTCATCCTGCAGGCGTGAAATTAAACTCGGATCGCTAAGAGCGGGTGAGTTGACAGAAATCTTATCCGCGCCAAAGGCCAATAACTCACGGGCCTGGCCGATGGTTTTAATGCCGCCGGCGACGCAGAAGGGGATATCGATTTGCTCTGCCACTCGGCTCACCCAAGACTTATCGACCACTCGGTCGTGGGCACTGGCGGTGATATCGTAAAACACCAGTTCGTCGGCGCCCTCTGCGGCGTAACGCGCCGCGAGTGGTACTATGTCGCCAACAATTTCATGGTTGCGAAACTGTACGCCTTTGACCACGCAGCCATCTTTCACATCTAAACAGGGGACTATTCGTTTGGCCAGCATTGGATTGCCTCCGCCACATTAAACTGATTGATAAGTAAAGCTTTACCGATAATGATGCCCGCGGCGCCACTGTCTCTGACGGCGGCAACATCCTCAAGGGTGGCAATACCGCCCGAGGCTTGCCAAGCAATATCGGGATAGCGGCTGGATAGCTCACGATAGAGTTCGGTATTGGCGCCTGTGAGGGTGCCATCACGGCTGATGTCAGTCACCAGCGCATGTTTAAGCCCAACTTGGCTAAAGTCTTCGACGATAGATTCTAGACTCTTACCGCCACCGCTTTGCCAGCCAGAAACCGCAACGATTTTCTCGCCGCTCTGATTGATATTGACATCCAGTGCGAGGCAAATAGCCTCGCTGCCAAACTTGTTAAACCAGCCTTTGACTAACTCGGGCTCTTTGACGGCGAGCGAGCCTATCACCACGCGTTTAACCCCAAGGGATAATAACTCGGCAACTTGTTCTTCAGTGCGGATCCCGCCGCCCACTTGAATATTGGCGCTTAGCCCCGCAGTCAGCTTGGCAATCAAAGTCGTTTGGCGTTTAGCGGGTTCTTTGGCGCCAGTTAAATCCACGATATGCAGCCAGTTTGCCCCTTGGTCTTGGTAGGATTGCAACTGGGCCAGGGGGCTTAAATCGAAGGTGGTCTGCTGCCCATAATCCCCTTGGTAGAGCCTAACTACCTTGCCATCAATTAAATCAATTGCTGGAATGATCATCTGTTGTCCTTAATTCTTTGGCGCATTTGCTGCCACGCTTTATTGCTGAATGTAGTGGCTGAAACAAGCTGGTTTAGTCAAACTTAGTTTCACCATACTTAGCTCAGTCGAAAGCTAATAGGCGATTGCATTTACTGCATTTTTAAAAAGTTACCTAGGATTTGTGCGCCCACGGCGGCGCTCTTCTCGGGGTGAAATTGCACGCCCATAAAGTTGTCTTTACCGATGGCGGCGCTAAAGTCCTCACCATAACGGCATTGTGCCAAGGTGTAGTCGCTTAATGGCGCGCGGTAGCTGTGCACAAAATACACATAACTGCCGGCTGGAACACCGGCAAACAGCGGGTGAACCTGAGACGGATTGCTAAAGGTCAGTTGGTTCCAGCCCATGTGCGGCAGAGGTAAACCTTCGGCCTTAAGTGTTTGACGGTCTAGCTCGTCAATCTCGGTTGGAATAATGCCTAAGCATTGGCAATCCAGCGCTTGGCCGCCGCGTTCTTTAGAGAGCTGGGTGAGCATTTGCATCCCTAAGCAGACACCCAGCACGGGTTGAGTTAACCCTTGAATTAATTCGACTAAGGCTTTTTCTGATAATGAAGCCATCGCGGCGCCAGCGCTGCCGACACCTGGCAGAACAACACGTTTAGCGGCTTTAATGCTGGCCTTGTCATCGGTGACTAACACCTTAGCGCCGAGGCGCTCAAAGGCAAAACGGACCGAGCTTAAGTTGGCGCAACCTGTGTCTATGATGACAACATCAAATTCATCTATGTTTGCTGACATTGGGTTTTCCTATTGATGGGTCAGTGGGGAAGTGGTTTGTCGCCACATTCCCGAAACTGCCCCTCGTTAAAATCATCAGGCTTTGTATTATTCGCTCATCAATCTGCATCAGGTCATTACACACCTAACTCAGGTTGAGTGCGCTGTTAGAGCACGCCTTTACTCGATGGTAAGACATCACCTTCAACTTTGATTGCATGACGCAGCGCGCGGCCCAGTACTTTAAATAGCGCTTCGACCTTGTGGTGATCGTTATCTCCTTCGGCTGCGACGTGCAGGGTGCAGCGTAGGCCATCGGCAAAAGATCGGAAAAAGTGCGGCACCATTTCAGTGGCCATTTCACCGACTTTTTCCCGTTCAAATTGGGCGGCGAATTTAATAAAAGGTCTGCCAGAGAGATCCAGTAAGCATTCGCCCTTGGCCTCATCCATCGGCAAACTAAAACCAAAACGAGCAATACCGCGTTTATCGCCAAGGGCTTGGCGTAGTGCATCCCCAATCGCCAATGCCGTGTCTTCAACGCTGTGGTGATCGTCTATCTCGAGATCGCCATCGACATTCACCTCCATTTTGAAGTTTCCGTGGGTGGCGATTTGATCCAGCATATGGTCGAAGAAACCAATGCCAGTGTTAATGGTGCCTTTGCTGGCATTGTCGAGATCGACAGTCACGCGAATATCGGTTTCCTTAGTGGTGCGTACCACAGTCGCGGTGCGGCCCTTGTTGAGTAAGGCATCGGCAATCGCGTCCCAGCCTAGGCTGCCACGCTGATATTGAAAGCTTTTAATCCCCATGGCATTGCCCAGTTCCACATCTGTGTGTCTGTCACCAATCACGGCGGACTGAGTGAAATCGATGGTGCCTTGGGTCAAAAAGTCTTTCACCAGCCCTAGTTTTGGTTTGCGGCAGCTGCAATTTTCATCGTTAAAGTGCGGGCAGATGAGTACATCTTCAAACTTAACCCCTTGGCTGGAGAGAATTTGCATCATCATATTGTGCGGCGCATCGAAATCTTCCTGCGGAAAGGAAGGGGTACCGAGTCCATCCTGATTGCTGACCATCACCAACCTAAAGCCAGCTTTTTGCAGGCGCAGTAAGGCGGGGATCACTTGGGGCTCGAATACCAGTTTGGCGAGGCTATCGACCTGTTTATCGGTGATGGGCTCTTCAATCAAGGTGCCATCGCGGTCGATAAAAAGTATTTTCTGGGCGACATTTGGGGTAAATACTGGGTTCATGCTGCTACCTTTCAATTCAGTTTGTTATCTTTATAAAATCAGTCTATTAGGCCAATGCTGCGTTTATACTTGCGCTAAATGCTCACAGCTTTTGCGATTCAAATAGCGACACTAAGCGGTCGGTGTCAGCCTCAGAGCTAAAGCTAAAACGAATGGCTTTAGCCAATCTAGGGTCCTTATAGGCCCGCGCGACAATGCCATTGTCGATAAGCAGCTGTGCCACTTTTGCCACATCGTCGAATTCGGCGAGTACATAGTTGCCATTGGGTGTTAGCACGGCGCCGCCCCATTGTTCGCAGTACAAATTCAGCGCCGCCGCGAGTCGCTCGCCCTGAGCATTGAGCGCTTTGACTTGGGTTTTCATCCGCGCAATCCCAGCAGCTGATAGTGCTTGCACGGCCACTTCACTCACGGGCAATGGCACAGGATAGGGCGCAATCACCCGCATGATGATTTCGATAATCTCTTCATTGGCGAGCAAAAAGCCGCAGCGCGCGCCCGCTAAGGCAAAGGCCTTTGAAAGAGTGCGTAGCACCACAAGGTTTGGGTAAGACTCGAGTAAATCGGCGACGCTATATTCGGGGCAAAACTCGATATAAGCCTCATCGACAACAACAATGGCGTCGGGCAGGGCTTGGATGGCTTGCTCTATGCGCGCCTTCTCAATCACAGTGCCAGTTGGGTTATTGGGATTACAGATAAACACTAACTTAGCGCCGCGCGCGGCCGTCGCAAAGTCACTTGGGAGACAGTACTCCGCCGTTAAGCTTAATGCCTTAACGCCCACATTAAAGGTTTGCGCGCTAATGGCGTACATGCCGTAAGTGGGCCCAAAGGTGGCAATTGAGTCGATACCTGGGATACAAAAAGCACGAATAAGTAGCTCGATGGCCTCATCGGCGCCGCGGCTGGCGACAATTTTGCTCTCCGCAACACCGCTATATTGGCTATAGGCATTGATTAACGCGGGCGGTTGGCACTCGGGGTAACGATTTAACTTAGATAAATCGAGTTCGGCAACGGCCACATTATTGAAGGGCGATTCGTTAGCGTTGATCCAAATATCCCCACGACCACCCAGCCTGCGAGCACTTTGGTAAGGCGTTAACTCGAGCAGCTCGGGCCGCGCAAGACGGGCGGCAAGGGTTGTTGGCTCGATGCTTGTGTTATCGAGAGTATTGTTGTCGAGAGTATTGCTGGCGCAATTGGCGCTCGGAATATTTGTCACAGGCACATTGCTCGTTGGTGCTTGGCTAGTTGGCACTTGGCTCATCCTATTCATCCTAAGTCTGGCTACGACTTTAATTAAGCGTACTGTTGATTGCGTTACTTATTTACATCAGTCCTTAAGACTGGCTAAGCGTATCGCGACCGCATTTTTATGGGCATCGAGTAACTCATTGCTGGCAAGGGTCATCACCGCTTGTCCGAGTCCGAGTAGGCCCTTGGCACTGAGTTCTTGCACCGTAAAGCGGCGGCTAAAGTCTGCCAAGGAGAGGCTAGATACCGCGCGGCTATAACCGTAAGTCGGCAATACATGGTTAGTCCCACTGGCATAATCCCCAACCGATTCTGGTGTATAGGCCCCTAAAAACACTGAGCCTGCGGCGCGAATATGATTTAGTACGTCCCGTGGGAAACGGGTTTGAATAATTAAGTGCTCTGGCCCATAGCGATTCGACACGAGCGCCGCTTCTTGCATATCTTTTACCAAAATGGTGCGGCTGCCTTTTAGGGCGGTTGCGGCAATCTCTTGGCGCGGCAGGGCGGCCAGTTGTGACTCGAGCGCTTGATTGACAGCTTGTGCTAATGGCTCAGAATCCGTGACTAAAATGACCTGCGAATCAGGGCCATGCTCCGCTTGCGAGAGTAAATCAGCGGCAATAAACTGCGCATTAGCATCGCTATCGGCAATCACCAACACCTCGGAGGGTCCCGCTGGCATATCGATAGACACTGTGCAGCGACCATCTTGAGAGACCAAACGTTTGGCCTCGGTGACATAACGATTACCCGGGCCAAAAATCTTATCGACGCTAGGAATCGTTTCAGTACCAAAAGCGAGTGCGGCAATGGCTTGCGCGCCGCCAACTTGATAAATTTCACTGATCCCACAGGCGTTTGCCGCATACACAATCGCATCGTTAATCGGCGGCGGACTCACCAATACGCGTTTTTCGCAGCCGGCAATTTTTGCTGGCAGGGCCAACATCATCACGGTCGAAATGAGGGGCGCGCTGCCGCCGGGAATATATAAACCCACTTTTTCAATCGGTTCGCTACGAAGCTCGCAGCGAACACCCGCTTGGGTTTCAATCTCTATGGGGCGAAATTGCTGCGCGCTGTGGAACACATCAATATTGGCCATCGCTTGGGCAATGGCGGCTTTAAGTTCTGCCGAGACTCGTGCGCTGGCGGCGCTAATCTCGCTTTCACTTAAACGCAGGCTGTCGATATTGGCACAATTAAAGCCATCAAACTTTTGATTAAACTCTTTCAGCGCCGCATCGCCACGGCTAGCCACGGCATCAACAATCGCCCGAACACTTTGTTCTAAGCCGCTGTCACCAATTAAAGGTGAGCGTTGGAGCGCGGCTTTTTGTTTATCGACGGATAACGCTGCCCAAGTCAAAATATCCATAGATCACCCCATCATTTTTTCAATTGGCATTACGAGGATAGAGCTGGCACCGAGCGCGGTGAGCTGCTCCATGGTGTCCCAGAATAAATCTTCGGTACTGACGGCGTGGATGGCCACTCGATTAGTATCGTCGTTTAATGGCAGCACAGTCGGGTTTTCGGCGCCGGGCAGCAGGGCGACAATTTGATCTAAGGTTTCAGTGGGGGCGTGCAGCAAAATATATTTACTTTCACGGGCGCGGATCACGCCGTTTACGCGGGATAAAATTCTGTCGATTAGCGCTTGTTTGCTCGGCGTTTGGGTTTGGGTCGATTGAATAATACAGGCCATGGAGCGGTAGATGACTTCGGTCTCGTATAAACCGTTGGCCTCAAGGGTGGCGCCGGTGGAGACTAAGTCACAAATGCCATCGGCAAGCCCGGCACGCGGCGCGACTTCAACCGAGCCTTTTAACATACAGTCGCGATAACTTATGCCTTTTTGTTGCATAAAACGGCGCAGCAGGTTGGGGTAGGAGGTGGCAATTCGCAAGCCTTCCAAGGATGAGGCATCGGCATAGCTAAATTCGGTTGGCACAGCTAACGACAGGCGACAAGCACCGAAATCCAGTTGGCGTAATTTCACAAACTCGGCGGGTTTATTTAAGGTTTGACGCTCAATCTGCTCTTCTTCGAGCACGTTCTCACCAATAATGCCTAAATCGACCACGCCATCCATCACCAGCCCTGGAATATCATCGTCACGCACTCTGAGTAAATCGATAGGCATGTTGTCTGCGTGCGCGATAAGACGTTGTTCGTTAATGGAAAACTTAACACCGCAGCTCTTGAGTAATTGCTGTGAGTCGGTGGATAAACGGCCAGATTTTTGGATGGCGATGCGTAAACGGTTTGATTCAGTCATAGTCTTGTCTCGCTCAAAGTTAACAAATTCAAAATGATATTCTTTTGTCGCATGGTTTAACTGGTTTCTATGTTTGGCCGGCATTTGTCTAGCTAACATATTGAAATTACATACTAAACACGGGTTAAGTTGTAAGTTAAAAAGCCTAAAAGCAAAAACCCCCGGAATTCCTTCCAGGGGTTAGTGATCATCTTTGAATCAGTCCGCCAGAAGGATACAGTCCTCCGGCAGTGAGCGTCCGAAGGCTACCGCATATGGTGGTGATGATGGTGGATAGCGTTCAGTAATGGGCTCATATGACTCTCTATACTCTGTATTCTGTTGAATTCGGTGCTGATGGATACTTATCCATCGAACGTTTTTTTAAGCTAACCGCTTTCTGTGTCGTTTGCAACAGCTAATTTTAACTAAATAAGAATATTTATGCGCTTTATGAAAATGTTTCATCTTGGTGGTCGATGAAGGTAAATCAACCGATTGCAAGAGGGGACTACTTGAGGTTTGCTAGGGATGGGCAGAAAGCTGACTCTACGTTTAGAACCGTTCGGCAGCTAGGATAGCGGCAAGGATGGCAGATTTTATCTAGCAGCATCCTATAGACTGGCGATTGAGTATGAGTGTCAGTCACAGCGCTAATGCCGAATTAGTGCTGTGACATCCCTTTTACCGTGTTAAATATTCTCCAAACAGGCGATCAACTGTTTGTTGGCAATATTTGTCTTCACCACGCCAATATTCGGCAAATACCCAGTCATTTTTGCCTTGGCGTTGTCTATCGAAACAACGGGGTTTTAATATTCCCAGACTGGCTAATATTTCGATTAATATTTGTCGTTCAGCTTTGCTCGATTTTATTACACTCGCTAATCTTTTCTCCAATGCGCTGGGATAATCGTTCGGCTCAGATGTTTCGATAATCGTTAATATTTCCCTAAAACAGACAATATCTTCTGACGTCGGCTCTGGAATATCGGCCTTGATAAATTGGTTTAAATCAAAATAGGTATACAAAATATCGCCATGGCGCACGCCGCCCCATTTAATGCGCTCGAAATTGAATACGTTAATATCCATCTCGTTATAGGATTCACTTCCTCGGATGCCATATTGACTGTCTCGGCAAATGCCACAGGTATAGGAGTGTGCCGTTGGTTTGCCATCCGTATAAGAAGTGCCTGAAATGACGGGCGCATATTGGTGTGATGGGATTTTTTGGGCGATCGCATAGGATGCAAGGGATGAGCGCCAATCCAATCGCCTAGAGGTTAGACTGCTTAAAAATCCTTTTGTTACTTGTGTTTGCGATATGTCTTTCACTAGCGCCGTGATGGCAAGGATGCATTCATCGTGGGAGATAGTTAAAGGATCAAACATTAATCCTTTCGATTTGGCGTAGTTAAAGTCGGACTCGGGGAGACTTCTATTTTTGGCGTCAATCCAACCATTCTTCCAATAGGTGGAGAATAAAATCCTTTTTGCTTTTTTATCCATATCTGATTCTTTTTTATCTTAAATAACTGGGTTTAATTTATCTTATAAAATCTCAATTAAAGCGGTTAACACTCTACATTTATATAAGCATCGTTTTGATAGTAATAACTGACGGCATGAATTAAGTCATGCAAGGTAGCATTTGGCAGCTGTTGCACTAAATTAGCCTTGATACTTTGTAAGTCCGCAATGCTCAAAACGTATTGATAGCTTTGGGTTTGTGGGTAGAGAGGTTCATCCTGTTGGTCGCGCTCTTCTTCAAGTTCATCGTCAATGATTAACACCGACATTGTGGGACTTAATGGTTGATCTAGGGCTTTATACACATCCAAGTGCCACGAAAAAGAACTGAGTTGGGATAATAGGGTTTCCAAGGTTAATGTTAATCGCATGAAATATCCTTTTGAGCGAGCATCATTTACATCATTAGGACGAGTTAATTAGGGTTAAGGATTCAATAGACCCAGCATGAATCCGGTTAACGCAAATGATGAGAAAATAAACAGAAAATTAATCAAGGCCCGCATAATCCAAGGTAATGCGCTGTAGGAAAGGCCATATTTATTTGAGGCAATCACGATAATCCCCATGATGCCAAACCAAGGGGTAAAAAAGAACATGGTTTGCCATTTAACTAGAGCGACGGCGAGATCATGTAGCGCACCGCTGACCAAAAAGGTGACGAGTACGGCGAGCCACATGGGCAGAAACTGACTGGTTGGACGCATGACATTACGTGATAAATAATAACCCCAAATCGGATTCCAATAATGCCAAAAAATGGGGAATGACTTAGCGCCAAGGGCGCGGGATAGCATATTCCTCATCGAGTGATTAGCACCCAGTGGCACACCATTTCGCTTTTTCACATATTGTGACAAAGATAATGTCGTTTGCATGGTTAACCCCTATGCTCCACGCTTACCTTGATAGTTAGCTATCTGCAGTCTGTTTTGCTGTCTAAAATATACGGTTATCAATATTGATTACAGCACTGCATCAGGCAAGCAGTAAGTTATGCTTTTATCTGCCATAGCATAACAGGTTTGGTCACTCTTTTCGGGGGACGGCCTAATGAAGATACCTGGGTTGCCATTAACACGAATAAGCTGCGATTGATTATCCTGTTTCATAAAAATGGTACCTCCATTTTCGAGCAAGACATCAACTAGGTATTCGCTCATATTGGCGCAAATTGCGATTTCACAAGATTCAGAGCGTTCTTCCTGCCCATTAATAACGAGGCATTGTGAAGTCACCTCATCACAACCCGCCCATGAGGCGGGGTTAAAAGCCAACAATAGTAAAAAACCAGAAAGGTATTTCATTGAATCATCCTGTCGCGTTATAAACGTTCATCCGTGGCAAGGAGCACCAATCTTTTAAGCGTATTTTCGACTGGCCACCAAACTTCGTAATATTCTCGCATAGAACTATGTTCATGTTGAATTCGGCGCAGGACTGAAACTATTGGTATTATTAGACGGGCTTAATTACACTGCGGCTTTACGGAGTCAGGCTCCTTAATAATTGTTTACGACTTAAGCCACAGTCCGCCATCTTAGAACCGTATTATGTTAACCCTATTAAAGGACCTCGCACGCCCTTGAATCACTCCCGACGCCCAGCGATGCGGCAAGCCAAACTTCAGCAATCCAATCAGCAGTCGAGCGACGCTCAACGTCCAATGAGCCGATTGGCGAGTGAAGTGCTGCGCGCTTTTGCCAGCGATGGGGTGCTTGCCAAGCATATTCAAGGGTTTAGTGCGCGTCAGAGTCAGGTTGAAATGGCGCAAGTCATCAGTGAAGCGATTGCGAGTAAGGGCAATGCACTGATTGAAGCGGGAACTGGGGTCGGTAAAACCTTCGCGTATCTAATTCCGGCGATCTTAAGTGGCAAGCAAGTAATCGTGAGCACGGGCAGTAAAAACTTGCAGGAGCAATTGTTTCTAAAGGATTTACCCGCATTGACATCTATGCTTGGGATTGCGCCCAAGCTTGCCTTATTAAAAGGCCGCAATAACTATTTATGCCAGCATCGACTCGATAGGCAGATGCAGGAGGCCAGCCATATTGAGGCGCGCTTATTGGATGATTTACTCAAAATCAATCAATGGGCGGGTATGAGTAAAGATGGCGATATCGGTGGCTTAACCTCTGTTGCCGAAAACTCTCCCGCGCTTCCCTTAGTGGTCAGTACCAAAGAGACCTGTCTTGGGCAGCGCTGCGAATTTTATGATGCCTGTTTTACCCGTAAGGCCCGCAGCCGCGCCATGGACGCAAAAATCATCGTGGTGAATCATCACTTATTCTTTGCCGATAGCGTGTTAAAGGATACGGGCTTTGCCGAGCTGTTGCCCGATCCCGATGTCGTGATCTTCGATGAGGCGCATTTGTTGCCAGACATCTGCGTCAGTTACTTTGGGCAGCAATCGTCGAGTCGCACCATCGATGATTATCTGCAAAAGTTATTGCAGATTTATCAAACTGAGCTCAGCGATACGGGGCAGATTGCTCAATTCTGTCAGCGCTGTTTAACCAAGTTAAGTGATTGGCATAATGCGTTATTTTCGAGTGGTGAGTCGGACTGGCGGATGCAACTTGGTAATAAATCCATCGCCTTAGCCTCTTGGGATTTATTGGCTGAATTAACCGCACTGCAAAAGCTGCTACTTGTGCACGTGGGACGCAGTGAATTATTGGATGATATTGCAGTAAAGCTGACTGAGCTTAATCATAAACTGAATCAATTTTTTAATTGTGATAACCCGCAGGCGGCGTACAGCGTTGAGTTTGGTAGTCGATTTGTCATGCTGCGAATGTCACCCATCAATATTGCCCGCGAGTGCCAGCAGTTATTTGTGGCCAGTACTAGCTGGATTTTTACCTCGGCGACCTTGCAAGTGAACCGCAGCCTAGGGCATTTTGCACAGGAGCTTGGGATAAGCGATGCCAAGGCACATATCTTAGACAGTCCCTTCGATTATCCGCGTCAGGCGTTATTTTGTGTGCCGAGGCAACTGGGGAATGTGGCGAATCAGCAGCAAGCGCTTAAGCAGTTAGTCGATGTGTGTGTCAAAGCGATTGAGGCGGCGCAGGGGCGAACCTTTATTCTGTTTACCAGCCATAAAATGCTCGAGCAAACCGCGCTGGCATTGCGCACACGAACTCAATATCCGCTATTGGTGCAAGGGCAGGCGGGCAAGCAGAGTCTGCTGACCAAGTTTCGCCAACTAGGGAATGCGGTGTTACTGGGCACGAGCAGTTTTTGGGAAGGGGTGGACGTGCGCGGCAAGTTATTAAGCTGCGTAATTATCGATAAGCTGCCCTTTGTGTCACCCGATGAACCGCTTTACCGTGCCCGCGCCGACAATATCAGCCGTCAGGGCGGCGATCCTTTTACTCAAGTATCATTACCTCAGGCGATTATTGCACTCAAGCAAGGGGTTGGACGTTTGATCCGTGACGAAAAGGACTGCGGCGTACTCATTCTTTGTGATAATCGAATTGTGAATCGCGCCTACGGACAGGCCTTTTTAAACTCCCTGCCGCCGATGTCGCGCACCCGAGATTTAGACCAAGTCCTGCAATTTTTAAGGAAAATCCCTTAATCGCCTATTGATCTAATACGTCACGCTGGCCGAACAACGGATGAAAAAGGCCTGCGGTTGCAGGCCGTTAAGGATTAAAAGCTTGCCGTTACCCCAGCATAGACACTGCGGCTCTTTTGAATGTAATCCAAATCGGTGGCAATTTGATCGCGCTCGGCGTCCGTCAGGTTAGTCACCCCTAGTTTGACTCTAAACATTGGGTTTATTTGATAATTAACACCGATATCTAATGAGCCATAACCATCAGATTTTACTTTAGCTCGCAGATATTGTTCACCCGTGTAGTGGTAGGCGATAAAGGTGGATAATCCCTCCAGCGCTTGCCATTGCAGTTTGAGGTTATAGCTATCTTCGGGTGTTAGGGTAAAAGGCGCACCATTTTGCTTATCCTTGGCATCGGTTTTACTGTAGTTGCCACTCAGGCTTAAGCTGTCGGTTAAGTCGTACCATGCCTGCAATTCCCACCCGGTAATCTTAGCTTCACTAACGTTTTGATAAGTGAGTACCGCGCCAGGGGTTCTGTCCCAGGTTTCGGTGATGATTTTGTTTTCCACATCATTGTGGAAATAGGTGACTGAACCGCCAAAATCGTCCGCTTGATATTGGGTCGATAGCTCGTAGTTCACCGAGGTTTCGGGTTGTAAATCGCCATTACCGGCCACAGAGCAGGCGCCGCGACAGGCTGGGATAATATAATCGGCTTGAGACTGCGACATATTCGGAGCTTTAAAGGCTTTACCCCCACCACCTTTGACTACCCATTCGGAACTGAGCGGATAAACCAGATACAGACGAGGGCTAAATTCGGTGCCATACACATCGTGGTGATCGACACGCCCGCCGAGGGTGAGGCTAAGCTCCCCTAAACTGAACTCGTCCTGCAGATACAGCGCCGCTTGGCTATCGTCTAGCGTGCCATCGCCTAAAATATTGCGGCTGTTCTCAAGTTTGGTCCAACGGTATTCGGCGCCGCCAGTGAGCATATGTTCGCCGAGTAACACTGTGGTTTGCCCATCAAGATTGTGGTTTGTTTGAGTAATATGGCCAATTTGTGCGATCAGCGCCGAATTATCGGTCACTTCGACATTTTCATAATAATAGCGTAAGCGCGTATCGCCCCAATCCCAGCGGCCATTATGGGTAAGGCCTGAACTGATCCGTTCTGCCTGCTGGTTGTTGGTCAGGATAGTGCCGTAGTTATTCCAATCGGATTCACGCTCATCGTTGGCGTAACTGATATCAAATTGCAGATCCTGCTGCGTGTCGATTAACCATTGTAGATTGGCTAAGGCGCTGATTTCATCCCTATCTTCAAGCGCATCTATGGCCGGTTTTAAGTCAGAACGCCATGCATCACGTTTATTGCTATCTACAATCAAGTTCGCCAGCAGTTTGTCTTTAATGAGCGCACCGCTGCTGTAGAAGTTGTATTTAGTGCTATCTCCACCTTCACCACTGGTTGGCGTGTCGTATTGCACGCCAATACTGGTTTGCCAGCTTTCGGTCGGTTGACGTAGGATGACGTTGACTACACCGCCCAAAGCTTCGGAGCCATAGAGGGACGACATGGGGCCACGGACAAGTTCAATACGCTCGATGGCTGACATGGGGATAGACGATAGGTCAAAGTCATTACCGTAGTTGGAGGTTAGCGCCTGACGGGAATTGACGCGGCGACCATTGATTAAGATTAAGGTGTAGTCGGAATCTAGGCCGCGAAGGCTGATTTCGTTACGGCCATAGGGCGTACCTTCACTGATATTCACTCCCTGTAAATAGCGAACGGCGCTGGCGAGATCGTCGATCACTAAAGCTTCAAGCTCACTACGATTGATCACCGAAACCGATGCTGGCGCCGAGAGCTCAGAGTGTTGTGTTTGAGTGGCAGTGATGACCATGCGCTCCATATCGGGCTCATCTTCTGCTTGAGCGAGTGTCGCGGCCGCGCTCAGAGTTAAGACGATGGCGCAGGTGAGGGCGTTACGGGAAAATCGCGGCAGGCGGATATCAGGTTGTGCAGGCATTTCATTCTTCCTTGTAAAATTTTGGCGAATGATAATTATTCTTAAATGTGCCAGCAAGTTGCTCTCGTCGAGAAACGTGTAAAGCTAGTGTAAATATTTATATTAATAACAATAAGATATGGTATCTGATGCGGTTATCTTTTGGGGCGTGATAACAGAAGGACTAGCCAATCACCTATACAAACGACTGGCGCTCCAACCCATGAATTTGTTTGGTATCCAGCGCAATAAGATGGTGTTAGAGAAACTTAAAAAATCAAATACGCAAGCGAGGGAAGAAAGGGGAAAGGACGTTACAGAAGAAATAAAGAAGGGATAAAACTATCCCTTCTTAGCTTAACTCAGACTTTTTAAGGATTAGACTTTTAATCCAACCATCAGTTGGTCAAGTTGTCCTGCTGTTGCCTGCAGTTCATCACAACCCGACACAGATTGGTTCGCCGATTGCTCGACATCGTGGGATTGATTGCGAATTTCCATCAGATTGGTCGCGATTTCGTTAGCCACTGCCGATTGTTCTTCGGCTGATGTTGCGATTAGCACACTCATTTCGAACACGCGGCTGCTGTGATGGGCAATTGACTCGAGATCTTTACCCGTTTGCAGCACATGTTGCTTGCCTTCACTCGCTTGGCTAACGGTGCGCGACATGACTTGCGTCAGGTTGCGGCTACCTTGTTGCAATGACTCGATCATCGATTTGATTTCAACCGTTGCCGCCTGTGTGCGACCGGCAAGGGTTCTCACCTCATCGGCAACCACGGCAAAACCTCGGCCCTGTTCGCCAGCACGTGCCGCTTCAATCGCGGCGTTGAGGGCGAGTAGGTTAGTCTGCTGCGAAATGGCATTAATGGTCGATACCACTTCATCAATTTTACTGGCGTTTTCGTTGAGGATATTCACCGCATCTGAGGCCGCAGAAATCTCATCAGACAGTACATCAATCGCGCTAACTGTGGTTTCAATATCCTTAGAGCCTGCATTCACCTGCTGATTCGCCTCTTGGGTTTCGGCTGAAGATTGCTCGGCGTTACGCGCCACTTCTTTAACCGCGGCGGTCATTTCTTCCATCGCTGTGGCTAAGGAGTCGAGATGCTGACGTTGATTGACCGCAAGGGCTTGTCCTTGCTGCGCCGTGCTTCTAAAAGATGAAACCACTTCACGAATTTTGCTGGTGGATTCAGCGATTTGCTTCACTAGGGTATGTTGACGTTCAACGAGAGTGTCGATGCTGATCGCAAGAATGCTGAACTCATCTTTCACTTCGAAGAAGTTTAATCGGCCAGTCAAATCCCCCGAAGCGGCACGTTTGAGTGCCATGACTGTGGTATAGAGTGCGCCGCCCACAAAGGTGGAAATGTAATAGCTAAAGAGAAAGAGCACGAATAACAGCACCGCCATCACGCTATAAACCAAGAGATTATCGGCAGATAGCAGGGCATCGAGTTGACGCTCGTCGACGGGAATAATGGTTAGCATATTGTGCTCGTTCACCGAGCTTATGGCTCTATTAGGTGAACTGCTGGTATCGATACCGCCACCACTGCGTGCAATGGTTTGCGCGCGGCTGTCGGCCTCTGAAACCGTGACAATCTGTATATTCTGCGAGCCTTGGCTCAACATATTCGGTAGATTTTGGCGTTCTTGCTCGGGTAGTTTGTTATAGATCTGCGCCGCGAGTTGATTGATTTTCTGTGACGAGTCCTGAATGCCGTTCAAATGGCTTTCGAGCAGGGTGTCCCTAAACTGAGTATTTAAAAAGACCGCTAATCCCACAATCATAATCATGGGAACTAGGGCGAGAATTGCAAATTTGGTTTTTAAGGTCATGTGGATAAGATATTGATCTATCCAGCGAAATTTAACTTCTTTCATTAGCGCCTCGATAAATTGGGCTGTGACCAAATGGATATCGGTCGGTTTGCCATAGACTTTATGCTTTTCTGCTTCGTAAGCTGTTGCTTGTATTATTGTTGTCCAATTGCGGCATTTTTGTTTGTTTTGCTGCAATTTTGGCAAGGTACAAACATAAGTTTACAGTTTAGTTACATCGGTCGCTAGTAGTTAGTGTTTGATGAAGCGACTGCTGTAAAAATCAGCAAATGTTTTTCCAAGGCGTCAAACTCAACGGATTTGTTGGGGTAACACATGAATTTGCATGATAAAAACCCCGAATAAACCCTAGTAATATGCTGCTCGCTCGCGTAAAATTTCTCTCCTTTTATTTCGTTATAGCTAGCTAAGCGTCTGGCATTAACGCCCGATAACCTGAGCACCCAAATAGCCTGAAAGTTTGGCGCCCATAGCACTTGTTTATCAAGCGCGACTATGCAGTGGAAGAGAAAATGCAGCAGTTAACTGAGATCGTAGAACAAGCCTTAGTCATTATTGACCAGGCCAGTGATCTAAAAGCACTGGATGATATCCGTGTCGATTACCTGGGTAAGAAGGGTAAGATCACCGACATGATGAAAATGATGGGCAGCTTAAGTCCTGAAGAAAAACCCGCTTTTGGTCAGGCGGTCAATGATGCGAAACAGGCCATTCAACAGAAATTAACTGAACGTATCGACGGCCTGAAAAGTGCCGAGCTGGAGGCCAAATTAATCGCCGAAAAGATTGATGTGACGCTACCAGGCCGCACTATCGATATCGGTGGTTTACACCCAGTGACGCGCACCATTGAACGTATCGAAACCTTTTTTGGGGAATTAGGGTTTTCGGTAAAACAAGGGCCAGAAATCGAAGATGACTTCCATAACTTTGACGCCTTGAATATCTCTGAGCACCACCCAGCGCGTGCCGACCACGATACGTTCTATTTTAATCCTAAGCTGATGCTGCGTACCCAAACCTCGGGCGTGCAGATCCGTACCATGGAAACTGAAAAGCCGCCATTGCGGATTATTTCACCGGGTCGTGTGTATCGTAACGACTACGACCAAACTCACACGCCAATGTTCCACCAAGTGGAAGGTTTGCTGGTGGATGAAAACGTTAACTTCGCCGAATTAAAAGGTGTGTTACACGACTTCCTGCGTAACTTCTTCGAGGAAGATTTGCAGGTGCGTTTCCGTCCTTCTTATTTCCCATTTACTGAACCTTCAGCCGAAGTAGACGTGATGGGTAAAAACGGCAAATGGTTAGAAGTGTTAGGCTGCGGTATGGTGCACCCAAATGTGCTACGTAGCGTGGGCATCGATCCAGAAAAATACTCTGGTTTTGCTTTTGGTATGGGCGTTGAGCGTTTAACTATGCTGCGTTACGGCGTAAACGATCTACGTGCGTTTTTCGAAAACGACCTGCGTTTCCTGAAGCAATTTAAATAACGGAGCTGTATAGCATGAAATTTAGCGAATCTTGGCTTCGTGAGTGGGTCAATCCTGCCGTTAGCCGTGAAGCATTATCCCACCAGATCACTATGGCTGGCCTCGAAGTCGATGGCGTTGATGCCGTGGCTGCCGAGTTCAACGGCGTTGTGATTGGTGAAGTGGTCGAATGTGGCCAGCATCCAGATGCAGATAAACTGCGCGTGACTAAAGTCAGTGTCGGCAGTGGTGAACTTATCGATATCGTCTGCGGCGCACCAAACTGCCGTCAAGGCCTGCGCGTTGCTGTTGCCATGGTTGGGGCTGTACTGCCAGGCGATTTTAAAATTAAAAAGGCTAAGCTGCGTGGTATGCCATCAGAAGGCATGCTGTGTTCTTACAGCGAGCTGGGCATCGACATCGACAGCGATGGCATTATCGAACTGCCATTAGATGCGCCATTAGGCACGGATTTACGTGAGTATCTCCAGCTTGATGATGCTGTGATTGAAGTGGATTTAACCGCTAACCGTGCCGACTGTTTAGGCATGGTGGGTCTGGCCCGTGAAGTCGGCGTGTTAAACCGTGCAGCTGTGACTGAGCCACAATGGCAAGCCGTTACGCCAACGATTGATGCCAAAGTGGCTATCAATGTTAAGGAAACCGCAGCTTGCCCACGCTACTTAGGTCGTGTGGTGAAGAATGTGAACGTGAAAGCGGCTACGCCATTATGGATGCAGGAAAAACTGCGCCGCAGCGGTATCCGTTCTATCGATCCTATCGTCGATATCACTAACTTCGTGTTAGTTGAATTCGGTCAACCTATGCATGCGTTCGATCTTGCCAAACTTACTGGTGACATCCAAGTGCGTTTAGGCAATGGCGAAGAGAAAGTCACCCTGCTCGATGGCAGCGAAGTCACCATTCCAAGCGACACTTTAGTGATTGCCGACGATGCTCGCCCATTAGCGCTTGCTGGCGTATTTGGTGGCGAATATTCGGGTGTGAGTGACAGCACGCAAGACATTCTGCTGGAATGTGCCTTCTTCGCACCGTTAGCGATTATGGGTAAATCACGCCGTTTAGGTCTGCATACTGATTCATCACACCGTTTCGAGCGTGGTGTTGACCCTGAGATGCAGCATAAGGTTATGGACCGTGCGACTCGCTTAGTGCTGGATATTTGCGGCGGGGAAGCGGGCCCTGTGGTTGAAGCCAAATCTGACGCTGACTTACCAAAGCCTGCGCAAATCTTATTGCGTCGCAGCAAGTTAGATAAAATTCTGGGTCACCATGTTCCCGATAGCGACGTGGTTGAAATCCTCGAGCGTTTAGGTTTCGGCGTCGTTGCAGGCGAAGGTAGCTGGCAGGTCACCACCGCCACTTACCGCTTCGATATGGCGATTGAAGAAGACTTAATCGAAGAAGTCGCCCGTATCTACGGTTACAACAACATTCCAAACGTTGCGCCTGTGGCGTCACTGCGGATGTCAGATCATAAAGAAACCGACTTAAGCCTCAAGCGTGTACGTTCGCTGTTAGTGGCCCGTGGTTTCCAAGAAGCTGTGACTTACAGTTTCGTCGATCCTAAGCTGCAAAATCTGGTTCACCCAGGTGAGCAAGCAATGGTGTTACCGAACCCAATTTCCAGCGAAATGTCGGCCATGCGTTTGTCGATGTTCACAGGATTATTGACTGCGGTTGGCTACAACCAAAGTCGTCAACAGGGCCGTGTGAGACTTTTTGAAACTGGCCTTCGCTTTGTTCCTGATATTAATGCAGAATCGGGTGTAAGACAGCAAGCTATGCTCGGTTGCGTCATAACTGGCCTCCAAAATGACGAACATTGGGCTATGGAATCGAAAACTGTTGATTTTTTCGACCTTAAAGGCGATTTAGAAGCAATTATCGGCTTGACAGTTTCCGCATCAGAATTTAGCTTTAGAGTAGCGACGCATTCTGCTCTTCATCCAGGGCAATGTGCTGAAATATTGAGAAATGATCGAGTGATCGGTCATATAGGTGCTATCCATCCTAGTTTGGAGAAGCCTTTTGGACTCAATGGTAAAACCATCGTTTTTGAGTTGGAATTGGATGCTTTATTGCATACCAGTTTACCGCTAGCCCAAGCTGTATCTAAGTTCCCGGCTAATCGTCGTGACATCGCAGTAGTCGTAGATGAAAGTGTATCTGCAGGCGATGTAATGAAATTGATAAGAAAAGTTGGCGAAAATCAGTTGGTTGGCATAAACTTGTTCGATGTATACTTAGGTAAAGGTGTTGAGCCCGGCAAGAAGAGCTTGGCGATAGCACTTACATTACAAGACACTACTCGTACACTTGAGGAAAAAGAGATCGCTGAGACAGTTGAATCAGTTGTTTCTGCCCTGAAGACCGAGTTCAACGCATCGTTGAGGGATTAAAGTATGGCACTTACCAAAGCCGAAATGGCAGAACATCTTTTTGAAACACTAGGTATTAACAAGCGTGTCGCCAAAGAGATGGTTGAGTCGTTCTTTGAAGAAATTCGAGGCGCACTTGAAAGTGGTGAGCAGGTCAAGTTATCTGGCTTTGGCAACTTTGACCTTAGGGATAAGAATCAAAGACCGGGAAGGAACCCAAAAACAGGCGAGGATATCCCGATTTCCGCTCGCCGTGTCGTGACCTTCCGTCCCGGCCAGAAACTGAAAACTCGCGTAGAAGCATCTAACGCGGGCAAGTAATTTCTTTAAGTTTGATAGGAAAGCCACTCCATCGCGAGTGGCTTTCCTATTTTCTTCCTATGCTAATTCAGTCTTTTACTGTCTGAGGTGATTTCTTTGTCAAGACAGCCCAAACATTTTGACCGACGTTTTAAACTGGCGTTATTGCACCCTAAATATTGGGTTACTTGGTTGGCGATCGGCCTATTAGTGATTTTTGGGATCATGCCCGCGTGGCTGCGTGATCCTATCGCCAGAACCTTGGCCAAACTGGTGGCGCCTATTGCGAAAAAGCCGATAGGTATTGCTAGGGCGAACTTAAGGGCGTGTTTCCCTGAAAAATCCGCCGCAGAGATAGAAGCCTTAATTGATGAGAACGTGCAGAACTTCGTCTTAGTGCTGTTATCTCAAGGTGAGCTGTTGGTACGATCTAAGGCGCATTTACGTCACCGCGTGAATCTCATGGGCTTTGAGCATGTACAAGCGGCGCAGGCGTTAGGTCAACCAGTGATTTTCATTATGCCCCATGTGTGGCCCATCGATTATGCAGGGCTGAGGTTAAACCTCGAGCTACCTATGGTTACTATGGCTAAGGCCCATAAAAACGCGTTATTTAACTGGTTTAATAATCGGGTACGTAGCAGCTGCGGTGGTCATGTTTATATGCGAGAGGCGGGAATACGCGCCTTGTTGGCCGAATTGAAGCAGAACAATAGCTTTTTCTACCTGCCCGATGAAGATTTAGGCCCAGAACAGAGCGTGTTTACCCCGTTTTTAGGCACAGTTAAAGCGACATTACCCGTGGTTGGCCGCTTGGCTCAGGCGGGAAATGCCCAAGTGCTGCCGGTGAAAATTGGTTATAACCAAGCTTCACGCCAGTTTGATTTAACTGTGATGCCCGCCATTGCCGCCGAAGACATGGTCGGTAAAGAAAACGAAGCGTTGGCACTGAATAAAGCGGTTGAGCAAGTGATCCTCGCATACCCTGAGCAATATATGTGGTTCTTAAGATTGCTTAAGACCCGCCCCGAAGGGCAAGCTTCGATTTATCAATAGCGACTTTTTGCGAGGAGTCGCGGCTCGCAGACCAATAAAATGGGCTTTAAGTGGAATACTTAAAGCCCATTTTTTATCAAGCGCGAATAATTAAGTAAGAGGCTTACAGCCACTCAACTCTCGTCCTCTTGCTCCATTTCGAGCTGCATCAGCAGCATATCTTCGCCATCTAAAACCCGCGTATGGTAGCTGTGACAAGCAGGACAAACGATAGAGCGCTCAGCAAGCTCAGACTCTTGGTGGCAATCCAAACAGGCAATCACTAAGGGTTGCAGTGTCATCCGCAGTTCAGCATCACGGCAGATCCCATCGAGTTTAAAGGTCTCAAAGGCGGTCTCAAGCAAGGCGGGTTCGACTCCGCTCATCACCCCGAGTTTGATATCGACGCGGGTGATTTTATTGGCACGATTGGCCTTAGCGTGTTGCTCGCATTGCTCAATCAAGGCGCTAACGATGGAATATTCGTGCATTAACAAATCCTTGGCAGCAGTTCACCCTGGGGCAGGTCTAAGTAACGTTTGGTATTCCATGGCGTTCTTAAGATCACTTTTCCTGGAAGTTCGTCGCTGACGGTGCCGATGATGGCCGCCTGCTCGCAATGACCAAAGCGCTGCATGATTTCTAAGGCGCCTAGGGCGATATCGTTAGGGACCGCCAAGATAAAGGTGCCTTCATTGGCTAAATCCATGGCCTCAAAGCCATAGAGTTCGCACAAGCCTTTGACTTCATCGCAAACCGGAATACTGGCTTCATTGACCGTTATCCCGACATTGGCGGCCGCCGCCCATTCGTTTAACACGGCTGAAAGCCCGCCACGGGTCGCATCACGCATCGCATGAATAGGAATATTCGCCGCAATAAGCTGCTCAACCACGGGCCAAAGAGTGGCACAATCGCTTTGCAAAGCTGATTCGAGGGTCAGACCTTCGCGCGCCATCAGAATCGCGGCGCCATGGCAGCCCACATCGCGGGAGACAATGATTGCATCCCCCGGTGCGACATTCGCCGCCGAGATATTCGGACGTAAAATGCGCCCAACGCCTGAGGTATTGATAAACAAGCCATCGGCGCAGCCCTTAGGCACGACTTTGGTATCGCCACAGACGATTCTGGCGCCGCTCTGTTTAAGCTCCTTCGCCATGCTGCGCACAATAGTGGTTAACTGATTGAGCGAAAAGCCTTCTTCGATGATCACGCTGCAACTTAAATACTGTGGCTCGGCGCCCATCATGGCGAGATCATTCACAGTGCCGGCGATCGCCAATTTGCCTATGTCTCCGCCAGCAAAAAACAGTGGTGATACGGTAAAGGAATCTGTGGTAAAGGCGGTCGCGCCCTGCAATTCAAGCTTGGCCGCGTCTTCTTCGCTACGCAGGATCGGGTTATCGAACTCGGCAAAAAACAGTTCACGAATGAGTTTATTCATCTCTTTGCCGCCACCACCGTGGCTGAGTTGAATCGCTTTATCTTTGGTTTGGAAATCAGCCATGATGTGGCTCCTTGCTATCTATGCCTTGATAGCGGTAATACGCATTACACGCGCCTTCGGAGCTAACCATACAGCTACCGAGAGGGGTTTCGGGATTGCAGCCGCGGCCAAAGACTTTACAGTCCTTAGGTTTGGCGAGCCCGCGAAGAATATCGCCGCATTGGCAAGCCTTATGATCGTCTATCTCTTTGACGGGTAATCTGTCCTTAAAGTACTTCTCGGCGTCCCTGTGGGCGTATTCGGGTCTTAACTCTAGTGCCGAGTTGGGTATGGGCCCAAGCCCGCGCCAACGAAATTGCGGCCGAGTCTGGAAAAACTGATCCACCTTGGCCTGAGCGGCAAGATTGCCTTCCTCGGACACAGCCCGGCTGTATTGGATATCTAATAGCGCCGTTCCCGCCACCTTTTGCCGCACGATGCGCAGGATGGATTCCATCACATCGACGGGTTCGAACCCGGATACCACCACAGGCGTACCGTATTGCTCGACCGCGGGGCGATAGATTTTGGCGCCACTGATCACACTGACATGCGCAGGCCCAATAAAGGCATTGACCCTAGCTTTAGGGTCGTGCATCACGGCATCTATCGCGGGTGGAACTAAGACGTGGTTGATATGAAACAACAAATTCGCCAGCTTTTCCTGCTCGGCCAGTTGCAGCAGCACCGCGGTCATTGGGGTCGAGGTTTCAAAGCCAATGGCGAAAAACACCACGGTTTTATCGGGATTGTCGCGGGCGATTTTGAGCGTGTCTAAAGGGTCATAGATAGGGCGAATATCACAGCCCTTGGCCCTGAAACTGGCAAGTGACCCTTGGGAGCCGGGGACGCGGATCATATCCCCTAGGGTCACTAAAATCACATTCTCTTGTTGGGCGAGCACTGCGGCTTGGTCAATTCGTTCCTTGGGCATGACGCACACTGGGCAGCCGGGACCGTGGATAAATTCAATATTTTCCGGCAATAAATCCAGTAAGCCGTATTTCATGATGGTGTGGGTATGGCCGCCACAGACCTCCATGATATTGATAGGCTCTTTGAGTGTGCGGGCGCATTTAGCGATATCCTCCGCAAACGAGGCTATGGTATCGGGGTCGCGAAAGCCTTGATAAAGTTGTTTTAGGTCAAGCATCTTCAGTCCTTGCGCAGTTTTTGGCTGTTATTTGTTATCACTTTTACTGCGGTGATTACTTAATGCGTGGTCTCAGCTTCAAGTTTTGAAACTATCTCTTTATATAATTCAAGGCTTTGTAGTGCATCATTGCGATCAATTTTATTCATCACAAAACCAATATGAATAAGCACATAGTCACCAATGGCTAAAGGCTCAGTCATTAAATGACTGCTCACATCGCGCCTGACACCTAGCGTATCGACGGTGACCGATTGACGCTCGTTATCGATGGCCACCACTTGGGAGGGAATAGACAGGCACATTATTGTGGCTCTCCCGAAGCGTGGTGAAGGTTGTTGTTCAGCCATGCAATGACGGCTCGCATGGAATCGCCATCCTTAATCGAGACTTCCAAAATCTGTGTGTCGGGGTTGAGCTTCTTAAGTTGGGCTTTGGCCTCGTCAACACTGAAATCGAAGTAGGGCAAGAGATCACACTTGGTGATGAGCACCAGATCGGCGCGGCGGAACATGACGGGATATTTCTCAATCTTATCATCGCCTTCGGGAACCGAAAGCAGCACGATATTTTTATGGGTGCCGACATCGTAGCTAGCGGGGCAGACGAGGTTTCCCACGTTTTCGACAAAACAAATATCTAAGCCTTCGAGTGGCAAATGATGTAAAGCGCCGTGCACCATAAAGGCGTCGAGGTGGCAGGCACTGCCAGTTTGAATTTGATGGGCCTGAATGCCTTTGGCAATTAAGCGGTCGGCATCGCGGGAGGTCTCTAAATCCCCTTCAATGACGGCGTAGTTGAGGGCGGTGTACTCTTTTAAGTGTTCGAGCAAGGTGGTTTTGCCACTGCCTGGGCTACTCATTAGATTGAAGGCGGTGATATTGTGCGCCTCAAAATGCGCGCGGTTATGGGCGGCTTCAACATCGTTTTTATCGAGAATTTTATGGATCACCGACAAGGTTTTTTTATCGTTAAGCTGAGGATTGGTGTGCAATTCCTGATGGTGATGCAGATGGCCGTGATCATGGGAATGGCGGGGTAAGGAGCAGCCGCAGTCTTTACACATCTTATATTTCTCCTTGTCCTAGGCAAAATGCCTCTTTGGGCGGTATTAGCCTGACAATATGCTGATGCTATTAAATAGGGTTAATTTGATTACGCTAATGTTAAGTGTGATACAAATCGGCTGTGGATTCTTTGATGTTCGTCAGGTTATTAGGACGTATTGTCCTTAAGGGATGAGATTTTGTTTATTTCGCCAATGGCTAAAGTCGGCTCAAGTCTGATGTGCCATTAATGTGATTTATTCGCACTCAATATTGGCCTTTTGATGTATTCCATACCAAAGCTGCCCGAGGGCGATACCGCCATCGTTGACGGGAATATGTTTGTTGGGCAGCACGGTATTGCCCTGTTGGTGCAGTTTACTGAGGCAATATTCGAGCAAATATTGGTTTTGAAACACGCCGCCGCACAGCACTACGGGCAGAGTTGGGTAGCGCGCGGCATAACAACAAACGGCATCCCCCACACTATGCAAAAAGGCGCGGGCTAACTGCGCTTGCCGAACGCCAGTGAGCGGCGCTTCGGTAATCAGCGTGATTATCTGTTTAAAGAGTTGGCTACTGCGCCAGATATGCGGTTCGTGCATCGAGCTATCACTGGGCTTATCCGAGATTTCCACGGGCAAGTCGAGCATCAGCGTCGGCAGTTGTTTGGCATCGGCCCGTCTTGCTGCCGCTTCAATTAACATACCCGCTTGGCCTTCAAATTGGGTGATGTCGATAAAGCCTAAGGCGTAGGCGAGGGCATCGAACAAGCGTCCCACCGAGGAGCTGTTAATCCCATGGCCGTTTTGCCAGATCCGATGCAGATTGCCTAAGGTGATGGGGCTTAAGGTGGTCAGAATCGGCAACTTAAGGGTTTGCACTTCCTCGAGACTCATCTGCTGAAACAGCAGTGCCAGCAGCAAACGCACTGGCTGCTTAATTGCCTGTTCTCCACCGAGCAAGGGAATAGCCTCGAAATGGGCAAGCCGCTCTGCGCCGTTAAGGGTGGTGAGTAAGACTTCACCGCCCCAGAGGCTGCCATCGTTTCCAAGCCCTGTGCCATCGAAACTAAAGCCTAATACTGGCTCTTGATATTGATTGATGGCCATCACGCTTAATACGTGGGCATGGTGATGCTGCACACTTAAGGTTTGGATTGGGTGCGTGTCTTGGCTTTGTGTATCAAGGCTGTGCTGTTGCTGCGTCTCTGCCCAGCGCGATGGTGCGTAGTCTGGGTGCTTATCGTGGACAATCAGCTCGGGGTTGAAATGATACAGACGGGCGAAGGTCGCCAAAGTGCGCTCGAAGTACTGCTCGGCGCTGACACTAAAGAGATCGCCAATATGCGGGCTTAAAAACACATTCGAGCCAAAACCTAACGCAATGGCATTTTTTTGTTGGGCGCCCACGGCCAGTATGGGGGGCGTTAGCGGGGTGGTTAACGGGAAGCTTAAGGGTGCATATCCCCGCGCTAAACGCAGCACTTGTACCTGTGGCGCACAGCCATTTGGCGGTTGGATAAGTTGCACCACACTGTCATCACAGCCGTTGAGGATGGGCCGGTTGTGATCGACTATGGCATCCACCACATGGCCTAGTTGACTGATAAGCTCATCACAATCGGTGATAATTGGCTCGCCAGAGACATTCGCACTGGTCGCGACCAGTGGGCCGTTAAATTGCCCGAGCAGTAAATGATGCAGCGGTGTGTAGGGCAAAAATATCCCGAGTTTTGGGATATTAGGCGCAATCTCATGGCTCAGATTGTGTTTATCCAGCGCCTGCATCAGCACTATGGGCCGCTCCTGCGAACTTAAGGTTTGCCACTCTACCTGTGTGCCCGTTACATAGCGTTTTGCCACTTCGATGCTCGGCATCATCACCGCCAGTGGCTTAGCTTTTCGTTGCTTGCGTTGCCTTAATTGATTGACGGCTAGGGTGTTGGTTGCATCGCACATTAAGTGGAAGCCACCTAAACCCTTTATCGCAAGAATCTGCCCTTGGGCCAGTTTCTCGGCCGCCGCCGACAATACTGCAAGGCTGTTGCCGTGCGAATGAGGCAAGGCGTCAAGAGCAATAACATCACCTGCAGGCGTTTTTAAACTAAGCTCGGGGCCACACTTAGGGCAACTCACAGGCTGGGCGTGGTATCTACGATTAAGGGGGTCTTGATAAGCCTTGGCGCAGTCGGGGCACATGGCGAAATTTGCCATAGCCGTATGATGGCGATCGTAGGGTAAGGCATTGATAATAGTGTATCTTGGGCCGCAGTTGGTGCAATTGGTAAAGGCATAGCCAAAGTGGCGATCCTGCGGATTATGCATATCGCTTAAGCAATCCTGACAGGTACTCTTGTCGGCCGATACGGCAACCAGGGCGGCTAAATGATGCTCGCCTGAGTCATCACTTTGGCTATCACTTTGAATAATATCGAAGCTAGTCTCTTCAAGGTTTACCGCTAACGGACTCTGGGTAATCTGATCGATACGCGCCAGCGGCGGCGGATTGGTGGTTAACTCACGCACAAAGCTATCTAAGTGTGCGGTGGGGCCTTGCAGCTCAATCATCACGCCATTGGCATTATTTAGCACTGTGCCGGTTAATTTAAGCTCACTCGCCCAGCGGTAAACAAAGGGGCGAAAGCCCACACCTTGCACTATGCCGGTGATATGCAATTGGCGGCGCTCGAGTTGCTCGGTTTGATTGGCGGGTGAGGTGGCTTTTTTCAATCTCGGTATTCTTCGCTTATCTGGCTGCATCTGCATGGAAGATAAAACATTTTATCCTCCATGCGTTAGCGCTATCTGAATATAAGGTTAGCAGTGAGCGGGTGTTGTTAAAGGCTATTTAACTGCCGCTGCTTCACATAGAGCGCGCCTACGGCCAGGTTGTCGCCCTCTAAATCCAGACTGCGATTGACCAATAGCGGGAAGTTTTTCCCGAGCCGCAGGCTAATACGCTTACAGAGGGTTTCGTTGGCTAACTCATTGCCCGCTAACGCAATGTTGTGTACACCGATATTTAAGTCAATGTGTTCAAGCCAATTTGCGAGGTAGTCGGCGAGGGAGTCCTGCATTGCAAAGGCCAGTTGACTCGGATCGCTGTGCCCTGCAACGCGAAAACTCAGCAGAGTGCCTAGGGTTTTACACCAATTCAGGCTGCGGTGGGCCTCGCCTTTGGTGAGGGGATAATCGATGCGCGGCGCATTCGCACCATGGTAACGCATGGCGGCGGCGAGCAGTGCATCACTCAAATAAGCTTGCGATTGGGTTTCTTCCTGCGGATTTAGGCCAATCAATACTGCGGCAATCGCCCACAGACTCTGAAGATTATCGCGTCTGCCGTTAAGTTTTAGGCTCAGCAGCTTTAAGTAATCTTCTGGAAACAAACTCTTAAATTTTTGCGCAACGGCTTTTTGTGGACTGCTGTCGAGGCAATGGAAAATCTCGTAACCATTGTCGGGCAGTTCGGGCAGGGCGAAAAACAGTGAGGTGTCTCCCTTATTGTCGCAGGTAACGATTTGCCCAGTGTGGTGATGGCTTAAGTAAATCACCGCCGCATTTTTAGCCTGCTTATGGGTCGTGAATTTGCCATTGAGCAGGGCTGCAAAAAGGGCGGTATCAGCGATGGTATGGTCTTCCTCATTCGCTGCATATTCAGGTGTATCGGCCTCATTTGGTATGGCCTGCACAGTCAATAAACCTTGGTGTGAACGGGTTTTCTTATGGGCTTGCCATTTGGCCTTAAAGCCTAAAAAGTAGATGTCTTCCCGCAGAGGCTCCGGCGCACTGAATTGCTTAATGGTTTGCGGCGCTGTGCTTTCGGTTGTGTGGCTGCCTAACTGAGCCCAGGCGCCATCGACCCAGGCGAGCGCCGGCCTCTGGTGCGCTCCCTCAAGATACACCCAATCGATACCTTTTTGCCGCAGGATTTCACTCAGCACTAACACCACTCGGCTGTAACCAAAGCAGATATCGTAGAGTGGTGCGGGCAGCTTTTGATTATCTTGGGTAGGTCTGACACACATCAGCGGTTTTTCGATACTGGATAGGGCGAGGACTTGATTATCCTTCAGGCAAAAATGTGCGTTGAGGGTATTGGGATTACAAATAAGCAGTTGCGGTCTGGTCGCTGTTGTATGGGCAAAGGGTGTTAGGCTTAATTGCACGCCTTCGCTGGCTAAATCGAGTGAGCCTTGGCTGATAAGCTGCGCGGCCATCGCCTTGAGATCGGACAGCGTTAACGCCTTTTGGGCGCTGGTTAAGCGCTTTTCTCCGTGGCAGCAAGTGCAGGCTAAATCGATCTGACCAAATTGCGCCGCCTGATTATCACCAAATCGGGGATAACACTGCTGGCAAAAAGCCGCGACCGATTGCACGTTAAGCGCACCCTCAGTGGATGGGACGGTCAATAATGTCCGCTGGCCCTGCGGCGCCTCAATCGCATGAATGCCTGAGTCGACCAGCCAGACTGAAATTAAAAAGTCGGCGGCGATTGCCTCGGCTAATTGTTCTAGCTGCGCTTGTTCGCCTTGGGCCTCAATAAAATAAGTGTGCGAACCAAAATCCTGCTGACTGTCGCAGCCAATGCTGATATTGAGCGCATCGTAATTTAGGTATTGATTACATAAATGCGCATACAAAGGCACCTGACGCGAGCAGGTAAACTCAAATCTGATGTGTTTCATCTTCTATATTTTCACCAGTAGTGACGCCACGTTTGTAAGAATTGGGGATCAGCGAATCGATACTATGTTCGGCAATGCGTGTCGCGGTGAACCCGAGGGAGGCTAAGTGGGTTAACAGGGTTTGTTCCATCAAGGGGACGGCGGCGGCCACCTTAGTGGTCAGTCCCAGTGTCATCGGTTCTAACACGGTAGGGGTGACGCCTAACACAAAGGTTTTGGGTCTGTCGCCCACCATTTCCATCATATTGAGGGTTTGCAGCATTTCGACTTCATGGGCGCTGCCTTGCCAGTCGATTTCCTGCGGGGCTTTATCAAAATCAAAGAAATACACTTCGCCAGCCTCGACACCGTTGGCATTGACGGTATCGACTACGATCAAATAATCGTATTGGCAAATAATCGGAATGAGTCCCTGGGCTAAGGTGCCGCCATCGAGCATCTCTAGCTGGTGGGACTCGTGTGTGAACTGATAATTCTCAGCGATGTAATTGACAAAATGTACGCCGATGCCTTCATCGGCGTACAGGACATTGCCAATACCCAGTAGCAATATCTTCATTGGACTCCTAGTGGTGTGAGTCTGGTTTCGGGTAGTCGTAACCAGAGACAATTGAGTCGACAGAGTTATGTTTGAAGCGTATCCCTGACCAAACCGCCATATAGACGTGGATAACCACAAAGATAACGAAAGCCCAAGTGAAGTAATGGTGCCAAATTCTCACCTGTGCCAGTCCACCCATTTGCGCCGTGATCCAAGCTGCGCTGCTCCAAAGCATGCCACCTAAACCTTCATGGTAGACGTTGGCATACAGCACGAGTCCAGTAATACATATCACAAGTGCCACGAAGGAGATTGCTACGTAGGTCACAAATTGCAGCGGTCCGTAAACACCGGCTTTATGCAAGTGTCCCATCCAAATGTAGGATTTCAGTTGGGTGATCCAGCTCTTAACGCTCATCACATCACGGAATGAGCGTCGCTCGATATCGCTTCGACTGAAAAAATACAGGTAGAAGCGAACCAAGGTGACTGCGGTCAACACAAAACCGCAGATCAGATGGGCAAATCGCACCCAACCTTGTACCAATACATCCGTGCTGTCGGGCGCCACAAGAAACGGCCAAGCGATATAGAATCCGGTGATCACCAGCACTAAAATCGACAGTGCCCGTAGCCAGTGGAAAATCCGTATCGCGGGACTAAAAACCAGTGTCCGAATGCGGGTTTCAGAATGGTTCATGTTGCGTTCCCTCCCTCGTTGTTATTGACCATTGGGGCTGACACGGAACTCGCTCAGTGCTTGACCTTTGAAATCCATCACGTGTACTGAACACGCCATGCAAGGGTCGAATGAGTGAATAATACGTATCACCTCAAGGGGCTTAGTGGGATCTTCCAGTTTCAAACCAATGAGTGAGGCTTCGTAGGGGCCAATCTTGCCATTAGCATCCACAGGGCCTGCGTTCCAGGTGGTGGGCACCACGGCTTGATAGTTCTCAATGACACCGTTTTTGATGCGGATCCAGTGGCTTAACATGCCGCGTGGCGCTTCAATCATGGCGTGACCCACATATTCACGACTTGGGTCGATATGGGGTTTCACATAGGTGGTTTCATCGGATTGAATATTGGTTAACAGGGCATCGAAGGTTTTCAGACCTTCCTGCGCCACGATAACCGTTTGCAGCATCCGCGCCGCGGTGCGGCCTAAAGTGGTGAACAGGGCTTCAACCGGTAGACCCGTGCGAGCCAGCAGCGCATTGACGGCATCGACCACCACTTTGTTGCCACGGGCATAGCTCACCAGCAGGCAGGACAATGGACCCACTTCGACGGGTTCGCCTTGATAGCGGGGCGATTTTACCCAAGAGTATTTGCCATCGCCATCTAAGGTGGGCAGTTTGCCGTAAACTGTATCGCGCTCAACAAAGCCTGTGTAGTTGGGGATAGTTGTGCCATCGTAGGGATGCTGCGGCGCATCGGCGCTATACCAAGCATGGCTGACGTCTTCGGCGATAAGCTCTGGGTTAATATCGCTCACGCCCGCTAAGTCGCCCTTCATGATCACGCCTTGGTCGAACAGATATTCGCCATTGGCAAGCACAAAGTCATTGGTCGCCATGAAGTTTTTAACGTTCACGCCGCCAAGTACGCTGGCTTCACCACCAAAGGCTTCTGCCGCCATGACGATATCCGCTTGATAGGCACGCAGAATAAAGTCGGCCACAATCGCGTGTTTTTGTTTCCACTCCTGCAGGCGCGCAGGGCTTAACATATCGCGCACTGAGGTGACACCGCCGACAACCAATGATTGTGGATGCGGCTGTTTACCCCCGAAAATCGCCAGCATTTCGGCGGCAACTCTTTGTACTTCAAGGGCTTTGAGGTAGTGCGACAGGGCAATCAGGTTTTGCTCTGGGGTAAATTTATAGGTGCCATTGCCCCAGTAAGCGTTAGCGAAGGGGCCGAGTTTGCCGGTTTCGACAAAGCCTTTAACCCGCTCTTGCACCGCTCTTAATTCGCCTTCGCCCGCGGCAATCGGCTTGTCGGTATATTTAAGGGCAACTTGTGCAGCCTTGGCGGGATCGGCGCTTAAGGCAGACACGACATCCACCCAGTCTAAACCGTGTAGATGATAGAAGTGCACTATATGGTCATGCATATAGAGCGAGGTTTGCATCAAGGAGCGCAGGTATTTCGCGTTTAACGGGATTTGAATGCCTAAGGCATTTTCCACCGCTTCAGTACCACAGCGATAGTGGGAATAGGTACAAACACCGCAGATCCGCTGCACGATCAGCCCCACGTCCATTGGTGTGCGGCCCTTGAGGATGACTTCAATACCACGCCACAGGGTAGAGGATGACCATGCTTTGTTGATGACATTATTCTCATCAACTTCGACTTCGATACGTAAATGACCCTCAATACGGGTGATAGGGTCGATAACAACGCGCTTGCTCATGGCTTATTCCTCCAGCGGCTTGGCAAAAATACTGGCAACGGCGTGGGCTCCAATGCCGACGACGGTTGCGCTTAAAATCACCGCACCGACTGTGTCTGCGGTCGCATCCAATCCATGGAGTAGTTGACGGCCAAGGGGTTTTTCAAAGTCGGCCATATCATCCCAGAAGTTAGGTTCTGAGCAGCCCATACAACCGTGGCCCGCTAACACTGGCCAGCTGGTATGGTGGTTAAAGCGCTCTGTGGGGCAGTTGTTATAGGTATAAGGTCCTTTACAACCCACTTTGTAGAGGCAGTAACCTTCCTTCGCACCGTGATCGCCAAACTCTTCAACGAACTCACCGGCATCGAAACGGCCGCGGCGTTCACAGTTATCGTGTACCCGTGCGCCATAAGCCCATTTCGGCCGGTTGAACATATCCAGCGCAGGTAATTTGCCGAACATGATGAAATACATCAGGGTGCCGACGATGTTTTTCTCACTCGGTGGACAGCCACCTAAGTTGATCACAGGCTTGCTCACAACTTCGTGTACCCCTTTTGCCCCAGTCGGGTTGGGGTAGGCGGCTTGCACACCACCGAAGGAAGCGCAGGTGCCGACAGAAATAATCGCCGCAGCACCTTCGGCGGCATGTTTGATAATTTCTAAGCCAGTATGGCCTTTACAGCCAACGGTTAAGAAGCTGCCGTTATTGGCGGTCGGTATCGCGCCTTCAACGGCGAGCAGGTAACGACCCTTGTAGGTCTCTAGGGCGTGCTCGAGATTTTCCTCTGCTTGCCAGCCAGCAGCGGCCATGAGGGTTTCGTGATATTCCAACGAGATATGATCGAAGATCAGCGAATCGAGATTGGGCGTATCGGCGCGCACTAAGGATTCGGAGCAGCCAGTACATTCGGCCATGTGTAACCAGATTAAGGGTACACGGTCGGCGAGTTCGGCAGCTTCGGCGACTAAGTTACTAAAGGGCAGCGGTAGGGCGAGCATACCCGTCACCATGGCGCTCCACTTCATAAAGTCACGGCGGGTAATGCCGTGTTGTTGCAATTTTTCGGTTAATGTTTGCTGTTGACGGGGAGCGAATTGGCGCAGTGCATCTAAGCGCGCCTTTCCCTGTTCATAGAGGGCTGCATGTGTGTCCATGGGTCAACCTTTTTGTTATTTGAATGTAAATTGGTAAGGGTTTACATACTTGACATAACCAGTTTAGGCCTTAGGGGATAGAGAATTCTTGATGCATATCAAGAATTTTCAAGAGATGTGATGAAACTGATTTTGACATTTAATTAACATGATGCAGATCTAATTTCGGTTTTACTAATGGGACAAAATGTCGCACTTTTAACTATTTTTCTATTACAGCTCACTTTGTAATCAATTGATGCGGAAGAGGATAACTACACAGCCTAGCTTAAATTTATTCTTCTACAGTTTAAGAAAACCTTAAGATTCAGTTAATAGATTCAAACGCACTTGTGATGGATGGACCTTGTATGAAAAAACTCTTGTTGTTACTCAGTTTGTTAAGCGCTGGCGCCTATGCTGCACCGTCGCTCGATCACCAAGTCTTCGATGCACAAAATCAAAGCGTTTCCTTGACCGAGTTTAAGGGCAAAGTGGTCTATGTCGATTTTTGGGCGTCCTGGTGTGGGCCGTGCCGTAAGTCTTTCCCGTGGATGAATGCGATGGCACAAAAGTATCGAGAGCAAGGTCTAGCCGTGGTGGCGATTAACCTCGATACCGATAAGGCGCTCGCCGATGAATTTTTAAAGCAGCTTCCTGCCCAGTTTTCGGTACGTTTTAATCCCGAAGGCGATGTGGCTCGAAGCTTCGATTTATTGGGGATGCCCAGCAGTTTTATGTTTAACCGCCAAGGTGAGTTAGTCAAAAGCCATGTGGGCTTTTATCAAGACAAAGCTGCCGACTATGAACAAGAACTCGTGAGTCTGTTGAAGGAGTAAGCTATGGGTAAAATCACGTTAGTCGCCGTGTCGTTGGTGATGTTGGGTGTGAGTGGTTGTTCAAGCCTTGGGGTGGAGCCATGGGAGAAAGGGCAACTCGCGCGAGCGGATATGGCCCTTGACAGTGAAAAGTTAGATCAGGCGTTAGACGATCATATCTACTTCAGTAAGGAAGGTAGCAGCGGCGGTCGCGCGTTTGCGGGCGGCGGTTGTGGTTGTAACTAAACATTGCCAGTTCAACAAGTTGTACCTGAGGTTTTAGCCTAAATTGGTTTTTAGGCTAAAAAGGCTTTACTGACATAAAGGTGTTGTCTGCCATGACAAATAATAACAATAAGTTAGACCCAATAGTCCCGCAAACGCAGCAAACTAAAGCACAGACAAAACAGATCGCCAGCGCGTTAGCTTTAGCCAGTTGTGGTTTGTTCGTGTCCAATGGACACGCAACCGAGCTTGCGAAAAATGTCGATGACTGGAAAGTCGATGCCGCACTCATGTATTACGGTGAGCAGGACAGAGTACAAGCGATAGAAGCTATTGGTACGGCGCAGAAAAACTTTGGCGACGACAGTGTGCTGGATTTAAAGCTGGTGGTCGACAGCTTAACCGGCGCCTCGGCCTCCGGTGCGGTCGCCCAAGGCGACAGCCAAACCTTCACCCGTCCTTCCGGTAATGGCCAATATAAGGTAGCGGCCGGTGAAACCCCTCTCGATGATACCTTCCACGATACCCGAGTGCAGGGCAGTGCCAACTGGTCACAGGCGCTCAATTCCGATTGGAAAGTCAATGGCGGCGTCTATGGTTCTAAAGAATTTGACTATATGTCGATGGGTATTAATGCGGGAGTTGAGCGAGGTTTTAACAAGGACAACACTACACTGTTTTTAGGCACGGCCTACAGTTTCGATGTGGTTGACCCCGTTGGTGGCAGACCCGTGGCCTTATCTTCCATGGCCATCCGCGATAATTTTACCAGCGATGAGACTTATCGCAGTGCATTCGATGCCACCCGTCAAAGTGGTAGTGACGATAAACAAACCGTCGACTTGATGCTGGGCATCACTCAAGTATTGAACCAACGCTGGTTATTGCAGGCGAACTATGGCTTATCCAGTGTCAGCGGTTATTTAACCGATCCCTACAAAGTCTTGAGTGTGGTCAATGACAATGGTTTGACTCAAGATACTGTCTATGAAAACCGCCCCGATTCGCGCCTAAAGCACAGTTTTTATGTGATGACTAAAGGGGCACTCGATTCGGGGGTAGTGGATTTCTCTTACCGCTATAACACAGACGATTGGGACTTAACCTCGCACACTTTAGAAACCCATTATCGTTACTACTTTAGCGGCAGTTTCTATGGGCAATTGCATTTACGTTATTACCAACAGTCGGCGGTGAACTTCTATCAGCCGTTCTTGCTTGCTGATACGCCTCTGCCTGAGTTTGCTAGTGCTGATTATCGGATTGGTGACATGAGTGCCTATACGATTGGGGTCAAGTTTGGTCACCGTCTCTCGGGTGGTCATGAAATGACTTATCGCTTGGAATATTACCAACAGGATCCGAAAAACAACGGCACAACAATTCCAGGAGAGCTGCAAAACTACGACTTATTCCCGACACAAAAGGCAATAACGGCGCAGTTTAGTTATTCATTTTAAAGGTAAACTGTGCTACTTAGTACAAACTATCAGCGCAAACAATATGGGTAGCCTTGCTGCCCATATTGAGTTTTGGCTAAGCCATAGCATAAGGATTTTAAGATGCCAGCAGTTTCCCCTAATGCGCCTTATCGACTCCAACGCCGAGATTGGGGTTATTTAGGTGAATTTAGGGCCATGGCGAGCCCCTGTGAGTTATTAATCGCAAGCCACGACGAAAGCATTGCCTACGATATGCTCGATATGGCAGCCCGTGAGGCGCAAAGAATCGAGCAAAAATATAGCCGCTTTATTGAGGGCAATTCTCTGTGGCGGCTTAATCACGCCCAGGGTGAGCGCGTCGGCATTGATGAGGAAACTTGGCAGTTGCTAGCTTTTGCCAAGCAATGCTTTGAGTTAAGTGAAGGGCTATTTGATGTATCTGCTTGCCCTCTAATGCAAGTATGGCGTTTTACGGCCGATGCCAAGATGCCCTCAAAGGCGGATATCGAAGCCGCGCGAGCCTTGGTCGGCTTTGAGCGCATCGAATTTAATTCCCATGAGTTGTTGATGCCCAAAGGCATGCAGCTCGATTTTGGCGGTATCGCCAAAGAATATGCGGTCGATAGGGTCGCCTATGAGCTTGCCGAGTCCTATGCGGGGATTTCGGTACTGGTCAATTTTGGCGGTGATATAGCTTGTCCAGTGGCAAATGTCGTGCCTTGGCAGGTGGGTATTGAAGATCCGCATCAGCTCGACCATGCCGCGAAAGTGCTTGCCATGACCCAAGGCGCTTTAGCGACCAGTGGTGATACACGGCGGTTTATTGAAGTCGAGGGTAAACGCTATGGACATATCGTCGACCCGCGCACTGGCTATCCTGTAAGTGAGGCGCCGCGCTCGGTGACGGTACTTGGGCCAAACTGCGTCACCGCGGGAATGTTAGCCACCATGGCCATGTTACAGGGTGAACAGGCCGAAACTTTTTTAGCCGAGCAATCGGTGCAATTCAGTATTTTTCGATAGGGCATTATCAATGCGTATCATGTTAGTGGAAGACAACGAATTATTAGCCCAAGGGATCTGCCTGAGCCTTGCCAAACTGGGGATGCAGGTCGATCACCTAAGTAGCTATCAGCAAGCATTAGTGGGCATTAAGAATGAAACCTTTAGCGCCATAGTGCTCGATTTAGGTCTACCGGATGGTAATGGTAAAGAGTTGTTAAAAGCCTGGCGTGCAGAGGGTGTCTCGATTCCGACGATAGTGCTGACGGCAAACACAGATTTCGATACAAAACTCGAGTGCCTCGATATTGGCGCCGATGATTATTTAGGTAAACCCTTCGATGTGCGTGAGTTAGCCGCACGGATCCGAGCTATCGTCCGCCGTCAATATGGTCTGGATAATAACAGTTTGAATATCGGTGCATTAAGTATTGATCTCAACACCCGCGAGGTGACGTTTCGCGATCAAAATGTGCCCCTCTCTCGCCGGGAATTTCAACTTCTGCTCGAACTGGCCCAATCCGCTGGCCGAGTGTTAACCCGCAGTCAGTTAGAACAGCTAACCTATGGTTGGGATGAAGTCGGCAGCAACTCGATAGAAGTGCATATCCATCACTTACGTAAAAAAATGGCCAATGAATTGATTAAGACGGTGCGCGGCATTGGCTATACCTTAACCGAAGTCAATTAACCCAAAAATGGGATAACTGATCAGGATTTAAGTGACAAACCCGACGTTTATCGGTATTTAGTAACTGCCTTATAGGCAAGTCTGCTCTTACCATAAACAACGGGGACTACGGGGTGAATCGACTCAAGGTGCTGGATGTGTACTCATTACGTTTGTTATTAACCTTGCTGATGCTTTCGGGGATCTCTGTGTCCGTAGGCATTTCCAGCTGGTTTAGCACCCGAGATTCTAAACATCAAATCGAAGAATTATTCGATGCGCAGATGTTGCAATCTGCGAAAATGCTTGAGCTTTTCTATCACGATGAAGCGGAATTTAAAGCGCCGCAAGAGATACCACAAATTCTCCATGTTCCCGATAGTCAGATCAGTAGTTTTGCTGATAAAGCCGATGCGCTTAAGTTGGCCTATGAGCATAAACTCGCATTCCAGATCTGGAGCGAAGCAGGGCAGGCACTGGTCTTTTCAGACAATATTGGTCGTCAACCCATTACTAAATTTGTTCAGGGTTACAGTAAGAAAGTGTTCGAAGGCGAGCTGTGGCATGTGTTCAGCTTTTTTTCGGTCAAACACAAAGTGTGGATCGTCACCGCCCAGCAGGACGAAGTGCGTCAGGAGCTGGTTTCGCAAATTATGCACAATGCAGTGATAGTGCCACTGATCGTCGTACCCTTAACTTTACTGATTGTGAGTTTACTGTTTTACATTCTTTTTCGGCCGTTAAAGTCCTTCGAGCGTGAGTTAATGACACGTTCGCCTAACGATCTCACGCCGCTGACAATGTCACTGCCTAAGGAACTCGTGCCCGTGCGCCGCGCGCTAAACCAATATATCAGCAGCATTGCACACTTTATTGCTAGGGAGCGCCGCTTCAGTGCCGATGCGGCCCATGAGTTAAAAACCCCGTTATCCGTGATTAAATTACATCAACAGGGTTTAGAAGGTTTAGTGGGCGAGGGTGATGCGGAGCGCATTCACCTTGCGGCCATCGATGCGGGGGTGAAGCATATGAGTCACACCGTTGAGCAGCTTTTATTGCTTGCGCGGGTCGATTCGATCGCCGAATTGAATGTGCAGCCTCATCCGTTACTGTCAATGGTGGAAGATGCGCTGAATCAGCTAATGCCACTGATCACCGACTATGAATGGAATATTGATGTTGACGCAAGTTTAACGCTGAACTGTGACCGTTTTTACCTACTGATAGTGCTGAAAAATATTATCGAAAATGCTTGCAAATATAGCCCAGTTGAAACCAAAATTAGCATCAGTGCGGCCCGAACTGACACTGGAATTGAGATAAAAATAGCCGACCGTGGCCAAGGTATGACTCCCGAGCAAATCGCCAGTGCGACGGAACGTTTTTACCGAGTCAATGAAAACGAAGGCATAGGCGCGGGGTTAGGCTTATCCATCTGTTACCACATTATTGATTTGCACCTAGGCCAATTGACGATAGCGCCCCGTGAAAACGGTGGCTTAGTCGTCACACTCACTTTGCCAGAATCACGATAACTTTAGGTGTAATGCCGGAATGATTAAGGCAGTTAGTATAATTATTTAAGCTAACTGGTTAGCGTATTGGCAGCGATCACCTAAGATTAGTGACTAAGATTAATGAGAGTCGCTAAATTTGCAAAACAGACTGATTTTGTTTCTATTATGCGCACTTAGCAGCACTTTATTAACGCTTGTTACTTTTAAAGATCAAATCGGTATGTTAATTCGAATTTGATATTCTTTATTGGTATAAGTATATTGCTAAATAGTATCGTGCAAAGGGAGTTAACTGCATCTTTATTTATGAGTTTTTTACTCCTTCTGATATCTTTCGCGATATGTAACAGCCTGTGTTTTTTTACCATCAAACAGCGGTAAAAAAATTTCACTGTGCACACAAAAAACGTTGATTTCTTAGTTTATTTTTAGGTTACCTATCCTATGGTTAGCTTGTTGCGTTGCCAATCGTTTAAACCTTCATCTTCACTCATTTGCTCACTGGCGCTTAGCGCAGCATTTGCGCTGTCGAGTTCGGCATTTGCTGAAGAGACAAAGCCTGCTGAAAACAAACCCGCCACACCTGTGGTGAGTCCACCTAAGGCGACGGCCCAGCCGGCGAACAAAAATCAAGTGAGATTTACTAAAACGGGCACCTTTGATGGCGACTCTGTAGTGAAGTTAGCCCGCAAGTTGGCTTCTAAACCCTATGTGGTGTTAAAGGATCCGCTGCCAGCTGGCCTCGCTAAGTTAAGTTACGATGAATACCGCGACATTCGCTTCAATCCTGTTTCGTCCATTTGGCGCGATCAAGGTTTACCGTTCCAAATGCAAATGTTTCACCGTGGTTTCTATTTCCAAGACTTAATCGAAATTGCCATCGTTGAAGCTAACCAAGCGACTCACTTAGCCTACGAGCCTAAGTATTTCACAGCGGGTGAGGTTATCACTCAAGCGTTGCCAAACGACGACATTGGCTATTCAGGTTTTCGCATTCATAACCAGTTAAACACCAATGGTGTTTACGACGAATTGATGGTGTTCCAAGGCGCGAGTTATTTCCGTGCCTTAGGTAAAGGTAACTCCTATGGTTTATCGGCCCGTGGTTTGGCCTTGAAAACCGCCGATCCTGAAGGTGAAGAGTTCCCGATTTTCCGCGCGTTTTGGGTTGAACGTCCATCCTACGACAGTAACCTGATCGTGGTTCACGCACTGCTGGATAGCCCAAGTGTGGCGGGCGCGTACCGATTCTCTGTGCGTCCTGGTGACAACACCCAAATTGACGTCGAAGCGACCTTATTCCCTCGCGTCGAACTCAGCAAAGTGGGTCTGGCGCCAAGCACTAGCATGTTCTTACATTCACTCAATGGCCGCCACGATACCGACGACTTTAGACCCGAAGTCCACGATTCAGATGGTTTGTTGATGTTTAACGGCCGCGGTGAGCACCTATGGCGCCCACTGGCTAACCCGCGTCAATTACAGGTGAGTGCGTTTTCTGACAACTCGCCACAGGGTTTTGGTTTAATTCAACGTGAACGCAATTATGCCTCTTATCAAGATCTCGAAGCCCACTACGAGCGTCGTCCAAGTCTGTGGATTGAACCTGTGGGTAACTGGGGACAAGGCGCGGTCGTTCTGACAGAAATTCCAACAGAATCAGAAATTCATGATAATATCGTGAGCTTCTGGAAGCCGCGTCAGCCGATCCCTGCGGGCAGTGAATATCACTTTGCTTACCGTATGAGCTGGGGCGATGAACCAGTAGCGAAAACCAATTCCGTCGTGGTGAGTCGTACTGCCAGTGGTCGTGCCGACATCGCAAAAGCGACCCCAAGACGTTTGTTTGTCGTGGATTATCATCTGAACGGCGCTATGCCCGATGAATTACCGCTCGCGAAGGTTGAGTCTTCCGGTGGGGTGATTGCAAATGTGGTTATCGCGCGTAATGCGGCTAACAATGGTTATCGCCTCGCGTTTGAGTTGGAGCCAGAAGATAAGGAACTTATCGAATTACGTGCCGAACTCAAGTTCTCAACACCGCGTCAGGTTGAAACCTGGCTCTATCGCTGGACGCTTTAAGGTCCATGACGGAGCAACATAATATGACTGTATCCGAGAATTCGGTTCTTGAGACTGAAGTGCTCGTGGGTGGTAGCGCCATGCCTAATGAAAGGCCTGGCGCAATGGAACCCCAAAGCTTAAGCCAAATGCCTGAAGGATTTCCGCGTCGTAGCACCGTGGCCAATGGTGTGCGCTCGAAAGTATCCCGTCGATTTTTTGTCGTGGGCGGCGCGCTCTTGCTGTCGGCCTTTGCTATCTATGAAATGGGCGCTGTATTCAGCATCGGAGGGATCACCCCCCTCGAATACTTGATGCTAGTGCTGTTTGCGATTAACTTCTGCTGGATTGCATTGGCGTTTTGTAGCGGTATTGCAGGCTTCTTCATGTTGCTGAAAAAGCCTAAACCAAACGAGCTTGAGCAGACTGAGCTACATACCCGCACCGCGATTTTGATGCCAACCTATAACGAGTCGCCTGATCGGGTGTTCTCTGCGGTATCTGTGATGGCGGAAGCCTTGTCCCAAACGGGGCATGGTCATGCGTTCGATTGGTTCATCTTAAGTGATACCACAGATCCTGAAATCGCCCTGTTAGAAGAACAGGCGTTTTTAGTGCTGCGCCAAGAAACCCATAAACATTCTCGCGTGTATTACCGCCGCCGCCGTAAGAATGTGGCGCGTAAAGCGGGTAACGTGGCGGACTTCTGCCGCCGTTGGGGCTCTCGTTACGATCACTTATTGGTGCTCGACGCCGACAGTTTGATGGAGTCATCGACCATCACTGGCTTAGCACAACGTATGCAGGCCGATCCTGACGCCGGACTTATCCAAACCATTCCATCGCTGATCAATGGCACCACCTTAATGGCGCGTCTGCAGCAGTTTGCGGCGCGTATTTATGGTCCTGTGATTGGTACTGGGCTAGGTTGGTGGGTACAAAAAGAAGGTAACTTCTGGGGCCATAACGCCATTATTCGTACCGAAGCCTTTATGGGCGCAGCAGGTCTGCCCAACCTTAAGGGTAAACCACCATTTGGTGGCCATATCCTAAGCCATGACTTCGTCGAAGCGGCGCTGATCCGCCGTGCGGGCTGGAGTGTGGTGATTGCCTATGACTTACCTGGCTCTTATGAAGAATGTCCGCCATCTATTGTCGATTTAGCCGTGCGCGATCGCCGTTGGTGTCAAGGTAACTTACAGCATTCCCGTATCCTGCCAACCAAAGGTTTGCACTGGGTCAGCCGTTTGCACTTAATGACGGGCATTATGGCGTATCTGTCATCGCCATTCTGGTTGTTATTGATTTTGACCGGTTTGATGCTCGCGTTGCAGGCACACTTTATTCGTCCTGAGTATTTTACCGACCAATTCTCGCTGTTCCCGACATGGCCAATCATGGACTCGGATAGGGCATTAAGATTGTTCTATATCACCATGGGCGTGTTGTTTGGACCTAAGATTTTCGGCGTATTATTGCTGCTAAAAGATGGCAATTTTGCCCGCAGTGTCGGTGGTCGCATCAAGGCGATTTTAAGCGTGATATTTGAGGTGATCCTCTCTGCACTAATCGCACCTATCATGATGTTCATCCACTGCGGTGCGGTGATGTCGATTCTGATGGGACGTGACAGTGGTTGGTCTCCACAGCGTCGTGACGATGGCAGCATGCCTTGGTTAACCCTGATCTATCGCCACCGCTGGCATATGCTGGCGGGCGTGATGTTAGGTTATGCGGCGATTTTGGACTCCTTAACATTGCTTGCGTGGATGAGCCCCGCCTTGATTGGTCTGTGGTTAGCCGTGCCGATTTCGGCGTGGACGGGGTCAATCAAAATTGGTGAGTTCTTCAAGCGCATTGGCATTTTGGCCACGCCAGAGGAGCGTAATCCTGCGCCTATCTGTATTCGTGCTCAAGAGGCGCGTGCTGCTTATCAGGCACATATCGAGCAGCCTTGGACATTAGCGCAAGTGTTAAAAGATCCAGCGTTAATGGAACTGCACTTGGCTATGGTTGATAAGCAGCCACTGCGTGCGGCGGGTACACCCATTGAACCGGTTGAAGCCATTGTGCATGTTAAAGTGCATGAGGCGCAGTGCCAACAGAGTGCCTTGGCATTATTTAACCGTCAGGAAATGGCGCTGGTGCTGGCCAATCCGCTGATGCTGCGAAGCTTGCAAAAGCTGCCAGAGCAGTTTGTGCCTGAAGACTTGGTCTCTTTCTGCTAGGTAACACGTTTTTAGGATAACAATTCACCCCGCTTAATGGGCTTAATTGTTGTCAAATAATTGAAATGCCACTGACGTCTGTCAGTGGCATTTTTGTTTTATCCCTTTGCTCGCCTGCATTTCGTCAACGGCTTCAGCTATAGTGAACACAGATTACTGGTGAATTGAGTGTCGATGTTTGCACTTGCGGTAATTTTACGGTCAAGAATCTGCTGTGACAGGGGACGTTTATGATGCCTGTGAGTCGATTAACGCTAAATCCTAATACATCCAACCGCAGCTTTAGTTCACTTAAGCGCTGGCCACTCGGTGCATTGTTGATGGGACTTTCGCTTGCAGTCATAGAATCCTATGCCGCCGAGCCACTGGTAACAGCACCTCTAAGCGTTGAACCACAAACGGTTGAGCTGCCCGCTCCTCCGCCTTCCGCTGAAGTCGCTGACCCAGACACTGCAGTTGAGCTAATTCTAGGGCAAACCTTACTCTTGAGTCTTGCCGATGTTAGCCCTGTTTTTAGCGCCAATTATCAACAGTTGAGCCAGTGGCAGCATAGAGTACTGGATAGCGAAGAGCGGACGAAGCTTCGCCAAATGCAGCTGCAACTGGATAACTATTGGCGGTATCTCGATACCCAAGCTGAATGCATCACGCCGTGCAGATCGGCTGCATTGATGCCAACAGATGCGTATTTTCGCGCTGTGGTTCTCAAGCTGAAGCAATTGATGGCGTTAGCGGAATCCTCTTCGTGGGAGACGCTCATCCTCGAAGATAAATTAAGCCCGGGGCAAGAGAGTCCTCTCATCGCATTAATTGTGCAGCGTCTTTTTCTATTAGGCTTTCTGGCAGATAAGCCAAGTCCAGTTTCCGAGACAGCAGCTGATCCAGAAGCGCTTTCGCCAGACGTAACGACTCACCCTGAATCAAAGGCGTATCCAGCCCAAGGTTCTGCTGACAAGAATCCCATGCTTTATAACGATGAACTCGTTGCCGCAATTAAAGTCTTTCAAACTCAACATGGCTTACAAGCAGATGGGGTGATAGGTAAGCAGACCCTGTATTGGCTTAATCAATCTCCCTATGCTCGGGCGCAGTTACTGGCGAAAAACACCCTTAGGCAGCAGATTTTTACTCGCACCTTACCTGCAAGCTATCTGGTGATAAATGTCCCGGCATTTGAGTTGCAATTCGTCGAAGCGGGGAAGGTTATCCTCAATTCAAAAGTAATAGTGGGCAAAGCATCGCGGCCAACACCGCTGCTAAGTAGTCATATCTCCAGCGTGGTGGTCAATCCACAGTGGCGCGTGCCACGCACCATAGTGCGGCGCGATATCTTGCCCCATATACGCCAAGATGGTCATTACCTGCAGGACCGCGGGTTCGATGTTTACGACTATGACGGCGCGCGAGTCGAACATTCGCCACAGGAGTGGCAAGAGTTGGCGTCCAGCCATTTTCCCTATCGTTTAGTGCAACGCCCCGGGGCGAAAAACGCCTTAGGTCGGTATAAATTTCATTTCGACAACAGTTTTAGTGTGTATTTGCACGGAACTTCTGAGCCAAGTCTCTTTAAAAAGACCGATAGGGCCTTATCATCGGGTTGCATTCGGGTTGAAAAGGTCGAGGAGCTGGCCCGCTGGTTTCAGACTCACTTAGTTAAAGATACGCGCCTTTGGGACAAATTAACGCCTAATACCACTCAATCCCAATGGTTTGCGTTATCAGATACCATGCCTGTCTACACGGTTTATTGGACAGCATGGCTTGATGATGCTGGGCAAATTCAATATCGCAATGATATTTATCACTTAGAAGCTGAGTTTACCCAGGCGGTGCCTGCATCAATTTTTTACATTCTATAACGACCTGAACTTTTAAGAGATTTTGAAATCTGAAATCTTGTGAGCCAGTCAAGGCTTGATCTGAATGGCGATTCAGTATAATTTGCGGTTTTAGTGTCCAAAAAACGAACAAAAGGTGATGATGTGACGTTACTTTGTCCTGCCCGTAGGCAGTTGTTGTTAGGCCTCAGTGGTGTGGCATTGTGTTCTTTAATTCCTTCTAAAGCGTTTGCGAGTCGGTCGACTAAAGGGGTTCGCGATCTCAGCCTCTATAATCGCCACACGGGCGAGCATAACAATGGCAGTTATTGGATTGACGGCCATTACCAGAGCGAAGTGTTGAATGATTTTAGTCATTTACTGCGGGATCATCGCCAGAATGTGGCGGCGCCCATGGATAAACGCTTATTCGATCTGCTTTACACCCTCAAGAGCACCCTCAATACGGAGAATGAGATCCATGTGATTTCAGGCTATCGTTCGCCTAAGACCAACGCCATGTTGGCGGGTAAGAGCAGTGGGGTGGCAAAGAAAAGTTATCACATGCAAGGCATGGCAATGGATATCGCTATCCCAGGAGTGAATCTTAAGACTCTTAGAGATGCGGCGTTATCACTCAAATTGGGTGGTGTGGGTTATTACCCTAAGTCGGGCTTTGTACATGTTGACTGTGGTCCAGTACGCCACTGGTAGTCTTATCGCTTTGCTGCGTGAGCTGCTGATAAAACTGCAGCTCCAACGCTTGAATATCTCGCAAATAATGCTTCAACAATGGCAAAAACTGTTGCCCTAGCTTGTTCATTTCTCTGTGTTGTTGCCAGTCATTCACATGCTGATTGAGGCACTGTGAAAACTTAAATTGTCTCAGTCGTTGGCCTTCAACGACGGATGATTCACAAAGTTGCATTAGCATTAGCAAACTACGGTTTTTTTGTTGAGTGCAGGCGAGCAACTCTAGTAGTTTCAGCTCTATTGTGGTCTGCTGATAGGGGACCGTTTCGATAAGTGAGACGAGTTCACGGGCTAATTGGCATGAAAGGCGATTATCTTGTTGCAATAAATACAGCTCGTGACGCATGTTTGACAAGACTGAAGTGACAAAATTTGCCCGAGCTTAGCAGGCATCGGCTGGTGTAAGTGTGATCAAGATCGCGTGTTTTTTGATTCAGATCAAAGACTTTTCGCATATGTAACAGGTCACAAACAAGTTTTCCAATTCAATAAATACTCTTTGTGATTTATAACGATAGCCTTTGTGTACCATTGAAGTTCGAGAGCTTGGCTGTTCTTGTGCCTGCTGAGTAACTGTGTTAGTATGCGCGCGCTTTATATGAGTCACCATTGGTCGAAAATGGTGACGGTTTTTACTCTAAATTTAAGTGAGAAACACATGTCTTACACTATCCAAGCACAAACCCGCACTGAAATAGGGAAAGGTTCGAGCCGCCGCCTACGTCATGCAGGTAAAGTTCCTGCTGTTATTTATGGCGCAGGCAAAGAGCCAGTTTCTATTGTTTTTGATCACAAAGACATCATCAACATTCAAACTAACGAAGACTTCTACACTTCTGTTGTCACTATCGTTTTAGATGGCAAAGAAGTAGGTGTTCGTGCACAAGCTATGCAACGTCACGCGTTCAAGCCAATGATCGAGCACGTTGACTTCGTTTACGCTTAATCGCGTAATTGAAGCAAAAAAGCGCCTATAGGGCGCTTTTTTTGTGGCTGTTTTTTAGCTTTAAACGCTAAGTCATCCCGCGCAACATGGTTACGCGGGATCCATCATTACTTGATATTGAAGTTGTAGTAGATATCGAGGGATTGGCCTAGGGTGCCGGATACCGTTTCAAGATAGAGTTGCGATAACAGATAGTATCTGACTGTCATCTCATAGCCTGGGTTAAATACCCCGACGCCATATTTCACCATCAGGTTATCACCGATAAAGCCACTGATCGCCACGCGGCCCTCATCGTTAGTATCCAGTTGTACGTTTGAGAAACCGAACTCTTCGATAATCCCAGCGGCTGTGCTGCCAATATTATTGATGGCGCCACCGCCACCAACCTGTGAGCCCAAACCTAGTGCTGCGCCCATCATAAGGGAATTATTCTGTTCGTTATTGCTGCTGTTAAAGCCGCTGCCTTTAATAATGTAAGACAGGATCTCTGCTTGCTCCTTGGCAGGGTTTGAGAATAGGGTGACAACGGGGCGGGCAGGTGTGCCTGTGACACGGACACCCGCGACCAGATCTTCACTCTTAATTTCACGAATAGCTTCGATATTTAAGTTAGGGACGGAAGTTGGTCCTACAAACTGCACTTCACCGGTACGGATTTTCAGGGTTTGTCCCATAAACTTATAGCTGCCTTGTTTGACCTTGATATCACCAAACAACAGTGGCGGACGGAACGCCTGTTGCTGCAGTTTTAAGGTCCCTTGCAGTTTACCTTTAAGGCCCATGCCATCGACTTTTAAGTCGTTACCGACATTAATATTCAGATCCGCGACGATTGCATAGGGGTTAGCCTTGGGCTGAGCCGCCGCGATTGAATCATCGAATACCACATCTTCCGACAGGGCAACGCCGCCTTCGGCGAGCTGGACAATTTTGATATTGCCCGAAGGCACATTGACAACCCCTTTGACTTCAAGCTGTTGGCTGCTAAAGGCGATGGTGAGATCGGGCGAGACATCAAGTAGCGCCAGTGGCGGTTGGATCACGGCTAATTTGTCGCCTTTCACCGCAAGCTCACCACTAAATTGGCCCTGAGGCCAGCGCATATCGCCCGTGACTCGGCCTAAACCATTGCCCATCATCCAACGACCTTTGAGGGAGGCCTGTTGTCCGCCAAGCTCCATCGACATATCAATTTTATTGATGAGGGTCGGGTTTGCAGTCAGTGCAAGTGCGCCTTGGGTCAAGGACACATTGCCTGACACCTCTGGTGTATCCAAAGTGCCGGCAAAGTTTAGTCTGCTGGTCAGCAAGCCTTCGAGTGTGTTGAGCTGTGGGAAAAACTCACCTAAGGGTTGCAGGTTAATTTGTTTGATATTGGCATAACCGGACAAGGCCCGATCAGGCGTCACATTAATAGTGACCTCACTCTGCCAACTGGCGACATCTTCCGATTCAAAGCTAATCGACGAGAGGAGTCGTTTAGCATCTAAGTTAGCTTTAAAATCAAGCTGTTGATAATTAATGGTGACTTCACGGTTTTTAGCTCGTTTAAGCTTGATACTACCGGGATTAAAATTGAAGTCGACATTGGCCGTGGGTTTACGCCCCGCCGCCCAAGCAAAGTTTGCCAACAGTGAAGAACTGCCATCCCATTGCATATTGCTCGGCAACACAGGTACTAACAGTTTACCCAGATTGCCCGCATAACTGAGCTGGGCCTCGCCAGTTTTACCAATGGTTACTTGATTATCGAGGCAAACCTTACTGTTGGGATTCACTAGACAGAAAGGGCTGATATTGCCTTTGAACTTGTTTTGATCCCAGGCGACTAGAATATCCTTATCTATTTCCCAGCGTCCGACAGGGGTTGCCAAGTTGATTTTATTCACCTGTGCCTGCAGCTGGGATTTTTTCATATCGTATTGGCTACTGACGCCAAGTTCTAAGCCCAAGTCCCCAGTGGCACTTAGGGTGAGTTTTTGGTTTTGAATATCGCCCTTACTGCCCAAGGTGACTGTATCTAAACTCTGTGAGCCGAGTTGCAGCGCCTTGGACTTAAGTGACAGGGCAAACTCATGGGCATCCAAAGGTTTGTAATAGGCTTTGAGGGTTGACTCCCTAAGCTTAATATTTTGGTGCACCAGATCGACCAGTTGCGCGGTTAACTCCAGTTGCGGATGTTTTTCATCCCCAGTGACATTAATATCGGCCTGTAATTGGCCACTGGCTTGAGGCAGCCATAAACCGAAATCGGGGACTTGCAGTTTGCCTACAAGGTTCCAAGTTTTGTTGGTTTCGCCTGCTAGGGTTAAGGTAGAGCCGAGTACTTTGGCATTGACCCCTTTTGCACTGATATACAGTTTATCGTTGATGCTGGCATCGGCAGTAATATCAAATGGATACCCCTGCATCGTGCCCGATAATTGGGTGTCCGTTAGGGCCACTTGCCACTGTTTATCTAACAGGCGCCCCGTGGTCTGCAATTGGCCTGAGATTGAGCTGTTTGGCAAGCTGCTCGTTGCACTTGCACTTGCACTTGTAGTTGCTTTTGCATTTGTAGTTGCAGCAGCAGTTGTAGTCGCAGGAGCTGGAGCATTTGCTGTGGTAGGCGCTGGCTTATCGGTATTTGTGCTCGGCGCTGTAGAGTCCTGTGTAGGTGTTGATTCTGGAGTCTGTGCAGTTTCCGGCAGGGTGATTTCCTGTAATTTCAGGTTATCGAGCAAGACCTTGGCTTTCCAGGTGATAGCCTTGGTGTAATCCAATTCACCAGTGACATCAATCGCGCCTAACTCGCCCTTGGCATTAAACTGCTTGATATCCAGTTTCGCATCTTGATGTTGTAGCTCACTGCTAATCGCCAACACTTTATGGAAAGGTGTGGTGAGATTTCCGTTGAGCGTTGCGGCTTGTTTATTGAGCGAACCTTGGCTATCGAGACTAAGATCGCTGACGACGTATTCGGCGTTTTTTAGCGGCCATTGTGCGCGGGCTTTCTCCAGTTTGATTTTGTAGGGCAGGGTGGGATCTTTGAGGGTCAATTGTCCATTGAGACTAAAATCGACATCCCCTTTGGCAAGGGCATGGATCCCGAGCTGTCCGACGCTTTGGCTAAGCTTGAGGCTTAATTGTTGATGGGTCAGTTCAGGCAGTTCTGCAACTTGAGTCATATTGGCCTGAACCTCGAGCGCGAGGGGATAATCTTGCTTGAGGGCGAGTTGGCCCACCACTGAAAGCTCACCATAACTATGGGCGAGCATTAATTTCTCAAGGGTCAGTTGATACTTGGCAAATTGACCTTGGAGCTCAATATGGCTAAACAGATCTTCACGCGGGCCAATCTGTAAACGGCTGTTGTCTAAACTGAGATGCTTTACATCCACCGGGAAAGGCATAAAAACCTGTGGTAAATGGGCAAGTGCCCATTCTTCAGTGGATGCTTGCTTTTCCGCGTTTGAATCCGTTTGTTTATCAGCTTGAGTATTAGCTGGCGTTTGCGCCGTAGATCCCTTATCTGCAATGGGCTTACCAGTTGTCGTTTTAGCGCTTGCTGTCACCGCTACGGTGGTCGTGGTTTCTGCCGTAGTCGTCGTGTCCGCAACCTTAGACTCTGTAGCCGTTGGGCTATCGTCGATAGGAATTAACACAGCCAAGCCTTCACTGCTAAGCTGCTCGACCGTCAGTCCTTCGGCGAACCAAGTGGCGGCGGTCTGAATATGATTTGCCGAAAAGCGCATCTTATCGACCGCGATATTGATGTTATTCAGTTCGGCGCTGTCGAGCTTTATACCAAAGGGCAGAACCAGTTCACTTGGCTCATCATTTTCGGGGGCGACATCGACTTCAGTGGCACCTGAGCTTAAGGCCTCTGTATCGATATTGACATCGATTTGGCTCGCCGTTAAGGCATTCACGCACAGCTGTTTTTGTAGCAGGCAAGTGGGTTGCCACGCCAAATGCAAATCCTTGAGCTCGACCTTAATCCCATCCATCGACCAGCTGGCGTGGGCTAAGGTGAGATCTTTATTTAAGGAGCCCGAGGTGTAGCTGAGCGCCAGATCGGGCACAAACTTATCGGCTAAACCCAAACTTATCCGCGAGCCAATTTCAGTCCCGAGCAGTAATGCAGTTAACACCAAAAGACTCAAGGGGACGTAAACAATAATCCGCGTGCAGAGTTTAAATATTTGCCATAGGCGCAGCTTAAGGGTTTTAGGCTGCACACACGTTGGGTTTTGTTCCAAAGAGGATTGCTCAGGCGTTTGCTTCTCTTGTTGAGCAGGTGCACTAGGCTCATGAATAGGGGACTTGCTCATAGCTCTGTCCCCATGGTTAAGTGAATGCGCCATGAGCGGTCGATGGTGTCTGTCTCTTTCAAACCTACCCCTAAATCTAACTTAATTGGGCCAATCGGCGAGATCCAATGGATACCACCACCCACTGAGACTACAGGCTCAAACTGATTGTTATCAAAGGCGTTACCCGCATCCACAAAGGTGGCAACACGCCAAGTGGGGGTAACGTAATATTGATATTCCAAACTACCGACCATCAAATAACGGCCACCGATAACCTCGCGATTGACTTTGCCATCGGCATCGATGTAATCGAGATAAGGGCCTAGTTCTTGATAGCCATAGCCACGGATGGTTTGATCGCCACCGGCAAAATAGCGCAGCGACGGCGGAATAAAAGCCAGCTCATTTTCATTGGCAAGGTTGGCCGCTAAATCCATACGCGCCACGATTCTGTGGTTATCAAAAAAGGTGTCAATCCACTTAAACTTGGCCTGTAAGCGGGCAAGACGCGTCTCTGAGCCAAGATAGGGATCGGCATAATCTAGACTGTATATTTGCCTAAAACCGGACTTAGGATCGAGGGAGTTATCTCCGCGGGTAGTTTTAGAGAAGTTAATCCCCGCCAGATAGAAAGTGGGGCTGTAATCAATGTCAGACTGGGTATATTCCTCGCGAATTGCATCGAGAGAATAACTCATTAACCATTGATTATCTAAACGTTGTTGCCTGAGTAGCCCGAGTAAATACTTGGTCGATTCCAGTTGGCCCGTATTACGAAAATCACGGTTCTCGGGCTCGTAAATTTGAGTGACCCCATATTTATCCCGCAGCAAGCCTAAACGAACTTTTAGTTGATCGTCTAAGGGATGAGTCAGCGGGATCGTATAAGTCGTTAAAAACTTTGGTCTGTCAGGCGACCATTCCAAACTGGTCTCTTGGGAGTGGCCGTATTTATTAATCTGTGGTGTACGCCAAGTGACGCGCACCCGAGGATCGAAGGTTTTATCGGCGCTTTGACCTATGTCGCCACCGAGGCCTAACTCAATCGAGTGGCTGGCCTTATTGGTTAGCTCCACTTTGACGGGGAGTTGATTATCCTTTGCCTGATCGATCTGCGGTATGACCTTGATATTGGCGAAATAACCGGTATCCAATAACTGGCGGTTAAGGGCACTGACTCGACGGGTCGAGTAGGCCGCATCTTCCTTGAAAGGAATAAGCTTAGTGAGAATATCTGGCTCTAAGGTATGGCCTTCAAAATTGACTTGGCCAAAGTGGTAACGGGCACCTGAATTAAAATGCAGGCTAATTTGCGCCGTGTTTAAATCGCGGTTGATTTTGATTTGCGACTCGGTGAATTCACCATCGAAATACCCCCTCGCCAAGGCAAGCGTCACCAGTTGGGATTTCACATCGGAATACACCCCATGGTTAAGCGCATCCCCAGGCTTGATATTCACCTGTGCAAGCCACTTATCGAAGGCGCGATCGTCAAGCATCTCGCCGGAAAAATTAATATCGACCCATTGGATCTTAACCGGTTCGCCCGCTTTGACCGTGAGCTTTAATTCCCACGGGCCTTTTTCTTTTTCGACTAACTGTTCTTCCACTTCGCCATGGTAATAGCCCATGGACTCGAGGGCGGTGGAGACATTGTCTTCCACGTTAAATAAGAAGGCTCGGCGCTGCACTTCGGAGTCTGGCATAGCACCTAAGTGGGCGAGAATATTACGCTTTAGGGCTTCGTCGACCCCGTTCACTGAAAGCGTTAACAAGTTATCGGCGGCCATCGCCCCCGATGTCACTAAACTCAGGCCAAGTAGCAAATGAAGACGAAAAGATAATGACGTTATTTGCAAGAATCGCTGCACTTTATAATCCCTGTGATGTGCATTCATTGTCGCCAGAATAGTGGTAACAGGCAAGGAGATGATTGAAATTAGTCGTTGAAATGGTTACAAAGGACGTTACTGTTTAAGGGGATGTAAATAATGAAAATAAAATTAGCCACCTTTAGTTTAATTCTCTCGAGTGCACTTTTTATGTCACAAAATACCCAAGCGAATGAAAAACCTTTTGCCATTGCGATCCACGGTGGCGCTGGCACCATTTCTAAGGCCAACCTCACGCCAGAGCTGCGTCAGGCCTATAAAGACAAGCTCAAAGAGGCGATTGATAAAGGTTCAAAAGTGCTCGAGCAGGGCGGTGATAGCTTAGTCGCGGTGCAAACTGCTATCAATGTATTAGAAAACAGCCCGCTGTTTAACGCCGGTGTCGGTTCGGTTTACACCTATGATGGCGGCCATGAATTAGATGCCTCGATTATGGATGGTAAAACCATGAATGCGGGCGCCGTAGCGGGCGTGCGCCATATCGCCAACCCCATCGATTTGGCCTTAGCCGTGATGAATAAGTCTGAGCATGTGATGCTGTCGGGCGCTGGCGCCGAGGAGTTTGCCTTAACCCAAGGTTTTAAACTGGTACCTAATAGCCATTTCGATAGCGATGCCCGTTATCAACAATTACTCGATGCCAGACAAAAACTGCAGGCGGCTGAAAAATCAGATCAAATTGCGGGTATTGAGATGAAAGATCTCGATTATAAATTTGGTACCGTTGGTGCTGTCGCCTTAGATAAAAACGGCAACTTAGCGGCGGGCACTTCCACTGGTGGTATGACGGCCAAGCGTTTTGGTCGCATTGGTGACTCGCCCGTGATTGGGGCGGGCACCTATGCCGAAAACGGCGTTTGCGCTGTGTCGGCCACGGGCCACGGTGAGTTTTTTATTCGCTACCAAGTGGCGGGCGATATCTGCGCTAAGGTCAAGTACCAGCAAAAATCCATTATTCAAGCGGCAGATGAAGTGATTAATCAACGCCTTATTACCGCTGGCGGCTCTGGTGGTGTGATAGCAGTCGACCACAGGGGCAATATTGCCACGCCATTTAATACCGAAGGCATGTACCGCGCTACCCGTAGTAATGGCGAGCCTGCCCAAGTAATGATTTGGCAGGATCAATAAGGATACAGTCTATTGCCTTAGCGCGTGCTTAACATGCGCTAAGGTAATATCTCTAAGCCATCCCGTTCAAAATGGCGTTTGTAGGCCCAGTGTTACCCCTCTAAATCACCGTTTTTATCCGCCCAATTTCCTTCCCGCTAAGTAAATAGATAAGTCCAATCGATATTAATCGCTTACCACTTGCGAGATTTTGACTAGACTCAAAGCGTAAGCCGAGTTGAGTTGGTAAAGGAAAGATTGGGGAGATTGCTATGGATTCAATAAAAATACGCGACCATATGGACCGTCAGCCCGTGCTGCTACGCGCGAATATGTCGCTGGCCACTGCGGTCGAAAAACTGTTAGACAATAACAAGATGGGTGCTGCTGTCGTGGATGATAACGGCAATTTGGTCGGCTTTTTATCCCAGCAGGATTGCTTAGCTGTGATGCTAAAGAGCAGTTATCACTGTGATATGACCTCAGTGGTAAAAGACTGTATGCGCACCGAAGTGCTCTATGTCGGTCCCGACGACAGTATTTTGCAATTAGCAGAGCAAATGCTTGGACCTAAACCTAAGATTTATCCCGTGGTCGAGCAGGGCAAAGTTGTCGGCACCATTAACCGCACGAACGTGCTGCGCGCCATGAATGTGTATATGCAGCAATGTTACTTAGCACCCGCCTAAGCTCTAAGCGCTAAGCCCTTCAAAAGGTGATTAATTTGCCTGTTTTTCATCCTTTTGAGGCCAAATTAGTCGTACCAATACGTCCCGTTCCTTGCTAGGATCGCTGTTTTCGATGCTAGCAATGGAATTTGGTTTTGAACTCTGACAAACATCCGCTATCGAGCGACTTTCTCAAGCAGTGCTTTCAAAGTGATGCCTCGCGGATCCGCCGCCGTTTATTTAAGCTCAATAAAGAAGCCGATTCTGATAAGAAAACCCAAGAGTTAGCCAAACTTGCCGAGCAGGCGCAAGCAGCGTTCGAAAAGGTCGAGCAGCGCCTTAAGGCGCGCCCTAAAATCCAATACCCAGATAATCTGCCCGTTAGCGGCATGCGCGAAGAGATAGCTAAAGCTATCAGTGAAAACCAAGTGGTGATCATCGCGGGTGAAACCGGTTCAGGTAAAACCACTCAGCTCCCGAAAATCTGTTTAGAACTGGGCCTTGGTAGTCGCGGCTTTATTGGTCATACCCAACCGCGGCGTTTAGCGGCGCGCAGCGTGGCGACACGTGTTGCTGAAGAATTACAAAGTCCGCTCGGCGAAGTGGTGGGCTTTAAGGTGCGTTTTGCCGATGCCTTAAAGAGTGAATCCTATATCAAGCTGATGACTGACGGGATTTTACTGGCGGAGCTCACCTCGGACCGCTATTTAGATCAATACGATACAATCATTATCGACGAGGCGCACGAGCGCAGCCTCAACATCGATTTTATCTTGGGTTACCTCAAGCAAATTTTAAAAAAACGCCCCGATCTTAAGATCATTATCACCTCGGCGACTATCGATGTTGAGCGTTTTTCTAAGCATTTCAATAATGCACCTATTATCGAAGTCTCTGGCCGGACTTATCCGGTGGAAACCCGTTATCGCCCGTTGGTGCAAGATACCGAAGCGGATCTCGACCAAATCGAAGGGATTTTTGCGGCCGTTGACGAATTAGTCGCCGAAGGCTTGGGCGATATTCTGATCTTTATGAACGGCGAGCGCGAAATTCGTGATACCGCCGAGCAGCTTAATCGTCGCAATTACCGCGATACCGAGATTTTGCCGCTGTATGCGCGCCTCTCCTACGGCGAGCAGTCCAAGGTATTCAGCAGCCATACTGGGCGTCGCATCGTGCTTGCCACGAACGTGGCGGAAACGTCGCTGACAGTCCCTGGTATTCGTTATGTCATTGACCCAGGGACTGCGCGGATCAGCCGTTACAGTTATCGCACTAAGGTGCAGCGCCTGCCCATCGAGCCCATTTCACAGGCCAGTGCCAATCAGCGTCAAGGTCGCTGCGGTCGTGTTGGCCCGGGTATTTGTATTCGCTTATACGATGAGGCGGATTTTAACAGTCGTCCCGCGTTTACCGATCCCGAAATCCTACGCACAAACTTAGCCTCGGTGATTTTGCAGATGCTCGCCATCGGCCTTGGCGATATTGCGGCGTTCCCCTTTATTGAGCCGCCCGATCCGCGCCATATTCGCGATGGCTTCTTACTGCTTGAGGAATTACAAGCCGTTAAGCAGCAGAAGGGCAATATTGTGTTAACGCCGCTTGGGCGTCAGCTATCACAGATCCCGGTGGATCCGCGTTTAGCGCGTATGGTGGTGGAGAGTCATCAGCAGGGGTGCTTGCAGGAAGTGTTAGTGATTGCCGCGGGTCTGTCGATTCAAGATCCCCGCGAGCGTCCCATGGATAAAAAGCAGGCGTCCGATGAGGCCCATCGCCGTTTTGCCGATCCCCATTCAGATTTTGTCAGTTGGGTGAACCTATGGCAGCACTTAAAAGAGCAGCAAAAGGAATTATCCGCCAGCCAGTTCCGTAAAAAATGCCGCGACGAGTACTTAGCCTACCTGCGTGTGCGTGAATGGCAGGATTTATATACTCAGCTAAAACAAGCGGTTCACGATTTAAAGTGGCGCTTAAACGAGACACCAGCCAACTACGATGCGCTGCACCGTGCGTTGTTATCGGGCCTGCTGAGTCATATCGGCTTTAAGGACAATAACAACGAATACTTAGGCGCGCGCAATCGTAAGTTTTTTGTGTTCCCAGGTTCACCGCTGGCGAAAAAAGGCCCGAAATGGATCATGGCGGCGGAGCTCACCGAAACCTCTAAGCTGTTTGCTCGCTGCTGCGCCAAAATTGAGCCAGAGTGGCTCGAGCCGTTAGCGACGCATCTGATTAAGAAGAATCACCTCGAGCCGCATTTTGAGGCAAAACAGGGCAGTGTGATTGCCTTTGAAAACCAAGTGCTCTACGGTTTGACCGTAGTACATCGCCGCCGCGTGCAATACGGGCCGATTAATCCTGTTGAAGCGCGGGAAATCTTTATCCGTAGCGCGCTTGCCGAAGGGCAATTACAGACCAAAGAAGCCTTCTTTATCGCTAACCAAAAGCTATTAGAGGATGTCGAAGCGCTCGAGCACAAGTCCCGCCGCCGCGATATTTTGGTCGATGAACAAGTGTTGATGGACTTTTACGAGCCGCGCATTCCCGAAGGCATCTATAACGCGCCTAAGTTCTTTAGCTGGTGGAAGGAAGCACGCCGTACTCAACCCGATTTACTCGATTTTAATAAGTCACTATTGATGCAGCGCAGCGCCGATCATATCTCGGCTCTCGATTTCCCCGATACTTGGCACAAGGGCAATATTCGTTTGCAACTGAGTTATCACTTTGATCCTGCGGCGAGTGATGATGGTGTCTCTGTGCATATTCCTGTGGCGCTACTCAATCAAATCGATGATACGGATTTCGATTGGCTGGTGGCAGGGATGCGTGAGGAGAAATGCGTCGCCCTGATTAAGTCTTTGCCTAAGGGACTAAGGCGTAACTTTGTGCCTGCGCCCGATTATGCCCGAGCCTGCGTACAGGCGATGCAGCCCTTTAGCGCCAGTTTACTCGACGCCATGTGCAAACAGCTTTTGCGAATGAGTGGTACGCGCGTCAATCCCGAAGATTTTGATGTCACGCAGATGCCAGCGCATTTGCAGATGAACTTTAAGATTGAGGACGACAAGGGCAAATTAGTGGCACAGGGGCGGGTACTCGATACCTTAAAGGCCGAGTTACAGGGCGTGGTCGCTAAGGCGATTCGTCAAGTGGCGGATAAGGGCATTGAAAAGGAAGCGCTCACCGAGTGGTCCTTTGGCGACTTACCGAAACAATTTGAACAGCGTAAGGGCAACTACCAAGTGCGGGCGTTCCCTGCACTGATTGACAATAAAGACTCGGTTGCCATCAAATTATTTGATGATGAATTTGAGGCGCAGGCAGCGCATCGTCAAGGTCTACGTCGTCTGCTGTTACTCAACATTCCATCGCCGGTAAAACACCTGCAACAGGCGCTGCCCAACAAGGCAAAACTGGCGATGTATTTCAATCCATTTGGCCAAGTGCAAATTCTGATTGATGACATCATTGCCGCAGCGGTGCAGCAATTGCTCGATGAAAAGGCGCTGGATGTGCGCGATGCCGCTCAATTCGAGCAGGCCAAGGATTGGGTGCGCCAAGAGCTGAATCCAACGGCTGAGCAAATCGCCCTAAAAGTGGAGCAGATTTTGACGCTCTATCAAGGCATTAAAAAGCGGACTAAGGGTAAAATTAGCTTAGATATAGCTTTTGCGATGAGTGATATTCAAAGCCAATTAGACCAATTAGTATTCAAGGGATTCGTCGAAGCTTGTGGTTGGAATCGCTTAGCGGATGTGGCGCGTTACTTAAAGGCGATAGAAACCCGTATCGACAAGTTGCCCGTGGATCCGACCCGTGACCGTTTGCATATGCAGAGTATCACTAAAGTGCAGGAGGCTTTAGCGGCGCAGCTTGCCAAGGTGCCACGTTCACAACCCGTGCCTGCGGCACTGATTGAAGCCCGTTGGATGATTGAAGAATACCGGGTGTCTTGCTTTGCACAGGCGCTGGGAACGGCTTATCCGATCTCGGAGAAGCGTATCTTAAACCATATTCTGCTGAGTTAAGCCTGCTGGTGTGGCACTGATTGAATCGATTCAGTGAGTTATGCGTTATATCTCATCAGTAAAATTAAATGCCGAGCCTTATGGTTCGGCATTTTTATTGCGCGGTTTTGCCAAATGACAATTTAGTAGCCGCTTTTAGCCGCGACGCACATGCCCCTACGATGTGTGTCGTGGCAAGAGTTATCACTGGTCACTTACCCTAAAGGAGCAAAGCAGGTGGCGAATAAATTGGCTCTAATGGCTGTGTTAATAACCTCAAATTTCATTGGTTACTTGGCAAATACGGTAGGGGATTTGGCTGTCTCTTGAGTGAGTTAATGCTTTTACGAATATTTTAAGCCGATTTCGCCGAGGATAATCGGTTATCTGCGCCTTCTTTTACTATCCCCTAATACTCCTTAAGGAATATTTTGTTTAAATCTTGTGCTGTTTCCTTGCTTAGCGCCTATCTCTTTTCCATGCTTTAGTAATTGGTTAATAAAAAAACATAACCAATCAATCGTTTTACAATCTAAAAAAACGCTTAAAAACCATGATCTAACTAAATCTATCGCCAAATTGATGATCTGGATCAAGCATCCAAGGGTTTACCGATTTGGAGGTATACAGTTTGTTAACACCTTAACGCTATGATCATTTTGTCGATAAAAGATGCAATAGAAATACCTATAAATCCTGCTTTGGTCCGAGTCATACATTGCAGGAACGAACCTCTTGGAGGACGCATGAGTGCTAACAGCGCAGAAGAAAAATCCTTAGAACTGAAGATCTTTATCTTTTTAACCGTATTTCTCGCCCCCCTCTTATCCGTGTTGTTGGTAAGCGGGTTGGGATTCGCCATATGGTTTAGTCAAATTTTCACCGGCCCACCGGGGGCTGGTTGAGTCAATACAGAATAATAACAACAGAACAAACGGAGTGTCGGATGAGCAAAGAGCTTCATATCACCAGTCTGGTGGTGCAAGTCATGCCACACAAAATGGCAGATGTAAGGCAACACATTATGACGATTGAAAATGCCGAACTCTCTGTCAATAACGAAGTGAAACTCGTCGTCGTACTTGAAGGTGACTCCCAACGTGCCTTGATGGACGGTATCGAACAGATTAATGCCATTCCTGGCGTCTTGTCCGCCACTATGGTTTACCACCAGAGTGAAGAGCTCGAAGAGGGTGAAGAATGAACATGAATAGACGTGACTTTATCAAAGCCAATGCGGTGATTGCAGCAGCGGGCGCCGCAGGGTTAGCACTGCCGGCATCGGCGAGCAACTTAATCACCAGCTCAGAACAAACCAAATTAGAGTGGAACAAAGCGCCTTGCCGTTTCTGTGGTACGGGTTGCTCTGTGATTGTCGCGACCCGTGATGGCAAAGTGGTTGCTACCCATGGCGATGCAAACAGCGAAGTGAACCGCGGCCTCAACTGCATTAAGGGTTACTTCCTGTCGAAAATTATGTACGGCAGCGATCGTTTGACCACGCCAATGCTCAGAATGACCGACGGCAAATACGACAAACACGGTGAGTTTACCCCTATTAGCTGGGACAGCGCCTTCGATATCATGGCGCAGAAATGGAAAGAAACCCTAAAAGCCAAAGGCCCCACTGCAGTTGGGATGTTTGGCTCGGGTCAGTGGACCGTTTGGGAAGGCTATGCCGCCGTTAAATTGATGAAGGCGGGCTTTGGCTCTAACAACATCGACCCGAATGCGCGTCACTGTATGGCGTCTGCCGTTGTGGGCTTTATGCGTACCTTCGGTATCGATGAGCCTATGGGCTGTTACGATGATATGGAAGCGGCCGATGCCTTTGTGCTTTGGGGCTCCAACATGGCCGAAATGCACCCGATCTTATGGACTCGAGTGACTGACCGTCGTTTAAGCGCATCCCATGTGAAGGTGGCTGTACTGTCGACCTTCGAGCATCGCTCCTTCGACCTCGCGGATTTACCGATTGTATTTACGCCACAAACCGACTTAGCCATCCTAAACTTTATCGCCAACTACATTATTCAAAACGATAAAGTGAACTGGGACTTTGTGAAGAAGCACGTTAACTTCCGCCAAGGTACCACGGATATCGGCTATGGTTTACGTCCAACCCATCCGCTGGAGCAGAAAGCCAAAAACGTGAAAACGGCAGGGGATTCGACTCCGATTGATTTCGATACCTTCAAGGCCTTTGTAGCCGAATATACGGTGGAGAAGGTCAGCAAGATGTCGGGTGTGCCTGAGGCTAAATTGATTGAATTGGCCAAACTCTATGCCGATCCTAATACCAAGGTCACCTCGTTCTGGACCATGGGCTTTAACCAACATACCCGCGGCGTGTGGTGTAATAACCTGATTTATAACATCCACTTACTGACAGGTAAGATTTCGACCCCTGGTAACAGCCCGTTCTCGTTAACCGGTCAGCCTTCTGCCTGTGGTACGGCTCGTGAAGTGGGGACTTTCTCCCACCGTTTACCGGCCGATATGGTGGTGACTAACCCAGAGCATAGAAAACACGCCGAAGAAATTTGGAAGATCCCTAGTGGCATTATTCCGCCAAAACCCGGTTATCACGCCGTAGAGCAAAACCGCCGCTTAAAAGATGGCGACTTGAACTGCTATTGGGTGCAAGTGAACAACAATATGCAGGCAGGGCCGAACATCAATGAGGAAGGTTTACCTGGCTATCGTAATCCCGCCAACTTTATTGTGGTGTCTGATGCGTATCCCACTGTCACGACTCAGGCTGCGGACTTAATTTTGCCAACCGCCATGTGGGTTGAGAAAGAGGGCGCCTATGGTAATGCTGAGCGTCGTACTCAATTTTGGCATCAAATGGTGCAAGCGCCTGGCGAATCCCACTCGGATCTGTGGCAGTTGATGGAGTTCTCTAAGCGCTTTACGACCGACGAGGTCTGGTCGAAGGAAGTCTTAGCGGCGAATCCACAATTTAAGGGCAAAACCTTATTTGAAGTGCTGTACCAAAACGGCAATGTCGATAAGTTCCCACTGGCCGATACCGATCCTAAGTATTTGAACAACGAGGCGAAACATTTTGGCTTCTATGTCCAAAAAGGCCTGTTCGAAGAATATGCGACCTTTGGCCGTGGTCATGGCCACGATTTAGCGCCTTTCGAGGCCTACCATGAAGCTCATGGTCTTCGCTGGCCCGTGGTCGATGGTAAAGAAACCAAGTGGCGTTTCCGTGAGGGCAGCGATCCCTACGTCAAGGCTGGCACTGGCTTCGAATTCTACGGTAAACCCGATGGCCGCGCGGTGATTTTCGCCTTGCCTTTCGAGCCACCCGCAGAATCACCAGATGATGAATACGATATGTGGTTATCAACTGGACGTGTGCTTGAGCATTGGCACTCAGGTTCGATGACTCAACGCGTGCCAGAGCTTTATCGTGCCTTCCCCGATGCTGTGTGTTTTATGCACCCAGAGGACGCCAAAAAACGCGGTTTACGCCGTGGGGATGAAGTGCGGGTTATGTCTCGCCGCGGTGAAATCAAAACCCGTGTCGAAACCCGTGGCCGTAACAAGCCGCCTGTGGGCCTAGTATTTGTACCTTGGTTCGATGCCAGTCAGCTCATTAATAAAGTCACCTTGGATGCGACAGATCCGCTGTCGAAACAAACCGACTTTAAGAAATGCGCCGTGAAAATCGTCAAGGTATAAGGAGTACAGGATGAAAACATTCAAATTAGTTTCAGCATTTAGTGCGCTTGCCTTTTCAGCCTTGATGATGACCAGCGTGACTGCGGCGAACATTCCTGAGGATAAGGTTGATACCTTACGTCTGGCGCCAATCAACGTTGAGCCAACTCCACCTGCGATGCAGGCGGTGCTGAACAAAGATATCAAAGAGATGCGTAACTACCCGATGCAACCACCGGTGATCCCGCACAAGATCGATGGCTATCAGCTCGATCTTAAGGTCAATAAGTGTATGTCATGCCATGCCAGACACCGCACCGGGGACTCTCAGGCGCCTATGGTCAGTGTGACTCACTATATGGATAGGGATAACAACTTCTTAGCCGAGCTTTCGCCAAGACGTTACTTCTGCACTCAGTGCCATGTGCCGCAACTGGATGCCAAATTACTGGTCGAGAACGACTTTGTGGATATGGATCATCTGATTAAAGCCAACACAGAGCAGAAAACACACTAGGAGTCAGCATGTTAGAGAAACTTAAAAAGATCTGGAAAGTTCTCAATCGTCCGAGTGTGCACTACAGTTTAGGGTTTTTAACCTTAGGTGGTTTTGTGGCGGGGGTGATCTTCTGGGGGGGCTTTAACACTGCGCTTGAAGCCACCAACAAAGAAGCCTTCTGTATCGGTTGCCACGAAATGGAAAATAACGTCTATCAAGAGTTACAGTCGACTATCCATTTCACAAACCGCAGTGGTGTGCGTGCGACTTGTCCTGACTGCCACGTGCCGCACAACTGGACCGATAAGATTGCCCGTAAGATGCAGGCATCGAAAGAAGTGTGGGGTAAAGTGTTTGGTACCATCAATACCCGCGAAAAGTTTGAAAACAAACGTCGTGAGTTGGCCGAACATGAATGGGAACGGTTAAAGGCAAACGACTCGCTTGAGTGCCGTAACTGCCATAACTTTACCTATATGGACTTTACCAGACAGTCGCCACGCGCCGCCCAAATGCACTCGACATCTTTGGCCAGTGGTGAGAAAACCTGTATCGATTGCCATAAAGGGATTGCTCACCATCTTCCCGATATGGCAGGGGTTGAAGGCTTCTAGACTCGACTCACATTCATCTCCAGCCAAAGGCCAAGTGCTCTCCTCACTTGGCCTTTTTTATGGCGAAGATAAATCCGTATGTGGCATAGGCGGGATTTAGTTCGCTATCGCCTTTTCTGGCTCGTTTCAGCCCCAAAATGAGTTAACAAGTTGTCTGTGGTGCATTCAAAAGCAGATTTTCTAGCCTAAAAATTTTGATGGTTATAACTCAAATGTTGCAACTCTCTGCAATGCCTAAAAGTTGGACAGGTGTTCAGTCATATTGAAATCATAACGATTTGTATCTTAACGCTGTACGCGTTCTTACATTTGACTACAAATAAATGCTATTGAAATCATGCACATATAAAAATTGATTAGATAATAGGTTTGGAAAACGAAAATGTGCGTTTTTCCTGATGGTATATTTAACAGAATGCTGATAAGTTCTTTACATACAGATAGTTAACAGTGCGCGTTTTTACTGGCCCAACGAGATAAACGCGCATGCGCACTAATAGAATGTTAGGCTAATTCGACATATGGCTCAACAAATCAAAGAAATTGAAATATGAATTTTCCCCAAGAGCTACTCGGTACTGTTTGGCATACTACGAGTATTGAGCGTTACAAAATGATTGTTCGCGACGGGTGCATAAAAGCCAACCCAAGTCTTCCTGATAGTGAACGTTGGGGTACGAAATTAGGCGAGGAGCACTTTCCGTTTGTACGTTCACTTGGTGGTGTGAGCGTGTTTGATTTTCGAAATTTTGATGTTAATTCTTACAGTAAAAAGTTTGGGGCAGCTAACTGGGCAACGTTTGTGCCATGCCGAAGCGACTGGCGGAGTGCTGTTTGGGTAGAGATAGATTTTTCAAGTCTTGGTGGCAACTTTATATCAGGGCAGTCCATTCGAGAAATGTGGTACAAAATGGACTCTACGCGTAAGTTTATTACCCAAATTGAAGGCGCTGTTATAGGTGTAATACCAACATCGGCATTCAAGCAGGTATTGTTCTACGACACTCGGAAGTCATCTTTTAGCAGGTTAGCCTAACAAGGCCATTAAACATTGCCCCCTCCAGGGGGCTGGACTCGCAAAACACGCTCGCCGTTTATGGCAGGCGTTAGGCCACAAGGACTATATCGTGAAAATTGAAAGTATATGGATTAAAAACTGGCGTTCCGTAAAAGAAGAAAAACTCAGAGCCCAAGATCTGATGGTTATTATTGGCCAAAATAACCACGGAAAATCGAACCTTTTGTCTTCCGTCTTGTTCTTCTTTGGCGAGGTTAAGCAACAAGATCTAGATTTCTATCATGGCTCCACTGAACTATTTGTGGAAATTGAGTTTGGTGACCTTGATGAATCAGACAAAACTACTTTCAAGAAATATTTAACCTCCGAAGGAAAAATAGTTGTAAGAAAAACCGCCTTTTTAGGCGGCAGTTTTGAATACCGAGGATACATAGAAAATCCATCAGAGGACTGGCTTCAAGAAGCTAATGCTTCTGCTTACACAAATAGAGAGCTTGCTTCCAGCCTTCCATTTCACCCCTATATCCCGGATTCTGGCCGTATTACCAAACAAAATATAATCGATGCCCAAAATGAATATATCCAGACCAACATGGGAAATATTCAATTCTCTTTTGAACTTGAGACAACAAATTTTCTTGGGTTGAAAAGTGTCGCAAAGGGGATATTTGGTGAGGTTTACTTTATACCTGCGGTAAAAGAAGCTTCGGATGATTTTTCTTCTAAAGATTCTAGTGTTTTCGGGAAAATGTATGCCGATGTTGTCGCTTTGATGTCCGAGCATAACAATGAATGGAAGGAAACAAAAGAAAAACTTGGTAAATTATTTTCCACTCTTAACAAAAAAGATCGTGAAGGCAATGAGAATAATGATAGACCCAAGCAATTAACTGACTTTGAAAAAGAGTTAACTGATGAGCTTATTGCGTGGGGTGCAAAAGTAGATATTGAAGTAAGCAACCCTGATATTGAAAGTGTATTTAAAGCAAACACTCAGGTTTGGGTTGATGACGGTGTTAGAACAGATATAAAACGAAAGGGGCACGGTTTACAGCGAGCTCTGACCGTTGCGTTAATACAAGTAGTTGCTAAGAAGGCTTTTGCAGAGGCTGAGTTGGCAGAAGAACAAGGTAATAGAAAAGCATCAAATTCTAGGTATTTTATATTTGAAGAGCCTGAGCTTTATCTGCATCCTCAAGCACAAAGGTCATTATTCGATTCATTCGTTGCTTTGTCTGAGTCAGGGAGTCAAGTTATCCTCTGTACTCACTCAAGCGGTTTAATTGATGTTGAGCGTTATAAGTCTATTTACATAGCAACTAAAAACGATGAGTTAAACGGAACAAAAGTTAAGCAATGCACTGAAGATTTATTTGAAGGAGATTCAAAAAAAGATTTCAATCTTTCCTACTGGATTAATCCTGACCGTGGCGAGTTATTTTTTGCCAGTAAAGTTGTTTTGCTAGAAGGGGCTACTGAAAAAACTGTATTTCCTCTATTGGCTAAGGAACTCGGTGTTTTTAAGTACGAATATACGTTAATCGATTGCGGCTCAAAAGATAATATCCCTCTTTACGTTAAGCTTATGAATAAATTTTCTATCCCATATGTAGCTGTTTATGATCGAGATCATCAAGCCCACAAAGGGGTAGACGCAATTGCATCAGCAGATCGATCAACACAAAAAATTGTCGATGAGATTGATGTCAATATAGGTTCATCGGTGGTGTTAGAGAACGATATAGAAGAAGAACTTGGCTTGCCGAATGGTGGTAGTAGCAAACCTTATGTAGCACTAAGTCACATTACCGCAGAAGGTTTTACAGTCACTCCACAAATGGAACAAAAAATCAGAAAAATTTATGACGCAGAGGCCTAACAAGTTGCTGCACTCGGAAAAATTACTCGCTACGCTCCTAATTTTCCGGTGAGCAAGGCGTTAGCCCTATCAGAGGAAAATAATGAAATCTGCGGTATTAGTTATTGATGTTCAGTCGATTCTGTTCGACCCGGAACCTCAACCATTTGAATCACAAATCGTACTCGCCAAAATTAATGAGGTTACGAAATTGGCGCGTGCTAAGTCTGTCCCAGTTATCTTTATCCAGCACGAGCAGCCTAAATCTGTTATTGAATACGAAAGCGCTGGTTGGGCATTGCAATCGAGCTTAGTTATACAAACTGGTGACTATTTCGTTCGCAAGACAACACCAGACTCGTTCTTGAATACTAATCTTCAAAGTGTTTTGAATGAACTCGATGTAGATAGCTTAATTGTGTGTGGCTACGCCTCTGAGTTTTGCGTTGATACCACCATTCGCAGAGCAGCAGGTTTAGGCTATCCCGTAACTTTGGTTTCGGATGCTCACACAACTCATGATAAGGAGCACGCCAGTGGGGCTCAAATTCGAGAGCACCACAATGCCACGTTACCTAATATTTCGAGTTTTGGTGTCAAAATCGAAGCGGTAGAGGTACGCACCCTTTGGGCATAGGGCTAACAAACAATTTAAGAGTGATTCGCCACGCGTGGCATTTTTACTATGCGTCGGTTTAAGTGATTAGGGTGGTATGCGTGCCTCACACCTTAATTGGGCGTTATGGAGATATCGTGAGTAAAACTTGGTCATTGGAAGATGTTACTATTATCGGTAAGGGGGCTCCATACACTTTTTATTTACCTTCAAGTTCGGTGATCAAGCAACTGAAAGAAGGAAATATTGTAAAGCTAATGTTTAACTGTGGCGTTGAAAATGAGCATGGTTGGACGGCTGAAAGGATGTGGGTAATTATTACTGAAGCTAACAATGGTTGCTATAAAGGTACCTTGGACAATGACCCAAGTTACATACCAGATATTAAATATCAGGATCTAGTTGAGTTTGAAGCTAAGCACATAATGCAAACCGACATAGAAGAAACTGAAGAAGATATTGTCGAAAAGTACCTACCCAGATGTTATGTAACTTCGCAAGTATTAAAAGATGGGTTACCCGTTGGTCAATTGTATCGCGAGCACCCATCAGAAGAGGAAGAGAATTATAGTGGCTGGACTTTATTTTCTGGTTTAGAAACTGAAGAGTACCTAAAAAATGGTGAAAATTGGAATTACGTATCTCTAGGTGCAGTTTTAAACCAATGTGATAGGTTTATTTCATTACTAGATATAGAAGACTATGAGCATGAGTATTCATGGGATAACTCCATATCTGCGTTTATCAAAATATAACAAGCCAAGTTAACGGGACAATTTTAAGCTGGCTCCCGTCGTTTCGCTCCTAACTTTAGCCAGTTTAAAATTTGCCCCTGCTTGGGGCGTTAGGAGACTAGATCGGTGGTTACATTTAGACCTATTAAGGATTTAGCAAAAGCAGCACATTATACTCTGTCGAATATGCAGCCATATTATGCACAATACTCTGTAGATTGGGATGAAGCTCAGATTGAGCAAATGACACAAGAGCTTGTGAACTTTGATATTTTATTTGAAGAAAAGCTTGTTGGTGTCGTTAGATTATCTTTTGACACTGAAGTGTGCTGGTTACGAGATTTGCAAGTGGATCAGAGTTACCAGAATCGTGGGATTGGCTCAATCGCTATTGCTGAGGCAGAACGTCTGGCTAAAGAGCATCGCTCTCACATTTTGAAGCTTAAAGTGTTTAAAAATAGCCCTGCCGTTCATTTGTATAAGAGACAAGGGTTTGGTTTAACAAGTGAAGATGATCGGTTTTACTACATGAGCCGTGCCGTCTCCTAACCATCAAATTTTATCGCCAGCCAAAAGCGCTGGCGGTGACGTCAACCCGCAGGGCGGCTTTCCTCGCTAAATTGGGGCGTTAACCCATAGATATTTTTACCCGAAATTCACTTGATACAGCTGACGTCCTGACACGCTTTGTCCCTTTCCACGCGCTCTTGCTTCGGCTTGTATAAAAGTTCAATACATAAGGCTGTTCTTTTCCTGACGCATTTTAGTGGCGAGTATTATTCTTGATAATTCAATGCTTCATCTTTGCTGTGAAAGATTGGGCGTATACGCCAAGCTAGGTCGAAACGTTATTTCTCTCCCACAAAAAAGGCGCTAATGCGCCTTTTTGATGGATAAGTCAGAGGAGTAAAGCTACTCGCTTAGGGTTTATCTTGCTCAACTTGGGTTGATTTATCGCGATTTTCAATCTCCGTATCCGCAGACTTATCGGCATCGGGTGAGGAATTCGCGCGATTATCGGTCTTTAACTGCTTTTCTTTATCGTGCTGACCAAACTGTGGCAGTTTGAATTTGGCACTGTATTTCAGTGCGGCAAGATTGCTGGCAATCACACCCACCACCAAAATAATAATGATCCACACTTCTAAGCTCGACATGACAACTCCTTATTGAGCAACGCCCTGATTAATCAACGGCTAAACGCTGCTCACACTTACGAATATCTTCTGGCGTGTCAACTTCGATTGAGTCGAAGGCGCTGATGGCGACTTTGATCTTATGGCCATGTTCTAGGGCGCGTAGCTGCTCTAATTTTTCCAGATCTTCGAGACGACCTAAGGGGAGGGCGGCGAAGGCTTGCACGAATCTGCGGGTGTAAGCATACACGCCTAAGTGCTTGTAAACTGGATAATCTTTGGTATCGCGGCCGAAGGGAATACGTGCGCGGGAGAAATACAGCGCGTAGTAGTCGTTATCGAATACCATCTTCACATGCATAGGATCGTCGAGCTCGGCTTTGTTGACAATTTCATAGCCGAGGGTCGCCATTTCAAACTCGCCTGGATGGCGTTCGAAGAGGCTGATCACTTGCTCGATGGAAGTCGGGTCGATTAGGGGTTGGTCGCCTTGAAGGTTGATGACCAGATCGTCATCCTTCAAACCTAATTGGTTAATCGCATCATTGATACGGTCTGTGCCCGATGCCGCATCAGGGCTGGTCATAACTACTTTGCCACCGAAGCCTTCTACGGCGCTTTTGATACGCTCATCATCGGTTGCAACATAAATATTGGTGAGGCCTTTGGCTAACGACGCGCGTTCGTACACGTGTTGGATCATCGGCTTGCCGTTAATCGGGGCTAAGGGCTTGCCCGGGAAGCGGCTTGAACCGTAACGCGCCGGGATTAACAGAGTCACATTCATTAAATTATCCTAATTTATCAAAGATATGCAGTGTAGATAGACAAAAGGGCTCACAACGAGCCCTTGTCATCTGCTTGAGAGCTTAAATGCGACGGAACAGCGCAGTCAACATTTCGTCAGTGACTTTTTCTTCCCATGTTGGGCCGTACACGTTTGCCCATAATGGACCCATGCTCTTAGTCACGGCAACCATTTTCGCGATGGTTTCATCTGGCAGATCTTTACAGATGTTCTTCGGCAGAGTGATGTTGTGCTTCTTCATCATCAGACGGAATTCAGCCACACCTTCTGGATAGAATTCTTCTAACACGTCGAAGGCGATACAGTTACCGATACCATGGTGGTAGCCGAGGATGTAAGACAGACCATAAGATACCGCGTGGCATGCACCCACTTGGCTGTAAGCGATACTCATACCGCCCATAAATGACGCCATCATCAGCTTGTCGTCTTTTTCTGGGTGATCTTCTAAGTACACTTGGCGGCAAAGCTCCATGGCTTTTTCGGCGTATGACTTAGAGAATTCGTTTAAGAAGGTACCCTCTAATGATTCAACGCAGTGGATATAGCAATCCATACCTGTGTAGAACCATTGGTCAGTTTCAACGCCATCGATTAACTCAGAGTCCATGATGATTTGGTCGAACACTGTGTAATCTGAGTTAAGACCCAGTTTACGCACTGGACCACATAATACTGCGGTGCGTGACGCTTCAGCACCCGTACCTGAAATAGTTGGAATACCAATGTGGTGAACCGCTGGGTTTTTGATTAAATCCCAACCTTGATACATGGCAGAGCCGCCTGGGTTGGTCAGCATCAGCGATACCGCTTTTGCGACGTCCATGGTTGAACCGCCACCTAAACCCACAACACTGACTGGCAATTTGCTATTAAAAGCTTGAACCTGCTCAGTTAAGGTGTCGATTTGAATTGTGCTTGGCTCTTCATCAACGTTAACCCAAATCAGTAAGTCTTGGGCTTTTACAGGGATGCGTGCTTCGAGTGGTTTGCCTTGGTGAACGTCATCGACTAAAAATACCACGAAGTCATCGTCGGCCTTACGCTGTGCAGCTAATACTTCGTCCAATTGTGCGAAGGAGCCACGACCGAAGATCATCTTTTCAACTACTTTAAAATTTTTAAAACTCATTGCAAAAACTCCCGTTTAATTATTGGGCAAATGCTTTCTTAATGTTTTCAATACGCTCGGCAATCTGAGCATCGGTCCAAGACAATTTAATGAGCATGGAAATAGTGCGGCTCATAATGGCATCAGATTTCGGCACAGAAATTTGAGTATAGTCAGGTCTGTCGGCGATTAATGTGATTGGCAACGCAGCAGGGGTCTTAAGCTCCTGAATGTGTTTCCAGTTTTTCAGATAATGCCAGTTGTTCACGTACCAGTAGAAGCAACCATCAACGCCATTCTCAGCCAGTTTTTTGCTGATCTCTTGGGTACGTGCTTCTGTTGGTAACATAAAGCTTAAGAAGCCAGCTGAATCACCCTCTGGATCGGGGATTTCGCGGAAGCTGACTTCAGGAATGCTCGCCATGGCTTCTTTAATGACTTTTTTGTTTTTACGTTGAATGTCGATAATGGTATCGAGTTTACGTAACTGGGCTAAACCTAAGGCCGCATTCATTTCAGAGATACGGAAGTTCAGACCCATAATCGGGTGTGACTCGGCGCCACGGTCTTTACCAATATGGTCATGGCCGTGATCGGAGAACATGTGGGCGTGATCGTAGATTTCAGTGTTATTGGTGATCACCGCGCCGCCTTCACCACAGGTGATGGTTTTAACAGAATCGAAAGAGTAACAACCTACATCACCGATAGTACCTAGGGCTTGGCCCTTGTAGCTGCCGCCAATGGCTTGGCAAGCATCTTCTAACAATACGATGTTGTGCTTAGCGCAAACGGCTTTGATTTCGTCCATCTTGGCCATAGAGCCACACATGTGTACTAAGTTCACCGCTTTAGTACGTGGGGTGATCGCCGCTTCAATGCCTTCTGGTGATAGACACAGTGTCTCGTCGATTTCGGCAAAAATTGGCACAGCACCGGCCATGAAAATCGCTTCTACAGAAGCAACAAAGGTAAAAGGTGGCACGATAACTTCGTCGCCAGCACCAATGCCTGCCGCCATTAAGGCTGTTTGCAGCGCAGCAGTACCGCTAGATAAGAGGTGAGCATGCTTAACATTCATTTTCTCGCAGAGCAGTTGCTCCATATCGCGAGTCTTCCAGCGATCATTACGCATATGGTCGAAGTTATAACGGAAGGTAAAGCCGTGCTCCATCACATCGGCGACTTCTTGCTTTTCTTCTGGACCAAATAATTCAAAACCGGGCATGGAAGGTATCTCCTTAGAATTTGTGGCGCATGGTCGCGCTGCAATTAACTGGCGGATTATAACTGGGCTAAAGATCCCTTGCGATGTTTTCTTGATGAAAATAAGCTCATGTTGACGTTTCGAGCTTAGATTTTGCTCACTTAACACTCTGTTTACGCTGTAGGTGTCGGCAAAGGACCGATTTAATCGCATAGGGCAGTTATGGCTGAGTCATCCTGCGGAAATGGTCAGGACTTGAGTTGAGGCAATTATTTTTAACTGGCAAATTCACTCGCGAATTTCGTTTGCTCTAGTCATAGATAGGACAAAGCTGCAAAACAAAAAACCTGCACTAGGCAGGTTTTTGGCGGTTAAACGTAGCGCTTATGGCGCGTTTCACTCAAACTGATTTAAATCTTTTGCGCGCGATCGACAGTCACATCAAGATCGGTTAACAGACCATTATCAATACCGTAAATCCAGCCGTGGATTGCCAGTTCTTGGCCGCGAGCCCAAGCTTCTTGCACGATAGTGCTGCTGGTGACGTTGGCCACTTGCTCAATTACGTTGAGTTCACACAGGCGGTCGAAACGTTTGGCTTCATCCATTTGCATTAATTCATCTTGATGCAGACGGTAAACATCACGTAAATGACCGAGCCAGTTGTCGATAAGCCCTAAGCGTTGATTCCCCATGGCCGCACGTACACCGCCACAGCCGTAGTGGCCTACTACCATAATGTGCTTCACCTTAAGCACATCGATGGCGTATTGCAGTACTGACAGGCAGTTAAGATCGGTGTGGATCACCATGTTGGCAATATTGCGATGAACGAAGACTTCGCCCGGCATTAAATCGATGATTTGGTTAGAAGGTACTCGGCTGTCAGAACAACCAATCCAAAGATATTCAGGGTTCTGCTGTTTCGCCAGTTGCTCAAAAAAGTCAGGGTGCTCTTGGCGAATGCGTCCGGCCCAGCGGCGGTTGTTATCGAATAAGGGTTTAAGTAGTTTCATTTTAACCTATTGTTTTATTGACATATTAAAATGTCTTTATTGCCCTAAGTGATGCAAGCAGCACATTTTTAGCAAGAGTATACCAGTAAATTTACGCTTGCTGGTCTATCCAATGTGCCACGGTTTACTGGCACCTTGTTGATACGTGCGCCGTTACAATACCTTCGCTAAAAACCGAGTTAAATGCTCAGTGACAAACTCGGCTTGCTCTAGGCTGGAAATATGCCCAGCGTTAGGAATATGCACTAATTGACTGCCGTCGATGGCATCGCTCATCAGGTAACTCTCAAGTACGCTACGGGCCTTGTCTTCGACTCCGACCATGACTAAACAGGGCAGAGTCAATTGCTCGGCAAATTCCATGGTATCGCGGCGGCCGAAAATCATCCGGCCAAGTTTTACTATGCTCGGGATAGTCTCTGGCGTTTGCGCGGCCAAGTAGGCTTCAAAACGCTGCACTAATTCGGGATTATTCGCTTTGGCATTGACGGCGAAAAACAGCGGTGAAATGGCGCTGATAAGGGGCGCAGGTATGCTGCCTGCGGCTTCGATCATATCCAACATGCCATAATATTTAGCGCGGGTGATCTCGGGTTCAAACCCAATAAAACTGTCGAGCATCACCATTGCATTGACGCGCGCGGGGGCTTTAAGCACGAGCTCGGCGCCCCACATGGCACCCACGGATAAACCGATAACCGCAAATTGCTCGATATTGAGGCTATCCATCAGAATCAGCATATGCTCGCTGATGTCTAAGAGGCTGTTGCAGCTTTCTGGGACGGCGCCCGATTGGCCGTGCCCCCAGAGCTCAGGCACGATGCAGCGATACTGTTGACTTAAGCTGGTAATTTGCGGCGCCCACATGGCGCTATCCCAGAGGTAACTGTGGCCAAACAACAGCGCAGGGCCTGAACCTATATCGAGGTAACTGAGTCGGCTACCGGCGATGTTGAGTTGTTTTCTGTGTGTAGAAAAATCCATAAAACCTACTTTTTAAGATAAGCGCCGAGTGTAAGGCGCCACCAAGTTGTGTGAACTGCGAAACCTTAAGGCTTTGCAATTCGATGTACATATTCCGCCACAAGCACAGGTAAGCGGGCTAGCACCGCTTCTTTAAGCAACATATCGCTATGCTGGATAACCTGCGCTAAGGCCTGCACCTCAAATTGGGGTAACAGGGTTTGAGACACGGGGAAATAGCTAATATGCCAAGGCTCGGCGCTGACGGCGCTTTTACCGCGCTGAAAAGGAAAATAAAACCCAAAATCCTTGGCGTGCTGGAGTAGCCACTGGTGCAAGTGGGCGCAGGGACCGCCATCAGTGTATTCGGCTTCCACTAAACGCAGGGATTTTACCTCGATTTGCTTGGCATCAAACACATCGATGTCCGTGCCCCAGTGATGACGTGACGCGCCGGGCAGTGCCGACCAGAGCAAAATTAAATCGACTAATTCATCATCGTTCAGTGAACTGATATCCACTGGCTGCTCGTTGATATCCAGCACAACACGTTTACCGCTGGCCTTGGCGTTCCAAATGGCGAGTTGCCTGCCAAAAGGACGATAGGCTGAGCAAATCGCTAGGGCTATTCCATCTGTGGCGGCGCTGTCCGCCATCGCCTTAAAGGCGAGGGCGGTTTGAGCCTCCAGCATGAAGCGTGTTTCGCTCGGGTGATGGGGACTCAGCAATTCGACAAATTGCAGTCTCTGCGCTGACTCTTGGGTTACAGCAGCGGATAAGTCGGTATGTAAGCCTGTGTCTAAACCGCTTGTGACCCCACTCTCTATTCCGCTCTCTATTCCACTTTCTATTCCATAGAGCTGGGCAGTATTGGCTAAGCGTGGCGTGGCGTTTAACACAGTAACTGTTCCAAAATCACTTCGTAGCACAGGGCTAACTGCTCGAGATCGTCGATTTTCACGCACTCGTTCACTTTATGGATAGTGGCGTTCACTGGACCGAGTTCCAACACTTTGGCGCCCGTTGGTGCAATAAAGCGTCCATCAGAGGTGCCGCCCGTGGTTTGCGGATCGGTATCATAGCCAGTGATCTGACGTATAGCATGTCGAGTCGCGTCTAACAGTGGGCCTTCGCCGGTTAAAAATGGCAGGCCGTTGAAGGTCCAGCTGATGTCATAATCCAGTTCGTGGGCGGTTAATAGGGCTTCCACACGCTCGATTAATATCTCGGCGGTCACTTCGGTCGAATAACGGAAGTTAAACATCACCTCTAGGGTGCCTGGGATCACGTTCGATGCGCCCGTGCCGCCATTAATATTGGCGATTTGCATGCTGGTGGGCGGGAAGAATTCGTTGCCATTATCCCAATGGGTTTGGCTTAACTCGGCTAAAAACGGCGCGGCTTTGTGGATTGGGTTATCCGCAAGGTGCGGATAGGCTACATGGCCCTGAATGCCCTTCACGGTTAGGTTGGCGGTCAGGCTGCCACGGCGCCCATTTTTGACCACATCACCGAGTTTTAGGGTCGATGAGGGTTCGCCCACCAGCGCCCAAGTGATTTTTTCATTACGGGCTTCTAGGGTATCGATAACCCGTGTGGTGCCATTGATAAATGGGCCTTCTTCATCGCTAGTGATTAAAAACGCAATCGAGCCGGGATGATTTGGGTGCTTAGCCACAAAACGTTCGGTCGCGACGATCATCGCCGCCAGCGAGCCTTTCATGTCTGCCGCGCCGCGGCCATAGAGGTAACCGTCGATAATGGTTGGCTCAAAAGGCGGGGTATGCCAGCGGCTTAAATCGCCCGCGGGCACTACATCGGTATGGCCGGCAAAACAAAATACTGGGCCTTCATTACCGCGACGCGCCCACATATTGGTGGTGTCTTCAAAGACCATGGGCTCAATATTAAAGCCAATGGCGGCAAGACGTTCGGCCATCAGGGTTTGGCAGCCTTCATCCAGTGGGGTGACCGAAGGACGGGCAATTAATTCTTTAGTCAGTTCGGTAACTGGGTGGCTGTTCGAAGCGTGCGTCATAGGGAAAAGACCTTCTTATATTCGGCTTCGTTAAAGCCCACCAGCACTTGTTCACCCACAACCAGCACAGGGCGCTTGATCAGCGTCGGGTGAGTGAGCATCAGTTGAATGGCTTTGGCTTGGTCGATATTGGCCTTATCTGCATCACTCAAGGCGCGAAAACTGGTACTGCGTTTGTTAAAGACGGTTTCCCATCCTGCAATTTGACACCAATGCTGAAGATCCTTTTCTGCTAATCCATCTTCCCTAAAGTCATGGAAGTTGACCGAAAGTTGATGGGTTTGAATCCATTTACGTGCTTTACGCACTGTATCGCAATTTTTAATACCAAAAAGGGTCAAGATGATGCTCCTATCGAGGGGCGCCGTTGGCACGCATTGATTTTGCTCGCATTGTGGCATTGTGCGTTAGATGCCACAAGGGGGTTATCGTATTGTGTGGTTATCAATTGCAGTCGATACAGCCAATGGCAAAGGATTTTTCAGCGCAAGTGCTTAAGCGTTACTTAAGTATTGGCTTTTAGCCTAAGTATTGAACCTGAGCATTGAGCCTAAATCGACAAGGGGATCGCTATGAATATCAGTGCAAGCAGCCCAATGTTAGCGCATAGCTATGCTGCCAACCGTTCGTCTTCACCCACAGCGTTACCCGCTCAGCCTGCGCCAGCCAAGGTGGAAGAGGTGAGCGAGTCCGCCAAGGAGCGCGCCCGTGAGGCGAGTCAAGGCGAATCGATTGATACCTATGCGTAACTGAGTGTGAAGCCGATAGATAAAAGCCGAGCGACTGCTCGGCTTTGTGTTTTAGGAAGCAATGCTAATCAAAACATGAGGTTGATTAGAAGTTCATCTCTACGGCTAAATAATATTCACGCCCAATAACGTTGTAGTAAGAACGTGGGTAATGTGGCCAAGAGTTTTGGGTTTCATCAATCTCAGGGCCTGCATCGAAGATATTATTAATCCCGCCGGAGAACTTAATCGCATCGGTTAACATATAGCTGGCGGCCCAGTTCACTTCGACATGGCTGTCGATAGTGACGGCATATTTATCCGCTAACCCATTGTTAATGAATGCCTCTTTACGCTGGCCATTCATGCTGTCGGTGTACTTGATCAGCAGGTTGGTAGCGAAGTCATCGTAGTTCCAACCCAGATTTAAGTTACCACGGATTTGCGGGGCAGAGTCGTCACCATCGATCAGATCTAATGGCTCAGAATCTGGGGTTAATTGCTCCTCCCATTTCAGCAAATAGGTGCCTTCCAAGCGGGCGGTGACATCGCCGTAGCCTGAAGTCTCATAGCGATAGCCCACCGAGAAGTCGATACCCGAAGTTTCTTGGGATGACATGTTGATGGCTTGAGTATTCACTTGAATTAACTTGCCGCTTGCATCACGGAAAATCTTATCGGCGAAGGCGTCAGAGTGATCCAAGATATACTGGGCGCTAGGGCTATTGACTAGGTTATCGATTTCAACAATCCAGTAGTCCAAGGTTAAATTGAGATCGTTATAATCCCACACCATGCCGAGGTTATAGTTTTTACCGGTTTCCGCTTCAAGTTCTGGGTTTGCACCGATAGTAATTGGCAGTGAGTCAATCTTCTCACAGGCTGGACCCGTGCCACCCGCGGCCTCACAGGTTGGAGTGTCGATCACTGTGCTATAGGCTGCCGTTGGCTCACCAAATAAGCGCTGCATGTCTGGTGCACGGAAGGTTTCGGCATACAGACCGCGTAACAACAGATTATCAATCGGGCGATACTCGACTGCGACTTGTGGACTGAATTGACCGCCGACATCGGATAAATCGTCATAGTAGTCGTAACGGCCCGCAAGGGTGACGGTGAGGTTTTCGATCACAGGCACGGCGACTTCGGCATAACCTGCGTATTGCTCACGTTCACCTTGAGCGCTACTGCCGCCTTTACCAATCACGCCACCATTGCTGGTGAAGCTATCGGACTTATCGTAGAACCATTCTTTACCGTATTCGACGCCCACGGCATAAGCTACTGTTCCTGCTGGTAATTCAAAGGCTTCGCCACTGATCCCCGCGTTAAAGCTCGATAGGGTGGATTGCCCCTTTTTGCCACCTTGGAAATCCAGCATTGCGGCATCGTCCGGTGAAATCACATCCAGTAGCGAATTGCCGTTTGTGCCTGCGGTGAGGTAATTCCACATGCTTTGGTAAGTGGGCGAACCTGCGGTGGTGGAATCTACCGTTTGGCGCGCAATCGACCATGAGGTGTCGTACTCGATAGTATCCGTGAGGTAACCTTTGCTGCCTAATAAGAAGGAGAAGTTATTGGTCTCAAAATCAGAGGTGCGTGGACCTAACTCTGACATACGGCGAGTGTAGTAATAGTCCCCATCAGCAGCGCCGGCAAAATCTCCGCCGAAGGCGGTATTTTTATCGAACACTTGGGATAAGCCATTGAGCTCATCGACGATAGTGACGTTATCGCCAGACACGTTAAACATAAAATCGTAGCCCACAGTGGCCGATTCAATTTCTGTGTAGGTCGAAGCATGGGTGTAATCGAGGCGCGAATACAGCTGATGATTGTCGTTTAAGTCTTTGGTGAGGTTTATCATGGTGGAGTAGCGCTTTTGCTCAGGCGAAAAGTCGCGCTGTGCGGAGCGATCGAAACCACATTTGCCATTGGACATCATCACATAGCCGCGCGCATCACATTCGGCGGCGCTTAAGCTCTTGAGTAGTTTGCCATTGCTATCCACAAGGTTGGCGCCATAGGAGCTGTAACCAGCATAATAGTTACCCGGGATAATATCTGTGCCCCATTCTGGGCGGTCTGAGGCTTTTAATGCTTGGCGATCTTCATATTCGGCGAAGAAAGTCAGATTCGCTTTATCGCTGCTGACGCCCGTCATAAAGGAGAACTGGTTGTTCTGCAGGCCGCCATCGAAGGTATCTGAGTGGCGATATTTGAAGGTGCTTTGTTCAACGTCTTTTTTCAAGATGATGTTGATTACGCCGCCCATCGCATCGGAACCGTAAATGGCCGAAGCGCCCGTGGTTAAAATTTCAATACGCTCAATCGCCCCTAACGGAATGTTGGCGGTATCGACAAAGCTATCGGTGCCGCCAGCGCCAAAGGGATATTTAGGCACACGTTTACCGTTGATCAGCGTCAGCACACGTCCGGCGCCCACACCACGTAGGTTGACGGCCGATGCCGCAGGGGTAAAGCCGTGCACTTCCTGTTGAGTCATCGACCCACCGGAGTTTTGCGACAGGTTGCCTAACACGTCTTGTACTGAGTTAAAGCCACCTTTTTCGATATCTGCGGCGCTCACCACCACGATAGGGGAGGCATTTTCAAGATCGGTACGTTTAATACGTGAACCCGTGACCTCAATACGCTCCACTTTATCATCGATAACGGCCGCTTCATCGGCGGCAAATACTTGCGGTGTCACCGAGGCGGAGACTAAAGCGAGTAAACTAAAACGAACCGCACGCGCCACGGTTGTTTGCGTAGTCATATTTTCATTCCCTTAACAATGCCATGACGATCAGGAAGGGTTTCATCACGGCTTATCTTTATTTGCAACTGCCCTCCATAGCCGGAAAATTATCATTAACAACTTTAATATCAATAGCTTATTTGTTGCTCGCTTGAGTGTTAAATGTTGCGTTTGTAATCCTTAATTGGCTAATTAAGTGTGAGGGGAAATAAAGGATGGCGGCACGGCATGCGTTATGGCTGAGTTGTATCCGAATGTAGCGAAACAATCTCTTTACAATGTCGGTTTTATGGGTAAACGTTTGAAGTGGAACAAAGTTAAAAAATGTGAACCATATCAATTTAAGATTGAAGTGGTAAATTGAAGATATCTTCTTAAGTGTTTAAAAACACATCATTATTTTTGCTTAAAAAACGTATTTAACATCCCATTTTTAAACGTTGGGCTCATATTTTAACGTTTCAGAATTCTCAGTTCCAAAATAGTGAATATTTAGCAGGATGCGATACGTAGTGCGACAAGTGAATATGAATTGTTCTAAGGCTTGTTGTTGGGATGTTTATATCTTTTGGTGAAGAGTTAACTTGGTATGAACTTGATATGAAATAGGCAATAGATAACCACAGTTATATGCGGTTACGAAATGAGTCTGGGTATTTTTTCGACAAAAAGCATCCGGTTGTGGCTAGACAAAATGTCGATAAATCAATTTGCTATCAGGTATAGTGACCACTAATGACGATGATAATAAACCCATACTGCCACATTGTTGCGAGAGGTCATCGCTGAAGTTACAGGCAGATAATACGAGGTTAAATGTGAGAATTAATGATCTTAGGCTTTTTTTGTTGGTCGTTGAATTAGGCAGTTTTGCCTCCGCGGCCAGTTCGATTGGGATCCCGAGAGCTTCGGTCAGCCGGCGTATCGGTGAGTTAGAGGCGGATCTCGGTACTAAACTGTTTACGCGTACGACACGTCAGTTGTCACTGACCCCCACAGGGGAAAATTACCATCAGCAGTTAATGGAAATTATTCCAAGACTCGAGTCACTCAATGAATGTGTCAAAAATCAACGCAATATGCCAACGGGAACCGTTAAGTTGGGATTAGTGGGTGAAGCCGATGTTTTAACACATAATTTACTGCAGGATTTTTTGAAAAATTATCCCTTAATTACGATAGAAACCCATGTCAGTAATCTGGGGTATCACGATATTTTAAATTATGGTCTGGATGCCTGTATTCATATTGGCAGTATCAAAGACAATTCATTTATCGCCCGGCCTTTAATGCGGGTATCTCGAAAGTTATACGCAAGTCCTGATTATATCGCGACCTATGGTATGCCAACTTCGTTGGAGGATCTTAATCAACATGCACTCATGATCTATCGTAAGCAAAATGGTGAGTTAGAAGACAGTTGGAAATTCAACTTAGGTGAATATCGCGTGAAGAGTCGAGTTATTTCTAACAGCAGTCATTACGTTCGCCATGCCATTTTAAATGGAGCAGGGATCAGTTTATTAGCCGAATTAAGTGTAGTTGAGCACTTGCGATTGGGTAATTTGGTCGAAGTTTTGCCCGAATATGAAGTTTATGTTGATGATGCTTGGTTGGTCTATCCGAGCCGCAAAGGCATGACCCACGCGGCTCGGCTGCTGATCGATAGTTTGATCCAAGAGGCGACCAAGACGCCAAATGTCACATTGTCACAAAATTCGTGACATTGATGTATCTATTTTGATTATTGTTCAAGATATCCAGCTACTTTACTCTTTGCCGCCTTAGTTATCCTCGTAACAGGAAATTGTGGTGAATAGAGTAAAACCAATCAACATTGGAATGGGTTTGTGTTGCGCAAGCATTGCATTAGTGCTCGCTGGCTGTGGCAGCAATGAAGACCAAGCCCTAACAATCTCAAAGCGTCCGTTAGTGCAAGTGATGGAATTACCATCTCCTGTGACAGATAAAAATTACAAGTTTAGCGGCGTCTTGGAGTCGGAAAATCGTGCCGATTTGTCTTTTCGAGTCCAAGGCGTGCTCGCAGAATTACTGGCCGAGGAAGGGACTGAGGTTACCAAGGGACAAGTGATTGCAAGGCTCGATCCCCATGATTTCCAAGTCAGTGTATTGGAGTTAACCGCCAAGCTCGATGAGGCGAAAACAAACCACCAATTGGCGAAAATTGAACTGCAAAGGGTCAAGAGTGCGATTAATGATCGTGCCATTGCCAGTGTGAAATTAGACCGTGCAGTTGCCGCTGAAGCACGTGCTAAAGCAGGGGTTGAGTTAGTCAGTCAGTCGCTTAAAAAAGCGCAGGATGCCCTAGGTTACACCGAGCTGACTGCACCCTATAGCGGCGTGATAGGTAAAACCTATGTTGACCAACACGAACAAGTCAACGTGGGGACAAAAATCCTCACCATTCATCGCCCCGAATTACTCAACGCAGTTGTAGACGTGCCCGAGAGTCAGATCTGGAATCTTAATCTTGGTTCAGTAGGTCAAGTCACCTGGTTTAAGGGAACAGAAGCCGTGCCCGCTGTGGTGGCGAAAATTGCGTCTGTGCCCGATCGTTTTAAGCGCACCTATGAGGTGACATTTAACCTACAACATTCTCCAAAACAGTTAGTCGCGGGTAAGGCGGTGAGTGTGGACCTCGCTCTGCCTTATGCCAGCGATAAGCCGATTTATTGCATTCCAGCAATGGCGGTTGCGAGCCAAGAGACTCAGCTCTATGTGAACCGTGTAACTGCCGAACATGTTAAGGCGGTTCCGGTCGAATCCGTGAGCCAGACAGATGACTCCCTATGTGTGACAGGCAATCTCGCCCCCGGAGAGCAGATAGTGATCGCTGGAGGTGCTTTTGTTGAAGAAGGCCAAGCCGTAACCATTTTGCATGGGGCGTCGGTTAAATCATGAGTCTTTCTACCTTTGCACTGAGGCAAAAAACCTTTGTTATCTTTTTTACTGTGCTGTCGATCATCGCGGGAATTTATTCCTACTTTGATTTGGGCAAGTTGGAAGATCCGTCTTTTACCGTAAAAAGTGCGGTGATTGTGACCCTCTATCCTGGCGCCAATGCTAAGGAGGTGGAGCAGTTAGTGACGGATAAGATTGAAACTAAGCTAGAGGAAATGGAATCCCTCTGGAAGCTAAGGTCGTTATCCCGTCCGGGCAGTTCGATGATCTTTGTCGATCTCAAGGAAAAAGTGAACTCTGAGGCCTTGCCACAGCAGTGGGATTTGATGCGTCGTAAAGTGGAAGACGTCAAATTAGAGCTGCCAGTACAAGCACAGATCAGCATAGTCCAAGATGAATTCTCGGAAGTCTACGGCATGTTGTTCGCCGTCTATGGCGACAATATGGAAATGGCGGAGCTAAAGGATCATGCGCGGGAATTACAACGTCGCATTAAAGCTGTCGATGGGGTGAAAAAAGTCCAGCTGCACGGTATCAATGAGCAGGTGGTGAATATCCGTATTTCAGAGGAGCGTCTGGCGGAGGCAAACCTCACCATGTTGCAGTTGGTTGAGCAATTGCATAGCCAGAATATGCCTATCGTGGCTGGGGATTTCGACCTCGGCATCGAAAACCTGCGTGTGGAACAGGGCGATACCTTTAAAAGCATTGACGATATTCGCAATCTTAGTATTCAAACGGGCTTAAATGGGCTGCAGTCGGCGGTGATCCGTTTAGGGGACATTGCCGATGTATCGATGGAGTATCAAGATCCCGCTACCACGCTTAGTCGCTATAACGGCCAGCAAGCCATCACCTTAGCCGTGAGTCCGGTGAATGGCATTAATGTGGTGAGCATTGGTGATACCTTAAAGAGTGTATTGACCGATTATCAAACCAAACTGCCTGATGGTGCAGGCATTGGGGTGATCGCCTATCAGCCAGAAGAAGTCGAAAAATCAGTCAGTAACTTTATCGTTAACTTGATTGAGAGTGTGGTCATTGTGGTTGTGGTGTTGCTGATCTTTATGGGTTGGCGTAGCGCGGCGATTGTGGGCGTCAGCTTGCTGATAACCATTTTATTCACTCTGGTGTATATGAAACTGACCAGTGTGGATTTGCAACGGGTCTCCCTCGGCTCCTTCGTGTTAGCACTAGGCATGCTGGTGGATAACGCCATTGTGATTGTCGACTTATTCCAAGCCAAGATTAAGCAGGGCATTGAACGTACCCAAGCGGTTATCGACAGCATTAAAGAGATGGCCATGCCACTCCTTGGCGCCACAGTGATCGCTGCCATGGGTACGGCGCCCGTGTTGCTGTCTCAAACGGATTCGGCCGAGTTTTCACTCTCGATAGTGCAAGTGCTTTGTAGTTCGCTGTTGCTCTCATGGATTATTGCCATGGTGATAACACCGCTGATGTGTTGGTACTTCTTAGGCGATTCCAGCAATGCCGAAACTGAAAATGCTAAGCCACCTTCACGTTATGGGCTGATGTATCAGCGAGCGGTGGAGTGGGTCGTGGAAAATCCCAAGAAGACCATACTCTTCACCGTGCCTTTACTGCTGTGCACTTTACTGGTCACGCCATTGTTGAAAGTGAGCTTTATGCCATCGTCCGATCGCCCCATTTTGTTCCTCGATTATTGGCTACCCAATGGTGGGCGCATCGAGCAGACATCGGCGGATATGCGAAAAGTGGAGCGTTGGTTATTAGCACAACCCGAGGTGACGAGTATTTCCAGCTATGTGGGGGAAAGCGCACCGCGGTTCTCGGTCACCGTCGAGCCAGAGCCATTGGATTCGAGCTATGGCCAAATCCTGATCAATATGCGCAATTTTGACGATATCGAAACCTTAATCCAACAGGGCGATGCCTGGCTAGCTAAGGAGTTTCCCTATGCTGAACCTCGATTTAGGGAGCTAAAGCTAGCGACTAAGGATAAATATTCGATTGAAGCGCGCTTTATCGGCCCCGATCCGCAGGTGCTACATGGCTTAGCCGATCAGGCCAAGGACATCATGCGTCAACATCCGAACTTAAAATACGTTCGTGATGACTGGCGTCAAGAGAGCAAAGTCATGACACCGCAGGTGGATATGCACGCCGCCCGTTTAGCCGGTGTGACACGTACCGATATTGCCAATGCCATCAATCGGGTAACCGAAGGCACCAATATTGGCACTATGCGACATGGTGACGACTTGATCCCGATTAAGCTGCGTAGCGCCGATGCTTCATTAGCGCATTTTGAGAATATTCCCGTGCGTTCGTTACTCGGCACACACAGCGTGCCTATGGGGCAGGTGGTGGAGAGTATCGAGATCCAAGGTGAAGAAAGCATGGTGTGGCGTCGTAATCGTTTGCCAGCGATCACCGCTCAAGCGGGTGTGAGTGGCGATACGGCTTCGAATGTGCGCCAGAGTATTGCGGCCGATATCGAGGCCATCCCACTGCCCGAAGGTTATCGACTGGAGTGGGGCGGCGAATATTACGATGAGCAGCGCTCGATTGATGACTTAATGCAACAAAACCCTAAGGCCACGTTGTTGATGGTGGTGATTTTGGTGGCGATGTTTAACGCATTCCGACAACCACTCATCATTATGATTACTCTGCCATTGGCGGCGATAGGTATCGTCTGGAGTTTAGTGTTACTGGACAAACCCTTCGGCTTTATGGCGATTGTCGGCATGATCTGTTTGTCGGGAATGATCATCAAAAATGGCATTGTGTTAATGGATCAGATTGAACTCGAACGACGTAATGGTCGCAGAATCGCCGAGGCTATTAAGGCGGCGACGCTCAACCGCACCATGGCGATTTCGATGGCGGCCCTGACAACGGCTCTCGGGATGATCCCTTTGTTGACCGACAGACTGTTTGACCAAATGGCCGCGACCATTATTGGCGGTTTGACCGCAGCGTCCGTGCTGTCCTTATTTGTGATGCCTGCCTTGTATCGACTCTTTTATCGTCGGGATGAGCGCGAGGAAGAGGCGTTACTCGACGCACAAACGGACAACACACATTCGGTTATTCGCAGCGCCAAAGAGGTCTGATCATGAACAAACATATAGTAGTGGCCTTGACGGCAATGAGTTTGCTGGGGGGATGCAGTATGTCTCCAGATTATGCACCGCCAAAGGTGAAAGTCAGTGAACTGTATTTAAATGCGCCGACCGAGGGCGTGAGCACAGAAGGAGTGGGCTACCAAGCCTGGTGGCACAAGTTTAATGACCCTCAACTCAATGCGCTGGTGGCGAAGGCGCAGCAACAAAATATTAGTCTGCAGATCGCCAGCGAGCGGGTCCGTGCTGCACGGGCCTATCAAGCCGCAGTGTCATCATTAAAAGTGCCAACCATTTCAGTGGGCGCGGGATACCTCGATATGCGTATCAGTGAAAATGATCCGCTGATGGGCGGTGCGGTTGGGGGCATAGGTCTGCCCGATAGTTTGGGCGGTGGCAAGCTTAAGCTAATGAATCGCGATCCTAACAGCACCACAGTGGGCGCAACCATTGCTTGGGAGGCGGATTTATTTGGCCGAATAGCGAGTTTAAGTCAGGCCGCTGAAATCCGCGCCGAACAGGCACAATTGTATCGTGCCAATCTGGCCACCCTAATGACTGCGGAAGTGATAGACAACTATTTACAATACCGTGGCACGCAGGAGCGTATGACAATCGCAAGGCAAAACATCGCGGAGCAAGCTGAAGTGTTGGCCTTGGTGGAATCATTGGAACGTAATGGCTATGGCTCACCACTGGATGTCGCCAATGCTAGGGCTGCGCTTGCCGCCAGTGAGGCCATGTTACCCATGCTAAGTTCGGCCGAGCAGGCACACTTACATCGATTAGCGATTTTATTGGGGGAAAATCTGACCGAGACTTCAGGGCGTTTAAGCGCAGCAGCCTTGCCCGCGATGAAGCAATTCATCCCAACGGGCGTTCCTTCCGAGTTGCTGACACGCCGCTTAGATATTGCGATTGCTGAGCGTGAGATGGCCGCAAAAAATCAAGAACTGGGCGCGGCGATTGCGGCTAAGTATCCGAGCTTTTTCTTGACGGGGGCGCCGGGATTATCGGCCGATCATATCGACGATCTTTTCTCATCGGATTCCCTTACCTGGGCTCTAGGTGCGGGAGTGAGTTGGAATGTGTTCGATGGTGGTCGCACTCAAGCCATGGTGGAGATACAGGAAGCGGGTTTTAAAACCGCAGCGCTTAGCTATCAGCAGGCGGTGAACAATGCCATTAATGAAGTTGAAACAGTGCTAAAGCATTACGGTAATAACCAGCAATATCATCGCTTTATTGCTAAAGCTGAGGCGCAGTCTGAGATTGCTGTGCAAAAAGCAACATCGCTTTATCGTGCTGGGTTAGAAAACCACTTGAGCGTGTTAAATGCGCAGAATGTGAAAAACAATATGCAGGATGCGGAAGTGTTAGCTCGCCTACAAACGGCCTCGAGTGTGGTGTCACTCTACAAGGCCTTGGGTGGCGATTGGACACTGGCAAATGCCATGGATTAAAGGATGAATGAGAAGGCTCTTGCCGTGGGGAGTTCTCCCCACGGCAAGAGCGCTTTATCTGCTTCTCAGTTATGAGTCGCTGAAAATGATCTTTAATCTGAGCCAGTGTTTAAGGAGTTATCGTGTCACAGTGTGGTTCTTCACCCCAGCATGAGGGGATTTTACAGGCCTGTGAGGAATGTGGTTTAGTCACGCCTTACATTGAGCCCAAGCCAGGTTATCGTGCCCATTGTCCAAGATGTCAGCATAGTTTGCAGGCCGCATTAGCCACACCCTTTCAGCCGATTTGGGCCTATGGGATCGCGACCTTAATGATGTTGGGATTGAGTCTGGGGTTCCCTTTCTTATCCTTCAGTGTGCAGGGCTTATCACAACAAGCCAGCTTATGGTCTGCATTGATCAGTATGCATTATGCCAGTAATAATTTGTTGGCCATGCTCATCTTGTTGTGTGTGGTGATTTTGCCGTTGATTTATATCAGTTTTTCAATGTTCATTTATAGGCAAGCCTACTTAGTACAGCAAGGAAAAACCATTGAGCTTAGCTGGCTTAAACGTTGGAGCAAGCGGGTATTTAAATTTGAGTCTTGGCTGATGGCAGATGTGTTCCTCGTCGGGATCTTAGTTGCTATGGTGAAAATCCTGTCACTGGCTGAGGTCGGCTTTGGCCCTTCGTTCTGGGCATTTTGTGTTTATACCTTGTTATTAGTGAAGTTTGTTAGCCTAGTCGATAGCTCTTGGGTATGGGATAAATTAACTCCCAGAGTCGTGACACCCTATGTGAGGGCGGGTGAGTCGCACTTGCAACATAATCATGCAGTGTGTGCTATCTGTGGCCAGTTAAATGCCATCGATACATCTGAATGTGGCCGTTGCTCTGGGCCATTACATAAATACTTACCCGTATCCAGTATGCAGGCCGCATGGGCATTTTTGCTTGCGGCGGTCGTGTTTTATATTCCAGCAAACTTTTATCCCATCATGTACACCACCAGCGTGGGGCAAACGGAGGCATCAACCATTATCAGTGGTGTAGTGCTGTTATGGCATATGGGATCCTATCCTGTGGCTTCGATTATCTTCTTTGCCAGCATAGTGATCCCCACGGCAAAAATCGCCTCTTTGGCTTACTTATTCCACCAAGCAGGCAACCCCCATTCACCTGAGCAAACCATTAAAAATCAACAACTTTACCGAGTGACTGAATTCATTGGTCGTTGGTCTATGATTGATATTTTTGTGGTGGCTTTATTGACTGCATTGGTGCAACTCAATGAATTAATGGCGATTAAACCCGGCCCCGCGGCATTGTCTTTTGCCATGGTCGTGATCTTAACCATGCTGTCAGCCATGAGCTTTGATTCTCGAGTTCTGTGGCGGCAAACCTTCAGCACAAATCGATAGAAGCTACCCATTTAAAATGAGTAATAACATGATAAATAATGAAGATATCCGAGCTAAAGAGTCAAAAGTTCGGCAACTTTCCCCCGTATGGTTTATCCCTCTCATCGCGGCCATGATTGGCTGCTGGATGTTATATAGCTATTTCAGCCAGTTGGGGACAGAAATCCAACTGCATTTAAAGACCGCTGAGGGCATTGAAGTTGGTAAAACCTTTTTAAAATCTCGCAATGTGAATGTGGGAGTGATCGAAACCATTAAATTAAGCGATGACTACAGCGCCATTGTGGCGACCGCACGGATTTCAAATGATGCCAAACGCATGTTAAAGCAAGATGCGCGTTTTTGGGTGGTTAAACCACGGATTGGCATGGGCGGCGTTTCGGGGCTAGATACTCTGCTCTCGGGCGCGTATATCGAACTGGAGCCGGGTAAATCTGACACGCCCCAGTATGAGTTTACCGTGCTGGATAATCCCCCCGTCGCCTCGGTCGATGAGCAGGGAATACGGATCATGCTTAATAGCCCTCAAGCCGGCAAACTCAGTGTGGGCGATCCTGTGCTTTACGAAGGTTTTCGGGTTGGCCGAGTGGAAAACACGGGGTTTAATACCGAGCGTCGTGAGGCGTTTTACCAATTGTTTATTAATAAACCCTACGATGAGTTAGTGCGCGATAACAGCCAGTTCTGGCTGACTTCGGGCATTAATATGCAACTCTCGGCAAAAGGATTAAATCTGCAAGTGGGTTCACTCGAAACCTTGCTTACTGGTGGCGTCAGTTTTGGTTTTCCCGAAGGTCGACTCGCAGGGGCAAAAATTACAGAGGATGGGAGTGAGTTTAGATTGTATGACTCCCAAGAGCTTGCTAGCGAGAGTATGTACGATAAGTATTTAGAGTTTGTGATGTTGTTCGATGAGTCTATTCGCGGATTGCACGACGGGGCGAGTGTGGAGTTCCGTGGTATCACTATCGGCGAGGTGCTGAAATCGCCACTCACGCTACAGCAACTCGATCCCCATTTTGGCCGTTTTAGCCATGGCACCATTCCTGTGCTGGTCAAAATTGATCTGGCACGTGTCTTCGAGCACGCAGAACAGGTTGGGCTGGATAATCTACGCACTGAAATCGAGCGTGAGTTGCAATCGGGCCTGCGGGCGAGTCTGAAAACGGGCAATTTATTGACAGGGGCCTTATTTATCGATTTGGATTTATATTCAGACGCTAAGCCCTATCAAAATGCCAACTTTATGGGATATCCCATTTTTCCGACAAAACGTGCTGGAGTGGCCGAGATCCAAAAACAAGTAGGGCAACTTATCACTAAACTCAATAACTTACCGTTAGAAAAAACCTTTACTGAGGTGAATGCCACATTACAGAATACCGCCAGCGCCCTGTCACAATGGAGCAAGGTTGGTGCCAGCTTGGACCAAGTGCTGCAACAGCAGGAGGTGTTATCGCTGCCCGCCGACATGCAACAAACCTTGCAAACCGTGAGTTCAGTAGCGAAGGGATATGGACCTGAGTCGAGCGTTTATGTCGAACTTCAGACCAGTCTGCAGCAACTGCAAACCTTGATGAAAGAATTAGCGCCCTTGTCGCGCCAGCTGAATCAAAAGCCTAACGCACTTATTTTAGGGGCAGATCTGCCTGCTGACCCAATCCCAGTTAAAGGTAACTAATATGCGTATTTTAGTGTTATTTATTGTATTTTTGATGGCGGGCTGTAGCAGTCAGCCCGCACCTAAAACCTATTTTATTGCCCTGCAACATACAACAGATCCCGGTCTTATAAGTCCTGATATGGGTTCTGGCGGCCTGTGCTCGCTAGCTGTTAATCGGGTGAACTTAGCTGACTACCTCAATACCAATGGTTTGCTCTATCAAACCTCACCACAGGAGTTAGTCGTAGCGAGGCAGCATTTATGGGCGGGCTCTCTGGCCGAGCAAATCCAATTTAGGTTAAACAATTTGCTAAGCCAGCCATGCAGTGTGCCCGCTACCTGGACCTTATCAACAGATGAGCCGACTAAATTAGGCCAACTCGACCTCACAGTGACTGAATTTTATGGCAGCTATACGGGTGAGGCTGTTGTGGGTGGACAGTGGCGCCTGATGGATAAGATGCAGCAAGTGCTGCTTGAACAGCCATTCCAATATCGGATTGCTTTGCCTGAAGAAGGCTATACCGCTCTTGTCAGCAGCATGGATAAAGGCTTGATACAGCTTGCTGATGATATTCGCTTAATGGCGGCGCAGCATACGCCTGCTCAGTAAGCGAAATATTGTGTTGACAGTACTTAGGTGAAGTCACTTCTAAAGGCGACATTAAGCTGAACTTTGGCATGAGCGGCCTAAGTTTGAATTGCTTAACGTCGCCTTCTACTTAACGTCTGTCGTAGGAAAAAACGCTTAGTGCTTCTGAGAGGACACTTAGCTTATCCAGCCTAATAACTGCCACCAGAGGTAATCCAGCGGCATCAGCACTAGTAAGGTGATCAGCGCTAAGGGTAAGGTGACTTTCAGCAGATGGGCGAGGGACTCCTGAGACAGTTGCATCGCCAAAATCAGCGGCGGCGCTTGATAGGGAAAAATCACTGTCGAAAAGCCGATCACTTGGGTCATCAATACCGCAGGGAGATAAAACCCTGTTGCATTCGCCAGGTCGGCAGCCATTGGGGTTAATACCGTAGGTACGCCAGGCACGGTTGCCACTAATCCAGTTAAGGTCGATATCAGGGATAAGGACATAAAGTTGAGGAAAGAGCCACCTTGTGACAGGGGAAGGTATTGACTGAATACTTGGCCGAGTTCGCTGCCAAGCCCCGATTGATTGACTAAAACGCCTAGCCCGAGTGCGGCGGCAACAAAGATAACCGTTGAAAAATCAACCGATTGATTAAAACGCTTTGGCTCAATAATGCCCCATTTCGGCAGCAAAAGGATGATGGCGGTCGTTAGCCCCACCCATGCAGGATTGATCCCATGCCATGAGTCAGTTATCCAAAATAACAGGGTGATGACGAGTAACACCCCGAGCTTAACTTGCTTGACTACATCATACGCTTCGATATCCGTCGCTGCCGCCATCTGGGTTTTATCTATCTTGGCCGGAAACAAATACACCACGAGCGCCACTATGATGGCCGATTTGAGCAGACCTAAAATCGGAAAATGCAGAAACAGATATTCTGCATAGCCAAAATGCACGTTAAACAGATTTTCGCTCGCACCGGCCAAAATCATATTGGGAATATTGGCGGGCAGTACCGCAAGGCTTGGCATATTACAGGCGAGTGCCAGTGCGGTAGCTATGCCTATTCTGCCATTGCTGCCACGGCTAAACCCAAGCTGCTCTGCTAAGGCCATGCCGATGGGCAGCATCACAACCGCGCGCCCCACGGAGGATGGCATCACAAATCCCAGTAACATCGCGCTGATGACGAGTCCCGCAATCATGCGCTGATAACTCATGGTTAACGCGGGGGCGATAAGGGCGGCGAGGCGACGACTCAATCCCGACTCTGAAATGGCGCCGCCAATCACAAAGCCGGAGATAATTAACCACACCGCCGCCGAACCGAATCCCGAGAACAGCGCACTGGGATCGATCAGCTTAAAAATGGTGGCCAAGGCAAAAAAGATCAGCCCCGCCATAAAGGGCGGAATAAAACCTGTGCTCCAAAACAGCAGGGTGATGAGTACGACCGATGCGCTGTAGGAAAAAAGGGCCGGGTGCTGCTTGAGTGGAAACATAGCCAACAAAACGGCGACGAGCATGGCGCTAAAGATCAACCATTTTTTAATACTTAACTTACCCATAGGGGATCACCTTAATATTGCGGGCATTGATATTGCGGCCTAAGATAGCCCAGTTGGTATGGCGTTTTAAGGTGGTAATGTGTCAGATGTTATTTCTAAAGCGACAATGTTGGCACCCAGCCAATTTGCGTTCACGTTAGATGCAAATCGTCCCGTATTGAGTAATGCGCGCAATCTCGAGGCCGAAATGGGCGTTGAACCCCATTCTCACCCTCGGGGGCAGTTACTTTGGGCGGCAAAAGGGATTTTACGGGTACAGAGCGACAATGCGGTTTGGGTGGTGCCATCGACCCATGCCGTGTGGCTCCCCAGTGGTTGCCGACATCAAATTAACTGCGAAACCCATGCTCATCTTCGCAACTTGTATATCGATCCCAGTTATCGCGTTAGAGTGCAGGACACGCAGGTGGTGATGGTTACTATGACGCCGCTAATGCGCGAAATGGTGCTGAAGCTATGTCAAAACACCTCGATGGAGCCCGCAAAGTATTTCCGCTTGGGTTTAAGTGCCATTGACGAGCTAGATACACTCGACAGTGTGAATACCTATCTGAATGCGGGCTCGGATCCGCGTCTTGGCCGAGTGATCCAACTGTTGATCAAAAAACCGCAGGCAGAATATACCTTGGCCGAATTAGCCCAAGGCGCGGGGGCGAGTATCAGAACCATTGAACGACTCTTTAAAGCCGAAACCGGACAGACCTATAGACAATGGCGCCAAAGGTATCGATTACTCAACTCCCTTGAGCGGTTAACCCAAGGGGAGAGCACGACGGGCGTGGCCCATAGTCTGGGGTATTTGAGTGTCAGTAGCTTTAGCGCAGCATTTAAAGCCTTATTTGGTTGCACGCCTCAGGAATACGCCCAAAAAAGCGTGCAAGCCACGCGGTAGCATTACCATCTTAAATCAAATAGCGACAAAGAAAGCTGCCTTGGATAGCGGCAAAGCTAGCTCGTAGAGATTGTTTTTAGAAATAGTTCTTAGAAATAGCCCTAAGAGATAACCCCTTAAGATCGTTCCCAAACAAAGTCCCTCAGTGCTAATCAGCGGCTAAGGGACACATGAGATTGTATTGCGTAGGATTTATTTCAACGCTTCTGGGACGATTGGATAGTTATCCCAGACTCGACCGTCGCTCATTGAACGTACCAGCTTGATATATTCAGCGTGGGTCCAAGCGAGTGGGGTGGCGGAGTTAGTGCCTTGGCCGAGTTGATATTGGTAACGTGTGGCGTTACCCACACCGTCCCACGCTTGCTCGGGGAGCATCAGACCCGCGTTGGCGAAGGTTTCCATCCCTTGCACATAGGTATTGATAAGCTGCTGTTTGGTTTGCTGCGCGTGAGTACCCGTTAGCTCTCCCTTGGCGCTAGCGAGGGCCAATTCAAAATGACCACGCTCGCCGGTGAAGAAGGGCCAGACGCGGCCGCGTTGGTTGTCGCTATTACTGCCTGATTCGGCGTAGTTTGCGCCAGTGAGGGTATCTTCACCGTAGCCATCGTTACCGTAACGCCTAAAGCCGGGAACGTTGCTGCCATCTTTGGCAGTAAAGTTGTATTTGAGGCGTAAATTTTCCTCAAGCTCAGTGTTATCCACCAGCGCTAGGCTTTGATTAATCAGCTTATCGGTTGCGCCACGCACGCCGTAGCGCACCAGTTCTAAAAAGCCGCCATCGAGGATCTGACGTTGATCTAATCCCGCACGACCATTATTCGCGGCGAGTGTCTCGGCGGTGTTTGGCTCACCGTTGGGGCTTAATCGCAGATAATAAGGCGCCTTAATGCCTTGGCTATCGGTAAGCAAACCTTGGGTCGTCACTAAGTGTTTTTCAAGTTGTTGATTAAGCGTTTTAGCGGTTGCGAGATAACGCTGACTGGTATCGCTGTCGTTTACTGCCTTAGCAATATCACTCGCAGCCACTAAACCTGCGATAACTGCGGCCGTGGTGGAGGGCGAATAACCAGCTTGTTCTTCCCAACGTTCTTGCTGGGTTTTCGGTGGCGTAATTTGCGTGTGATTCCAGTCAAGATTCACCTCGCCGCCGCTGACTAAAAAGTCCGCCGCAGCTTTTAGCATCTCTTGATACCAATGGCTCAGTTCCGCTTGGCTGAGTACGCCTGCCTGCCAGAGTTTCCAGCCGAGCATGATCGGCATCGCCGTTTGGTCGAGCTGTACGCCAACCCATTCGATTTGGCCATCCACATGAGTCTTTTGTAAAAACCAACCGGGCGTGCCGCTAAAGCCTGGAGTTTTGTCACTCACTTGCACCTTTTTAAGGTACTCAAAGGCGACTTTAGGCGTTTGCGTATCGCCCATGGCGAGAAATGCCATGGCGCACTGGTAAAAGTCACGGGGCCAAACGGCCTTGTAGCCCGTGCTGGGTGTGACAGCAGGTACGGTATCGCCCCAAGGATTAGAAAGCGACGCGATAAGGGCGCCAGCGTAGGTTTTATCTTCCTGCGCCTTAAGTACCATGGCACTGGTATACAGCAGCTTGCCATTATCTGTGGTGCTTTGCGCCATATCAGGCATCGCGGGTAGCGAGTGTAAATAACTGTGCCAACCAGCGTTGTATTGGCTCAGCACTTTGTCATACCCCGCCGTTAAGCTGGCGTTGGCATTGGCTAAACTGCTCGTTTCATCATGGCCAAAACCAATCGCCAAATTCACATTAAGAGCTTGATTCGCTTGGAGTACGGGATAACTGGCGGTAAAGGCAATGTTGCCTTGAGTAGGATTTTCGGCGTTGCTGGTGGCCTGATACAGCGTATCAAGCTTGCCGTTATCGCCTAAATCGGCCAAACCGTCGGATACACCGACAAAGCCCGTAGTCGCCTGCGTAAAATCGATATCCGATTTAACTGTCATTACGCTGCTGTGGGGATCGGCGGTGCGAGCGATAAGGGCTTGATGATCGATTCTGCCAATATCATTCGCGCCCGCATTATCGATATGGGGGTTAACGTATAAATGCGGTGTGATGCCTGCTTCAAAGGCGGTAAACGTCACGCGCATCATCAGCGTATCGCGGTCGGGATCGGTAAAGATATGTTTTTCTATCTGATACTTACCTTCAACATCGCGATTGATAATCTTATAGGCCAAGGATTGTGGGCGGCCATTGGCATCGGTATCTAAGTATTCAATGCTGCTGATAGTGTTGTCTTTTTCGGTATCGACAAAGCCATTGCCTGTGATCACAAATTGCAACTCTTTGAGCTGAGCGTTGTGAATAAGGCCGTACATGGTCTCGGTTAAAATCCCCTGTGCGACGGAGAACCACACTCGGCTAATGGGATTTTGGATGCTGTCTTGGTATTGCCCTTGAGTATAAGGCTCATAGGAGGTACCGATACCGGTTTTGCCGGAGAACGCCCAGGTTGGGGCTTTGCCGGGGGCGCCGGGGGCAATCTGTGCGTCTGTGGCTTTTGTGACGGTTGGTGTTGATGTGTCTGCATTGGGGGCCGAGGGTGAGCAGCCCGTTAAGCTGGCAACGCCGATTATGCTTGCGGCAATTGCGAGCGCAATCGGCTTACGAGTTAAGTTGCGGCGGTGAGTTAAGCTGCGAGCCTGCTGCGAAGGTACTGTTGTCAATGCCATATTCTTCAAAATCTCCCCAATCAATAGATGGTGCTAATTGCGATTTATTCTTGTTGTAAGCTATGTGGCCATGCGTCTTGGCGTTTAGTTGCCCAAACGCTCAAACGCCAAGGGTGCCGAGTTGTAGGATCTGCGATTTACGCTTGAGTGTGCTGAGTATTCGGTTGCTCAACAAAGAGCACGGCAATCCCGGCGCAGAGCATCAGGACGCCGCCAGTGATAAGGGCATAGATGGGCTGACCATCAAATAATCCATTAAGAATTAAGCCTAAAACACTGGCTGCGAGCAGCTGTGGGATCACGATAAAGAAGTTAAAAATCCCCATATACACGCCCATCTTTTTCGGCGGTAAGGCGCCAGATAACATGGCGTAGGGCACGGAGAGAATCGAGGCCCAGGCGATACCCACGCCAATCATGGGTAGCCATAACAGACTGGGATCTTTGATAAAATAGAAACTGATCAACCCAAAACCGCCGCAGAACATATTAAAGGTGTGGGTCAGTTTGATGCCGATACGTTTAGCAAGCAGTGGGATAAACAGAGCCGCAATGGCCGAAAATCCATTGTAGGAGGCGAACAGTACGCCCACCCAATCGGCGCCATCGTTATAGGCCTTAGATAACACATCGCTGCTGCCAAAATGGTAGGACGTGACCGCTGAAGTGGTGTAAATCCACATCGCAAAGAGCGCGAACCAAGAGAAAAACTGCACTATGGCTAACTGATGCATGGCCTTAGGCATATGGAATAAATCATCGACCACATTAAAGACAATGCCCAGTTGCGCGCGCTGTGAGGGCGAAGATTTGCCTAAACGCAGGGCGCAGTAAAGTTGCAATGGGCCAAAGGCAAAAATCCCTAAGGTTAAAATATACAGCTGCTTATCTAAATCCTGTGTCCACACCGCAAGCGTCAGCAGTGCGCCTACAGCCATCCAAACGATAGCGGCAGATTGATAATTCTTATGGGTGCGTGTGCGGTTTTGTTGCTCATCTATGCCTGCGTCAGCATTGCCATGGAAGGCGGCGAGTTCATCGGGGGAATATTCTTTGGTGGACACAACAGTCCAAGCCACGCTAAGAAACAGCACTGCGCCACCAAAATAGAAGGCATAACGCACCGAATCGGCTATTTCGCCCGCGGGTGCGGTATTGGCGACAGCAAAGAAGTTGCTGAGAATATAGGGTAGGGCCGAGGCCACAACCGCGCCGATGCCGATAAAAAAGCTTTGCATCGCATAGCCTTGGGTGCGCTGCTTAGGAGGTAAATTATCCCCCACAAAGGCACGGAAGGGTTCCATGGCGATATTGATTGAAGCATCCATAATCCACAGCATGCCCGCGGCAATCCACAACGTAGGGGAATGCGGCATCACAAAAATGGCGAGAGTCGTACAAATGGCGCCGATTAAAAAATACGGCCGGCGGCGACCTAAACGCCCCCAAGTGTTATCGCTCAGATAACCAATAATAGGTTGAACCAGCAGACCCGTTAACGGCGCGGCAATCCACAGGATCGGAATATCATCGATAGAGGCGCCAAGGGTTTGGAAAATGCGGCTGACGTTGGCATTTTGCAGCGCAAAGCCGAATTGGATCCCCAAAAAGCCAAAGCACATATTAAAGATTTGCCAGAAATTCAGCTCGGGTTGCACCCTATGCACGGCGCGCTGCGCCACCTTGGGCGAGAAATTCTCTAATGGGGTAACCGTTTGTTGATCCGCGGACATGCAACTTCCCTTCAGTAGCGGGCAGCGGGGCTGCCTTGAGTCATTTATCGTTATAATGTGTGGCCTGTTCAATGGCCTTTGCTCAGTTTTACGCGTGTTGTGCTAGCTTCCCCTATGTGCATCACCGCTTGGCAATGTGGGTGAAAAAATGGCGAATATACCTCTCCCTCAGAAGCATATTCGCCAATAAATTCATTTTCATACTCAATGATGCAAATGCTCAATAGCAGAAAAGAACCTAAGCCTGACAGCTATCCTCAAAGGCAACCACCAGAAACGACCTCACAGTGTTCAACCCCACAAGCAGAGGGTGAAACTAGCGAATTTATAGTAGCCGCAGCGCCAATTGACGCACAACCGCTTACATACGTATTCATCATTCCTTGATAACCCTAGCGAAACAGCCCTGTAACTAATAGTGTGTGGATTTTACGTGAGGCGTGGATGGGTTTAAACCCTCGATTTATCCTGTACTCACATCGATGGGATGAGTTCAGAACCTTGCTCCACGGATAACTCGCGCTGTGATGGGGGGCTATGTATTCAATCGACTCAGAACGGTGGCTAAGTTCATGGCTCATCTTTCAGCTTAATCAACACGCCCTAGGCTATTGATAGCGAAAGCATAATGCATCACTATGTCGCCAGACTTTACTGACTATTGGCGACTTGCCGCCATTGAAGTGTGTGGCAAGAGCAATCGAGTATTCATTCTGGTTTGTTATTACGCCTTTAAGGAACGCTATGTTTGTTATTACTTTAACCTACAAAAAAACGCTGGCCGATGTGGAACTGCATTTAGCGGCCCATATTGCCTATCTCGATGAATATTATGCCAAGGGCACCTTTATCGCCTCTGGCCGTAAGGTTCCCCGCACGGGCGGAGTGATCCTTGCCAAAGCGGATAATCGCGCCGAGCTTGAAGCCATTGTCAAACTCGACCCCTTCTATATCGAAGAGGTGGCCGAATTTGAGGTGGTAGAATTTGTCCCCACTCGAGCCGCTGCTGGTTTAGAGCAGTTGATTGAAGTGATCTAATGGCCTTTAAGTCTGTTATAGAGGCTGATATCGGCAGGCTAGATTTCGTCGCTTTAGCGAAAGGTGCCAAATGCTGAGATTGGGTAATTTCATGCCGCTTAACTAGCACAGCGGGACGCAATAAGTAGGATTTGATGGATCAAATTTGGAAAGAATTACAACAGGTAAAGGTTTATAAGACCTTTTATGGCACTGGCGAAGGTGCGCATTTTTACCATGCTAATGGGTTTCCATTGGGTGTTTATGCGCCCTTATTAGCCAAGTTGCAGCCAGCATTCAGCCTGAGTGCACTCGAGTTAAGACCGACATGGCCCGATATTGGTTTGCCGCCTAAGCGCCGAGATTGGCAGTTATATGCCAATGATTTGATCTCGCACATTGAACGACATTGCAGTGCGCCAATTGTGGGAATAGGCCATTCGATGGGAGCAACCAGTACTATTCTTGCCGCCAGCAAAAGACCCGATTTGTTTAAGGCATTGGTCCTTATTGAACCCGCAATGGTATCGCGCTCTATCGCTTGGTTTGCCAAGTTAATGCCTAAATCACTAATGAATTTTACTGCGCCCGCAAAAAATACCTTAAAAAAGCGCGATATGTGGGAAAGCCGTGAGCATTTTCTTGAATATTGCAAAATGAGTAAGCTATACAAACGCTTTGATGATGAGGCGTTTGCTGCCTTAGCCCAATTCGGGGTTTATCAAAACACTGATGGGCAGTTCGCGTTGAAGTTTCCTAAACAGTGGGAAGCGCATAATTACACTCAACCTCCGAATGTATTATCGATATTGCAGCAGCTAAAGCTTCCCTGCGTCGCCATCCGAGGGAAACCGTCAGTTTTCTTTTCTGAAGCGACTTGGCAGCGCTGGCAACAGCTCGCGCCAGACACAGTGTTTTTAGAAGATAAGCGCTATGGACATCTGCTGCCATTAGAAGATCCCTCAGCCTGCTTAAGCCTTATCCAAAGTGGACTCGCTGAATTGCATCGAAACGGAAGGTATAAATTAGTCTGAGCATGCATTTAGCGGTAACGACTAAAGCTAAAAAGCGAACTAACAATCGCGGCGAGCCAAGAGGCTAAAGGCCATTTTTTCGCACAGGCAGGGTGAATTTATCCGATATTCTGCGGCCTAGTTTGGTATTATGCCGTTTTGCCCTCGAAACCTTACGCAGGTTTCCGCTGTATGAGTCCCGCTTTTTATGTCTATTCAAACGCTGTTATCGACGGCTCTGGCCAAGCGCCATGATTTTTTACTGCAAGCAGAACAAGACCATACCGATTGTTTTCGGGTGTTCCATGGCACAGTCGAAGGCGTCAGTGGCTTGAATGTCGATCGCTACGGCGATAATTGGTTAGTGCAGAGTTTTCACCAAACCTTAACCGCTGCGGAATTAGCTGAAATTGTGGAAGTGCTCACCCAAGAAGTGGCTCTGCCTGTGGTGTATAACGATCGCTCCGCTGGTCATTCCCGCGTGCTCAATACATTAAGCCCTGAGCTGGATGATATTGCCTGTGCGGAGTTGGTGATGCAGGAAAATGGGATCAAATTCACCACTAAGCTGCGCCACGAAGGACAGGATCCGCTGTTATTTCTTGATATGCGTATTGGTCGTGAATATGTGCGGGCACACAGCCAAGATAAAACCGTGCTGAATTTGTTTTCTTATACCTGTGGTATTGGAACCGCAGCAGCCATGGGCGGTGCAGAACGGGTTGTGAATGTTGACTTTTCCTCCTTTGCACTCGCCGCTGGGCGAACCAATGCCGAGTTAAACCAAGTGTCAGAGGTATGTGAATTTGTGCAGAGCGATGCGTTTCCGGCCCTGCGCCAATTAGCAGGTTTAAATGTGGGCGGACGTCGTAATCAAAAATTGCCGAGTTACCCCAAATTGCCGCAAACCCAATTTGATCTGGTGTTCCTCGATCCTCCTCGTTATGCCAAAAGTGCCTTCGGAATTGTCGATTTAGTTAATGATTACCAAGGGTTATTTAAACCCGCGTTATTATCAACCAAGGCCGGTGGCACAATCGTGTGTTGCAATAATGTCGCCAAAGTAGACCGACAAGATTGGTTTGATAGCCTAGTACGCTGCGTTGAAAAACAAGGCCGAGGTGTGACTGAGCACACTTGGCTCGATCCCCATGAGGATTTCCCGTCATTCGATGATAATCATCCACTTAAAATTGTCGCATTGACCTTAAACTAACGACATAGCGATACGAACGACTCAGTGATATCAACAAGCAGGGCACCCGATTCGGAGCCCTGTTTATTTGTCGATTTATCTGCCGCTAAATGGGTTGTAAATGGAAGGCGATCGCGACGCGGTTCCAACCATTAATGGCGATGATTAGGCAGGTGAGATCGACAATTTCTTTCTCAGAATAATGCTCGGTGAGTGCAGCATATTCACTGTCGTGCACCGGCGATTGGGCGACGCGGGTTAAGGTTTCGGTCCAGCGCAGCGCCGCTTGCTCCCGTGCATCAAAGAGACCATCGACTTCGTGCCAAGCGGCCAGTAAATCTAAACGCCGCTGGGTTTCACCATCGTGGCGCGCTTCCTCAGCGTGCATTCGCTGACAAAACGCGCAGCCATTGAGTTGCGATGCCCTCAGTTTGACTAAATGTACCAATAATGGTGAAAACGCCGAGTCAGCGGTCGCTTTATCTAGGCTAATAAGTGCTTTGGCGAGTTCGGGTTGGAGTTGGTAAATCTGTTGGCGTGGAATTCGTTCTGACATAAAGCCTCCTGTAAGTTGAGGCTTCAATCTAAGGGCTTAATCGGGCGTTTTATTGGAGATTTGCGACATCTTGCGTTTTTTATATTGCCCCGGTGTTTGCTGCATTACCCGCAAAAAATGCTGATGTAGATGGGCTTGATCGTAAAATCCACAATCGAAGGCCACCTGCGCTAGGCTAAGGGATGGCGATTGGGTCAATAAGTTGCGGGCGATTTTGACTCGATTCAGCTGCAATAATTGCGCGGGCGATAAACCCGTTTCCTGCTTAAATTTACGTTCAAATTGGCGCCGACTTATGGGGAGTTGCCCGTAAAACGTGTCTAAATTGGCTTGGGTGTGGATGAGTCGAGGCAAGGTTGCGGGAACTAGGCTCATTCGCGTCGATAAGCTTAAGTCTAATTGCTTCGCTCGTTGCAATAGCCAGCATTCCACGAGGGCGATACGCTCGCTAGGCTGTGGTGTGTCGACGAGTTGGTATAAGAGCGCCGTTAAACCAACGATGGGCCACTGGGTCACATCGATAACGTTTGCTGTCGTATCGACGCGAATAGCGGCAAGCTCAAGACCCAATAAATGGAATGCGCCACCGGGCTGAAAACGCACCGTAATTTGTTCGGTACCCGGTGCGAAGCTGTGATAATGCCGCTGCTGTCCCGAGTAAAAATACGCTAAAGGCCTATCGCCAGTGCTGGGTGATGGTAAATAGAAATGCAGGCTTGTGCCGCCGTCAGGATAGAAGCATTGTTCGATTGGCTGTGGTAAATCTTCCGCGACATGCAAGTGAAAATAACGCTGCACCCAAGGGCGCAGTCGGGCAATGGCTTGAAAATGATTAAAGCCTAAGTGGGCAAATTGGGTCTCGAAACGCTTAAAACTGCGCATTTCGAGTTCATTAGCCGTGTATCGCAAGGTCGTCACCATTAAGCATTGGGGGAGTTTAGCTTAAGCTAACTTAATTCAATTTGCATCCGTGTTGAGTGTGACTCAGTAGTGGAGGGCGTGCTCCTGCTCACATGAAATCCGCCAACGGTTGTTAGGCGCTGTAACTAAAACTAAGCAACTCAAGCAAGTAACTTAAACATGTAACGAAGTGGCTCAATAAAAAAATAGTCACCAAGAAGGGCTTCTCGGTGACTATTGTAATGACAACTGTCGCTAGGATTGTGGTTGCAATAGTCACTGTCGTAATAGTGACTATTGCTCGGTTTTTTTAAGCGTTCATGTTAGCGCTTGTCGTTACAGCGCTTTAAAGCGGATTGCTGTGCCGCCACTGCTGGCTAGCTGTAATGTCAGACTATCCTTGGCGCTAACTTCTTTAGTTTCAATTACATAATCATAGGGATTGGTTTTCCAATCGGCTTTAGCACCATCACGGTAGATCTGTGCTTGATAGCGTTTATTTGGGTCGAGGAAATCCAGTTTGACCTTAACCTGACGGGCATTTTCATCGGTCAGCGCGCCTAAGTACCAATCCTGTTGATCCTTGGCCTGACGGGCAAACACCACATAATCACCCACTTCGCCAGCCAGTGCGATACTTTGATACCAGTCTGTTGGTACATCGCGGATAAACTGGAAAGCATCTAGATGTTTTTGGTAATTGCGCGGCAAATCTGCGGCCATTTGGATTGGGCTATAGAGCACCACATACAGGGCGAGCTGCTTCATCAAGGTGGTTTGCACGCGGTTTTCGGCATCTAAGCCCTTGGGGGCTAAGTCAAAAATCCCTGGGGTAAAGTCCATTGGCCCTGCCAGCATGCGGGTAAAGGGCAGCATGGCAGTGTGTTCTGGGTTATTTGGTGGGCTACCCCAGGCATTGTATTCCTGTCCACGTGCGCCTTCGCGGGCAAGCCAGTTCGGATAGGTGCGGCGAAGTCCGGTATCTTTAATCGGCTCATGGCTGTTGATGCTGATATGGTGCTTTGCGGCTTCGGTGACACTATGCAGATATTCACCGACCATAAACTGACCATCGTGCCATTCGTGACGGGTGATGCCATTTTCATCGATGCGTTTGATTTGTCCACCGTCTGCCACGTAACCGGTTTTGACTTGGGTCACGCCATGTTTTTCATACAGGTCGAAGGCATCATCCATTTGATTACGGTAATGGGTCACTGAGCCTGCGGTCTCATGGTGACCAATCAGGCGCACACCTTTTTTCGCGCCGTAGGCGGTAATGGCGGGTAAATCGAAATCATCGTAGGCCTTGGTAAAACTGAATTGATCGCCATTATGGAACCAATCGCCATCCCAACCTTGGTTCCAACCTTCGACCAAGACCCCATCAAACTGGTACTTGGCGGCGAAATCCATATAGCGCTCTGTTTCGCTGGTGGTTGCGCCGTGTGTTGGGCCCGAGCCCCAAGTGTTTTCATTGAGGTGCATTCCCCACCAAATACCGACATATTTGCCCGGTTTAACCCAAGAGACATCCCCCAGTTTATTGGGCTCATTCAGGTTGAGGATAAGGTGAGAATTAAGCAGTCCCGTGGCTTTATCGGCGATTTGAATCGTGCGCCATGGGGTATAAAAGCCCGCTTGGGTTTTAACCCGAATACCATCTGACCAAGGAGTCAGATCGGCCTTGAGCTTGCCATCACGCTGTTGATCGAGGGTCATCGAGGCAAAATCAACTAACGCCGCCTCGTGAATGCTCAAATGGGTGCCATCGACCAGTTTAAAGGTAAAAGGGGTGTGGGCTCGGTCGACCTGATTGAGCGCGCTGGTGCGATACAGATATTCGTAGCGGTTCCATCCCCGAGAAGGGATCCACCAGGCGGTGGCCTTATCACTCTGGCCAATATTAAATTCGGTAAGTTCATCGGTAATGGCAAGCGGCGTATTGGTCGGCAGGGCGTGTTGGGCCGCTAAGTGATAACGAAAGCCGATGCCATCGTCAAAGGCTTTAAACTCGAGGTTTAAGTCGATTTTACCGTCGGTTAATACCACGCTCAGTTGATTGTGTTGATCCTTTATCCACTCTTGTTCACCCCAAGGTTGCTGCCATTTTTCATTGGCACTGGCGGTGTGGCTCGATTTGATGCGAAGACCTTGGCCTAATTCGCCCAATGAGGCAAAGACTAACCCTAAGCGGCTCGGTTCGATAATCGATTTGCCATGAAAATGGACTTGGTATTCGGGACGGCCCGTATCATCACTCAGACTCAAGACGATTTGCTTATCGGGGGAGCTCAGGTTGAGGGTCTGTGCTGCGGCACTGGTGCAGAGCAGGCTGCCAATGCTGAGTGCTAGCAAGCTGGGCGTGAATAGGCTGGCGGCCCAATGGCGGCTATTTCGCATTGGCGAGTTGATGTGGCGTGCGTGGGTAAGAGGATTGCTGAACATTCCCTGATCCTTGTTTTTATAGTGAATATGGGTCAATGCATACTAGTGGCGATGGGTTTTTGCTCGCAATGCTTTGCATACGTATTCACCATAGTGAGCGGGTAGGCGGCTGGCCGAACGCAAGGCGTAAAGAGTAAAGATATGGGTTTTAACTGTTGACTCGGGTAGAATGCGCGGCTTTCTTGGCTTTCTTATTTTGTTTAAGGCGCTTAAGGCGCTTAAGGCGTAAGCCGATATGAGCAGCGATATCAACGCGTTTGGGAGTGAGCGGTGAAAATCAGTCAGCGATTACAGCAGATCAATCAGATGGTGGGGCCGGGGTACGATCATATCTGGGACTGCTGCTGCGATCATGGCTTACTCGGCATGCTGTTACTGCAAAGAAATGCCGCACCTAAGGTGCATTTTGTCGATTGTGTCGCGCCCTTGATGCAGCAACTCAGTCTTGAGTTAGCAAGGTTTTTCCCTCCGTTACCAATCTCAAACGTTCAAAATGCAACTGAGCAAACCACAACTGAGCAAACCACCCATGCCCAGAGTGAATGGCAAGTGCATTGCCTCGATGTGGCGGCCTTGCCACTGGCGCAATACGGCAAGCAAGCCAAACACTTAGTAATTATTGCGGGTGTCGGTGGTGAGTTATTGGTTAAATTGGTGCGCAGTATTGTGGCGAATCAGCAAAGTCAAAGTGATGCTCACAGTGGAAATGATTCGAGTAATCATGACCTTAGTCAAGGCGCCCGCCAGCTCGAATTTATTTTGTGTCCCGTGCATCATCATTACCATGTGCGCAGCGCGTTGGCGGAATTGGGCTTATCCCTTAAAGATGAATATTTACTCGAAGAAAACCAACGTTTCTACGAGATACTGCATTTAACTCAGGCAAATGCCAGCTCAAAGACGAATACCTGCTCAAAAATAACTGAAGCTGTGCCCTTAAGTGCGACGGGCTCAATCATGTGGCAAGGGTTAGATGCGGATAAAACCCGTCAGGCCAAGCGTTATCTTGACCAAACCATAGGTCATTATCAGCGTATTCCTGAGCATCGTATGCCCAACAAACCCCAAATTGTGGCGGCCTATCAGCACATTTTGCAGCAACTGAATTGTTAACCCTATAGGTCAAATGCGCCCATTGAGCGCTACATCCTGGCGTTAAAACGGTTTTGCTCTGTAAATCCATCGAGTTGGTTTATGCTAATAGGCCGTTAATCTTGAGTTTTATTATGCGTTTATTGAAGTCCACCCAAGCTGCCAATCTCAATCTTAAACAGGCGAAGATTTTTTATCGTCAAGCCGCCCGCGCCATAGTGCTGTCGGGGGAAGATATTTTGCTGCTCTATACCCAGAAATATCGGGATTATGGTTTGCCTGGCGGTGGGGTGGATAAGGGCGAGAGCCTCGAAGTTGGACTTATCCGCGAATTGCAAGAAGAAACCGGCGCCATTGCCGCCAGAGTGTTAGCACCCTTTGGCCGTTATGAGGAATATCGTTCCTGGTTTCGTGAGGGGGCAAACGTGATGCATATGGACTCTTACTGCTATCTTTGCGAAATCGATATGAGCCTTGGCGAACGTGGTTTGGGTGAGCCAAGACTCGAAGCCCATGAGATAAAAAACGGGATGCGACCAGAGTGGATCAATATCCATCAAGCGATTGCCCATAATGAAGCGATCCTACGGACGTTTGCCAATAAAGGGCAATCCATCGATAGGGAAACCTTTCTGCTCAAACGAATCGTTGAAGAATTACTGTAGAGAGCCATGCTCGATGGTCTTATTGGCTCAAAAAGCGCAGACATAAAAAAGCCATCTAAGGATGGCTTGTGAAGAAAGGCAGTCTTAGCGGCTAGATCACGGTTAAATAAATACAAAAGAAATGGCTCATCGCTCCCGCCAACACAAATAAATGCCAAATTGCATGGTTGTACGGAATGCGTTTACCGACATAGAAGATCACCCCTAAGGTGTAAAACAACCCACCCAATAGCAGAAGCTTAAATCCTAGCGGTGACATCGCCGCCGTCAAATCGCCAATCACAGTTACACACAGCCATCCCATCGCCAGATAGAGCACGAGACTGAGCTTTTTAAAGCGATGAATAAATAAGGTTTTAAATAGAATGCCACCAATGGCCAAAGACCAAATCGCCGTGAGGATAATGGTCGATAGCTCTCCCTGCAGACTGATTAACATTAGTGGCGTATAAGTGCCCGCAATTAAGCAGTAGATGGCACAATGGTCAGCAATCTTGAGTTTATGTTTCCAGCCTACGTGTGTCACGCTGTGATACAAGGTAGAACTTAAAAACAACAGGATGAGGCTTGCACCATAAATAATAACACCTGTGAGCTGAATGTTGGTGAGGTGGTCGGCGCCTTTAAGGATCATAAACACTAAGCCTACTACGCCCGCGATCACCCCTAGGCCATGACTTATGCTATTGGCTATCTCTTCACTAAGGCTATACCCACTGATATTCAATGGTTTTTCATGACTCATTTGCGGCTCTATCAAACTCTGGCTTGGCATGCTGTTGATCCACTCGATGGCGATAATGACTGAGTCTATCAGTTGGTCAATTGGAAAGCCATAATTAGCTTACACGTGTAAGCTAATTTATTTTAGGGTTTACACTATCAACTGAGACTTAGGCGAACTCTTATCTAGTTGTACAACATTATGGTGCCTGTTTACGACTGATTAATGTCAACGCCTTGGAACTTTGTGCGGTGCGCTTTCTCTAATCCCCCGTAGTAATCATGGATTTGTTAAGTACTTTGTCCATAAAGTACTAAGGGATGGATTTTGCCTGTTCGTTCGACTATTACCCCAGAAGATGATCTCAGTTTTGTTGCGCACAGCCGTGTGACAAACGATGAGACTGTCGCATTTTGTGCTACCTCTTTTAGCGCCCATGCAGAGCCTTTGGGGAGTGCAATAAACCTCAATTTGAATGAGGCTAACCAAAGAGAGAGCGATAGTGCATTCCAACCCCATTCAGGCTTAAGTTGGCGAGAGTGGTCGCATTATTTCAATCTTAAGCTATTACTTTGGGTCATCCTGGGCCATGGCTTACTGCTGTTATTATTAATTTTTTTATGGCGAACCCAGTCGGAGCAGTTAGGGCTGTCGTTTAGCGAATCTTCAGCCAATGCACGAACTGCAACCAAAGCATTAAAGGCATATTTTATTTATGCGCCGCCAACGCAAACCGCTCCTGCTGGTTCGGCTAAAGATCCTTCTGTGGAAGAGCCTGCGGTTTCTAGCGAGCCGATAACTTCACCGCCTAATACGGTAAAGCCGATGCCAAAACCCACTGAGCAGATTACAAAACCTCCTGAAGTCAGTGCCCAATTATCAAAAGTAAAAGCATCAAAAGCACCAGTATCAAGCACATCAGCGCCTAACGCCTCAACTCAGGGCCAAACCCAGCAGAGTGCAAAAGAGGCTGTTAAGCCTCAAAAGGTAGAAACCCAATCAAGCTCGGCACAAGCGGTAAGTACAGAGCCGTCAGCGGCAATTGGGCAAAGCGGCGGGGCGGCTGGTAGCGTGGGATTATTTACTCAGCGCTATTTTGAACGCCAGCGTGAGCAAGCCTTGGATGATTTAGTGTTAGAACAAGCAAATCATTACAGCAAACGGTCGAATTTGTCTGAAATGAGCCCTGAGATGGAGGTACTGATTGTGCCCAATGCAGACGATTTTAGCGGCCCCACCAGTTTGGATTTAGAACTGGATCCCAATCGAATTGTCCGTAAAGGAGATACCTGCTATAGGGTCGTTAAGGTGGGCACCCAAATTAATCCCTATGCCGAGAATTTAGGTTTCCCCTTTGATTGCAGTGGCAAGAAAATGAACCAAGAAATTGATGATGCCATTAAGGCGCAGCTCGATAAAATGATGGTAAAGCGGCCAAAAGGTTAAAAAATAGTGATGATAAATTTTCACTGAAAATAATTGAAAACATGAAAAGCAAAAGGTGTTGAAGTTTAACTTATTTAAATACAAATGGTTATGCATTCTTTGTTTTTGATTGATAATTTATTTTTTATTCTGAAATTACGCTTGTTTGTTCACTGCGCTTCTGCCTATACTTTTGCCCATCTTGTCGGAGTGCCTCTTGGCTGAGACCGTTTATTCGGGATCCGTTGAACCTGATCAGGTTAAAACCTGCGAAGGAAACAAGCATAATAACATCCATTAAATCGTATCAGCGGCCACCTTTTGCCCTGTATTAACCCATCGATTTAGTCGTTATTGAGTCCGTAAACCCGCTTAGGGTTTGCAAGGCTCGGCTTCAACACTCAAGTCTCCAGACAAGCAACCCCATTTTTATTTGTTAAAGTGAGATTGCTTATGTCCAGTTTAGAATCGTCCTCAGAATCGATTGCCGTTAATGCCCAAGGGCAAACGAGCCGCCGTGCGGCGCGCGCCCAGGCGCAAGCCTTTATCGATACCCTTAAACCATTACAACACCCTAATTCGCAAAAGTTATATTTGCAGGGAAGCCGTGAGGATCTCCGTGTAGGGATGCGGCAAATTCTGCAAACCGATACACGGATTGGCGGCACTGCGACCGCGCCCATAGTCGAGAAAAACCCTCCCATTCCTGTGTATGACTGCGCCGGTCCTTATTCCGATCCGGCTGCGCAAATTAACGTGCGCCAAGGCTTAGCCAAACTCAGATTACCTTGGATTATCGAGCGCCAAGATACCGAAGTGCTTGATTGTGCAACCTCAGATTTTACCCAGCAACGCCTCAAGGATGATGGGCTCGATCATCTGCGTTTCGAAGCCGGCTCAAGTGCGATTGTTCGTCCTCGCCGTGCCTTACCGGGTAAACGCGTGAGCCAATTACACTATGCCCGCCAAGGGATTATTACCCCTGAAATGGAATATGTTGCGATTCGAGAAAATATGGCGCTCGCCGAGGTGCAAGATGAAATCTTAAACCGCCGTGGCCAAGGTGAATCCTTCGGCGCTGTGATTGGTAAACCGATTACCCCAGAGTTTGTCCGCGATGAAATTGCCCGTGGCCGCGCGATTATTCCGTTAAATATCAATCATCCAGAAGCCGAGCCTATGATTATTGGTCGTAACTTCTTAGTGAAAGTGAATGCCAATATCGGTAACTCGGCGGTCACGTCCTCCATCGAGGAGGAAGTCGAAAAGCTAGTCTGGTCAACCCGTTGGGGCGCAGACACTGTGATGGACTTGTCCACTGGGCGCTATATCCATGAAACCCGCGAATGGATCATCCGCAACTCGCCAGTGCCTATTGGCACAGTGCCGATTTATCAAGCACTTGAAAAAGTGAATGGGGTTGCAGAACACCTGACCTGGGAAGTATTTCGCGATACCTTGATTGAGCAAGCGGAGCAGGGCGTCGATTACTTCACCATCCACGCGGGCGTGTTATTGCGCTATGTACCCATGACCGCCAAACGGGTGACTGGAATTGTGTCCCGCGGCGGCTCGATTATGGCTAAATGGTGCTTGAGCCACCATCAAGAAAACTTCCTCTATACCCATTTTCGTGAGATTTGCGAGCTGTGCGTGGCCTACGATGTGTCGCTGTCATTAGGCGATGGTATGCGTCCAGGCTCGATTGCCGATGCCAATGATGAGGCGCAGTTTGCCGAGCTTGAGACCTTAGGCGAGTTGGTCAAAATCGCTTGGGAATACGATGTGCAGACCATTATCGAAGGGCCTGGACATATCCCGATGCAACTTATCAAAGAGAATATGGATAAGCAGCTTATTCACTGTGCCGAGGCGCCGTTTTATACTCTAGGTCCACAAATTACTGATATTGCGCCGGGTTACGATCACTTCACCTCTGGGATAGGTGCGGCGATGATCGCATGGTATGGCTGCGCCATGCTCTGCTATGTGACGCCGAAAGAACACTTAGGTTTGCCCAATAAGCAGGACGTCAAACAAGGGCTGATTGCCTACAAGATTGCCGCCCATGCCGCCGATATTGCTAAGGGCCACCCAGGCGCGCAGATCCGCGACAATGCATTATCCAAGGCGCGTTTTGAATTCCGTTGGGAAGACCAATATAACCTGGGACTCGACCCTGATACCGCCCGAGCCTATCACGATGAATCTCTGCCACAGGAGTCGGCCAAGGTTGCGCACTTTTGCTCTATGTGTGGCCCAAAGTTCTGCTCGATGAAGATCACCCAAGATGTGCGCGACTATGCGGCAAGTTTAGCGGCGGGTACGTTGTCAGTGGCTTCGTCAAGCCAAAATGTTGAGAGCGCTGAAGCGCTTGCATCGATAAACCCTGCTCAACAAGGGCAATCAAACACTGAGGCACTCCAGCAAATCAGAGTCAAAACCCAAGATGAATTAGCGGCGGCCATGGCGCAAAAATCGGCCGAGTTTGCGGCTTCCGGCGCCAAACTGTATCTGCCGCTGGGCGATGCTAATACAGCAAATACAGCCAACGAATCGGCCAAGCAGCAGGATGGGACAGAGCTCAGACCGACAGCACAGGTTGCGGAGGTTTGATCATGACCCCTGCTAAAGATATTAGCCAGGTGGCGCCTAAACCTATCGTCTGGACCATTGCGGGTTCAGACAGCGGTGGCGGCGCGGGGATCCAAGCCGACTTAGCCACCATCAAGGATTTGGGCGGCCATGGATGCAGCGTGATCACCACGTTAACGGCCCAAAGTTCGGTGGCGGTGGAGTTAGTTGAGCCTGTGAGTGAGGCAATGTTACTCACACAGCTCTCGACCCTGTTAGCCGATCTACCGCCTCAGGCGATTAAGATTGGTTTACTCGCAAATCAGCAGCAACTGCACTTAGTTGCCGACTGGTTGGCTGGTTTTAAAACCCAATTTCCACTCGTCCCCGTTATTCTCGACCCTGTGATGGTTGCAAGCTGTGGTGATGAGTTAGGTGATAAGAGCACTGCAAGTAAACCTCTGGATTTTACTCCCTTTAAGGGCTTGATTAGCCTGATAACGCCGAATGTGCAGGAGTTGGCAAGGCTAACTGCCGCCACAGACAAACAAGCGTCAGCAATACACACAAAAGCAGAATTCGCCGCTGCGGCAATGCAACTCTCAGCGCAATTAGCGTGCAGCGTATTAGCCAAGGGCGGCGATATTGATTTTGCGGCTCAAGCAAGTGATGGCATTAACACCAGTGATCTCTTAAGCGATCACAAAAGCGATATCACAAGTCATCATATCGCCACAGATAATCAGCGTTTGGCGGAAGATTTGTTGATTTGTCATCAGGTTACTGGCTGTTCACCGCTTGACGCTAATGGCGGTTTTTGGCTGAGCAGTGTGCGGATAAACACGCGCCATAACCACGGCAGTGGTTGTACTCTGTCTTCGGCCATCGCCTCGGTGTTGGCCTCTGGCTTTGTATTGCAGGATGCGGTTGTGGTAGCAAAAGCCTATGTCAATCAAGGCTTAACTTATGCAGAGGGGATTGGCCAAGGCCCAGGGCCACTGGCGCGTACCGCTTGGCCGCACAATTTAACGGCGTATCCTCACGTCACTGCTTATTCTCAAAACAGCTTGAGTGAATCCAGTGATTTGCAATGCGGCGCGTTTAATCGCCTTGATCCTGACTTAGGGATTTATCCAGTTGTTGATAACTTACTGTTACTCGACCAGTTATTGGCGGCAGGCGTGAAGACGGTACAGCTCAGGATAAAGTCTAATGCGCTAAAGTCTAATGTGCTGGCGTCGGACGAACTTGAGGCACAAATCCAAACCGCGATTGCCTTAGGTAAGCATTATGATGCGCAGCTTTTTATCAATGATCATTGGCAGTTAGCGATAAAGCATGGCGCATTTGGGATCCATCTCGGCCAAGAAGATCTGGCGGTAACGGATCTTAACGCCATTCATGCAGCAGGACTGGCGCTTGGCATCTCGAGCCACGGTTATTTCGAGTTGCTGCGTGCCCATCAACATGCGCCATCGTACATCGCCCTTGGGCATATCTTCCCGACGACCACCAAGCAAATGCCATCGGCGCCGCAGGGATTATGTAAACTCACTCATTATGTTGAGCTGTTAAATGCGCACTATCCCTTAGTGGCAATTGGCGGCATAGGACCTTCGAATCTTGACCAAGTCAAAGCGACTGGGGTGAGCAATATTGCCGTGGTGCGGGCGATTACCGAAGCAAATGATCCAGTAATGGCCTATGCCGAATTGACTCGGGCTTGGGAGTCAAGCCTATGAGCATCATACAAGATCAGGCGCAATCCCTTGCCGATAAAGACTTTATTCGTTATTCGCGGCAAATATTTTTACCTGAAGTCGGCGAGGCTGGCCAGTTGCAGCTTAAACAGGCTCATGTCCTTATCGTAGGCCTCGGCGGCCTTGGGCAATTGGCGGCGCAGTATTTGGCTTGTGCCGGTGTTGGGCGCTTAACGCTTGTCGATGGCGATAGGGTGGAATTATCCAATCTGCCAAGGCAATTACTCTTTAGTGACGACGATATTGGCCATCACAAAGCCCTCATTGCTAAACAAAAATTGGCCGTGTTGGCGCAAGGTTGTGAGATTGATGCCTTTGCCGAGCGGTTGACTCTTGAGTCTGCGAGCGCGGTATTTGCTCGTCTGTTAGCCCATGGCGATGAGACGAGGTTAGTGCTTGATTGTACCGATAATCTTGCGGCGCGCCATTGTATCAATCGACTGTGTATTGAGTATGCCTTGCCTCTGGTGAGCGCCTCTATTGCCACTTTCAACGGCCAACTGTTTGCGGTTGATCAACAGCGTTTCCCAATGGGCGGTTGTTATCACTGTATTTTCCCCTCGAAGACTCGCGCGCCACAAAATTGTAGCAGCCAAGGTGTGCTCGGCCCCAGTGTCGGCGTGATGGCATCGATGCAGGCGCTGCTAGCGATGCAATTGTTATTATTAGCCACGCCGCCAACCTCTGCTACAAAGCAAACAGGTAATAATCAGAGTTTCGAAGAGGCAAGCCCTTCCATCGCCTCCACGAGAGCGCTACTTGGGCGATTCTGGCGCTTCGATGCCAAGTTGCTACAATGGCATTCGGCCGCATTAACCCGTGATCCCGAGTGCGAAGTGTGCGGATTAAAACCGAGTTCATTAAAGCCTAATTCATTAAAGCCGAGTGAATTCATGCAATGCCAATCAAGCGAGCGCGTAGAAAAGGCGAATGCTAACACCCAGCATTCGACCGCAACCGTTTCATTCAAATCTGTCCATAATCGAGGTTTGTTATGATTTTAATTCATCTCAATAATGTGCCCCAAACACTGCAACAACCGCTGAGTTTACAAGCCTTGTTAGAAGCACAAAATATTTGCCAACACTCGGTTGCCTTAGTGCTTAATGAGGCCGTTGTGCCAAAACACCGATGGTCATCTATCCAGTGCCAAAACGAGGATAAGATTGATGTATTTGCCGTTGTCGCGGGAGGTTAAGATGTTAACGATTGCGGGCGTGGAATTTGAGTCACGATTATTTACGGGCACGGGAAAATTCAGCTCAAGTCAGCTGATGATGGAGTCAATTAAGGCGTCTCAGTCGCAGTTGGTTACGGTTGCGATGAAAAGAATTGATTTAAAAACAGGGGCCGATGATTTGTTATCGCCACTTAGGCAAGCGGGCGTGCGACTCTTGCCTAATACCTCGGGGGCGCGTAATGCTAAAGAAGCGATATTCGCCGCCGAATTAGCGCGGGAAATGCTGGGAACACAATGGGTTAAACTTGAAATTCATCCCGATCCTAAATACCTGATGCCCGATGCAGTCGAGACGTTAGCGGCGGCCAAAACCTTGTGTGAACGCGGGTTTATCGTGATGCCCTACGTGCATGCCGATCCTGTGCTGTGTCGCCGCTTAGAAGAGGTCGGCTGCGCTGCCGTGATGCCATTGGCAAGCCCAATTGGCACCAATCAGGGGTTGGTGACTGAGCCTTTTATTAAGATGATTATTGAGCAGGCAAAAGTGCCTGTGGTGATTGACGCGGGGATCGGCGCGCCATCCCATGCGGCGCACGCGATGGAATTGGGAGCGGATGCCGTGCTGGTTAATACCGCCATTGCGAGCAGTGCTTCTCCCATTGACATGGCGCTGTGCTTTAAGGATGCAGTAGATTGCGGGCGACGCGCCTTTGAAGCGGGGCTTGGCCGAGTGCAAACCCAGGCTGTCCATACCAGTCCATTAACGGGATTCTTGCAGCAATGAGTTTTGTCGACCAATTTGCCCGCATTGAACGGGATAAGTTATTGCTGGCGTTATATTCCTGCACGGCAGCGGAGGTTGAGCGCGCCCTGATGCAACCCGAGGGTAATCTAGAGAGTTTACTCGCCTTGTTGTCTCCAGCAGCAGAGCCCTATATCGAAGAGATGGCGCAGCGCTCGGCGGCGCTCACTCGGCAACGCTTTGGGGCCAATATTGGACTCTATTTGCCGTTATATCTGTCAAATCTGTGTGCCAACGAGTGCGACTATTGCGGCTTTAGCATGAGCAATAAGTTAAAGCGTAAAGTGCTCAATGAGCAGGAAATTGCGGCCGAAATGGCGATTATTAAATCCCGTGGTTTTGACTCCATCTTACTGGTGTCGGGTGAGCATGAAACCAAAGTGGGGATAGATTACTTTAAGCGCGTGTTACCCATTGTAAAACAGCAGTTTAGTTATTTGGCTATGGAGGTTCAGCCGCTTGAAGAGATTGATTATCGCCAGCTTGTCGAGCTAGGGCTTGATGCTGTGATGGTGTATCAGGAAACCTATCAAGCGGCGACCTATGCTAAGCATCACACCCGAGGCAATAAGCAGGACTTTGCGTATCGGCTCGCAACGCCCGACCGCGTTGCCAGCGCAGGTGTCGATAAGATTGGCCTAGGCGTGTTATTGGGTTTGGATGACTGGCGACTCGATGCCTTACTGATGGGGCATCATTTGGACTATTTAGAACGGCATTATTGGCGGACTCGCTTTAGTATTTCGTTACCTCGTTTGCGGCCTTGTACCGGCGGCATAACACCAAAAGTGCATTTAACCGATCTTGGACTGGTACAATTGATCTGTGCCTTCAGGCTTTTTAATCAGCAACTTGATATCAGTTTATCGACACGCGAGGCGCCATCACTTCGGGATAATTTGCTGCCACTTGGGATAACACAAATGAGTGCGGGGAGTTCAACGCAACCTGGTGGTTATCAGGCGCCAGAGAGCCAATTAGATCAGTTTGAGATAAGCGATGAACGTACCGTTGAGCAAGTCATGACTCAGATGCGCCTTCGGGGATTTAATCCGGTTTTTAAGGATTGGGAATCGGCTTGGATTGCGGGTTAGATTGCGTGCGAATTTCCTGCAGAAATGCGCTCGAAAATGCCGCTAGAAGGGGCGATAAATCTGTACTTCGCACTCGAGTTGGTTAATAATTAATCCAATCATCACCAGATGCAGGAATACTCCTATGCAAATCCAATCTGCTTATGCTTCCGGTCTGCAAGGCTTGCAAACGGCTCAATCAGGGTTAACGCAGGCAACGATTGATGTGGCCAAACCCAGCCCATCACAAAGTGCTGCGCCGACAGAAACCGCTAAGGCGGTAGATGAACCCGATAAAACTTCGGCGTTACTGGCGGCGAATGAATCATTGCGACAAGGTGAGGCATCGACTGAGGTACTCGAGCGAGAGTCGGAAACCATAGGTTCGATAATTAACATCAAGGTATAGTTATGTCGGTTATGGCGCTGTCAGCACAAATTGGCGCGCCATCCACTTCGTTTTTGGGCGCGGATAAGTCTATTGAGCCAGCAAAAGGCGTTAAACCTCAAGGCGGACAGACTTATCAAGGGGGAAATGGTCAGGCGGTTGCAACGCTCTTTGCTTCAACCACTAACCTAAATGCGCCAAAACTCGAAGCGAGTGGGGCACTTGCACCATCACTAAGCAGCCTCGGGGCTGTGATGGACCAAGCTATGCCAATCAGTACGACACCGCCCGCTTCATTGACTGATGTCAAACCTGCTAGTCCTCCGATTTCATCTCATGTTGATACTGGAGCTGTTCAGAAGGCTTTCACCGCTCTCGGTGGAAATGCCAAGGCACAACTCCATTCTAACGAGACTGTTTCGACTCCGTTAGATACAAGCCTTCATGCTTCAACTAGCTTTAGCTTACTCACAGGCCCTCGCTCGATTGGCGGAATGAGGGAAGGGCAAATTGCTGTCATAGCCACACTGCCATCAGTGTCAACCTTAGGGGCATCGGATGTAGGTTTTAGCGCCCCAAGTGGTGCTGTTACGCCTTTTTCTCCTCCGGCCCCAAGCCTTGCGGCCACAATTGCCACGACTGGCAGCAGTGTTGACTCCGCGAGTGCGGGGTTAGCCAATATTTTCTCTACATCTACGGCGGTCGCTACGAATATTGGCTCAACCGGGTCAAATAGCGTTCATCCAAATGCCTCAAGTGCAGTGGTGACTCCTTTTGCGACTGAATTTGCAGCTGCAGATGCGACAGGCGATGCGTCACATTCCAGCGCTTCAGCTTTTGCCAATTCAAATGCGCTTCCTGATAGCAATCAATCCAGTGGTGTAAGCGAGCAGTTGAGCCGTGTTTTTAGTGAACCCTCGGGTGAGCGCGGCCAAGTCGGTGCTGGAATAACCCCAAATGCTCAAACGCAACAACAGCAAACTCAAACAGAACAAATTCAAGCTCAAGTTGCGCGAGATGAACAAGCGAAGCAGGCAAGGGCGCAGGCGGTACAAGAGCAGGAGCAAAAGCAGCAAGCGTTAGCCGAGGTTTTTGCCAAAGCAGAGCAAACTAAACAAGCTCAGCAGACACAGGATGAGCAAACTCGTCAGCAAGACGTAGCGAAGGAGCAAGTTAAACAGGCGCAAGAAAAGGCAATTGAGCAGCAAAAAGCCCAAGTGGACGCATTAAAATCAAGGGACACAGAAGTCAAAGCCCATGAGCATGCTCACGCCAGTGTGGGCGGTCAATATGCCCAAAGCCCCAGTTTCAAGTATGAAAAAGGTGCCGATGGTCAACGCTATGCGACTGACGGTGAGGTGCAAATCGATGTGTCGATAGTGCCTGGCGATCCTCTGGCGACCATCAATAAGATGAAGCAAGTCTATGCAGCGGCGATGGCACCCGTGGAGCCTTCTTCGGCGGATATTCGTGTTGCCGCAGAAGCGCTGCAGAAAATGAATGAGGCCAAGGCGAAACTTGCAGAGGAACGTCAGCAGCAGATTGTTGATCAACCGACAACGGAAACGCTGATTGGCGCCGAGGCACAGATTGAAGGTTTACCACCGCTTAAGGAGCGGCAAATTCAAGTCACAGGCAAGATTGATGCTAATGGCAATATCACTGCGCCCCAAGAGGAACCATCGGCGCCTGTAACAGACGTGATTGATAAGATTAAACAAGCCATTGCGGCGCAGGTTGCATCGAGTAAAACCTCAGATGCAGCAAGTACCTCTGAAGTTGATAAGACAGAGTCCATCGAGCCGCCAACGGCGACCTTAGCGTTCGGCGCTGTATCGAATAAGGATGAAGCGCCAGAGGTTGCTATGCAGCGGTTGGCGTCGTCTCGCGACAACAAGGGTACATCGAGTCACACAACAAACGGCAGTAATGCGGTGCGTTTTTATGGCTCGGTCGCCGTGGCAACGCTGGCAAGTAAGGGAAACACTGAAGTTAATCAATCAGGTTCGGATGATGTTTCACTTGAGCGGATAAGTGATTCGTCTAGCTACGAGCCAGACAGTGTTATGTCCAATGGATTGGCGCTTGAGTCCTCAAACGGTCAAAATACACGCGGCCTGTTCAATCCTCAAACCTTAGCACTGCACCGTCCACGCTTCTTAGATGTGAATGTCTAGCCTCTCATTCTCGATATGCTCGCAAATCTTTACTAACTAGCGTTTACCCATTAAGGCCAATCGCTTAAGCCTGCTCTGCATGACAAGTTCAGTCGCCATTAAAAGGATAAACCCTCAATGATTCCCTGCTAGCCAAGTGCTCGTTTTGCCGCACACGGTGGAAGAAGCTGAGCGTGGTTATTCGCTTGTACTCACACCATGATGTTTGAGGAGATAAGAGGCTAGCAGTTTTGAAGCGGGGCCCTGTTGGTCACGATTCGGGATCACTAGGCTTAGCATAATCCGCCGTTTCTGACTGCCTTGGAGGTGTAAGCGCACTAGTTTACCTGCGGCTAATTCCTCTTGGATAAGAAAGGACGGGATCCAGCAGAAACCAATGCCCTGATTTAAAATGACTTTCGCCTCATGGAAGTTCGATACTGTCCAGCGCTGCTCGGCCTTCAACCAACCGATATCAACATTGGGTTGCAGGCCCGTGTCTTTGATCACCAGTTGTAGGTGCTGCGCCAGTAGCTTGTCATCGTCTAAGGTGCCCATTTCTGCCAAGGGGTGGCTCGGGTGGCAAACCAGATGCAGCTCCTGTTCACACAGGGGCTCGGATAAATAGCCCTTCGGTGGAATTCCGGCGCAAATTGCAATATCGACCTTATTTTGAAGGATTAATTCTTGAGTACCTGTGATGACTGAGTCCAACATAATGATCCGAGTGCCGCGGCTATGGGGCAAAAAGTCACTTAGTGCGCACACTAGACTTTCCATCGGATAGACGATTTCGCGGGCAATGGTGAGTGTGGGCTCCCAACCTTGCTCAAGGTTGCTAGCGAGTTGTTCTAACTCATTGACCGCTTGGGTCACATGGCGCGATCGGCGCAATAATACTTCGCCCTGTGGTGTCAGGTAAGCTTTGCGGCCTCGAACTTCGAGTAGCTCTATACCGAGCTGGTGTTGTAACTTAGCCACCGCATGATTGAGTGAGGATTGGCTCTTATTGAGCTTTTCTGCCGCCTGCGCGTAGCCGCCATAGTCGACGACAGCCTGTAAAATACGCCATTGCTCAAGGGTGGATTTCGCGCGAGTCATGGTTGTCCTCATGTCGAAAACGACAGGTTTCTAAAAAAGCGATAGATTGAGGCTTATAGTGGCGAGCTATGATCGTTTTTTCAATACTATTATCCAGTTAATTGAAAAAGAGGTTATCGCGTTGCAATGTTGCGGCGTGACAACCTCTTATCAGTACAAACTATGGGTAATGGGTTAATCGATAACCTTAGGCGTGACGCCCATAGGTAAATACTTTTTCGTCGCGTTAAGTTCGTTCAGATAGGGGCCGGGATAGAGGGTTTGTGGCCAATTAAGTAACATTATCGCTAGCACATTACGATGCTCGCCAAGGGCTAAGTCAGGATTGCCCTTGGGTGAGGGGATAATTTGACTATTTGGGTCGAACGAGTTGGCAATATACGCCCGAGTTTGAGCCACGACAGGGTGGTCTGTCTTGCCCGCTAGCAGAAAACTAATGCCGACTTCTGCAATAATATCGTCGGTCGCATCCTGTAAAATTCGCTCAATGTTGGCGTCAAAGTAATCCAAAATCCATGCAAACTCAGCGGCATCCACTCGATGCTGATAATATTCACTGGCGGCAAAGATAAAATGCGTCATGCCGTAGAGCTTATTGCGAAATTGTGCTTTGCTGAGTGTGACATCCTGCGCGTCGGGGTAAACCCGAGTAAACGCCACTTTATAGTCCTCGAGATAATCTCCCACGCCTAATTGTTTGGCCCAATACACATAGTTAATCAGCTGCGCCGCCCAGGCTTTAATCATCGCGGGATCGGTCAAACCTTGACGTAGGTCGGCCTTTTTGAGGGCTTGGGTCATTTGACTATGGCAAGGACCTGTAAAGCCTAACTCATCGATTCGACTGGCAAATCGCAGTAGCACATCGGAGTAAAATAAAAACTCGGGAAAGGGCGCGAGGGCTTTTTTACGGGCCTTGGCTCTGGGACCATTGCCCAGTTCGGCGATGGCGTTTTGTGAGGCTTGGCGTACAAACTCAGGGTTATCCATTTGGCAGGCATAAAACGCTTGGGCTTCGGTTACCGCATAAAGATCGACTAACGCCGCGTTGGCATATTGCTCATCGCCCGTCAGGCGATAGAGGCGGATCCCATAATGGCCTTGCACCCGAGGCGGGAGTGTATAGAGATGGGTTTCAAGGTTCTGTTGAATAAGCTGCGCAACGTCGCTTTGGCTTAATTCGGTTTTATCCGCGGCGTTTGGCTTGAGTACGTTTTGTGAGTACTCAAGCCCTGCGTGGCTTAGGGGTGAGCTTTGCGTGTTGGCGAAAGCACTCTGGGCGGTAAATAAGGCTAAACCGCTAAAAAGCGCAATGGGTAGTGTGAGTTTGTGTTTCGGTTGTGGTGTATGGGTGATTTTCAGATCCTGAGACATGGATAATCCTTTGGATAAGCGCAGCGGCATCCACGGGTTCGCCAAGTATGGCGCGCAGTTGCTCGCTCAAGGTGAGTGCGGTCTCATTGACCACGAGGAGATTAAAAAGCCCAAGCTTATCTTGGCAGTCTTGGGTGGATTGATGGACAAGCGTTGCGAGTTTGGCTTGCCACAGGGATTGATAATAACGTGGGCCTTCGTTGGCGATTGCATTGAAACTGTATGGGTAATCAATCGCTTGTGTCCAGTTCGCCCCAAAGCTTTTGCTAAACTCAGCAGGCAGATCCGGATAGCTTTGCTGGTTTAAGGACTGGTAAAAGTTAAGTGCTACCTTAGCGCGAAAGACTTTAAGCTGCGTTGCATAGGTGCTTGCGAGCGTTTCCCTCGGCTGAATATATAGGGTATCAAATTGGGGGAATAGCGTTTGGCGTAATACCTTAGCGAGCCAAAGACTCGGTAATTGATTGGTATCGAGCGTCGGGCCTAAGGTGTTGTTAAGGTAAAAATGACTGCCGCGCGCCAGTGAAGTCATTGCATCGGCGAGGGTTTGGGTAAAGCGTTCGATATCTTTGAAATTATTAAGTGTCGCGGGGAGCTCAAGCGCCTGTTGACCAAATTGCTGTCCAATCACATTTTGTCTGAGGGTGTGTTGACTGGCATTCCTAGATTTATTCACTTTATCTTGAGCGCCGATAGCCAGATATACTTCTCCCAATAATCTATCCATATGGTAAACACGGAGGATCTGTTGCTGCGCTTGTGCGAGTGCCGTTTGAGAAAGTGCCGTTTGAGTGGCTGCCGAGTCTAGATGCTCGCTAATCACCTCAAAACGTAAACCAAACTCGCTTAAGCTTGTTAAGGCCTTGTCGAGCAGCTCACGGGTATTGAGTGCGGTGGTTTGCGCACTGGGTAATTGCGATAAGGTACGGCCAAGATCCCAAGGTGCAACCTGAATCGCTTCGGTTTGGCTATCGAGAAACGCTTTAACTAATTCCGGGGTATTGAGTAGCTGATCGCTTAGGCTGTAACTGGCGTAATCGCTAAAACCTGCGTCATTGGCAATGCGTTGGCGTAGCTCGGCAATGCGGTGTAAGGCGACTTGATTATGTTCTCTGGCTCGACCTTGATAGGCTTGCCACAGGGTTTGCCGACATTCGGCATTAGATTGCTTTAACAGGTAATTGGCGATAGTCCCTGAAAAAGTGCCTGAATTTGCCGTTTCTTCATCGTTATTGGCTGTATTAACCTCGGCTCCTTCATCCGTGAGCTGGCAGTTAGCCGCTTGAATATCCAGTTGAAATTGCTGGTTACCTAAACCTTGGCGAATGCTGGCCTGCGCCGTGTGCAGCTTGGCTTTATCCATAATGGATAAATGTTGGCGCAATAAAGCCGTTAATTGCTCGCCGAGCAAGGCCTGTTCCTGACTTGCTGCAGCATGATTTATCGATGCTGCTTGCGTCAGCTCAAACGCCAGTTGGCTAAATTCCGCCTGATTTAGTAAGTCGCTCAAAGTGTCGGCCAAGCGCAACTGACACTGCAGTAAACCTTGGCGCTCATCCCCCGACAGTGGCAAACCTCGGTAGTAGGTGAGTCTGTCGTTGACATTATTCAGCCCTATGGTTTGCTGCTCTAACACTAGGGCCTTATCTGCCAGTGTTAAGCTTTGGAGCTGGTGGGTGCTGACGTAACTGGCGAAGGCGCCAGCCAAATCGATATTGGGTTGGCGCAAACACTGCTCAACCAGCAGCGGCACAGGACTTGGCGCAGCATAGGCTGCACCGAGGGAGGATAAACACCAGCCAAACAGGCTAGCCGTTAAAATGGATTTTTGCATAGGCTACACGTTCTGCAACTGTCATTGAATGGGATGACATGGCTTCGACATGCTTAAGTCTAGGCAAAATGCCTTTTCCATTTGCAATCTGGATCGCCAGTCCCGGGCGTGCATTGAGTTCCAATAACAGCGGGCCTTTAGTCTGATCAAGCACCATATCTGTGCCTAAATAACCCATCTCACACATTTCATATGCGCTCGATGCGGTATGCAGCAAGCTGTCCCAATGGGGGACGACGATATCGGTGAGTTTTTTGCCTGTGTCTGGATGAAACTCAATTGGAGCATCAAATTGCACAGCATGTAACCCTTTTCCCGTGGCAATGTCAACGCCCACACCTACGGCGCCTTGGTGCAAATTGGCCTTACCATCGGAGGCTGCGGTGGAGAGCCTGAGCATTCCCATCACCGGAAAACCTTTAAAGACAATCAAGCGGATATCGGGCACGCCTTCATGGCTGTAACCATCAAACACAGGATCGAATTCAATCAGTCCCTCGACAATCGCCACATCGGGTTTGCCGCCAAGGGAGAATAAACCGCTGAGGATATTGGACACGTGTCTATCCAATTCCGATGGGCTGACTTCATGCCCGCTGGGTTTATAGTAACGTCCCTGTTCGATATGGGTGATCACTAAAATGCCTTTACCACCAGAGCCCTTGGCAGGTTTGATCACAAACCCTGTGCGGTCCTTAACGCGCTCGGGAATATGCACGATTTCGTGCTGCTCACGCACAACGGCGATTAAATCGGGCACGGCAATATCATTGGCCAGTGCTAACTGTTTAGTCAGCAGTTTATCGTCCACTCGTTTATAAAATTTACGCGGATTATAGCGACCAATGTAATCGATATTGCGCTTATTCATATTGAGCACGCCGCGCGCGCGAAGCTCCCATGGCCAAGCAATATTCATTAGGCATCCCCCGCGAGTGGTTTAAAGCGTTTGAGTTCCAGTAGGCGATAACCTGTGTATTGGCCCATTAATAGCACTAAGGCCAAGATCACTAAGTGGAGCCCAAGGAAGTTAAATACCCAGTGTTGTACCCAACTGGCGCTCATGGCTAAGTAGGCGAGGGTGGCGACCATTAGGCTGCCACCGCCTTGCACTATCACTTCTTTCGGGCCTTCTTCTTCCCACAGAATAGACATACGTTCGATGGTCCACGCCAAAATAATCATCGGGAAGAAGGTAATCGTCAGTCCTTCGCTTAAACCGAACTTATAGGAGAGCAAGGTAAAGACACCGATAATGCCGATAACGACGATGATCACCGCCGATATTCGCGAGATCAGCAACAGATTTAATTGGGATAAATAAGAACGGATCATTAGGCCGCAGGCCACGATCAGTAAGAAGCCGACTAAGCCCGTGACTAAACTGGTTTGAATAAAGGCGAGGGCGATAAGGACTGGCATAAAGGTGCCCGAGGTTTTCACCCCAATGATCACCCGTAAAAACACCACCATCAGCACCCCGATAGGGATCAATAAAATGCCCTTGAATAGACTCTGTTCTTCTAGCGGTAATTGGTAGAGTGAAAAATCCAAGGCATTGTTATTCATCATCATATCGATGGATGTCGCTAATGCCGAGCGGGTGTCTTGCAACATCGAGAAATGCACCTGCGAGTTCACGCCGCCCATCACATCGAGCACGGAATGGCCCGAACGTTCCCACAGCAGTAAGTTCTCTGGTCGGCCTTGCTTGCCTTTAACTAAATCGAACAAGACCCACCCGCCGTTATGGAACACTTCCACAAAGGGCGAGAGGGATTGGCGGCGGCGCTGATCTTCAAGGTAGAGTCCGCTGACTTCACGGGCGGGAATGCCCTTAGTTTGCAGCATATGCAAAAACACTTGCGTCGCGGTTTGGCTCGATAACAACAGCTCCATATTCTGGCTACGCTTAGTGGCCGTGATTGCATTCATTAATTGCTGGGCGAAGGACAAGTTCGATGCGCTGCGCGCCCAGGTTTCGTTAATTACTTGCTCTGCAGCGGTCTTCTCGGTCGCGGGCCAGAGGTAAGGTTCCGGCTGACTTGGGATATCGTCGCTGTGGATTTGGGTCACACCCGTCGGCACTAGGGTCACTTTATAATAGAGATCTTGGCTGCCATAGGCCTCACGAATAGACCAAATTGCGCGGCGCGCGTCTTTATCATCACTCAGTGACAGCCCAAAGCCTGGGGAGCTGGCGTTCTCGACCAAGACTTCATAGGCGGGATCCTGTGGTAAAGAGAAGGACACTTCGGCCGCATCCCCTGTGCCATCGAAGCTTATCTTGGCGTCAACCGCCCAGCTTTGAACTTGCTCGCCGGGGAGAAAAGGCACCTGATGCTTAACGCCGCGGTAGATACTGGCGCTTAAACCGACAATAAAAAGTAATGCCACCAAAATGTAAAAAGGTTTACGTGAATGCATACGTGTTTCCCATGTTGCGCCAATAGCCGAAAAGCGTGGGATTACCCAGGCATTGGCGGTTCGAACTCGTCGTCACGCGTTAGATTACGCGTGGCGGGTATTAGCTGCGTCAGGCTGCGTCAGATTGAGCTGCTTTGGCTCAAGCGGTTATTATTTTTTGCCGCTGGAGACGATAGCTGACTCTGCTTTAGGTTGTTCAGGATCGGGTTGTTTTGTGGCTTTGGGCTGTTTGGCTTTACCGTGTATATAACGCTGGCCGACATCGACTACGGCGATATCTTTAATAAATTTGCGGCCGAGCAATAAGGGGTAGTCGAGGTGACTACGGTCGGTGAGGTTAAGATCAGTCTCTGCTGAATATTGGCCAATCTTAAGGTGCGCGTGGATCACGGGGCGGCGATCGTCCTTTTCATTCGCGTCCTGCTTGATCCGTACAAAACGTACGACCTTAGATTCGAAATTTGTCGCTGGCTGTTTTTCCCCTTGGGTATACACATCGAAGCGCACCCATTGGGCGCCATCGCGTTCAAACAGCGTGATATTACGGGCATCGATGGAGGAGGACTCTGCGCCGGTATCAATGCGGGTGGCAAAGCTGGCGTTGAGTTCATCGATAAACACATTTTCGATTTCACCGAGTAAAAACTTATCCCCAAGGGCGGATTTGGGGCATTGGCTCGGTGCAGGCGTCACCACCGCGGCTTGCTTTTGCGCGGTGAGGTTTTTCGCCGCTTGATTTAAATGATTGATTTGCAGACTGAGCTGCTCGACTTGGCTATTGAGTGTCGCAAGCGAGGTTAAATCTGCAGGCTGGCATTGCTGATTAATCGCAGCCACTAATTGATCTTGCTGCTGATTAAGACGGGTATTAAAGGTATCAGTATCGAGTGGTTTGGGGGCGTGGGCGGTCGGTTCTGTCGCTGCGCAACCCATTAAGCTGCTGGCAACGGCGATAGCGATCAACTGCTTTAGCATAGTACTTCCTATTGGCGTTAAAACGGGTTTTATGCCTAGGGTTTACCTAGGCATAAGCGTATTAGGCCACTGGAGTTAACTCGTTAGGTCAAATCTTGATTGGGTTGATTTTTCACCGCAATAATCGTTGCGCGTTTCGGCGCGGGGTAACCCTCGATAGTCTTAGTGATATCGTTAGGGTCAAGATATTCAACCAGTGACTCATTCGGCATCCAATCGGTTCGGCGCTGTTCGGCTAATGCGGTGACATCGGTGTCGACACAACGTATGTCTGTGAAATCACACTTCTTTAGCCAGAGCATCAGGGCCGCGACGGATGGAATAAACCATACATTATTCATTTTCCCATATCTATCTTGAGGGACGAGTACGGCGTTTTCATCACCATCTATTACCAAAGTCTCTAACACTAATTCCCCACCCATACGTAACTGATCACGTAATTGTAACAAGTGATCAATAGGCGAACGTCTGTGATACAAGACGCCCATGGAGAAAACCGTATCGAATGCATCCAGTGGTGGCAGCTCTTCAATGCCAAGTGGCAGTAAGTGTACCGGGTGATTTTCACCACTTAGGCGTTTAACGGCTTCGAATTGGCATAAAAACAATGGCGAAGGGTCGATGCCCACCACGCGTTTTGCGCCCGCACCAAGCATGCGCCACATGTGATAACCGCTGCCACAGCCGACATCGAGCACAGTGCGGTTTTGCAAAGGAGAAATATGCGGGCTCACGCGATCCCACTTCCAATCGCTGCGCCATTCGGTATCGATATGAATGCCGTGGATATGGAAAGGGCCTTTGCGCCAAGGCATAAACAAGCGCAGTAGGTTCTCAAGCTTTTCCTTTTCGCCGGGCGTGAGTTGCTCGCCAGTGCCGACGGTCACGCTGCTGACAAAGTCAACGCGATCTGGGGCAGGATAGTGCAGCTTATTGAGCACTTTTTCCCACTTGGGTAAGTTGCCGTGCTTATGTTCTCTTTGCCATTTGCCGAGAATGGCTGGCAAAGTCTCGAGCCAATGCTGCAAATTGGAATCGGCAATTTGTTGGTAAAAGGAGCTGAAACTGATCACTTGATGGCCACCATGGAAGAGAAATTAAAACATTGGAACCACAAGCTAAAGTGGCTAAACCCTTGGCGAGTCAAACGTTGCTGGTGGAGAGTTAAGGTATCGGGCTTCATCACGTTTTCGAGCGCGCTGCGCTTTTGACTGATTTCGAGCTCGCTGTAGCCATTGGCGCGTTTAAAGTCTAAGTGCAGCTCTTCGAGCACACTTTGGATCGGCGCATCATCGAAGCGAATTTTTTCCGACAGCACTAACAGACCGCCGGGATTCAAGCCGTGATAAATCTTCGCGATCAGCGCTTCTCTGTCCTCTGGCGGTAAAAATTGCAGGGTAAAGTTAAGCACGACTAAAGAAGCGTTTTCGATGTGAATATCACGAATATCGCCGCAGATCAGCTCAACCTCAGTATCACTCACATAGGCATTGAGGTTTTCTTGGCAGCGCGTCACCATGGATTCGCTATTGTCCACGGCGATAATGCGACAATCGCGGCCCTGGATTTGACGGCGAATACTTAAAGTGGCTGCGCCTAAAGAGCAACCTAAATCATAGACTTGGGTATTCGGCTTGACGAAACGATCCGCAAAATCGCCAATAGTATTGATAATTTGCGTATAGCCAGGAACCGAGCGGCGGATCATGTCACTGAAGACACCCGCGACACGATTATCAAACTGGAAATCGCTAATGTGTTCGCTCGCTTGAGCGTAGATAGTATCTTGGGAAGCGTTCATCTGGGAATATCTCGAAAATTCAGCCATGCATTTTAACGAATCCCGTTGACTAGCAGCAAGTCTCGGCTAGTAATTTGCCCGAAATTTCTGTCTAATATGCATCAATAACAAAGTCTTTACATTGTACATCAAGTACTAGGGACCCCAGTTGAAGTTAGTGCTCCAGCTTATCGTGATCCTGTGTTGCACACTCTTAAGTAGCGCAGTTAACGCCAGTCAAGGACAGACTGAGTCACTGATTGTGGTGATGGGGGAAGACAGCTTTCCCTATCAGTTTGTCGACAACGACGGCGAAGCCACGGGACTATTAGTCGATCTCTGGAAGGAATGGGGCAAGCGCACCGATACACCATTAGTGTTTGTGGCGCGGCATTGGAATGAATCTTTGGTGCAATTACAGCAAGGCAAAGCCCAAGTGCATATTGGGATGGGGCAGACTCCTGAACGTGAACAATTGTTTGATTTCGCACAGCCTATCGCTAATGTCAGCACCTATTTATACCTGCATAAATCCTTACAAGGCAAAAAGTCCATCAAGGAACTTATTCCTTATCAAATCGGCATTGTGAGCGGCTCATCCCATGAGGCGGAGCTGCGCCGTATCGAACCGAATTTAGTCTTCAAATATTATGAGAGCCGTGAAAAACTGCTGGCGGGTGTTGCAGCGGGAGAGACGGTTGTGTTTGCCGGACTCGATGGTTATCTTCGCGATCCCGCCTCCAGTCAAGCCATTGCAGGTAGCTTTCCGATCAGTGCGCGTATCCCCATCAAAGCCATGCAGTTTGTCCCCGCGGTGATGAAAGGTAATCACGGCTTAGTCAAGAAGATTAATAAAGGCTTTCAGGCGCTCGATCCGCGTTTTGTGCAACAAACCGAGCGGCGCTGGCTTGGGTATCATGGTCAAAAGGCTGGCCTAGTGGTGGCCATGCAATTGGGCGTTGAACCCTTTGTTGATCTCGGCGTTGACGGTTTGCCCCATGGGCTTTATGTGGATCTGTGGCAATTATGGTCGGCAAAAACGGGTATCAATGTCGATTTTATCCCAGGCGACATGAATGCCACCGTCAACGATGTGCGTCAAGGTTTAGCCGATGCGCATATTGGTTACCCAGAAAGTGACGATCTGAAAACCGGCTTAACCCGTGCGTGGCAACTCTATACGGTGAAGAGTCGGCTGTTCTTATATCAACAACAACTGACCGATTTGCAGAGTTTAAAGGGCAAACGTATCGGTGTTGTGCCTACGGCACCTTATTTAGTGGCGCTGCGTAAAGCGCTGCCCGACATTACTCTGCGTTATTACGACAATATGGATAACATGGTGGCGGGGGCGAGATCTGGGGAAATTGTCGGCTTTGTGGCTGCGGGGGCATGGACTTCCCATTATTTATTGCAAAATAAGGCCTGGTCCGAATTTCACCAATATCCTGAGCTTGAGTTTCCGACCGATGTGTATGTGCTCACGCGAAGTGACGATCCAGGCTTAACCCAACGCATCGCTAATGGTTTTCGCAGCATTAGCATGCAGGAATTTGCCGAAGTTGAGCAGAAATGGATGCTGAATCCTAAGGACCGTATTTTTAATCAGAAGGGATTACATGGTACTCAGCTCTCAAGTAGCGAACAGGATTACCTCGCACAATTAGGTGAAGTTAAGTTAGGTTACTTAAAACAGTGGCCACCGATGGAGTTTAACGATGACGAGGGTCAATTTGCGGGGATTAATAGTGATGTAAGCCATATCCTCGCCGAGCAATTGCAGATAAATCTTCGACCCGTTGCCTTCGATGATTGGCAATCGCTGATCAGTGCTTTACGCTCGGGGGAAATTGCGCTTGCGGGTAGTATTGCCCAAACGGCTGAACGACAACAATACTTAGCTTTTAGTGATCCCTACTGGCCATCGCCGTGGGGTTTAGTGTCACAGCTTGAGCAGGTGTCGGTATTTAATCTGGCGCAATTGGCGGGGCAAAGAGTCGCTGTGGTGGAGGGGTACCATCTTGTGGCACAACTGATGGCGTTGCAGCCTTCGCTTAAGCTCGTGTTGGTGCAAGATATCCAGTCGGGACTCGCTGCGGTCAATGAGGGTCATGCGGATGTATTTATCGACAAAGTAGTGACGCTGGCCTCTGAGTTAAAAACGGGCCAATATCCGCTACTCAAAATGTCGCTACTCAGTGATTTAGCCGATCAGCACAGCCACTTTGGACTTAATCCGCAATATGCGCCTTTGGTTCCCTTAATCAATCGTGTGTTAGCGCAAATCGACCTGCATACTCAGCAACAAATCTATTCCCATTGGGTGAGTTTCTCCCTTGATTCGGACAATAGCCGCTATGTGCAATGGATCCGCTATCTATTGGTTGGTGCGCTAAGCTTAGCGGTCGTTATGGTTGCGGTATTAATGGTGAATCGTCGCTTAAACTTGGAGATCACTCGCCGCATTGCCGCAGAAAAACGTTTACAACACGTTGCCAGCCACGATGCTTTAACCCAGTTACCTAATCGGGCACTCTTGGATGACAGATTGTCACAGGCTTTGTTGGCCCATCGGCGGGATCATAGTCACTTTGCCTTACTGTTTATCGATTTAGACAACTTTAAACAGATTAATGATCAATATGGTCACCCGGTAGGAGATGCGTTGTTATTGCAAGTGGCGGGATTACTGACCAAAGCCATTCGTCATTCTGATACAGTAGCAAGATTCGGGGGAGATGAGTTTGTGATCCTGCTAAATCGTGTGCAAGATCTCGATGCTGCCACCCAAGTTGCTGATAATATTCTGCACTCGCTTTCGTCACCTTTTAGCGTAGAAGGGGTGACAGTCGAGGTTGCCATCAGCATAGGTGTGGTGATTTATCCCCGCGATGGCGATACGGCCATCGAGTTAATGAAGAAAGCTGACCAACTGATGTATCAAGCCAAAACGGCGGGTGGCCGTTGCTACCGCCTAGCTTGATGTTTTTTTGAACGCTTATACGCAGATAGTGCGTTCGCCTCTAGTCAAGGGCGTAAAACTGTTTGATACTTCACCGCCTAAAAGTGAAGTACTTTGGTAATCGGCATTATTTGACTATAATGCCGCTTTTATCTCGTTTTGATTATTTCCAAAGCACCGGTTTCCGGATAAAGGATAGAGTTAGATGCGCAGTCATTATTGTGGAGACGTCAATAAGTCTCACGTTGGACAAGAAGTTACCTTGGTAGGTTGGGTTAATCGTAGCCGTGATTTGGGTGGCGTGGTCTTTTTAGATTTAAGAGACAGAGAAGGTCTGGTCCAAGTGGTTTACGATCCAGATTTACCTGAGGTCTTTAATGTTGCCAGTACGCTGCGCGCCGAGTTTTGTGTTCAGGTCAAAGGTCTCGTGCGTGCCCGTCCTAATAGCCAAGTTAACGCGCAAATGAAGACCGGCGAAATTGAAGTATTAGGTAAAGAACTGACGATCATCAATAGTTCTGAGCCGCTGCCGCTGAGCTTAGATAACTATCAAAACAACAGTGAAGAGCAGCGTCTAAAGTACCGTTATTTAGATTTACGTCGCCCAGAAATGGCGCAGCGCTTAATGTTCCGCGCGAAAGTGACCAGTGCTGTGCGTCGTTTCCTCGACTCAAACGGCTTCTTAGATATCGAAACGCCTATTCTGACTAAGGCGACGCCAGAAGGTGCACGTGACTATTTAGTGCCAAGCCGCACTTACAAAGGTCAATTCTTCGCGCTGCCACAATCACCACAGCTGTTTAAACAGTTACTGATGATGTCAGGCTTTGATCGTTACTATCAAATCGTAAAATGCTTCCGTGACGAAGACTTACGTGCTGACCGTCAGCCAGAATTTACTCAAATCGATATCGAAACTTCATTTATGACGTCTGAGCAGGTGATGGCTAAGACCGAAGAAATGATGCGTGGTCTGTTCCTTGAGATGCTGAACGTCGATTTAGGCGAATTCCCACGTATGACCTATAACGAAGCCATGCGTCGTTTCGGTTCAGATAAGCCTGATTTACGTAACCCATTAGAACTGGTTGACGTAGCTGACTTGCTCAAAGAAGTGGAGTTTGCGGTATTCTCAGGCCCAGCTAATGACGAAGAAGGTCGTGTTGCGGCCCTGCGTATTCCAGGTGGCGCGAGCTTATCCCGTAAGCAAATCGATGATTACACTAAGTTTGTCGGTATATACGGTGCTAAAGGTTTAGCGTGGATGAAGCTAAACGACCTTACTCAAGGCTTAGAAGGCATTCAATCACCTGTGCTCAAGTTCTTGAACGAAGACATTGTGAACGAAATCATCAGCCGCACTGGCGCACAAACTGGCGATATCATCCTGTTTGGTGCCGATAACGCGACTGTGGTTGCTGAATCTATGGGCGCACTGCGTCTAAAAGCCGGTGAAGACTTTAACCTGCTCGAAGGTCAATGGCGTCCACTGTGGGTGGTTGACTTCCCAATGTTTGAGAAGATCAACGGCAGCTTCCACGCGGTTCACCATCCGTTTACTGCGCCACGCGGCGTGACACCACAAGAGCTGGAAGCCAATCCGGCTAACCGTGTGTCAGATGCCTACGACATGGTATTAAACGGCTGTGAATTAGGTGGTGGTTCAGTTCGTATCCACAACCAAGAGATGCAATCTGCGGTATTCCGTATCCTTGGCATTACTGATGAAGAAGCGAAAGAGAAATTCGGCTTCTTACTCGAAGCGCTGCGCTACGGTACGCCACCACATGCGGGTCTGGCATTCGGTTTAGACCGTATTATCATGCTGATGACGGGCGCAAGCTCAATCCGTGATGTGATGGCTTTCCCGAAAACCACCACTGCTGCGTGTCCGTTAACCAATGCTCCAGGTTTTGCTAACCCACAACAATTAGCTGAACTAGGTATTTCCGTGGTGAAAGCCGCGAAGACTGAAGACTAATCTTTAGTGATTATCGAGTACCGAGGCGCAAGCCTCGGTCTATTTTTACCCCGTCATTTCATTTCTTATCAATATCTGCGTCATCGACGTCACTGAATTTGCCGTCAATCTTTGTGTAAAGGAACATTGGTTATAGGAACCTCACAAGAGGCGCCGTCAAGGTTACCTTAGGCTATTGATAAGATGTGCAATGGCTATGTGTAGAGGAGAACTCCCATGGCAGGTCATAGTAAGTGGGCCAACATTAAGCACCGCAAAGCAGCGCAAGATGCTAAACGCGGTAAACTCTTTACCAAATTTATCCGCGAGTTAACGGTTTCAGCCCGTGAAGGTGGCTCAGATCCCGATTCAAACCCGCGTCTGCGTATCGCAATCGATAAAGCGCTCGGCGGCAACATGACCCGCGACACCATTGAGCGCGCAATCAAACGCGGCGCTGGTGAGCTTGAAGGCCAGCAACTCGAAACCATTATTTACGAAGGCTATGGCCCAGGCGGCACCGCTGTGATGGTCGAAACCATGACTGATAACCGTAACCGTACCGTGAGCGGCGTGCGTAATGCCTTTAGTAAATCGGGTGGGAACTTAGGGACCGATGGTTCGGTTGCCTATTTGTTCACTAAGCGCGGCGTGTTGTCCTATGCGCCGGGCACAGATGAAGACGCCCTGATGGACGCGGCGCTAGAAGCGGGCGCCGAAGATGTGGTGAGTTACGATGATGGTGCAATTGACGTATTTACCGAACCGACGGAGTTTTATGGGGTGAAAGATGCCCTCGATGCGGCGGGATTTGTCAGTGATAACGCCGAAATCGCGATGATAGCCTCGACCAAAGCGGAGTTAGATGCAGAGACGGCAGAGAAGTTTATGCGTCTTATCGATACCCTCGAAGAGCACGATGATGTGCAAGAGGTGTATCATAATGCCGAAATCTCCGATGAGATTATGGAAAGCTTAGGGTAAACCCAAGCTGTCATTTGATTTTTATCTTAGTAGGTGGCCGGAACTGAACTCGCCAGAGCTTAATTCTTGCATAGATCGATTCTTACATAGAGCAAGCGTTTAACACTCAGCTTTGAACCAGCGTTTAGACACCGCATCTTGCTTATAGGGTCACCTTAGATTTATCTTTGATTTATTGATGTTTTTTGCGCTGTTACTCGGCTTACAACCGCCGTTATCTAGGTTGAATAAAGTCGAGCACAGGCATTAGGGATAGCATGGCGATTATTTTAGGGGTTGACCCAGGTTCTCGGATCACAGGTTACGGCGTTATCCAATGCCAAGGGCGGCAGCAACTTTATTTGGGCAGCGGCTGCATTCGCACCTCGGGTGAGGATTTACCATTAAGACTCAAGCAAATCTTTGATGGGATCAGTGAAATTATTCGCCAATACCAACCCGATGAATTTGCGATTGAGCGAGTGTTTCTCGCCAAGAATGCCGACTCGGCCTTGAAATTGGGCCAAGCCCGTGGTGCGGCCATCGTGGCTGCAACAGTGGCCAACTTACCCGTTGCCGAATACAGTGCCACCCAAATTAAGAATGCGGTGGTCGGAACGGGGCGAGCCAAGAAAGAACAGGTTCAACATATGATCCAGCAATTACTTAAGCTGCCCGCGGCGCCACAGGCCGACGCTGCGGATGCGCTTGGCGTTGCGGTATGTCATTATCACACCAATCAAAGTTTGGTCGCCTTAAGCGGCCGAGCGACAACAAGAACATATGGACGGTACAGATGATAGGTCGTTTACGTGGCGTGTTAATTGAAAAGCAAGCGCCAGAGGTGTTGATTGATGTCAATGGCGTGGGTTACGAGTTACAGATGCCCCTTACCAGCTTCTATGAACTCCCGGAGGTCAATCAACCGACCACAGTGTATACCCATTTTGTGGTGCGTGAAGATGCCCAGCTGCTTTACGGCTTTATCACTAAAAAAGAGCGCTCACTGTTTCGCTTGCTTATCAAGGCCAACGGCGTGGGTCCTAAACTGGCGTTAACCATTCTTTCTGGCATGACCGCCAGCGAGTTTGTGGGCTGTGTCGAGCGCGATGATATAGTGACGCTGGTGAAATTACCCGGTGTTGGTAAAAAGACCGCCGAACGTTTATTAGTCGAGATGCGCGATAAATTGAAGAGCTTGATGGAAGCATCGGTAGGCTCTGAGCGTGAGTTCGTGCTGCAATCTAACTATTCACCGGCTCCGACGGTCAATAGTGCCGAAGAGGATGCGATTTCAGCCTTGCTCTCCCTCGGCTATAAACCACCACAGGCGAGTAAAGCCGTTTCTGCCGCCTATAAAGAAGGCATGGACAGTGAGACCTTGATTAAGGCCGCGTTAAAATCGATGCTCTAATGGCATGGTTTTCATTGAGGCTAGTGTTATATTGCGGTACGCGATTTTTGCAGCCAGTTAGGTTGCAACTGCACAAAAATAGCAAGTGCCGTATGTCGATGCGGTAACAGGAATAGGTAAATGATTGAAGCAGATAGACTGATCCAGCCGCAGCTGCAAGGTCAAGATGATGTTATCGACAGGGCGATGCGCCCTAAATTGCTCGATGAATATACTGGGCAGGATGATACGCGTGCCCAATTAAAAGTGTTTATTCAAGCGGCAAAGAATCGCGAAGAAGCCTTAGACCATATGTTGATCTACGGCCCGCCGGGGTTAGGTAAAACCACCTTAGCCATGATCGTGGCTAATGAAATGGGGGTGAACATCAAATCGACGTCGGGGCCAGTGCTCGAGAAAGCCGGGGATTTGGCGGCGCTGCTCACCAATCTTGAGGCGGGGGATGTGCTTTTTATCGATGAAATTCACCGTTTAAGTCCTGTCGTCGAAGAAATTCTGTATCCTGCGATGGAAGACTATCAGCTGGATATTATGATAGGTGAGGGGCCAGCAGCTCGCTCGATTAAGTTGGATCTACCGCCTTTTACCTTGGTGGGGGCGACCACGCGGGCAGGTGCGTTAACCTCTCCGCTAAGGGCGCGTTTTGGCATTCCACTTCGGCTCGAGTTTTATAATGTTAAAGATTTAAGCACCATTGTGACACGTTCGGCGCAGGTGATGGGATTGGCCATTGATAGTGAAGGGGCGACCGAAATTGCCAAACGCTCACGGGGCACTCCGAGGATTGCCAACCGTTTACTGCGCCGAGTGCGTGATTATGCGGAAGTGAAACACGATGGCGCTGTAACCAAGAAAGTCGCTGAGCACGCGCTCGATTTACTCGATGTTGATGGTGAAGGGTTCGATTATATGGACCGAAAACTGCTACTCGCGATTATCGATAAGTTTATGGGTGGCCCTGTGGGGCTTGATAACCTTGCCGCGGCAATTGGTGAGGAGCGTGAAACCATTGAAGATGTATTGGAACCTTTCCTTATCCAACAAGGCTTTATCCAACGAACGCCACGCGGTCGTATTGCCACAACCAGAGCCTATCTGCATTTTGGCATGATAAAACCAGAGTAACATCCAAGAAGGATGACCTTGTTAACAAAAAGCGGCCTTGGCCGCTTTTTGTTTTTACCGATTTTATTATTGTCCTTTTTGTCACCAGATAACTTTGTCGCTAGAACGAACCACATCCAAATCATTAAGATGAATATTATTTAATGAATAGTGGTTTAATTTAATGGACTATGGAGCGGGATAGTCATTGGGATGCTGTTTTTATTTAAATTTATTCGCCTAAATAATAATCTTTTTTGGTTTCTAAAAAATATTTAACTCGACTCATTAACAATAATAAAACAAATATATTTATGTGTTGAGTTGGAATAACTCGAATGGTATTTATATTGTTCATAAAATCAGCATTCAGATGGTTTTGGCTCAGCGTTTCCTATCCGATAGATGCATTATATTTCCGCTTTTTTATCCCTATCTCCCCCTGAAGCATCTCATGCTTAAGATTGATAATAATTTACAATGAATTGTTGCGTTTTTGTTTATCGTATATGTGTGGTGCATAAAAATCACAAGTTATTCATTTTTTATCTATGTCCAGCATGAAATCTCTTATATTTGCACGATTCTTTTTGTTGCAAAGATTGCCTGCGTGCATAATTAATCGACATTTGATTCTGTGCGTCAGATAGTTCTCATTTGATGAAATGTGATGTGCGTCACATTTTTAAGGGAATTCAATGTTTGTTAAATGTTATTTTATTAACAGCTGAAATCACTGTTTACCCCTAAAATTTACGGTTTTAAATGCTGTTAATAGGAGTTGATTGGTACTCAATATCAGAGTTAAACAATTGGGTTACAACATTGGTCAAAATAATAAACAAATTTGTTGTTAAGGTTAAAAAAATGAACGTTGACTGAATGAAAGTGAATCCTCAGTATCAAGCGCAACAGTCGTACAGCAATAGTCGTACAAACTGTAAGCATAAAAATAATAGTAAGATCTAGGGAGCATTCATTCATGATCAAAAGAACCAAAGTTGCATCAGCTATTAATTTAGCTGTCGTTAGCTCAATTGCTGCAGGTACCTTTGTTGCATCAAGCGCATTTGCAGCCGAAGAGACTGCAAAAGTTGAACGTATTGAAGTCACGGGTTCACGTATTCAACGTCAAGATATGGAAACAGCTTCTCCTGTTACCGTTATTGATGCAGCTGCAATCAAAGCCGAAGGCTTCACCTCTGTAGACCAAATGCTACAAGTTCAAACTTCAATGGCAGGTGCTGCGATTGGTTCAACCACTAACAACGGTGCAGACGGTGTTGCTCAAGTTGACTTACGTGGTATGGGCTCGCAACGTACACTCGTACTATTAAACGGCCGTCGCATGGTGAACTCAGGTTCAGGTGCTGACAGTGCAGTGGATTTAAACTCTATCCCTGTAGCTATGATCGCTCGCGTTGAAATCCTGAAAGACGGTGCCTCAGCGGTATACGGTTCTGATGCGATCGCCGGTGTAGTGAACATCATCACTAAGAAAGATTTCGATGGTTTCCAATTAGACTTCAACGGTAGCGGCACCGACAAGGGTGACGGTCAAAACGGTGATGTCAGTGCATTATATGGTTTCAATACCGATGGTGGTAACTACACCTTTGGTGCGGCTTACTCAGATCGTCGTGGTGTGATCCAATCGGACCGTAGTTGGACTAAACCTGGTGCTAGCTCTTTTGTACCAAATGGCGGACTTGTCGGTAACGTTTTAGATGAAAATGGCCAGCCTGTTCTGGATGAAGATGGTGTCAATGAGAAAGAAGTTAAAATTAATCAAGGAGGAAATTGGAGTCCATTAGAAAATGGTTACAATTTCACCCAAGATAGTTTTTATCAGACTCCGAGTGAAAGACGTAGCTTGTTTGCAAATATGACGCAAGAGCTTGGTAATGATGTGGTGTTAACTGCTGATGCCTTATACACAAACCGTCGCTCTAACCAACAGTTAGCTCCACAACCTGCTGATATTATGCTGAATGTTTGTGGTCAAGGTGTTGACCCAACAAAATGTGTTACGTTGGATAACTCAATGGCTACAGCTGGCATTGTTGCAGATGATGGCATGGTTAACTATCGCCGTCGTATGAATGATGTTGGACCACGTATTTATTCTCAGGATACTGATACTTGGCGTTTATCTGGTGGTTTAGCGGGTACTTTAGATGTACATACAGGTATGAACTGGGACGTTACTTATACCTATGGTAAAAACCAGGCTAAAACAGCTGTTGCAAACTCTATTAATGCTAAAGATGTTGCTAATTCAATATATGCTGACCAAGATGTTTGGTTTAGCGGTGCAGAATTATCAAACCAAATTGGTAATGATGTAAGCTACACAGAAAAGGCAAACGGCGGTAATGAGCAACAAACACTGTCAGCTGGTCTGAACGGTGAGTTATTCGACCTGAGCGCTGGTGCTGTAGGTTTCGCTATCGGTGCAGAGTACCGTCGTGAAAGTGGCTTCTATAATCCAGATCCTATTGTTGTTGCGGGTGAAAGTACTGCTTCACAACAAGATCCAACCGATGGTAACTACAACGTAATTTCTATTTTCCAAGAAGTTAGCGTGCCTTTTACTGAAAAACTGACGGGTGAATTTGCACTGCGTTTAGATGATTACTCAACCTTTGGTAAAGCGACCACTTGGAAAATCGGTTTAACATATAATGCAACAGACGAGCTGATGGTTCGTACCGTAGCAGCAACAGGTTTCCGTGCTCCGAGTGTAAGTGAGCTTTATGGCGGCAACTCAGGTTCATTTGATTACCTAACAGATCCTTGGGGTAAAGAATTAGATGAACAAATTGAAGTTAACTATATATCAGATGCAGATCTTAAGCCTGAAGAATCAGACTCTTACACTGCTGGTTTAGTGTACTCACCAAGCTACCTCGATGGTATGTCAGTGACACTTGACTACTGGCGCTTCAAAGTAACTAATGCAATCGCTCGTGCAAACACACAAGATGGTTTAGATGCGTGTTTCGCGGGTGATACTGCAGCTTGTGATCAATTCAATATTGGCGCAGGTGGAGATTTAACAAACTTGTCGAATGCGTTAACTAACGTAGGTTCACAAGACACTAGTGGTATCGACTTCAACTTAGCCTACAACTTCGAGCTGATTGGCTTAGATTGGAAAGTAAACAACGATACGACTTACTTAGTGAAGTTCGAGCAGGATGGTGAAGAATACACTGGCACTATCGACGGTAACTTCGGTGCTTATGCTCGCGTACGTAACAACTTCAGTATCTCTGCAGGTCAAGACGATTGGAACGTAATGTACTTCAACCGTTTCATCGGCGACATGCGTGACCTGAGCAAAGGTTACAATGTAGGTGATATCCTTTATCACAACATTTCTGGTACTTATCATATCAATGATATGGCAACTATTAGCTTCGGTGTGAAGAACTTTACTGATGAAAAACCATTGACCGTTTCTAACGGTAGTGATGGCGGTACTGTTCCAGAAGTTTACGACACTATCGGCCGTACCATTTACGGTGGTGTGACAGTTAAGTTCTAATCTTAGATAGAACCAACCCTCAAAAAGCGCCTTCGGGCGCTTTTTTGTTTTGGTGCAAAAGGTTACAACCCATTATTCATCGCTGCCAACTTGATCACAAATAAGCTAAAACTGATTTTTAATCACTTATGATGCTAGAGACATATTTTTAGTTATGGTAACATAAATGATATTGATTCTCGTTTGGTGTTTAGGGATGAGTAGAATACTGTTAGTCGATGATGATCCTTTATTCAGAGTTTGGTTAACTGATGCGCTGAAAACACAGGGACATGAGGTTGAATGTGCCATAAATGGCATTGAAGGGCTGAAACGGATCCGCAGTTTTATGCCCGACATTATCATGCTCGATCTGATCATGCCGCAGATGGATGGTTTTTCGCTTTTAGAGGCGAGGGACTGTATGACACCGATCATGATGCTTTCTGCCCGTGACAATGAGGAAGATAGGATCAGATGTTATGAGCTTGGCGCGGATGATTTTTTGACGAAACCCTTTAGCATTAAAGAGTTATTAGTCCGTTTGCATGCCTTAGAGCGGCGATTGATATCGCGCCCACCAGAGCAAATGGCCATAGAGCAGGCAACAATTCAGCCGGTCAAATTCGATGAAACGGCCTATAGGATCACTATCGGAAAAAATGCCGTAGAACTCACGCAAACCGAGTTTAGGCTGTTTAAATACCTGTTTGAGCGTAAGGGGCAAGTGATCACTAAGCAAGAACTGCAAAAATCTGTATTGCAGAAGGAGCTAGGGCGCTTTGACCGCAATTTAGATATGCATATCAGTAACACGCGGCGCAAACTGGCAAATACCCGTTTACCGCGGACATTAATCAACACTGTCCGTGGTCAAGGATACAGTTTTTCTGCTTGATGTGTAGTGAAAGGCTAACAAACTTGGCACTGATAAATAAAAGCACGACTGCTGGCTTCTTAGGCAATTTTGGTCGCTTTCATTTTCCCCAAATACGGATTTGGTTTATTCTAACGGGCATTAAAGTAGATGTGCATTTAGCATCATTACCCTCACATGAATAACCAAGTAGGAATCATTATGCGGATCAGTGCCAATTTTGATGGCGGAAATATCCAAGTCATTAATCTTGATAATAAAGACGATATTCAACTGGCAATCCGTCCCGATGCGGGCGGTGAGTTTTATCAATGGTTCAACTTCCGATTCGAAGGTGAGGTGGGTAATCAATACACCTTGAATATCATCAATGCGGGCACGGCTTCCTATCCTAAGGGCTGGCAAGATTATCACGCGGTTGCCAGTTACGATCGCCAACATTGGTTCCGTGTGCCAACCCAATATATCGACGGCAAACTGAGCATTCAGTTAGCGCTTGATTGTGATGCGATTCAAATCGCATACTTTGCGCCCTACAGCTATGAGCGTCATTTAGATCTTCTCAGCAACGCACAATTGCATCCCGATGTTAATCTTGAGCATTTAGGACTGACCTTAGATGGCCGTGATATCACCCTGATGAAAGTGGGCGATGGCAATCCCGATAAACGCAATATCTGGATCACCGCAAGACAACATCCTGGTGAAACCATGGCGGAATGGCTAGTCGAAGGCTTAGTTAACCGACTGCTGGATAATGATTGTCCAACGGCAAAAGCGCTGCTCGATAAAGCAAATTTCTACATTGTGCCGAACATGAACCCGGATGGCAGCGTAAGAGGTCATCTGCGTACCAATGCGATTGGGGTTAACCTTAACCGTGAATGGCAAACCTCGAGCTTAGAAAGAAGCCCTGAGGTTTACCATGTAGTGCATAAGATGCAGCAAACTGGCGTTGATTTGTTCTACGATGTCCATGGTGATGAAGGCCTCCCTTATGTGTTCCTCGCGGGTTGTGAGGGGGTGCCAGCTTACAATGAGCGATTGGCGCAGCTGCAAGCTGACTTGACTCAGGCATTAACCTTAGCCAGTGCAGATTTCCAAACCGAATTTGGTTACGCCAAAGATGAGCCAGGTCAAGCCAACCTGACCGTGGCCTCTAATTGGGTAGCGCAAACCTTCGACTGTTTGTCTAACACCTTAGAAATGCCATTTAAAGACAATAACAATCTGCAGGATCCATTTGTGGGTTGGTCACCAGAGCGCAGTATTTATTTAGGCGAAGCGTCATTGATTGCCATGCTCGCCGTGGTTGATAAGTTAAGATAGGTGCGAGTATGGCATTAATCGAATGTCCAATCTGCCGTAAACGGATGTCTAGCAAGGCACCAGCTTGCCCGCACTGTGAGGCAAAAACCAATGGTGACAATGACTCGCTTGCACGGATCAGTCATATCCAAAAGTCCAGCAGCCTCATGAACCATAGCTTTGTCGCCATGACGCTGTTTATTGCGGGAGTGGTGATTTGGTTTTGGGGCGGAGAGCCTGCCGAAGGTTTACGTGCGACCATTGGTGCCATCTGTTTTGTCTTTGGTTTTGTGGGTTATTTAATTACCCGTGTCAGAATCGTATTACATAAGCGAAAGAGTGTATGACAGATATTAATCAAGTGATCGACCAAATGCCCGAAGAAGTCTATGAAAGGCTGCGTAGCGCCGCTGAATTAGGCAAATGGGAGGATGGCACAGTATTAACTGAAGCCCAGCGTGAATCGACTCTACAAGTGGTGATGCTCTATCAGGCACGCCGTTTAGAGCAAACTGAACATTTCACCATAGGTGCCGGTGGAAAGTTAAATGAGCTGTCAAAGGCGGAGTTGAAGAAACAATTCCGTGGCGAGTCGATTGCCGAGTTTAAAGCTGACGAACTGTAATAGCAGAGTTGATGCTTAAACAACAAAAAGCCCACCAATGTGGGCTTTTTTATGCGTAACGTTGCGATATTTAGTCGGGACTGAGTTCACCGACCAAGTTTTGCAACATAGCCGCTTTGATTTCGCTCGGTTTTAGGTTTTTCGAGAGTAGGTAATGCAACTTCGCCAGTGCGGCTTCAATAGTCATATCTGCACCACTGATCACCCCCGCTTTGGCGAGGGCATTGCCTGTAGCGTAACCGCCCATATTGACCTTGCCTTGGAAACACTGAGTCAGGTTCACTAGCACAATTCCCCGTTCATCCGCTTGCTTTAGGGTATGGAGCAATGCCGGATCCTGCGGCGCATTGCCCACGCCAAAGGTCAGTAAAATAAGCGCCTTAACGGGTTGCTGCAGAATATTTTCAAAAATTTGCGTCGAAATGCCAGGGTAGAGAGTCACTACACCAACGGGCTGCGGGCTGATATTAGCGACTTCCAAAGGCTTATCGCTTGGCGTGGCAATTTTACCTGCACGCAGATTAATTTTGATGCCCGCTTCAAGCAGTAAGGGGAAGTTTGGCGAGGCAAAGGCATCGAAGCCGTCGGCATGAGCTTTGGTGGAGCGATTGCCGCGGAACAGTTTGTTATTAAAGAATAAACAAACCTCAGCCACCGGATAATTGGCGGCGATATATAAAGAGTTGAGCAGATTGGTTTGACCGTCAGATCTTAACTGTGCCAAGGGGATTTGTGAGCCAGTGACGATAACAGGTTTGGACAGGCCTTGAAGCATAAACGACAGTGCCGATGCGGTGTAGGCCATGGTATCTGTGCCATGGAGGATTACAAAGCCATCGTACTTGTCGTAATTGGCCTTGATATCATCGGCGATCATTTGCCAGTCGGTCGGTGCCATATTGGATGAGTCGATGAGCGGGCAGTACTCGTGGATCACAAATTCTGGCATTTCATCATGGTAAAACTCGGGCATGGATTGTACGCATTGGGTGAGAAATCCCGCCACTGGCGCAAAGCCATTTGCGGTTTTTTGCATGCCTATGGTGCCGCCCGTATAGGCGACATAAATGGAGCGTTTAGTCATTGTTATCGTTATCTTAGCTTCGAGTGGGCTGAATTATACGATTTTGCAGGCAGAAACCCAATAAAAAAGCCCGAGGGTTCGGGCTTTTCTCTTATGGATGTTGAGTGAGGTTTAGTTGATCACGCAGCTGTCACAATACACATACACATGGTTAGGATCGTTAAAGGCGGCGATGGTCTTTAAGTTGCCAGTCCATTGAGCCAGCATTTGCTCAAGCAGTGTTGAATGGCTGAGTGACGCGGGTAAGTAGGCTGAAACAGAGGCAAACATTTGCTGCACAAAACGCTGCTCAGGCGTGAGCTCTTGCTCAATTAAGCGGGTGTCGAACAAACTTAAATCCGCGAGTTTAGCGGCTTTAGCAACGGCTTGGTCGATATCGCCAAGCTCATCCACTAAACCTAACTCTAGGGCTTTTTTACCACTCCACACACGGCCTTGGGCGATGCTATCCACTTGTTCTAAGGTCATTTTACGTTCCTTAGCGACCAGAGAGATAAAGTCTAAATAGCCACGCTCGATATGGCGCTGGATAACCGACTCGATTTGTGGCGAGAGGGTACGAGTCACTGACAAACCTGCCCATTCTGAGGTCGATACGCCATCGGTATGGATGCCTAAGCTGGCGAGTGAATCTTCGAAAGTGGTGATCATCCCAAAGATCCCGATAGAACCCGTCAGTGTGGTTGGGGTTGCGAAGATATAATCGGCGCTGGCCGAAATCCAATAGCCACCGGACGCCGCAAGGCTACCCATACTCACCACCACAGGTTTACCCGCCGCTTTGAGGGCGAGTAATTCTTGGCGAATTTGCTCCGAGGCAAAGGCGCTACCACCAGGGCTGTCGACGCGAAGAACTAGCGCTTTGATATGTTTATCAAATCGCGCCTTGCGTAACAGCTCTGCGGTGCTATCACCACCGATTTGGCCGGCGGGTTGGCTGCCATTTAAAATAGTGCCGCTGGCAACGATAATGCCGACACTGTCTTGTTCTACGAAGCTTGGCAGAGGTGTCACTAAGGTTAAATAGTCGTAAAAGCTGACTTGTTTAAAGCTGTCACCCGACTTCTCTTTACCCACGCTATCTAGCATGACTTTACGGAACTCTTCATCGGTCGCTAGGGTATCGACCCATTTCATATTGATGGCCATAGTGGCGGAGTCGCCTTCGGCCTTATCGAGTTGCGCGAGGTAATTTGCCGAGTCGAGCACTAAGGTATTGGCATCAATTTGGCGATTTTGTGCCACAGTTTGAGTGTAACTCTGCCATACATCGGCGAGTAGGGCGCTGCTGGCTTCTCTGGCCGCATCCGACATATCGTCACGCATGTATGGTTCTACTGCGGATTTAAAGGTGCCGACGCGGAAAATGTGGGCCTTTATCTTGAGCTTCTCGAGGGCAGACTTGAAGTATTGGTTATACATACTTAGGCCATCGAGGGCGACGCTACCTTGGGGATTGAGGTAAATGGTATCGGCAAAGCTGGCAAGAAAGTATTGGTTTTGCTCGTAGTAGTTTCCAATTGCCACCACCTTTTTGCCGCTTTCTTTAAAACGATTTAGGGCATCACCGATGGATTGTAATTTGCTGATCCCTGCGCGTTTCAGCTCGGCCAAGTCTAAGACTATGGTGCTGATCCTGTTATCGTGCGTCGCGTTATCAATCACATAGATAATATCTGCCAGCAGGATTTCGCCATCGCTACTGCCGTTATTGCCTTGCTTAAGTGCGGCTTCAATCGGATCGACCTGCTGTTTTTGATCGACAATCGAACCCGCCAGATTAAGCACCAATGCTGAGTTATCTTCGACCTGAATATCTTCACTGCTGCCAATAGTAATGAGGATGATGGCGAGGAAGCCAAAAAAAATCAGGTTGAGTATGAATTTACGGATCCCGTTAAGGGTGTTCCATATAAATAAACATATTCTCTTGAAAAACGATGGGTTAGCGGACATTAGCCACTCCTTTGCTTATCGAATGTGCCAATGCTAACTGAAAATCCCCTCACTGGCTAAACACAATTGTAAAGGATTTTAACTTTTAACCCCCTAGCAACAGTTGAGCTTACATTTGACTCAAGGTATGCTCATTTAAATCACTTGTTTAAAAAGGATGTTTGAATGTCGTTTCCCCATTTATTAGAACCCTTAGATCTGGGATTTACCCAGCTCAAAAATCGTGTGTTAATGGGCTCCATGCACACGGGTTTAGAAGAAGAAAAGGGCGGATTTGAGAAACTGGCAGCGTTTTATAAAGAGCGCGCGTTAGGCGGCGTCGGTTTAATTGTCACCGGCGGTATCTCACCCAACCTACGTGGTCGCTTGACTCCCCATGCTTGTCAGCTGAGTTTTCCCTGGCAAGTAGGTAAACACCGCATTGTGACTCAAGCAGTGCACGAGGCTGGCGGTAAGATCTGTATGCAAATCCTGCATGCGGGGCGCTATGGTTACCATCCTTTTTCGCAGGCGCCGAGTAAAATCAAGTCGCCTATCACTCCCTTTACACCTTCGGCCATGTCAAGCCGCCAAGTACGCGCCACCATTAAGGATTACGCCAGTTCTGCCGCTTTAGCGAAAAGAGCGGGGTACGATGGTGTTGAAGTGATGGGCTCTGAGGGGTATTTGATTAACCAATTTATCAGTTCGCGAACTAATACGCGCACCGATGAATGGGGAGGCAGTTTTGAAAAACGCGCGCAATTCCCGATTGAGATTGTGAATGCGATTCGCGCCAAAGTGGGCAAAGACTTTATCATTATCTTCCGCTTATCCATGCTCGACTTAGTCGATAACGGTTCCACCTGGGACGAAGTCGTACAACTGGCCAAGTGGCTTGAGCATGCTGGGGTGTCGATTATTAATACTGGGATTGGCTGGCATGAGGCTCGTGTGCCAACCATTGCGACCAGCGTGCCCCGCGGCGCCTTTGCTTGGGTAACAGAAAAACTTAAAAAATCGGTTTCAGTGCCTCTGATTGCCACAAACCGCATCAATACGCCTGAGATTGGCGAGCAAATCATTGTCTCTGGTCAAGCGGATATGGTGTCAATGGCGCGGCCGTTCCTAGCCGATCCTGAGTTTGTGAATAAAGCGGCGGCTAACACGCCAGAGCTTATCAACACCTGTATTGGCTGTAATCAGGCCTGTTTGGATCATACATTCTCACTCAAACGTGCCACTTGCTTGGTCAACCCTCGTGCCTGTTATGAGACCGAAATTAACTTTTTACCCACCAGTAACAAGAAGCGTATTGCTGTGATGGGCGCAGGCCCCGCTGGGATGGCATTTTCGGTGTATGCGGCCATGCGCGGCCATGAAGTGGTACTCTTTGAGGCTAAGTCCGAGGTGGGTGGTCAGTTTAACCTGGCACGTAAAATCCCAGGAAAAGAAGAGTTTAACGAGACGATTCGTTATTTCCTTAATCAAATCAAACTGCATAAAATTGATTTGCGCTTAAATACCCGTTTAGATGCTAAGGTACTGGAAACCGAAACCTTTGATGAAATCGTTATCGCCTCGGGCGTGGTCCCGCGTGAGTTAAGCTTACCAGGATTTGATAGCCCCAAAGTGGTGGATTATCAACAGGTACTGACGGGCCAAGCCACGATTGGCAACAAAGTGGCCCTGATTGGTGCCGGCGGTATCGGCTTTGATATGGCGCATTACCTCTGCGAATCTGAGTCGAGTACGCTTAATCCTGAAAAATGGTTAAAGCAGTGGGGTATCGACAAGCAATATCAGCATGCGGGCGGTTTAGCTGAGCCTGAAGTCGATAATAGCGAGCATAGACAAGTCTATCTGTTACAACGTAAGACCTCTAAGATGGGCCAAGGCTTAGGTAAAACCACCGGCTGGATCCACCGTTTAGTGTTAAAACAGCACGATGTGAAGATGAAAACCGGCGTCAGCTATGACAAGTTTGACGATGCGGGCCTGCATATCCGCGTTGGCGAGCAAACCGAAGTATTGGCCGTGGATAATGTTATCCTTTGCGCCGGACAAGAATCTAACCGCACCTTAGTCGATGAGATGAAAGCAACGGGCATTCCAGTGCACTTGATTGGCGGTGTTGATGTGGCCGCCGAGCTCGATGCAAAACGTGCCATTCGCCAAGGCGCCGAGCTTGCCATGCGACTGTAGTTTTTATGAGGTTTATGTCCCGTCCTAAGATAGGTTGACAGTTTTTAGGCCAGCTCCAGTAGCTGGCCTTTTCTATTGTGCACCTGATTAGGGGAGTCCATATTCAAACTCAGATGCGGTCTCATATTGTTGTATATTGCTATCGATTCTCTAACAAGTATCTTCAGCTCCGCAAATGTCCTACATCGGTGCAGTAAAAACTCCTGCTTCAGTATGCCATTCACTCTTTCTGCTAATGCATTTTGGTAGCAATCATAACCATCCGTCATTGACGGCTGGATTTGGCTCGCCTGAAGCGCATTCTGATAAACTGCTGAGCAGTATTGTAAACCTCTGTCTGAGTGATGCACTGCGTTGCCGATATAGCGCTTATCTTTTATGGCCATTTTTAACGCTTTCACCACACTCTCGGCTTTCATGTCTTTACTCACGTGATGACCGACTATCTTACGAGAACTGGCATCGGTGACTAGTGACAGGTAGTGCACACCTTGGTCTGACTCAAGATAGGTGATATCGCTGACCAGTACATGCTCTGCATCATGCAGTCCTTCCTCTTTCAGCAGATTAGGATGCTTCTTCATCCAGTGTTTGCTGAACGTGGTTTTTGTGTAGCTTTTCTTCGGTTTAACCTGTAAACCTTCACTTCTCAAATAGGTAAAGAACCCATCTCGCCCGAGTTTAATATCGTGCTCAACCAGCCTGGATTTTATCAACGTGTAGAGCTTACGGGCCCCTAACCTTGGCATATATTTACGCCAGTACTGGACCCAGTCTTTGATGACCGATAGCTCAGCTCTACGACTTTCCATTCGCGCAACTGCCTGATAAATACCTTGCCTCGACATACCCGCAGCACGACATGCGGCAGCGAGGTTTATTTCTCCGTTGCCTTTTGCTTGCCAGACGTACCGGATAAGTACTTTTTTCTGAGGCCTGCTCCATATTCATTGTCCATGATATCAACCATGCCATTGAGGATTTTGTTACGCAGTTTCTCTTCTGCTAACTCACGTTCAAGGCGCTTGATAGTTTCGGCAGGGGTTTCTTTTGACTTAGGCATAAGGGGATGCTGAAAAGGTTTCGACCAATCGAGTCTACCATGTTTTCTAAGCCAAACGAGTACCGTTGAACGGCCTTGAATACCAAAATGGGCTTGGGCTTGTTTGTACGTCATTTCGCCTTTTTCAACACGCTCTACAACGCCTAATTTAAAGGCTAAGGTGTAATCTCGTTGTGTGCGCTTACGGCTTGAGTTAATTGATGTTGTCATAAAGAAGTCCTCTTTATGTCAACGTATTTCAGGACTAGACATTACTAACACAAAAGCCTGAGTCAGACTCAGGCTTTTTTGTTGATTGATATGAAGATAAGCGCTTATCTATATGAGTGGGCCATCTGCTTAGTTGGGTAAATGCCCATAACTTACCACCCGCGTGACTTGCCACTGGCCATTGGCGTGTTGCCAGACCATTAAAAATTTGGCTTTGCCGTCACAACTGCCTGTTTCTTGGCTGCAAAATTTATGTACGCCCTCAGTTATCGCACCAAAGTCCTTGATGGGATAGGCTTGAAAGCTTTCTTCAACCAGTGAGCGGGTGTATTTACCGCAGGCATAGTTTTTAGTGTTGTCGATCATCGACTGGCGATCCCAAGTGACACCACCGTTGTCATGGTAAAACTCGACCTTCTCTGCAAAGTAACTTTCGTGTAGCTTGAGTTGTTGCTCATCGGCACAATGATTAAATGAATCAAATACCTTGCTATCCATATCTTTCATCTCGGCAACGAGGTTATCTGCACTTGAAAATGCACTCATTGACACAAGCAGCAAGCTGATCGCGATTAACTTATCCATAGCTCTCCTTGGCATAAACTGGTCCACCTAATACAAAGTAAAAGTTAGTGGAAAGCAATAACATAATGATCTTTTGGCAAGCTAACAAGGACGAGTGATAAAGCGTTTGGGAAGCCGTAATAATGCTGTCTTTTGCTAATTAGTAAGTGTTATGCAGGGAAGATGTTCGTCAATACGAATCGGTAGCAAACGACTCTGCTAGTCTTCGACCACTTCTTGCTGTGGCACAGCTTTGAGATTGGCGGTTTTACGCGTCGATGGGGTTTGGGCGCGAGTGTTACCGCAAGCATAGGTCACCACGGCAGCACCTTCGGGGGATAAATCGAGTTCTAAATCTTCGCTAGGAATACAGCAGCAGGGCAGACATTCGTCGGCATTAAGCTCGGCCAAAGGCTCGGTTAAATAGCTGACGCTGCCGCTAATAATACGGGTCTTGCAAGCGCCGCAAAAACCACTGCGGCACTCAGAGAAAATGGTCACTTTTTTGGCTTCGAGTGCTTGCAACAACGAATTGTGCTGTTCGGTAAACAGCAGCACAGGTTGCCCTTGAAGGCGCACAATGGGCGCCTTCGCAAAGGGGTTGTTTAACAGCAGGTTCGATTTAGCCATAAGCAATCAAATCCCGTTAGAGATCGAAATCGAGGAATTCATCACTGTCGACGGCCGAATCGATTTGACCGACAAGATAAGATGACACTTCGACTTCCTGTGGTGCCACTTGTACTGCATCACTCTCTAACCAGTTCTTCATCCAAGGCAGTGGGTTAGACTGCTCTGCATAAGGCTGTGGCAGGTTAACGGACTTCATCCGTTGGTTAGTGATGTACTCAACGTATTGGCAGAGGATCTGCTCGTTGAGACCGATCATCGAGCCGTCTTTGAACAGGTATTTCGCCCATTCTTTTTCTTGCTCGGCGGCTTTTAGGAACAGGTTATAGGCTTCCTGTTGGCACTCTGCTGCAATTTCACCCATTTCAGGATCGTCTTTGCCGGCCTGCATAATGGTTAAAATATGCTGAGTACTGTTTAAGTGCAGCGCTTCGTCACGGGCGATAAGACGAATAATTTTCGCGTTACCTTCCATGAGCTTGCGCTCAGCAAATGCGAATGAGCAGGCAAAACTGACGTAGAAGCGAATCGCTTCGAGGGCGTTAACTGACATCATGCACAGGTACAACGCTTTCTTTAGCGTGCGAGTGTTGACTTCAATCGGCTCGCCATCGATCACATGGGTGCCTTCACCTAACAGGTGGTAAACCTGCGTGAGTTTAATTAAGTGATCGTAATATTCGGCAATGTCAGTCGCGCGGCGCAGGATCTCTTGATTCACCACGATATCGTCAAAAATCACTGAAGGATCGTTCACGATATTGCGAATAATGTGAGTGTATGAGCGCGAGTGGATGGTCTCCGAGAATGACCAAGTCTCAATCCAGGTTTCTAACTCTGGCAGCGATACCAGCGGTAGAAATGCCACGTTGGGCGAACGACCTTGGATAGAATCGAGCAGTGTTTGGTATTTCAGGTTCGAAATAAAAATATGCTTTTCATGATCTGGCAGTGAGTTGTAATCGATCTTATCGCGGCTCACGTCGACTTCCTCTGGGCGCCAGAAGAAAGACAGCTGCTTTTCAATTAGTTTTTCAAACACTTCATATTTTTGTTGGTCGTAACGAGCGACGTTAACCGATTGTCCGAAAAACATAGGTTCACGGGTGGCATCGTTCGGTGTTTGGCAAAAAGTAGAGTAGGTCATGGTACGAGTATTCCAATAAGTCGGGATCCCAAAGGGATCCCGTAACCGTTAACATTAAAGATTAGATTTTGCAGGCGCCGCCAGCACAGCCGTCATCTTCTTTCTCTATGTTGGTAATGTCATCGTGTTGATCCGATGCACCATCGCGAGTGTTATGGTAGTACAGCGTTTTTACACCTAACTTATAGGCATTGAGTAAGTCTTTCAGCAGAGTCTGCATCGGAACCTTACGGCCTTCGAAACGCGTGGGATCATAGTTAGTGTTGGCCGAAATTGCTTGGTCAACGAATTTCTGCATGATACCCACGAGCTGTAAGTAACCTTCGTTGCTTGGCATTTGCCATAGCAGCTCGTAGTTGTATTTCAGCTCATCAAAATCAGGCACCACTTGCTTTAACTGGCCATCTTTACTGGCTTTGACACTGATCAAACCGCGTGGCGGTTCGATACCGTTAGTCGCGTTTGAGATCTGTGATGAAGTTTCAGACGGCATCAGCGCAGACAGGGTCGAGTTACGTAAACCGTGCTGTTTGATGTCTTGGCGCAGTGTTTCCCAGTCTAAATGCAATGGCTCGCTGCAAATTTTATCTAAATCACGTTTGTAGGTATCGATAGGTAAAATACCTTGGGCGTAAGTGGTCTCATTAAATAATGGGCACGCACCTTGCTCTTTTGCCAGATTCATTGACGCCTTGAGCAGATAGAATTGAATCGCTTCAAAGGTCTTGTGAGTCAGGTTGTTCGCGCTACCATCGGAGTACTTCATGCCATTCTTCGCTAAGTAGTTAGCGAAGTTGATAACACCAATACCTAAGGTACGACGGTTCATCGATGAAATTTCAGCCGCTTTGATTGGATAATCTTGGTAATCCAGCAGGTTATCCAGTGCACGTACCGCTAAATCGGCTAATGGCTCAAGCTCGGCTAAGTTTTTGATCGCACCTAAGTTTAACGCTGACAGTGTACACAGCGCGATTTCACCGTTCGGATCGTCAATGTTGTTCAGTGGCTTGGTCGGCAACGCGATTTCAAGACAAAGGTTAGATTGTCTGATCGGAGCGACTTTCGAGTCGAACGGACTGTGGGTGTTACAGTGGTCAACGTTTTGGATGTAGATACGGCCTGTTGAAGCACGCTCTTGCATCATTAATGAAAACAGTTCGACTGCTTTCAATGTCTTCTTACGAATGCTGCTGTCTTGCTCATATTGCAGGTACAGACGTTCGAATTCGTCTTGATCTTCGAAGAAGGCATCGTAAAGACCTGGCACGTCCGATGGACTGAACAGGCTGATGTTTTCGCCTTTGATCAGACGTTGATACATCAGCTTGTTGAGCTGCACGCCGTAGTCTAAGTGGCGAATACGGTTATCTTCAACACCGCGGTTGTTTTTCAGTACCAGCAGCGATTCTACTTCTAAGTGCCAAATGGGGTAGAAGAGGGTCGCTGCACCACCACGAACGCCGCCTTGCGAGCAAGACTTCACCGCCGTTTGGAAATACTTGTAGAAAGGTAAGCAACCAGTGTGGAAGGCTTCGCCGCCGCGGATTGGGCTACCTAATGCACGGATACGACCGGCGTTGATACCGATACCCGCGCGTTGGCTGACATACTTCACGATAGAAGAGGCGGTCGCGTTGATAGAATCTAAGCTGTCGCCACACTCAATCAGAACACATGAACTGAATTGACGCGTTGGCGTACGTACACCCGCCATGATTGGCGTGGGCAGAGAAATCTTAAAGGTCGATACCGCGTCGTAAAAATCTTTAACGTATTGTAGGCGCGTTTCTTTTGGATAACGGGCAAACAAGCAGGCCGCCACCAGAATATAGAGGAACTGGGCGCTCTCATAGATCTCGTGGGTGACACGGTTTTGTACCAGATACTTACCTTCGAGCTGTTTTACCGCCGCGTAGGAGAAGTTCATATCGCGCCAATGGTCGATATAGGTATCCATGATATCGAGTTCTTCGCGGGTGTAATCCTGCAGAATATGCATATCATACTTGCCAAGCTCGACCAGTTTAGTCACATGGTCGTATAACTTTGGCGGCTCGAACTGACCAAAGGCCTTCTTACGTAAATGGAATACGGCTAAGCGCGCAGCCAGAAACTGATAATCCGGTGATTCTGGGGAAATTAAATCCGCCGCAGATTTGATGATCGTTTCGTGGATAGCTTCGGTTGGGATCCCGTCGAAAAACTGTAAATGCGTGCGAAGTTCAACTTCAGAAACAGAAACGTTTTTTAATCCCTTGGCTGCCCAAGTAATTACGCGGTGTATTTTGTCGAGATCGATTGTCTCACGTGCACCACAGCGTTTTGTGACTGTCATATTGCTATTCATTGAAGAGAGGCCTTGGTTCTGATATCTGTTCAGGTGAACTAAGTCACCGTACGTTTCCTTGTAAAACAATCAACCTGAAAACCCTTAATACTGCTGACTATGCAGGAGATAGTCGATTTAACGGGGAACTTCTAGTGTGTCTGATTGCTACCTATACACAAGATATGGTGTTTTAAATAATCTGAGATACAAGATAGTGAGGTTTGACGCTATTTGCAAGTCTCAATTCAGGGGGTATCTTGTGGATATCTTGAGGATAATGAAAAGCGTTAGTGATGACTAACCCTGAAGCTCAAATTGAGATTAGCGTGCGACATTGATGACGTTTTTTTGCGCAAATTTCACTGTGTGATCGATCGCTAAAATAAGCAGCGATCGCGATCGCAAGGATTGACCCTTAGCCTAAATTGCATTACCAGCGAAGGGCGCATTTTTTCGCCGTTAATGGGATTCGGTTGGGCCGTTAACCTTGGTCAATCCGTTACTGCTATTTGGCCAATGCTTGGCTTAAGGCCGAATGCAAACTCGATGGCGAGTTAAACTGCGCATAGGCAGGCCATGCATCGGGCGTATCGGCTTCACTCAAATATCCCCACAAGGCCACACCGCCGAGCATGCCCGCCGCTTGAGCCGCGAGTAAATCCCGCTCCGCATCCCCTAGATAGAGGATTTGCTGTGGATGGCACTGCAGCTGCTGCGCGCCCAATAGCATAGGTGCGGTATGGGGCTTAGGGAAACGAGTCGAATCGCCACTGATCATCACTGGCATACGCGAGCTGAGCTTCAGCTTATGCAATAGAGGGCGAGTAAAGCGGGCGGGTTTATTGGTGATCACTCCAAACGGCACGCGGCATAACTCGAGCCAATCGAGCAGGGGAGCGATACCATCAAACAACTGGCAATGGTCGCCATTGATCCTTTGATAGTGGGCGAGGAGTCCTTGCTGTACTTGAGTGCGCAGTGCGTCATCAGCGCCGGGAATCGCCGCATCGACTAAGGCAAAGCTGCCATGGGAGGCGGCGCTACGCATGTCAGCTAAAGGTTTTGCCGCGATACCGACATCAGACAAACTGAGGTTAAGGGCCTGAACCAGATCCGGCGCGGTATCGGCAAGGGTACCGTCAAGGTCGAATAAGACCCCTTTAACCTCAGCTAAGCTCATCTTAATCTACCTTTTGCGTCGCAATCATATAGTTAACATCGACCTTTGGGGTGTACTTAAAGATCCCCGTCAGTGGGTTATAGGTGATCCCAAGTGCATCTTTGCAGAGAAGATCGGTGTTATCGACTAAGGCCATGAGTTCCGATGGCTTGATGAACTTATTATGGTCATGGGTGCCAATTGGCAGCATCTTTAATAGGTACTCGGCGCCGATAATGGTCTCGACAAAAGACTTAATATTACGGTTGATGGTTGAGAAAAACACAAAACCGCCGGGTTTAACCATATCGCAGCAGGCTTGAATGACCGATTGCGGATCTGGCACATGCTCGAGCATCTCCATACAAGTCACCACATCGTAGTATTCGCGGTGATCTTCTCGATGGGCCTCGGCAGTGTTTTTGACATAGTTGATGCTCACGCCAGTTTCCAATGCATGTAAACGCGCGACTTCTAATGGTTCTTCACCCATATCGAGGCCGTCAACGACCGCGCCGATGCGCGCCATGCTTTCGGATAAAATGCCGCCGCCGCAGCCGACGTCTAGCACTTTCTTACCAAAAATCCCGCCTGCCGTTTGATCGATATAGTTAAGGCGCAGGGGATTTAATAGATGCAGCGGCTTAAACTCGCCGTTAAGATCCCACCAGGTTTCGGCCATACGTTCAAACTTTGCGATTTCCTGCGGGTCTACGTTGGTACTCTGTTGCATGCTATTACCTATAGCGGCTGTCATTGTGCGGCCATTATAACGACAATGGGGGATAAACACAGTATTGGCTGATTCTAAGTCTTTGTGGTTGAGTGAAATTTCAACAATTATCATTAATTCTTCGACACTTTGTGATGCAGAGCGGTTTTTCTGCTCAGAGATTAATCAAGTGTTGGCCTCAATTTAACCGTTAACGACGGATTTTATTGAGTTTAATAGGCCAAATTGACAGTGTTTTCATCTATTAAGCCACATCCTTCGCAATTCACGAAGGATAGGTCTGGCGACATTAAATAACTGTGTTAGAATGCCAAATCACGTTTTTGGGCCGCTCAATGATACGGATTATGCGTTGTCGGCTAATTTTCAGGGGAACGAGCAGTTTATGACTGATCTGGCATCATCTATTTCGCCAATTAATATCGAAGACGAACTAAAGAATTCGTACCTTGATTACGCCATGAGCGTCATCGTGGGACGTGCATTACCAGACGTGCGTGATGGCCTCAAGCCTGTGCATCGCCGCGTGCTGTTTGCCATGAGTGAATTGAAGAACGATTGGAACAAGCCGTACAAAAAGTCTGCCCGTGTGGTTGGTGACGTGATCGGTAAATATCACCCCCATGGTGATTCAGCGGTTTACGATACAATCGTACGTATGGCTCAGCCTTTCTCTCTGCGTTACACCTTAGTCGATGGTCAAGGAAACTTCGGTTCGGTTGACGGTGACTCCGCAGCGGCAATGCGTTATACCGAAATCCGTATGGATAAGTTAGCGCACCAGCTCCTCGCCGATCTTGAAAAAGAAACCGTTGACTATGTGCCAAACTACGACGGCACTGAACAAATTCCTGCGGTATTACCGACACGCGTACCTAACCTGTTGATCAACGGTTCATCGGGTATTGCGGTAGGTATGGCGACTAACATTCCGCCCCATAACTTAACCGAAGTCGTTAAGGGCTGTTTAGCGCTGATCGCCGATCCTGCGCTGTCTATTGAACAGCTGATGGAACATATTCCAGGCCCGGACTTCCCAACGGCTGCGATTATCAATGGCCGTAAGGGCATTATCGATGCCTATAAAACAGGCCGCGGCCGTGCTGTCATGCGCGCGCTGGCTGAAGTCGAAACTGAAGACAACGGCCGTGAACGTATTATCGTCACCGAAATCCCTTATCAGGTGAACAAGGCGAAACTCATCGAGAAAATCGCTGAGTTAGTCAAAGATAAGAAGATTGAAGGCATCAGCGGTCTGCGCGACGAGTCTGACAAAGACGGTATGCGCATCGTTATCGAAATCAAACGCGGTGAAGTGGGTGAAGTTGTCCTGAACAATCTCTATGCCCAGACACAGATGCAATGTTCTTTTGGTATCAACATGGTGGCATTGACCAATGGTCAGCCTAAGTTGTTCAACTTAAAAGAAATGCTCGAGTGCTTTATCCTGCACCGCCGTGAAGTGGTGACTCGTCGTACCGTATTCGAACTGCGTAAAGCGCGAGAACGCGCCCATATTCTTGAGGCATTAGCGGTTGCGCTGGCCAACATCGACCCGATTATTGCGCTGATCAAAGCTTCGCCAACGCCAGCAGACGCTAAAGTCAAACTGGTTGAGCAGGGCTGGGCACTTGGCCATGTACAGGGCATGCTTGAAAAAGCGGGTGACGATGCGGCGCGTCCTGAATGGTTAGAGCCAGAATTCGGTATCCGTGATGGCTTATATTACCTGACTGAGCAACAGGCTCAGGCGATTCTAGAGCTGCGTTTACACCGTTTAACTGGTCTTGAGCACGATAAGATCATCGCCGAATACGAAGAACTGCTCGAGTTCATCGCGGGTCTGCTGTTTATTCTGCGCAGCCCTGAGCGTTTGATGGAAGTGATCAAAGAAGAGCTAGAAGAAATTCTTGCTGAATACGGTGATGCTCGCCGCACTGTCATCAACGCCAATGAAATTGATATGAGTCTTGAAGACTTAATCAACGAAGAAGACGTGGTTGTGACCCTGTCACACTTAGGTTACGCCAAGTACCAACCGCTGAGCGATTATCAAGCCCAGCGCCGTGGTGGTAAGGGTAAAGCCGCAACTAAGGTGAAAGACGAAGATTTCGTTGAAAAACTGCTGGTTGCCAACACTCACGATACCATTTTGTGCTTCTCAGATTTCGGTAAGATGTACTGGCTTAAGGTCTATCAATTACCGCTGGCGAGCCGTACTTCCCGTGGTCGTCCGATTGTTAACTTACTGCCGCTGTCCGATGGTGAACGCATTACTGCGATTCTACCAGTGCGTGAATACGCAGAAGATAAGTACATTATCATGGCGACCTCTAACGGTACCGTGAAGAAAACTGCGCTGACAGCTTATAGCAACCCACGTGCTAACGGCATTATCGCCGTGAACCTGAAAGACGGTGACCAACTGATCGGTGTCGATATCACCAACGGTGATGATGAGATCATGTTGTTCTCGAACGAAGGTAAAGTGGTTCGCTTTAAAGAAGGCGAAGAAGTGTCCGTACTCGATGAAAACGGCAACCCAGTGCTGGATGAAGAAGGTAACCCACAAATCAACTTCAAGGGCGTGCGTCCAATGGGTCGCGGCGCGACCGGTGTTCGCGGTATCAAGCTTGAAGAAGGTCAAAAAGTGGTGTCTCTCATCGTACCTAAGGGCGATGGCGCTATCTTAACCGTGACCGAAAACGGCTATGGTAAACGTACTGAACTGTCTGAATACCCATCTAAGAGCCGCGCGACTAAAGGTGTGGTATCGATCAAGGTGAGTGAGCGTAACGGTGCGGTTGTTGGCGCGGTACAAGTTGGCGGTAATGACGAAATCATGCTGATCAGCGATAAAGGTACCTTAGTCCGTACGCCTGCGAACGGTGTGTCAATCATCGGCCGTAACACCCAAGGTGTGACCATTATCCGTACGGCTAGTGATGAGAAAGTGGTTGGTCTGCAACGTATCGATGAGATCCAAGGCGACGAAGATGAAGTCGAGCTGGATGAAAACGGTATGCCAATCGTCCCAGTTGTCGCTGAAGGTAACTCTGTTCATGAAGAGCCTTTAGAAGAGGAACTGGAAGAAGAATTAGACGAAGACGAAGACGAAGAGCTTGACGACGAGCAAGACGAAGACTAATTCGAGAGTATGAAAACGAGCGTCCAATTGGACGCTCGTTTTTTTCATGGCAACGTTTTATTTTATGAATTCTAATATCATGGTTTGTAAATAAGGAGAGTGGCAGTGAGCGCGATTTATAATTTCTGTGCAGGTCCTGCGATGTTACCCGCAGCGGTAATGAAAAAAGCACAACAGGAATTACTCGATTGGAATGGGCTAGGTGTCTCCGTGATGGAAGTCAGCCACAGAGGTAAGGAATTTATCGCGCTGACCAAGCAAGCTGAGGCGGATTTACGCGAGCTGATGCACATTCCACAGAACTATCATGTGCTGTTTATGCACGGCGGTGGTCGCGGTCAGTTCTCTGCCGTTGTGAATAATTTTTTAGGCAACCAAGGCCGAGCCCTGTATTTAGTCAGTGGTCAATGGTCTTCTGCAGCGTTAGCCGAAGCACAAAAGCTGGCGGGCGACACGCAAATTGATAGCCTTAACATTGTTGAAAAACATAATGGACTCAATGCAGTAGTGTTGCCTGATCTGCATAAGATTGATGCCGATTACCGTTATGTGCACTATTGCCCAAATGAGACAGTTGATGGTATCGAAATTTTTGATGAGTTAGACAGTCCATGGCCAATTGTCGCGGACTTATCATCTACCATCATGTCTCGCGAAATCGATGTCAGTCGTTACGGCTTAATCTATGCTGGCGCACAGAAGAACATTGGTCCTTCGGGCTTATCAATTGTGATCGTGCGTGATGATATGTTGAAACTGCCGAGTTTAACCCAATCATCCATCATGGATTACCGTTTAGCGGTGGAGCATGACTCTATGTTCAATACGCCGCCAACCTTTGCTTGGTACTTAGCGGCTGAAGTGTTTGCCTGGCTCAAATCCTTAGGTGGTGTGGCCAGTATCGCGAAAATCAATCAGCAAAAAGCGCAAATGCTGTATGCCTGTATCGATGCCAATCCTTTCTATAAAAATGGTGTCGTCGCGGCAAACCGCTCACAAATGAACGTGACTTTCCAACTGGCGGATGAATCCCTTGATGGCGCCTTCTTAAAAGAGGCCGAAGCGGCGGGCCTAGTGGCCTTAAAAGGGCACCGAATCGTTGGTGGCATGCGTGCCAGCCTTTACAATGCTATGCCACTTGAAGGCGTAGCTGCGCTGGTGAGCTTTATGAACGAATTTGCGGCAAAGCATAGCTAGGCCAAGCCATGAAGTTTACCTAACTTGCTTAACTCGCTAATTGATACGTGTCGTTTAAAGTCAGTTTTAACAGCGTAAAGTGAGAAAAAAACGAATGCCTAGGCATTCGTTTTTTATTGGTTGCATAAAGCTAAATGCTTATTTAAAGCAGACTCTTATGTGAAAGCGGCATTTATGTCAAAGCTGGCACTAAGTAAGAGCTGAAGTGTAAGGCGAGGGGACTTAGGCCGAATTAGGCGCTTTATCCCAACAGTCTTGTTACAGTACTTCGGCAATCGACTTAGCTAAGTAATCCACATTGTCTTCGCTAATGCCTGCAATGCTAATGCGGCTCGAACCCACCATATAAATGCTGAATTCTTTCTGCAGACGCGCCACTTGCTCAGGATTAACCCCTAGGAAAGAGAACATGCCTTTTTGACGTGCGATAAAGCTAAAGTCGCGGTCCACGCCATTGGTTTTGAGGTTTTCCACTAAAATGGCGCGGTTACCGTTGATACGGTCGCGCATTACTTTGAGCTCATCTAACCACTCTTGCTTTAATTCTGCCGAACCTAGAATGGTTTCGACAATCGCCGCGCCGTGGGCTGGCGGCATGGAGTAGAGGCAACGAACTACGTAAAGCAGTACTGATTGCGCGATGCTTGCCGTGTTTGCATCTTTTGCAACCACAGAGCATGAACCGATACGCTCACGGTACAGACCAAAGTTTTTCGAGCAAGAGCTACACAGGATCATATTATCGACCGCGGCGGCCATTTTACGCACGCCGTAGGCATCGATATCGACCCCATCACCAAAACCTTGGTAAGCCATGTCGATAAGCGGGGTAAAACCTTGCTCCTTGGTGAGGGCAACCACTTTATCCCATTGTTCTGCCGTTAAATCCATCCCGCTCGGGTTATGGCAACAGGCGTGGAATAGCACAACATCGTTCGGGCCAATCTGCGCAAGCGCGCTGAGCATCTCATCAAACTTTAACGATTTAGTGTCGTAATCATAGTAAGGGTAGGTTTTAACAGTCAGACCCGCCGCTTCAAACAAGCCTATATGGTTAGCCCATGTGGGATCGCTCACCCATAGCACAGCATTAGGATTGCAGCGTTTAATAAAATCACCGGCAACGCGCAGGGCGCCTGTACCACCAGGCGTGGATACAGTACGAATTCGGTTGGCGATAATCGCGCTGTGATCACTGCCAAAGGCTAATTCTGTTATCAGGGTATTAAACTGAGGCGAACCGGTTGGGCCGATATACACTTTGGTGGTTTCAGTGTCTAAACGGAATTTTTCGGCTTTTTTCACGCAATTAAGGATGGGAGTGTTTCCAGCGGGATCCTTATAAACGCCCACACCTAAGTCGACTTTTTGAGGATGTGAGTCTTCACGGTACTGGGTTAATAGGCCGAGGATAGGATCCGCAGGCATTGCGACGAGTGAGTTAAACATGGCTCCATCTACCTTTTTGGTTATATTGCGACAACATGAATTGCAAAGAATATGCGTGATTTATCGTTTGAAACCTAGAATAGCGTGGATAGATGAAAAATTTAAAGCAAAAACTGTGAACTATGGCCAATTAATCTGGCAAAAAAGCCTGCCAAAAAACGCTTTAGATCACAATTTAACCGCAGATATTTTGTGTTTTTGTTATTTTTAGACTGACTTGAGTAATTTTCCGGTTTAAAAAGCCGTTTTTTAGTAAAAAACGGTTGAATCCTGCGTCACTATCGGTAATTTTATAACGACGAAGCACCAACAAGGTCCCCAATCTCCTTTAATTTGTAATCTTAACTTGACGCCATGTAGCGTGAGGTTGCCATTTACCTATTTTCAGTCTGCGTGCCATCGATGGTTACGCCCTAAGAGAAAGAAGATTTATTCATGAAGCAATTACGTCTTGAACCTGTTGTGCAAGTCCGCGGTGAGATCAATATCCCTGGCTCAAAAAGCATTTCTAACCGCGCGTTATTATTGGCGACCTTAGCTAAAGGCACCACCACGCTAACCAATTTGCTCGACTCCGATGATATTCGTCATATGTTGGCGTCTTTAAAGCAGTTGGGGGTTGAATACCGCTTATCGCAAAATAATACTGTCTGCGAGCTTATTGGTTTAGGTGGCGCTATCTCGGCGGACACCGCGCAAACGTTGTTTCTAGGCAATGCGGGCACGGCTATGCGTCCATTGTGCGCTGCGCTGACCTTAGGTCGTGGCGAATTTACCCTAACGGGCGAACCGCGCATGGAAGAGCGTCCCATTGGTGACTTGGTCGATGCCCTAAAACAATTGGGCGCTAATATTGTGTACCTTAAGAATGAAGGGTTTCCGCCTCTGGCCATCAATGCAACCGGGCTTAACGGTGGCGATGTGGAAATTGCTGGCGATCTGTCTAGCCAATTCTTAACCGCGCTGTTAATGGTTGCCCCCCTCGCTAAGGACAGTGTGAATATTCATGTCAAAGGTGAACTGGTTTCAAAACCTTATATCGACATTACCTTAGCCTTGATGGCCCAGTTTGGCGTTCAGGTGATTAACCATGACTATGCCCGCTTTGAGATCCCAGCTGGGCAGCAGTATGTGTCTCCGGGTAAAGTGTTAGTAGAAGGGGATGCATCTTCTGCATCTTACTTTTTAGCAGCGGGAGCCATTAAAGGCGGCGAAGTGAAAGTCACTGGTGTTGGCCGTTTAAGCATTCAGGGCGATGTGAAATTTGCCGATGTGCTGGAAAAAATGGGCGCTGATATTGAGTGGGGCGATGATTACATTATTGCCCGTGGCGCGCCGTTAACCGCGGTTGATTTAGACATGAATCATATTCCCGATGCGGCAATGACCATTGCCACCGCGGCCTTGTTTGCTAAGGGCACGACCACCATTCGTAACATCTATAACTGGCGCATTAAAGAGACCGACCGATTAGCTGCGATGGCCACAGAGCTGCGTAAAGTGGGAGCGTTAGTGGAAGAGGGGCATGATTATATTCAAATCACGCCGCCAGCTGTGTTGAATACCGCAGAGATTGATACTTATAACGACCACCGCATGGCCATGTGCTTCTCCATGATGGCCTTTGCCAATTGCGGGATCACTATCAACGATCCCGACTGCACCTCGAAAACCTTCCCTGATTATTTTGCCCAATTTGCCAGTCTGAAAGTCTAATTGCACCCAATAACAGACTGAATTTGGTCATATCAAGATGATGAAGCCGCATTTGAGCGGCTTCTAAACTTCATAAAAAATCCACGGATTTTATTTGTATAGTATTGTACAATGCGGCGCGCTCATTTTCGGGGCTCTAGTTAAGAACTCACGGATGATGATTATTTTTTGCGGAGGAATGTATGTCTGAACGGGCTCCTGTAGTCACAATCGACGGCCCAAGTGGTGCTGGTAAAGGGACAATTAGCCAATTATTGGCTAAGCATCTTGGATGGCAACTGCTTGATAGTGGTGCTATTTACCGAGTGCTTGCGTTAGCTGCAATTCACCACGATGTAGAACTGGAAAATGAAGAATCCATCACACTCCTTGCTGCGCACCTTGATGTGAAATTTTTAACCGGCAACGAGAAAGATCCAGTTCAAGTGATCTTAGAAGGTGAAGACGTCACTACTGCGATACGTACTCAAGAATGCTCAAATGCGGCCTCTAAAGTGGCGGCATTTCCCCGTGTACGGGAAGCCTTATTACGCCGTCAACGTGCCTTTAGAACAGCACCTGGATTAATCGCCGATGGCCGCGACATGGGCACGGTTGTTTTCCCAACGGCATCGGCTAAATTATATTTAACTGCTTCTGCAGAGGAGCGAGCTCAAAGACGCTATAATCAGTTGCAGGACAAGGGCTTCGATGTTAATATCGAGCGCCTTTTAGCTGAAATTATCGAGCGTGACGACCGCGATATGAATCGTCCAGTGGCCCCTTTGGTCCCTGCCGAGGATGCGCTCGTTATCGATACTAGCGATAAAGGTATTGATGAAGTACTTGAGCTTGCGCTCAACTACATCAACCAAAAATTATCCAACACTAACTAAGTTATTGTTTGGATAGGTATTCGTATTAAGGATGATACGGATAATTTGACTGACTCCACGTCTAGGATTGACTGTGGTTTATTACATTAAAGTAACCTAAACATGACTGAATCTTTTGCTGATCTATTTGAACAATCCCTTCAAACTCTGGAATTCCGTCCAGGCTCTATCGTTCGTGGTACTGTAGTTGCTATCGAAAACGGTATGGTTCTGGTTGATGCCGGTCTGAAGTCTGAAAGCCCAATCCCAGCTGAACAATTCAAAAACGCTCAAGGCGTTTTAGAAATCGCTGTTGGTGATGAAGTTGACGTAGCTCTTGACTCTGTTGAAGACGGCTTCGGTGAGACTCAACTGTCTCGCGAAAAAGCGAAACGTCACGAAGCTTGGATCGTTCTGGAAAAAGCTTACGAAGATGCTGAAACTGTAATCGGTATCATCAATGGTAAAGTGAAAGGCGGTTTCACTGTTGAATTAAACGGTATCCGTGCCTTCTTACCAGGTTCTCTAGTTGACGTGCGCCCAGTTCGCGACACCGCTCACTTAGAGTACAAAGAATTAGAATTCAAAGTTATCAAACTAGACCAGAAGCGTAACAACGTTGTTGTTTCTCGTCGTGCAGTTATCGAATCAGAAAGCAGCGCAGAGCGTGATGCACTGTTAGAAAACCTGCAAGAAGGTCAAGCAGTTAAAGGTATCGTTAAGAACCTGACTGACTACGGTGCATTCGTAGATTTAGGTGGTGTTGACGGTCTGTTACATATCACTGATATGGCATGGAAACGCGTTAAGCACCCATCTGAAATCGTAAACGTTGGTGACGAAATCAACGTTAAAGTTCTGAAGTACGATCGTGAGCGCACTCGTGTGTCTTTAGGTCTGAAACAACTTGGCGAAGATCCATGGTTAGAAATCAGCAAGCGCTACCCAGAAAACACTAAGTTAACTGGTCGCGTAACTAACCTGACTGACTACGGCTGTTTCGTTGAAATCGAAGAAGGCGTTGAAGGCTTAGTTCACGTTTCTGAAATGGATTGGACTAACAAGAACATTCACCCATCTAAAGTGGTTAACTTAGGTGATGAAGTTGAAGTTCTGGTTCTGGACATCGATGAAGAGCGTCGTCGTATTTCTCTAGGTCTGAAGCAATGTAAGACCAACCCATGGGATGACTTCGCAACTCGTTACAACAAAGGCGACAAGGTTTCTGGTAAGATCAAGTCAATCACTGACTTCGGTATCTTCATCGGTCTTGACGGCGGTATCGATGGTTTAGTTCACCTGTCTGACATTTCTTGGAACGGTACTGGCGAAGACGCAGTATCTGAGTACAAGAAAGGCGACGAAATCCACGCAGTGGTTCTGTCTGTTGACCCAGAGCGCGAGCGCATCAGCTTAGGCGTTAAGCAAACTGAAGACGATCCATTCAACGCTTACTTAGCTGACAAGAAGAAAGGTACTATCGTAAACGGTACTGTTTCTGCTGTTGATGCTAAAGGTGTGACTGTTGAACTAGCTGACACTGTTGAAGGTTACATCCGTGTAGCTGACATCAGCCGTGAGCGCATCGAAGATGCATCTACTGTTTACTCAGTAGGTGACGCTATCGAAGCTAAGTTCATGGGTGTTGACCGTAAGAACCGTTCTATCAGCCTGTCAATCAAAGCGAAAGACGAAGCTGAAGAAAAAGAAGTAATGGCGACCTTGAATAAACAAGAAGACGCTGTTATTAGTAATGCAATGGCTGAAGCGTTTAAAGCAGCTCGCAAATAATCGCCTGTTGTATGGGGAGTTTTTCTCCCCATTAGGTGACTGTGTTTGGCTTGATAATAGGGGATAGCTAGGATGACAAAATCCGAACTGATCGAAAAACTCGCCACCAGGCAGTCGCAGCTGTCGGCGAAAGAGGTTGAAGGCGCAATCAAAGAGATGTTGGAGCAAATGGCAACAACATTAGAAAGCGGTGATCGTATTGAGATCCGTGGCTTTGGTAGTTTCTCGCTTCATTATCGTGCACCGCGTACTGGCCGTAATCCAAAGACTGGTTCATCAGTCGAATTGGAAGGCAAATACGTCCCGCACTTTAAGCCAGGCAAAGAACTGCGCGAACGCGTTGACGCAGTTAATGTATAATTGACCGCATTACAAAAAGCCTCCGTAAGGGGGCTTTTTTATATCTAATGCAAGGCAAAGCTGGTCAGCTCAGTAAATTTCTTGGATAATCAGAAAATTGAAAGGCGTTTAAGGGAGTGCGACGTGAAATCTTTTGTAGCGACAGTCCTTGTGGCACTGTTATTTATCGTGGCATTGATTTTTGGTGCGCGTAATGAACAAGTAGTGACGATCAGCTACTTTGTGGCTCAGGGTGAGTACCGTTTACCCGTAGTCTTGGCCGTGGTTTTCTTTGCTGGCTTTATGTTGAGTTGGCTTGTGGCCAGCTATTATATTGTCAAACTCAAATTGGCTTTAGCGGCAACCAGAAAGAAGTTAACGGTCCAAACCGCTAAAAATCCTCAAGGTGTAGACGCCTAATATGCTTGAGATCCTCTTCCTGTTGCTCCCTATTGCTGCCGGTTACGGCTGGTATATGGGGCGGCGGAGCATAAGGCAAAACCAGAGTAATCAGCGTAAACAATTAAGTCGTGATTATTTCACCGGCTTAAATTTCCTGTTGTCGAACGAGTCAGACAAAGCGGTCGACTTGTTTATCAGTATGCTCGATGTGGATGATGAAACTATCGATACCCATCTTTCCCTCGGTTCGTTATTTCGCAAACGCGGTGAAGTTGACCGTTCCATTCGTATCCATCAGAACTTAATTGCACGACCAACGCTCACCAATGAGCAGCGCGATATGGCTATGATGGAACTGGGTAAAGATTACCTTGCCGCAGGGTTTTACGACCGCGCTGAGGAAATTTTCTTGAATTTAGTGAGTCAAGATGATCACAGTGAAGAGTCTGAAACTCAGCTGATTGCCATTTATCAGGTGATTAAGGAATGGCAAAAAGCCATCGACATCACCAAACGCTTAAGCCGTAAGCGTCAGCAGGCACTCAAACCGATTATTGCCCATTTTTATTGCCAGCTTGCGGATGAATCCGGGGATGATGCGGATAAAATAAAGCTGCTGCAACAGGCATTAAAACAAGATCCTAAGTGCGGCCGAGCCTTGCTCACGCTCGCCAAAAAATTTCTCGATGCTAAGGATTACACCCAGTGTAAATCCATGCTGATGGCACTGAAAAAAGCCGATATAGAACTCTTTGCCGATGCTTTGCCCACCGCGAAACAAGTGTATCGCGATACCCAAGATAAAGAGGGTTATCAAGAATTATTAGCGGGTGCTATGGCCGAAGGGGCGGGAGCCTCTGTGGTGGTAGCGCTTGCTCAACATATGATTAGTCTCGATGAGATAAAGGCCGCTGAAAACATGGTATTGGATGCCCTGTATCGCCATCCCACCATGAAGGGATTTCAGCACTTAATGCAGATGCACCTGCGTCAAGCCGAAGAAGGGCAAGCCAAACAAAGTTTGACTATGCTTGAGCAACTCGTTGAACAACAAATTAAATTCCGTCCAAGTTATCGCTGTAAAGAATGCGGTTTTCCATCCCACACACTTTATTGGCATTGTCCCTCCTGTAAAAAATGGGGCACCATTAAACGGATCCGTGGTTTAGACGGTGAATAACCTTTTGAAAAAACCTGTTAGTGTAACCCAGTTGGAGAGATGATGACGACCAAACCTATCCTCGTAGCGCTTGATTACGATAATAAAAACCACGCCTTACAACTGATAGATCAACTCGATCCCAACATGTGCCGCCTTAAAGTGGGCAAAGAAATGTTCACCCTGTTTGGCCCACAATTGGTGAAAGATATTCACGACCGTGGTTTCGATCTTTTCCTCGACTTAAAGTTTCACGATATTCCTAATACGGTCGCCAAAGCGGTCGCGGCCGCGGCAGAACTGGGCGTGTGGATGACAAACGTGCATGCCAGCGGCGGCTTGGCCATGATGGAAGCGGCAAAAAAAGCGTTGCTGCCCTATGGTAATGATGCGCCTATGCTAATCGCAGTAACGGTTCTCACTTCCATGAGTGATGAAGATTTAAAACTCATCGGCATTGATGTTCCTGCCTTTGAGCATGTGCAACGTCTCGCGAAACTCACCAAGCAGGCGGGCCTCGATGGTGTAGTCTGTTCGGCGCAAGAGGCAAGCGTACTTAAATCACTCTTAGGTCAAGATTTTAAACTTATCACCCCGGGGATCCGCCCTGTGGGCAGCGACGTGGGCGACCAACACCGGGTGATGACGCCATCGCAGGCGCTTGCAGCCGGTTCTGATTATTTAGTGATTGGTCGACCAATCACTAAGGCCGCCGACCCTCTGGCTGCACTGCAGGCGATTCATCAATCTCTAGCTTGAGAGACATGGTGACAGCCATTGCGGCTTAAGCACTTATTCGCGCGTTAATTTGACCGTTCACGGAGAATGCCCATGCTGAATACTACGATGTTTAATTATCAAGGTAAGAATGTTGTCGTTGTCGGTGGTACGAGTGGAATTAACCTCGCGATTGCCAACGCCTTTGCGCTGGCTGGCGCGAATGTGGCGGTGGCGAGTCGCAGCCAAGACAAGATTGATGCCGCCGTGTTGCAGCTAAAGCAGTCAAATCCTGATGGGATCCACCTTGGGGTGAGTTTTGATGTCAGGGATTTGGCTGCGGTCGAGCAGGGGTTTGACACTATCGCCTCCGAATTTGGCTTTATCGATGTGTTGGTAAGTGGCGCTGCAGGTAACTTTCCGGCTACAGCGGCAAAACTCTCTGCTAATGGCTTTAAAGCCGTGATGGACATTGATCTGCTGGGCAGTTTTCAAGTGCTAAAGACGGCTTATCCTTTACTGCGTCGCCCCCAAGGGAATATTATTCAAATCTCGGCGCCGCAGGCATCGATAGCCATGCCAATGCAAGCTCATGTGTGCGCTGCTAAAGCTGGTGTAGACATGCTCACTCGGACATTGGCGATAGAATGGGGCTGTGAAGGGATTCGAATTAACTCGATTGTGCCTGGTCCTATTGCGGGCACAGAAGGCTTTAACCGCTTAGCGCCGAGTGCAGCTCTGCAACAAGGAGTGGCACAATCAGTACCGTTAAAACGCAATGGTGAAGGGCAGGACATTGCTAATGCCGCGATGTTTTTAGGCTCTGAGTTGGCCTCCTACATCACAGGGGTTGTGCTTCCTGTCGATGGCGGATGGTCGCTCGGTGGCGCCAGCATTGCGATGTCGGATTAAGCGAATTGGCACCAAAGGGCAATAAGTGATAGTGCAACACTCAAAACCTTGTAACTAATTTATTTGATAGAGAAATCGGGTGAAAATCCATGGCGAATGCATTACAAGAGCAGCTGCTTAAGGCTGGCCTTGCCAGTAAACAAAAAGTGCGCGATGTGAAAACGCAAAAACGTCGCGATAAAAAGGCGCGCGTTGACGATGGTTCAAGTGCATTGAAGCACGAGATTGCTGAGCAAAAACGTCTGCAGGCAGAAAAAGATAAGGCATTAAACGAACAGCGTTTTGCTGAGGCTACAGCACGCGGGCAAGTGCGTGGTTTGGTGAGTGAGTTCACTCAATTTGCCATTAAGATCCCAAGCCATGCCGAGGTCAAGTTTAACTATACCCTCGATAATAAAATCTATTCAGTCTATATCGATGAGAAAATCCAATCGGAACTGCTTAAAGGACTGTTAGGGATCGTTCGATATGAAGATAAGAGCTACCTTGTCCCCCATAAATTGGCTGAGCGCGTCAATCTTTTAGTGCCACAATGGTGCGGTTATCTATGGCAACAGGATGAAGGGAAGGCGATAGAGGTCGAAGATGACCCCTATGCTGATTATGCGATCCCGGACGATTTAATGTGGTAATCAATGCGTTAATCGTGAGCTAAGCCGACGACGCATTGCTTATCTCTGGCTACACTAAAACCCTTAAGGCAACTTAAGGGTTTTTTATTGCCCGTATTTCACATTAACGGTTTTACTGGTTCTTAGTTACAAAGTGAATTTGTAATGAGATTGTTTTCTGTATTGAACTGGTATAAATTAAAACAACTGTTTAAATCCTACGTTTAAGAGTCTACCCATGAATCCTTACCAAGCTCCGTTAGCGGATATGCGTTTCTTATTGGAACAGGTTTTTGATGCGCCAAATACTTGGGCACAACTCCCTGATATTGCTGAAATGGTCGATATGGATACGGCCGGCGCGATTCTCGAAGAAGCCGCGAAAATCAGTGCTGAATTAATCCATCCGCTTAACCGTGCTGGCGATGAGCAAGGTGTTCTTCATCAGGATAATCGAGTGATTACGCCCGATGGTTATAAAGCCGTTTACGATCAATATTCCCAAGGCGGCTGGGTGGGCCTGTGTGGTGAACCCGAGTTTGGTGGTATGGGTATGCCGAAAATGCTCGGTGTGTTAGTCGATGAAATGGCTTACAGCGCCTGTAATGCATTTACCCTGTATGGTTCACTCACGGCTGGTGCCGCGCTGTGTATTAATGCCCACGGCAGTGAAGAGATCAAAGAAACCTATTTACCAAAACTCTACAGCGGTGAATGGGCAGGGGCTATGGATATGACGGAGCCTCAGGCGGGCTCAGATCTACGTAATATCCGTACCCGTGCGATCCCACAGGATGACGGCAGTTATGCCATCAGCGGCAGCAAGATTTTTATCACGGGTGGCGATCATGATTTAACCGAGAACGTCATTCATTTAGTGCTCGCAAAACTTCCTGAAAGCAAAGGTATTTCACTGTTCCTCGTGCCTAAAACAACGGTCAATGCCGATGGCAGTTTAGGCCAAGCGAACGGTGTCACTGTCGGTTCAATCGAACACAAAATGGGTCTTAAGGGCTCTGCAACCTGCGTGATGAACTTTGATGAGGCCAAAGGTTACCTGATTGGCGAGCCTAATCGTGGTCTAGTGTGTATGTTCACTATGATGAATTACGAACGTTTAGCCATTGGTATTCAAGGGCTTGGCAGTGCACAAGCCGCTTATCAAATGGCCGCCGATTATGCCAAAGAGCGCAACCAAGGCGTTGCCGCTGGCGGCTCACCTACGGGCAGCGACTCCGATCCTATTATTGTGCATGGTGACGTGCGTCGTATGCTGATGACAATCAGAGCGATGACAGAGGCGGGGCGCGCACTCTCAGTATTTACCGGTAAACAACTCGATTTAGCAAAATATGCCGAAGATGAAGTTAAAGCCAAGGCTGCTCGTTATGTGGGCTTGTTAACACCTGTAGCGAAAGCATTTTTAACAGACCGTGGTTTAGATGCCACTATCATGGCACAGCAAGTGTTTGGTGGTCATGGCTATATTCGCGAAACAGGCATTGAGCAGTTAGTACGTGATACTCGTATTGCCCAGATTTACGAAGGTACCAACGGCATTCAGGCCATCGACTTCCTCGGTCGAAAAGTCACAGGTGACAACTTAGCGACGCTAAAAGAATTTGTCGCCGAGTTGAAAGCGCAAATGCGCGGGTTCACCCGAGTTGATGCGGTGAAAGTGGCCGCCGTTTGTGCCCGTTTAGATGCCTTAGTCATTGTCGCTGAGTCAGTCAATGAACACAAAGTCGCTCAGCCAGCACTAATCAACGCGAGTGCCGTCGACTTTTTGGATGCCTTTGGTTACACCCTCTATGGTTTCTATTGGTTAGCCATGTTAGATAAAGCCGTTGATGCTGAAGATAAACAGTTTGCCGAGCAGAAATCCTACCTAGCCAAATTCTATTTCGACAAGTTGCTGCCTAAAGCTGACTATCACTTAGCGCAAGTGCGCGCGGGAGATACCAGCACAATGGCGATACCAGCAGAACTGTTCTAACGCAAGCTTAATCGCGTTAAGCGTTCGAATTTACCTAATAAAAAAGCACTGATATTCAGTGCTTTTTGTTTTAATTGCTGTGTATATGACTCTACACCTTATTGGATATTAATCACTTAACTTAACGGTGCTCAGCTCTGTGGTCGTTGTTTGGCTGGTCTGAGTCTGAGTTTCGACAGCGCTCAGCAGCCGAGTTAAAAAATCGGCGCTAAAGGCGGGTTTACGCTGTTTTTTAGTTTCGGGGCTAATGCCGTTCTCAAGTACCACAAATAGAATATCCCGTTGCTGCGCTAAACGCATAAAGCCAGCTAAATTGGCAACGCCCTGCATCGAGCCGGTCTTGGCAAACACTAGATGTTTTAAGGGCGGTTTAGTATATCCCAAGCGATATTGCAGTGTGCCGCTGACACCGGCCTCGGGCAAACTGTCAATGAGGGTGTGAAAGCGTGCATCTTGGTAAATGAGCGCCAGTACATCGGCTAACTGTTTTGCGCTCAACAGGTTATAGCGAGAAAGCCCTGAACCATCGACAATATTAGCGTTGGTTAAATCAATCCCAAGCTCAGTCAGAATATGGCGCATAGCCGCAGCACCATGGGTAAAGCTGCCTTGGGCTTTGTAATAATTTTGCCCCACGCGCTTAAACAAACTGTCGGCGATGAGGTTATCCGACTTCAACAGCATGGTTTTTAACAGCTCAGGCAAGGGCGCGCTGCTATGGCTGGCAATCAGTTTCGCCTTAGAAGGGATGGTATTGCCTATTTTCACTTTCCCCGAAAGTGATATTTCCCCCTTGAGCGTCGCGGTTAGGGTGTCCATGGCAAATTTTTCGGGATCGCTAATGGCAATCGCCAGTGGTATCGCTTCACTGCCGGGATAGCAGCCGCGTAGATGATATTGGTTTTGGCCAAGGCGTACTAAATCGAGCTGGCAAAAATCATGGCCTGCTTTAGGGGAGAATATGGCATCGCTACTGACTTTCACCCCAAAACTGGATGCCCTTAATTTGACCTCAGAGGCATGTTTGGCTGAGCTTGGCGCAAACTGCCCATAAACGCAGTTTTGATTGATGATGTAACTGGATACCGGCGCTGCAAAGCAAATCCCTAGGTCATCCCACACCCAACCAGGTGCTTGTAATTGTTCCTGTTTATCCCCGATCAGATAGAGATGCCCCTCAATGCTTGTTATGCCTTGCTTTTGTAGATGGGCAAACAAGGCTTTGAGATCGTCCTGAGTCAGCGTTGGATCGCCGCTAAAACGCAGATAAACACTGCCCGCAATATGACCTTGGCGAATGGGCGCATCACTCCAGAGCTCAGTGACATAGCGAAAATCTGGGCCAAGGCTGGCCATAGCGGTCACGGCGGTCAGCACCTTTTGCGTGCTGGCGGGGATAAATAAGGTATCGGCTTGCTGGCTGTATAACAGGGTATTAGTACTTAAATCACGGGCCAGCAAAGCGACTTGCGAATGACGCGGGGCAATGTCGGCGATTTGCTTGGCAAATGTCGACTCATCCAGCGGATGAATTGCTGCAATCGCTTGGGTTGGCAGCAGAATACTTAACATGCTGCCTAAAAGTAATCCCTTAAGCTTGGGGCGAGTGAATGATGCCTGTAACTGATCCTTGTTTATCGAGTGCGTCATAGGTGTCCTGAATGTCCTTTTTACCATTAGCGGTCATTGCTGCCATCGTCTTTTTCCATAAGACGATACAGCCTTAGGGTGACAAATAAAACTAATCCAATAAAAAGCGGCAAAATGAGTAAGCCAAGTTGTGCTTTAAAATGAAAAATTCCCCAGGCTAAGGCTAGAGTGAGGGCGAGGGTCAGTAGGATTTTTTTATTCATAGTGTTTGACAATAGGGACGGACATACGACGTTTTAGTTTACGCTAAAACAACAGAGACAGGCAGGCATGTCCGCGGAATAACCCTTTTTTGTGACTCACGCACCATTTTATTAACGTGATTTTGTACGGCCCAATACGCTCTGGAGATAAAGAATAAAAGCATTTAGTTAACCTTTAAAGCCAGTATCTTAGCCTGCATCTTGTGTGACAAATCGCGGCATTTTAATCCTTAGGATTGGCAATTCGTCGTTTCAGGTCAAATTACCAGCAAAATAGGCGCTATCCCGGGTCCTTTTCGCCGAAAAGTCTTGCCGAGTTGCAGTGAAGTCGGTAATTTCTACCCCTTACGATTTTAGGATCTCAGGTAACCACTAAAACCATGCCTCATATTAGTATGCGCGGCTTGCCACAGGCAGTTGTTGCAGAGCTTAGCCAAACATTACTGCAGTCTTTGGCGGCTATATGTAAAGGTAATGCAGAGAGTTTTACATTAGATTGGATCCCAAGCATCAGCTACCGTAATGGTAGAATTGATCAACGCTTTGTCCAAATCGAATTGCTTTGGTTTCCTGTCGACCCTGATATCCATCTTAAAGTAGAACAAACGATCAGGCTGGCAGTGACAGAAGCCTATCCAGAATTAACCCAAATTGCTGTGATGTTTTTGTCACTGACCCCAAGCGCTTCCTATCGGGGTGGTCAGCATGTTTAAAGGAGGATGCCTTGCTAGATAAGCTTGGTGGAATAGCCATTCAACCCGAGGCTTTAACGTGGTTGCTTACGCCATGCCGATTTAAGGCAGAATTGCTTAGCCGTATCGAAAATGCCAAGGACAGCATTTATATCGCCGCACTCTATCTTGAAGACGATGAGGCGGGGCGCGAAATTTTACAGGCCTTGATGACGGCTAAGGCGAATAACCCCGCGTTAGATATCAAGATTTTGGTCGATTTTCACCGTGCTAGACGCGGCTTGATTGGTCACAAGGGCGACAGCGGTAACTATCTGATGTACCGCAAGGTTATGGCCGAGGCAGAGCATCCTATTGACATTATGGGCGTGCCGGTCAAATCCCGTGAGTTTATGGGCGTGCTGCACCTTAAGGGCTTTGTGATTGATGATGCGGTGATTTACAGCGGTGCCAGCCTGAATAACATTTATCTGCAGCAAAACGATAAATACCGCTTCGACCGTTACCATGTAATTGAGTCGGCCGAGTTAGCGCGCAGTATGCGCACTATGATCCAGCGTTATATCATTGCCGATCCTGCCGTTGCCTCACTTACTCAAGATGCGCAGCAAGAAGTCTTGCCACCTAAAACCGATGTGCGCAGCTTCAAACTGCGATTATCACAGGCACAGTACGAGTTTAACGCGACCCGCAGTGGCAACCGTGTCACCCCTTTACTGGGATTAGGCCGCAAACATAACCTGCTGAATAAAGCCGTGATTGCCATGGTGGAAGAGTCAAAAGATAGGCTGTTTATTTGCACGCCTTATTTTAATCCTCCCTATATTTTGGTGCGTGCCTTGGCTAAGCACCTGCGCAAAGGCAAACGTATCGACATAGTCGTAGGGGATAAAACGGCGAATGATTTTTACATTCCGCCCGAGCAGGATTTTTCTACCATAGGGGCCTTGCCGTATCTGTATGAGCAATCGCTGCGAAAATTTGCTAAGCGTCAGCAATGGGCAATCGATAATGGTCAGCTTAATATTCACCTGTGGAAACACGGCATCAATAGCTATCACCTCAAGGGGATCAGTGCAGATGGTCGTAAGCATTTGATCACGGGCTCAAACTTAAACCCAAGAGCATGGGCGCTGGATTTAGAGAATGGGTTACTCATTCACGATGAAAGCGGTAGCTGGAAGGCGCAATTCGAGGCCGAACAAAGCCATATCCTCGAACACACGCAACGGCTGTATCACTACAGTCAAGTGGATACCTTACAAAGCTATCCCGCCCCAGTGAAGAAGATTATGAATCGCATTAGAAGGCTAAAAGCAGATTTCCTGCTCAGACGGATCCTCTAATCTAAATCGGAACAATAAAATAGCCCACATCTGTGGGCTATTTTATTATTGGCTATATGCTCACTATGAGTTTTGTGGTAACAGAGTGTGATGGCTATCGTTTTGATCCCTAGCATAATGCAAGGCGACAATCACTAACAGCACCATCAGTGCACTCAGCAAACCGATACTTAACTGGCCACCCATAGGCACTAAAGACATGGTTAAGGCGGCAAGCCCCGCGCCGAAATTTTGTAAACCGCCTAGCAAGGCACCTGCAATTCCTGCCTGACGCGGAAATGGTTCTAAAGCGGCCGAGGTTAATGTCGGAAATAACATGCCTGCGCCGCTAAAGAACAGAATTGAACCTATCAATAAACTCCACCCCACGACCAGCTGAAATATTCCGGGGATCAAGATAAACAGCGCACCCGCTCCCAGAAGGGCAACACCTTGTAAAACAGTTCGCTGTGGCTGTTTTTTTCTGCCAGCAATAAGGGCACCGAGCAAATATCCTGGGATTGGGGCCACAAAATAGCAGCTCACCATAACAGGCGAGAGTTGCAAATATTGGCCATAGAGCACACCAGCTATGGCTTCGAAGGCGGCTATTCCGGCAAAAGTGGCGATAAGAGACAGCAAATAGGCCCTAAAGCCACGGTGACGCAGCACATGGCGATAGGATGCCAATATGGGTTGTTGTTCCCGCTTCTCTTTTGGTAAGGACTCCTTAAAGCCAAAGCAAATGAGTAGCCAAACAAAAGAGCCAAATCCAAATAGCACCCAATAAACCGCTTGCCATCCAAAGTAAGCCGAGGCGAAGCTGCCTAAGAAGGGCGCCACCAAGGGCAAAAACACCACGGCCATAGACACATAACTATTAAATTTTACTAAGTTATCGCCAAAATAATGGTCCCTTGGAATACTGCGGCACAGCGCGCCGGCACTCGCTGTACCCAGTCCCTGAAGTAAGCTCGCGAAAATCAGTTGGCTAAAACTTGTGGCTTCTGCCGCCATAAACGCGCCGACGATAAAAATCCCGATGCCAATGAGCAGCGGAATTTTACGCCCAACTCGGTCGGATAATGGGCCATAGATAAACTGACATAAGCCGTAGGCGAGTAGATAACAGGCCATCAACGCCTGTAATTTACTGGCATCCACGGCTAAGCCCTGGGCGATAAGGGGGAGTGCGGGGACAAATATGGTTTGTGCCATCTGCCCGCAAGCCACCATAAATACCAGCATAAAGAGTAACTGAGTAGTGTTGCCTGCTGCGGGTGTCGGCGCTTTTTGTGAGATTAAAGACGGTATTTTGTCTGACATCATAATTCCATTAAAAAGCAAAGCTGAACGATGGCGCGCATATTACGCCCAAATAATTTCAGTTCAAGTATCAATCATATTGATTAACATAGATATTTTTTCGTCGAGTTGACAAGTTTTATTATCAATTTATGGCTGTAAAATTTAGCTTACACCTAGTTTTTAAGTGGTTAATAAGGTTTGATTATTGATAACTGAGTGCTGGTAAAATTAATTGCCACAAGCCTTTTATTCACAATATTTTAATTAAACAGATAGGGATGGAGAGCTATAACGTTGCTCTCCACCGAGATGGACTGTGAAGGCTATCGCAAGTAAAAGGAATAAATGTCTAGATTGTGGATTAGTTTGGCAGTGTTTCTAAACTGGTTAATATTTGGTAGCCCACAGTCACCCTAGGGGGCACGGGATAATTTTTATTACTGAGTAACACCATGGCCAGTTTTTTTGCGGGAAGATAAGCCACATAGGCGGCAAAACCGCCGGTTGAGCCAGTCTTATTTACCCACTGATCAGACTGTTGTACCTGTCGCGGCTCGATGGCTTTAACTGGCATGCTACCAAACACTACATCTTGAGTATGTCCCGCAAGTAGCTTGTCGAGGGTTATTGGATAGGGATAATGCTCCCAAATCATCTCTTGTGTCATCATGCCCACATCAAAATAGCCCATATGTGTGGCATCGATAGCCTGTTGCAGCGTGTTAGAAATAGTATGCTGTTGCATATTAGTCTCAACAAAACGCAGTAGATCGACGGCAGATGTTTTTATTCCGTAAGCCTCATCGGCCAATACGCCGGGATTAAGACGCACCGGCTGGTCTTGCTTATTATAACCTTGGGCATAATCAACCATTTTATTTGTTGGCACCTTAAGATAACTGCTAGTCATGCCAAGTTGTGGAAAGACGGTTTGTTCCATGGCCTCAGTAAAGCTTTGCCCCAACTGTTTTGCCGCAATTAAGCCGAGTAAGCCAATGCTGGGATTGGCATAGTTACGGTGTGTTCCCGCGGCATAAGCGGGTTGCCATTCTTTAAAATAACGCATTAATTCAACATTGTTGGTCACCTTATCAGGCACTTGCATGGGCAAATCGCCCGCGGTATGGGTCGCGAGATTGATAAGATTTATCTGGTCAAAAGCACTGCCCCTTAATTCGGGCACATACTCACTCACCTTATCCGTGAGTGTGAGTTTCCCTTGAACTTGAGCATAAGTTGCGAGTGTCGCGGTAAAGGTTTTACTGATGGAACCTATCTCAAACAATGTGTTTGTACTGACTCTTTGATTGCTGGTCTTAGAGCTAACACCATAGGGGAAGAAATACCTTTGCCCATTGAGGCTGATCCCAACGATTGCACCTGGGATCCCATACTCTGTCATTAAGGGATTAACCGCCGAATCTACAAGGGCTTGGATCTGCTCTGTTTGTAGGTGTTCCGCATTGCGCGCATCTGATGCTGCATAGGTTAACAATGGCGTAGTCGAGAGCAGCAATAAGCCTAACGCGGTTGGCCCCAAACGATTTGAACTCAATTGACCTGAAAATCGGGCATTATGGGGATGTCTTAGGAGGGACTGACTAAATGTAGACATATAATTCCTTTGATTATGATGGAGGCTCACCGAATGCTACAGTTTAAACATCTTCTACGTATAAAAATCGGTGAAGTAAAACCATATATTGATGAAAGATTTAGCATGATTTAAGCCATACTGGCTATCAGATTTGCCCTAGGCGACTTAAGTGATGGCAAAAGGTTATCAATCAACTGGTAAAGCGTTGCAATCTAAGCTGCTTAATGTTGCTTAAATGCTTTTTAGTTGACTAATACAATATCGTTTTCGGTCAAATTGATGCGCTTTGAGTTTATGTAAAGGGCGCTTTTACATTAGGCTAATTGCGCCTTTCTCGGCCAAAGGATACACTGCGCCACCGCGCCGAGGTATATGCTAAGCCGCGTATACTGAGTACTGCTTTTGATAACGAATTTGACAGAGAATTGACCGAGAATTGGCTGCCATGGCTCTAGCCCCCCACGCTGTACATCGTTTATATGAATACCGTAAATCCCTTTCAACTAAGCCCTTTGGCGCCCGCGGAAAAAAACTCATCCGCTGTCACTTGTGTCTATTGGGTGAGCAATTTTGTACCTGTTCGCTGCGTAAACAGTTGACTACTCAGGCAAGTTTTATACTTATCATGTATAACGATGAGGTATTAAAACCCACCAATAGTGGCCGCTTGATTGCCGATCTTATTCCCGATACTCATGCCTTTCTCTGGTCGCGCACCGAACCCGCCCCTGAGCTGCTGGCACTATTGGCCTCAAGCGACTATCAACCGTTTTTAGTCTTTCCCGCGCAATATGCCGACCAAGGGCAAACCGTATTGACTGAAGTTCCTATGGCGAGTCTTGCCGAGGGTAAACGACCTTTGCTGATTATGCTCGACGGCAGTTGGCGTGAGGCAATTAAGATGTTTCGCAAGAGTACCTATCTGCAAGGCTTACCTATGTTGTCCTTCGATCCCGACACCTTAGCAACCTACGCCCTGCGTAAGGGCAGCCATGACTTTCAATTAGGCACGGCGGAAGTGGCGTCATTGGCATTGGCGGCTATGGGCGAAGAGGCCAATGCCAAGGCATTAACGGCATGGTTCGATCTCTTTGTTGAGTCATCATTGCTAGGACGTAACCGCCGCTGCCGTGAAGACATTTTACCCATCAGCGATTTTACCGACGCCTTTGAAGCGGCTTACCATGCTGCAACGCCTACCAGCAATTAATCACTTAATTCATCATTTTATGCTCCCCGAGTGTGCAGCCATGTACGCTTGGGGAAAAATGTTTCCCAAGCATTCCTGTAGTAATCGTTTTAGCATTCCCGTCACAAATCATTGAACTTATTGATTTTAAAATTTCAATTTTATCCCGTTTGTCTTACACTGGGTTTGCATTGGTCACAGGACGTTACCTAGAACCGACTAAAATTGTTCAGACCACTTTGCCTATGCGAGTGGTTCCACTGTGTTTAGAGTGCGGGATTCGCAAATGCCTCAACCATCTGTTATAGCTCGTTTTTCAGTATCACGCTTCGGCTCATTTCCCCTTTATTTGAGTGGTGTTTTGCTCTGTCTCTCTGTGAGTGGCTGCAAGGAACCCGAGATTAAAATCTCCCCCAAAATGGTCGTGGTGGAGAAAGTCACCACGGCAACTGTGCCGCTCTACGGTAATTATATCGGCGTGACCCAAGCCTCCTTAGATGTGGAAGTACGGGCGCGGGTCGATGGCTTTGTAGAGGAAAAACGTTTTGTCGAAGGCAGCGCGGTCAAGGCGGGTGAACTGCTGTATCAGATTGATAATAAACCCTATGTAGCTGTGGTGAATCGGTTAAAGGCCAAACTCTCTTCACAACAGGCCATTGTTGATAAGGCCGAGCGGGATGTTAAACGTCTAAAGCCGCTATATGAGCAAGATGCCGCCAGTCAACTCGATTATGATAATGCACTTTCCACACTGGCTCAGGCACGATCTAACCTCACTGCGAGCCGCGCCGAAGTGGAGGAGGCCGAATTAGAGCTGAGTTATACCGAAATTAAGGCACCGATAGCCGGACTGGTGAGTCGCTCCGAGGTCGACATTGGCGCACTCGTGGGCAGTAAGGGCCAATCGCTCCTGACGCGGGTTAAACAAGTTGACCCGATTTATGTCAGCTTTAATATGTCGGCGCTCGATTACTTAAATGCCCAGCGACGCTTGACCAGTTACTCGGCGAAGAAAGAAGCTGAGGTTGAAGGTAAGGCGCTGGCAGGCTTTGTGCGAATTACGCTTCCCGATAACAGTGAATACCGCTATTTAGGGGATGTGAGTTTTACCGATCCCCAGGTTAACCCCAATACTGGCACCTTTGAGGTGCGGGCCATTCTGCCCAACCCTGAGAAGGAGCTGTTGCCCGGCCAATATACCAATGTACGGATTAAATTATCCGAAATCCCCAATGCGATTGTCATCCCGCAAAGAGCTACCCAAGTGGACCAAGGCGGGGTATACGTGATGGTAGTATTGCCCAATAACACGGTCGAACGGCGCTTTATCGTGATCGATCACCAAGGGATTGAAGGTGTGGTGGTCAAAAGTGGCCTCAAGGCTGGGGAGATGGTGATCACCGAAGGTATGCACCGTGTACGCCACGGGCAAATTGCTGAGCCATTAAGTGCTAAGGAATACGCCGAGAAGGAAGATGAAATGTCAAAAGCCGAGGCACTTAAGCGCCAAGCCTTGGAGCAGCAAAAGCAGGAGCAAAAATAATGGCGCAGTTTTTTATTAATCGGCCGATTTTTGCCAGCGTTATCTCCATCGTTATCGTGCTGCTCGGGGTGATCGCTATGTTTAAGCTGCCCGTCGATCAGTATCCTTACATCACGCCGCCACAGGTGACGATTTCGGCCTCTTATCCGGGCGCCAGTTCTACTACGGCCGCCGAGTCCGTCGCCACACCGCTCGAACAGGAAGTGAACGGTGTGCCCAATATGATTTATATGAGTTCAAAGAGTACGAACTCGGGCAGCACCAGTGTGACTATTACCTTCGATGTGGGTACTAATGCGGACTTGGCTGCGGTGGATGTGCAAAACTCCGCTCAACAAGCTTCGGGTGGACTGCCAATCGACGTGCAAACCGAAGGGGTGACTGTCTCTAAAGATGCGTCGGTGGAATTATTAAAACTGGCGTTAACCTCGAACGATGAAAGGTTCGATGAGATTTACCTCAGTAATTACGCCACCATCAATATCGAATCGGCGCTCAAGCGGATCCCCGGCGTGGGCCGCACCCGTAACACGGGTTCACGCAGTTATGCGATGCGTATTTGGTTAAAACCCGATGCCATGGCGGGGTATAGCTTAACCACCACAGATGTGATCAACGCCATCAAGGCACAAAATAAAGAATCCCCCGCAGGCACCATTGGTACTCAACCCAATAATGACGATATCAGTTTAACCTTGCCCATCAGTGTGGCGGGCAGATTAAGCTCGGTGCAAGCATTTAACGAGATCATAGTGCGCGCCAACCCCGACGGCTCAATTATCCGGCTACGGGATATTGCTGGCGTAGAACTCGGCTCCTCCGCCTACACGTTGCAATCCCAGTTAAACGGTGAAAATGCCACCATCTTACAGGTGTATTTGCTCCCCGGCGCCAATGCCCTCGAGGTTACCCATAAGGTGAAACAGGCGATGGCCGAACTGTCGCAAAAGTTTCCCCAAGGGATGAAATGGGAAGTGTTTTATGACGCATCCATCTTTATTCAAGAATCTATCGATGAGGTGATCCACACCCTCATCGAGGCCTTAGTGCTTGTGGTGTTGGTGGTTTACTTGTTCCTGCAGAATGTGCGCGCCACTTTGATCCCCGCCATTGCGGTACCAGTTTCCTTGATAGGCACCTTGGCGGCCATGCTGGCCTTTGGTTTTACCATTAATACTGTGAGTTTACTCGCGCTGGTTCTCGCCATTGGGATTGTGGTCGACGATGCCATTGTGGTGGTCGAAAACGTCGAGCGTTTAATTCACGAGAAAGGCATGAGCGCCATCGATGCGACTCGGATTGCGATGAAAGAATTGTCGGGTGCACTGGTTGCCACCAGTTTAGTGCTCTGCGCGGTATTCGTCCCCGTGTCATTCTTAGCGGGGATCACAGGCATCATGTACCGCGAGTTTGCGGTGGCAATTACGGTTGCCGTGTTGATTTCTACTCTAGTGGCGTTGACCCTAAGTCCCGCACTCTGCGCCTTACTATTAAAACCGAGTAAGGCACCACAGCGGGGATTCTTTCACTGGCTGAATCGCAAACTCGACTTGGGGACCAATCAATATGTCGGTTTAGTCGCCTTAACCAATAAATACGCCAAACGCAGTTACTTAGCTTTTGCAATTATGTTTGGTGGTACCTATTTCATCATGTCCCACTTACCGAGCAGCTTTATGCCCGACGAGGACCAAGGTCGATTCTTTATCGATATGACATTACCCGATGGCTCTACGGTTAATCGTACCGAGGCGATTTTAAAGAAAGCCGAGCAATATGTGCGCGCCAATCCCGCTGTTGCCTATTCATTTACGCTGGCGGGGGAAAACCGCCGCTCGGGGGCAAATCAGGCTAACGGCCAATTTGAAGTGGTGCTTAAGCCTTGGGCTGAGCGCGAAGCCAGTCATGCCACGGTACAATCCGTGATGAAGGCGATAGATAAGGATCTGAAAAACGTCTTAGAAGCTGAGTTTAACCTGTATTTGCCATCGGCCGTCCCCGGTTTAGGCAATGGATCTGGGGTGGAAATGCAGCTCCAAGATACCTCAGGCACCCATTTTGATGGCTTGATTGAAACCGCCAACGAATTAGTCGAGCAGCTAAAGCTGCAGCCTGAGGTTGCCAGTGCCAGCGTGTCGTTGCAGAGCGCAATCCCGCAATTGCACTTAACGGTCGATGAGGCAAAGGCGATGGCGATTGGGGTGAATGTGGGTGATATCTACAGCACAATCAAAACCTTAACCGACTCATCAACCGTGAATGACTTTAACCTCTTTGGCCGGGTGTATCGGGTGAAGATCCAAGCGGAAGAGAGTTACCGTCAATTCCCACACCAAATCAAAGATTATTATGTGCGCTCATCGAACGGCGCTATGGTGCCGATTGGTGTGCTGGCTAAGTATGATTATACGGTGGGACCATCTTCCGTGACCCACTACAATTTATTCTCCAGCGCCTCCATCAATGTGACGCCCGCAACGGGCTACGCGACAGGCGATGTTATTCAAGCCATCGAGCGGGTCGCAACGCCGATCCTGCCCGATGAGTTTAAATACGAATGGACAGGCATTACCTACCAAGAGGTGCAGTCGGCAAACCAAACCGGCATTGCCATTGGGTTAGCCCTGTTATTTGTATTCCTGTTTTTAGCTGCGCTCTATGAGAGTTGGAGTATCCCTGTGGCGGTATTGCTGATCGCGCCCATCGCACTCTTAGGCGCGGCGGTCACGACCTTAATCAGTGGTATGCAGAGTAACTTATTCTTCCAAGTGGCATTTATTGCCTTAATCGGCATGGCCGCGAAGAATGCGATTTTAATTGTCGAGTTTGCCAATCAGTTGCACCAGCAGGGGCGTACGCGAATTTCGGCGGCGCTCGAAGCGGCGACCATGCGCTTTAGGCCGATTTTAATGACCTCAATGGCGTTTATTCTTGGGGTGTTACCGCTGGTGTTATCCGAAGGGCCAGGGGCCGTGAGTCGGCAATCAATTTCGTTACCTATCCTGGGTGGAATGGTGTTGGCAACCACCATAGGTATAGTGTTTGTGCCGCTATTCTTTGTGACGACCGCAGGCTGGGTAAAAAAGAAAACCGTTAAACAACCTATTAAAACAAAAGAGGAATTACTCCTAGATCAAGAAACCGTTGAGGAGGTGAGCCGTGGTTAATCGCCTAACTCTATCCGACTCTCAATCAACGGCGGCTCAGCCTTGGATACAGCCCATTTCGTTTGTTTTTCGTTTGCGCGTAAAGCCGCTTTATCTAGGGCTAGTGACGGCATTCAGTGTTGCGGGTTGCGCCATGGGGCCAGATTACCAGCGACCCGAGCTGGCATTACCGAGTCAGTATCAAGCGCAAATCTTGTCGCAAACAACTGCCGAGCAGGGGAATATAAAGGACGTCTCGGCCCTCTCTTGGCGGCATTTTTACCAAGATCCTGTACTGATTTCCTTGATTGAACATGCGCTGGCGAACAATTTGGATCTGCAAATGGCGCAGTCGCGCCTGCTCGCCGCCCGTTCAAAAATGACTGTGGTCGACAGTGCGCTTTGGCCAGAAGTCTCGGCAAATTTAGGCTATGAGCGCAGTCTCGATAGCGGTGCAACCAGTAAGGATCCCAGCCCGACTACCGCAGTGGATCTGGCGGGCACTGTGTCGTGGGAGCTCGATCTATGGGGTGCCAACCGCAGGGCGAGTGAGGCCGCAAAAGCTGATTATCTCTCTGAGGTTGAAAAACTGAGGCTCACCTATGTCAGCCTTATCAGTGACATTGCTAGCCGTTATTATGAATGGCTCGATATCGAGCAGCGTTATAGTGTGTCTATCGATACCGTAGGCATACGGCAGAAGGAACTGGATATTGCCAAGCTTCGCCATGCCAATGGTGTGATTTCGGGTCTTGATGTGCGTCAGGCTGAAGTTGAGCTGCAGAGTACAAAAGTGACCTTGCCGACATTAGACTATGAAAGAAAATACAAAATAAATCAGCTGCATATCTTACTCGGAGAATACGATTACGCCTTTCCATCTCCTCAAGGTTTACCCGAGAATGTTGGTTTACCCTATGAGCTGAGCGCAGGCGTGCCCTCTGAATTATTGACATTAAGGCCCGATGTCAAAATGTCAGAACAAGCAATGATAGCCGCCAATGCGCAGGTTGGGATTGCCAAGGCTGCGTTCTTTCCTAAGTTCACCATTTCGGGCCAATATGGCCGGGAAAATAATCACCTTAAGGATATTTTTGATAGCAATGGTGTGACTTGGTCGCTCCTTGGCGGCATTAGCGCGCCGATTTTTAATCGCGGCAAGATTGCCGCCGAATACGATATCGCCACCGAAGAGGCGAAACAGTCGATGCTAAGTTATCGCAATGTGGTGTTGACCGCTTATTTTGATGTGAACGATGCGCTGAATAATCTAAAACGTGCCCAAGAGGCCATCAAAGCGCAAAGGGAATTAGTCCAATCTTCATCGGCTTATGCGCGTCTTGCACGGCTACGTTACCAAAATGGTGTCGCTACTTCGCTGGATTTAATGGATGCGCAGCGGCAATTATTTAGCGCTCAACTAGCCTACAGCGAGATCTTAAGGGATAAGCAATTGGCCAAAATTGCCCTGTATCGCGCCCTCGGTGGTGGCCCAGTTAACGAATAAAAAATCCCCGCAGTAGCGGGGATTTTTATCGGGTTTCGGTGGGGTGACGATTAGACCGCCACTTCTTTACCATCGAGTTTACGAATAACAACCGTTGCCGCGCGTGGACGCAGCACGGTACCAGCAGGCGTTATTTCGGCGGCATTATTCGAATAAGGCCAGTTACCCGGATGCTGAATGTTGGCAAAAACCGAAGTGTAATCGGGGCTGATTGCAAAACCTGTGACTTCGCAATCGTTTGGCCCGACAAAGAAACGCTTCAATTCCATTTGGTTTTCGGCCGTCACACTCGCTTGCTTGTTAGCACTGTCGACTAAGGTCGATGGCACAATCGCCAGCATTTGATCGTTGGTTTCTTCGGCGACTTCTTTGGCACCATTATCGGTTTGCACCCATAAAATACCGCGGGCGTCGAAGGCCAATCCATCGGGGCTGGCAAATTGGTTTAGATCCGTTAAGCCCGACAGGTTGGTCTCGGCATTGCCATCACTCGGTGAGCCAAAGACAAAAATATCCCATGTGAATTCAGTGTCTATATCACCTTCATCCCAACGAATAATATGTCCAAAGGTGTTTTTGAGTCTGGGGTTGGCAGGGTTAGCTTCGGTACGTTTAGAGTTGTTGGTCAGGGTTAAATAGGCTGAACCTGTGAAGGGGTCTACCGCACACCATTCAGGTCGATCCATAGGTGTCGCGCCGACTAAATCCGCTGCACCCGCGGTATTTAAGATAATCTCGGCCAGACTGGCAAAGCTATCACCTAGGGTTTTACCGTCTGTCGTTTGGCTATCTAAGGTTAAAGGTAACCAGACACCACCGCCATTTTCGTTAAACTTAGCGGCATATAATGTTCCTTCATTCATATACTTATCACCCATTTGCAGGCGATTTGAGCTGTTGGCATCCTGTGGATCCCACACCGCATTCGACACAAATTTATATAAGTATTCGAATCGAGAATCGTGGCCAGAGTAGAACACCACAGGCTTACCTTCGGCTAATTTTCCGAAGGTACAACCCTCGTGGCGGAAGCGGCCAAGGGCAGTTCGTTTGATGGCGCGTGAACTTGGATTGTAGGGGTCAATTTCAACGATATAACCGTGGCCATTAGCCTCGTTGCGATAATCATCTTGTGCACTATTGCCCTTTGGCGTGACATCAAAACGCGCGAATTCATCGAGACGTTCCTCGGCGTGACCCGCTAAATCACCCCAGCCATAGCGAGTGCTGCTTTTGCTGATCCCGATGCGCGCTTGATCGGCGGCTAAAGTGCCACGGTTGGCAAAGTAACCCGGCCAGTTTTCTTCGCAGGTCAAATAGGTGCCCCAAGGCGTGTAACCATTACCACAGTTATTTAAGGTGCCACGAGCTTGACTGCCATCGGGGGAGTAACGGGTTTCGAGTAGCGGTGAATAGGCGAGGGGGCCGGCGATATCCATCACAGTTGCGCCAGTAAAGCGGCGGTTATGGTCGTCGTTGTAAACAACTTCCCATTGATTATTAATGAGTTTAATTCTTACCACCGACACGCCGTGGGCATTAATTTCCTTACGGACCTCATCGATTATGGTCCGTAATCCAATGGTTTCATCCACGGTTGGGCCATAAGGATGTAAGGCCATCTCATCGATATATTCATGGTTGATACAGAGTAAACCGTCATCGCCGGCGTCATTCAATGGGAAGAAATGCATGCCATCATGGTGCATACCAACGGAGTTTGCTTGGTCATCGGCGGTATTGCTGCCATCGGCTTTCCAAGGCGCAGCCTTAGAATTTAATGGTGTTCCCCAAGGGGCGAGTACTTGGGCGCTGTAACCTTCGGGTACCACAACCGCATCCAAGCGAGCGCCAGCGACTGATGTGAAGTTTAATTTAGCGCTACTTTGAGTTGGTGGCAGTGGCGGCACGGGATCTATAGGGGTTGGGGCGGGCGAACTGTCTGAACCACAGCCTACTAATCCCACACCTGCAAAAGCGGTCATTGCCCCTAGGCCTAATCCGCTTTTAACAAAATTGCGGCGGGATAAATGTTTATCCAACACTTGATTAAAAGGTTCGTTATTACTTTTATTATAAAGTGTCGGGTCAAAGGTGGCCTTGCTCATATTTTACTCCAGCTAGTACGAAGAATTAAATTTCGAAGCTAAGCCTAAAGTAGCAATATGACACTAAAGCTGAGTTTATATGACAGTAATACTGCAATATGTAAAACTTATTGTTTATTAATTTTATCTTAAAATTGCAGTGTTTTTTAATCAATAGATGAAAAGAGAGTTGTTAATTAAGAGATAATATTGCGGTTAATCTTCTTTTGGCTTGAGGTAATGGCGTAATGAGCGGGGATCCGTATGTCCAGTTCTTGCCATGATATACAATGTATCTCGATTATTTTCATGAAGTTGCGTAACACATCCACTACGCAAACTATGGGCGCCATAATATTGCGCTGGTAAACCTGCCTTTAGACAATATTGTTTAATGATCCGATAAATATCATCACCATTTAAGAATCCACTATTTCGAATGAGTGATGATTTAGATGTGACATTATCACTGACTTGATAAGGTCTTAAGGTTTTTCCATCTCGAGAAATTGAGCGAAATAAATGACCTTCGGTAATTTTACTTTCATTTAACCAGTCCTTGACGGCATTATATGCAGCAAAAGGTTCAGAGTCGGGTAAATTCTTCCATTCCCTTAATCCCTGCTGATTGCTTTTAGAAAAAGGCAGCCGTACTTTTAATTTATCCCGCATAAAACTTAAATATTGTACTTTTAAATTGGCCAATTCTGAGCGGCGAAATCCACCTTGTAGTCCAAGTTGAATAATGGCCTTATCCCTTGAGCGCAACAATGGATGGGGTTGTTGCTCTATCGCTTGGAGCAATAGCTCGACCTCATCGTACATGATTGGTTGCTGATCATAATCTTGGACTTGCCTATGGTGATTACGACTAAGGCCGCGCATCACACGGATCACCAACGGGTGTTCGGTGGGGGATGGAAATCCTGCTTGAATATGATAGTAACGGATCGCGGCTAGCCGAGTCGTTAAGGTTTGCTTTGAAAGCTGAGTCCCACTGCTTGCTTGGAGCAATTCTTTTTGATGACCGATAAAAGAAATAATACTGCGCGGATCGGCGGGTAAGGACTGCAGCTGATGCGCCGTGCAATATTGTTCAAATAGGCCAAAGCTGGTCCGATAAACCCGACGGGTATTGATGGAGATTTCGTATTCAGTTTCGGCGGCCGCGTTAAAAAAATCACTGTGAACCGATTGGGGCAGTGAGCTTTCCTCAAAAAATGGCGTATCCATTTGTTTATCACTTGATGTGAAATTTGATGCTATGCCAGAGGAACGGCTAGGAGCATTTCCACCTGTGGAATAATGGATAATCGATTTAGACATGGGAGTATTTTACGGCCGATAAAACTGGCGCAATTATAAGTAATTTCATTCCTTATCTACCAGTGATAATCGTCATTATCACTGGTAGTGCTGTTGTTTGTATTTTAATTAATCGTATCGATTAAAAAGAAAGCATTATTTAAGATAGAGGAGTAGGCAAGGCGGGCTCAATACGAATTAAATGTATAAGGTGGGTTCAGGTAACAGATTAATAAGCGATAAAGATGAGCCTGGTTTGTTGTTTGTTATTTAGTCAATTACGGCTGTGCGAGTTAAATTTGGCTGGAAAATAACCTGCATTTATTTTGCTAGTCGGTTAACTGTGTTGGTGAGTACCTTTATTTTTAAAAGATGGTTTAACCATTTTATGCGATTAAAAAGTAGCATAAAAATTTAACTTATGATTTGCTGATGTAAAACTGATATGGATTTAGCCATGCTAAAACAGGGGATTAGTGGACAAAAGAAGTGCGAGCTCAACCTCGTTTGTTTGTGGAGTGGAGCGTTTAACCTTGTGCTGTAAAAATGAACCTATAAAATGGTGTAACCATTCTTTTAATTTATAATGTTTGTCGGTATCATGAGTCTATTCATAAACCATTATTAGAAGTATAAAACGATACCAATGACGACAAACACGCTATGGGAATATCATCATGCCGCGCCTACCGCGGGCCGAAAATTATTACTGTTAGATAAAACTGAATTAGTGTTTGCCCTGCCGTTAATTTATCGCATGGTTCATCCCGAAAGTGTCACAGAGCGGGCAGAGTGGTTTCAGTTAAATCAGTCGCAATCCAGTTATACCGAATTAATTGCTAATTTAAATTTACTGGTTCAACTGCGTAAAAAAAATCAGCCCGTTGACCAACAACTGCAATCTGTAAATCGAATGCTGAATCAATATTTCAGTGACTTGGGCTGGCGCATGGTGCGAAAAGAACTTTCACAAATTAAAAAGCGCCAGAAGAAATCCCATATCGAAGTCAGTAAAGATATTATTTTACGTTTGAAGCGTTATATGGAACTCGAACGTTTGGACAGTTTTGATCAAGCGCTCGATACGTTATTATCGGAACATGCCGCGGCCGTAGCAGCCATGGCTGAAGATGATAGTGATGCTTAAAATATTGAAGTGTGATTTTTAACCTTAGCGTACGTGACTTCTTACGGGTGTCACATACACTCAAAGAGAGGCAGTTAAAGCGTGAATATAGCTAATTCGCTTCTGCCACCTCTTTTGTAACTTTCTATTTTTGATGAGTTTTATACAGGGAATAGCATGTCACAGCATAGAACTGTCGCCGTCCTTTGCCGCATCGAACCCGGATGTTTAGGGCCTGATGGACGTGAACATATTGAAGCTTTTTGTGCCTTAGCGCAGCAAGCGATGAAGCACTTTGCCGCCGATGTGGTGACTTGGACGCTAGTGCCCCGTTACGATAAAACACTGCCAGAAATGGAATACAGTATCGCCAACAAAAGTTTATCTCGCGCGCAAGTGACACAGTATTTCAATACCTTAGGTCAAGATGTTGATGCCTTTGAAGAAGCCTTCAATGACAAACTCACCGCCTTTATCAATTTATATTTAGCCAGAAAATCATAGCGACACGCTTACTCGCATTCACTCGCCCATTCATCTGTTTGCGTGGTCGCCAACGCCTCCACACTTGTGGTGGCATAAGGATTTGTTTATGACTTATTCAATAACGCCGTCAGCGAACGCTGTGGATTATGCTTCTTTATTACAGCAACAGTTTGGTTTTGATGGGTTCAGGCAAGGGCAACATGAGGTTGTCTCGCAGTTGTTGTCGGGCCATTCGAGCCTTGCTATTTTCCCCACCGGCTCAGGAAAATCACTCTGTTACCAATTTACCGCTCTGCAACTTCCGCATCTAACCTTAGTGGTATCACCCTTACTGGCGTTGATCAAAGATCAACTGAGTTTTCTGCATGAAAAAGGTATCAAGGCGGCAAGTATCGACTCGACCTTAACGCCTGAATTAACCCAACAGGTCATGCGTGATGCTCGCTCTGGCGAATTAAAACTCTTGATGGTATCGGTTGAACGTTTTAAAAATGAGCGCTTTAGGCAATTTATTCAATCAATTCCTATCTCTATGCTGGTTGTCGATGAAGCGCACTGCATCTCGGAATGGGGGCATAATTTTCGCCCCGACTATTTAAAGCTTCCCGATTATCGCCGTGAATTAGCAATTCCATTGGTGCTGTTACTCACGGCGACCGCGACACGTAAAGTGAAACTGGATATGGCGGCGCGTTTCGATATCAAGCCACAACATATTGTTCAAACAGGCTTTTATCGTTCAAACCTCGACTTGACGGTCTTGCCTGTAGCAAGCCAACACAAACTGACGGCACTGCAACAACAGCTTAATCACTTTACTGGTGCGGGGATTGTGTATGTGACTTTGCAGCATACTGCGGAGGATGTTGCCGCGAAACTTTGCCAAATGGGCTTTGATGCGAGTGCCTATCATGCGGGGTTTGAGGATGAAAAACGTCAGCAAATTCAGCAGGATTTTATGCAAGGTAAGATCCGCATCGTGGTTGCGACTATCGCCTTTGGTATGGGCATAGACAAAAGCAATATTCGCTTTGTGGTTCACTACGATCTGCCTAAATCCATAGAGAATTATTGCCAAGAAATTGGCCGTGCAGGAAGGGATGGTCAGCTCTCCCATTGTGTGACTTTGGCGAATTTAGATGGCATAAACACGGTCGAAAATTTTGTTTACGGCGATACGCCGGAACTGGCCAGTATTACTGCCGTGATTGATAACATTCGCGAAGAAACCCATAACGGACGTTGGGAGCTGCAACTTCATCAGCTATCAAATGTGAGTAATATCAGGCAGCTCCCCCTTAAAACCTTGCTAGTTCAGCTTGAAATGATGGGCGTGATTAAGCCGCTATATGCTTATTACGCCGATATCAGTTACCGTTTTATTGAGCCACAGGCGCAGATCTTGAGCCAGTTTTCCCCCGAGCGTCAGGCATTTTTAAATGACATCTTTACCCATACTCAGATGAAGCGAGTATGGGGCAGTTTAGATTTTTCCGCGCTCTACCAAGCCACAGGTGCGGAACGTACTCGAGTATTAGCGGCATTAGAATATCTTGCCAGTCAGCAGCTTATCGAATTGGAAGCTAAGCGAGTAACGGATGTTTATCAAGTGAATACTGAGGTGCTAGCACAGGGGCATTTAGCCGACGGGCTCCATCAATACTTTACCGACAAAGAGGCGAAAGAAGTCGCCCGTATTGCCCAGTTAGTGCGATTTTTTGAGCTAACGACTTGCTTAAATTACAATTTGGCCCGCTATTTTGATGATAATGCCGCGCCTCAATCCTGTGGTCATTGCAGTGTATGCCGTGGCCAATTGGCTAAATTGACGTATTCCGACGTGCCAAAGTGGCCTGATGATGCGCAGCTTAAGGCCGATTTGCATGAGCTGGAGCGCGCGGCGGAGTCGAAAGGTCTAGCTTCATTATCCTTAGATACTCAATGCCGGTTTTTGGCTGGCATGACATTACCGCTGTTTACTCGCCTACAAGTACGGAAATTATCGGGTTTTGGTCGCTGCGAACACCTCAGATATGCAGAAATTAAAGCTAAATTAGCGCAGTTAGCCGACGCACCTTGCTGATAAAAAAAGGGCATATCTTGTGAGATATGCCCTTTATATCACCGCAGTAATACCTTTAAATAAACAACTTATATTGATGCACGTTTATTTAGCGTAGTGATAAGTTGAATCGACTTTCCAGGTTCTAAAGCGCAGCTCTGTGCCTTCTGGTAGATAAAATACCTTAGGCAAACGGCTGTCGTAACGCATTTTAAGTTCACCAGGAATGCGGACAAAGGCTTCTTTTTTTGCCATCTCTAAACAGGCCATCATAGTGCTTGGGCCTTCTGAGACTTCAGACACTTGATAATAGCTATAACCCCATCCCTTAACCGAGAGTTCTTTTAACTCGCCGTTCAAACCATGCTTATTACAGTCGACTAATTGGGTCTGGCCAATTTGGATTTCAACCATGTAATCGTCTTCATTTTCTAGTTTAGGTAAGGTCAAAATATGTTGCACCATACCCGCCTCAGGTGCAGGAAACATTTTCGTGGCTTCTTGCTCGGCATAATTTTTATGGTTGAAACTCGCGACACTGATCATAGGTGCATTTAATCCCGTTGGATGTGGTAGGCTCACTGCTGCGGCATTAAAAGACAGTAATGCAAAGGCAAGGGGAAGAGCCGCAGTGTTAAATACGTGAGTCAATTTCATAATATTCTCCTTTTGAATGTCATTAAGGTATAGAGCGGATGGATGTACCATCATTTGCTGTATTCCTATCCTTGTAAACGCTGTAGCAGGTAAAAAGGGTTAATCTTTTCTAAAATTTTTTCAAAAAAACTGGGGTTTTTCTGCAACATTATGAAAATAAAGCTTTTAAAATTTAAGCGCTAGTTTAATTTCTGTCGTTATTTTATCTTAATTTTGGACATCCTCATCGATTAAATGAATCACTGATTCAACTTGATATTTATGATACCAACCGACTCATGATAAATTTTAATCTGAAACGAAACTCTCTCATTCGAGCTAAAAGTCTAACTGAGAGTTGTCTCTATTCATTTGCATGAACAAACATCTAGGTTAAACAGTGCTCTGGGCCTGCAAGTGTCCGTTGGGTAGGTTTGCTATCCATTGAGAAGGATGCATAAGCTGCGCAGACCAGTTATCCAAAAGCAAAAATGCGCAGTTTGCGTTTTAGGAAATTGCGGTGGGAGGAATCCATGATCTTCCCCATGGATTGAAATGTTCTTTCCTGCCTGAACTTTTCGCAAATGTTAATTTTATTTCAGCTTAATTTACAATTTGGTCACAATTCGGCCTAAAATAAGGCGTTTTGATGTCTCAAACAGAGTTGCTTTGATTTACATCACAATTTTCAATCTCCTACCATCAGATTATTTACGGGCTATTGCACCGTTAAATTGAGTGGGAGTATAAAATGAAATGTTCCAACTTTATGTTATTGTTTTTAAGTATGTTTTTAGTGGCTTGTGGCGGTAACAGCGACACGAGTAACAATCCTTCCCCTAATACCCCGACAACTGGCAGCTCAACTGGCACATTGAGCATAGCGCTATCTGACGCTCCGATGAGAGGAGTGACAGGGGTGATGTTGCAGTTAGATGAGTTGGTGATGACCGATGAATCTAATGTTCAGCATCATTACTCCCTGCAAGGTCAACATGTGGACCTTATTGACTATCAAGGCAGCCATAGTTTGAAGGTTGTAGATGGGCTGACAATGCCTATCGGTAACTATCACAATGTTTATATGTCCGTTATTCAAGGTGATGGGAACAATGGTTGCTATGTTGAAGATGATCAGGGGATCCATGTAATGCAGGTTCAGGATGGTAGGATCCCACTGATGGACTTTGCGGTGGTCGCAAACCAACACCACAGCTTTACCGCTGAGATAGGGCTTTATATGGGGCTTCATCAAGATCAGGAGCATAACTATACATTAAGCCACCATGGAAGTTGGTCGGTAAACAACCGATATATGGGGCATCTGCTTGGGGAAGTGGATCCTCAATGGATAGCTGAATGTGAGACTCAGCATTCCGCCATGCTTCCCATCAATAGTGAATACATGCACTTAGCCTACTTATATCCCAATACCGTGACTAGCCTTACCCAGATGGGGGATGTTAATGATGCAATGTCTGCGGGACATATTTCTGCCATCGCCGTTGCCCCATTAAGACAAGATAGTGCTGGAAACTGGTACTTTGAGATGGGCTATTTACCCGAAGGCACATATCGTGTGGGCTATAGCTGTTTAGGTGATTTAGATGATCCACACAGAGATGATATCAACAGTGGCTTATTTTCTATGTTTGCAGATGCAGGCACAGTGACAATTGACGCGGGCACCGATGGTGGAAGTCATACTGTGATGCAGTGCGGTAGGGGGAATGGCGGTCATCACGGAGGTTAATCGCCCATTTCTAACTGTCGAACGAAATATTGAGTTAACCCTAAGCTATTATTATTGAATAATAATATTTTAGAAAGTTAATTACAGCAATGCCTTGTCTATTAAGATAAGGCATTTTTTGGTCCTCATTTTGTGAAATGTTTAAATGCCGTGACAGTCTTCATCTTTGAGTCACTTTAGGATAAAGCAGTCGCTAACGTGATGATTATCGCAGGAGACTAAGGATGATAGCGATGCTTCGAGTTTTGCAAGCTCCCGTTGAGTTTGACGAATATGCTCGAGTTGTTCGGCAATAATGTCATCGAGCACTTGGCTATCGACTCCACAGGCTTAAAGGTTTACGGCGAAGGTGACTTGGAAAGTGAAGAAATAGGGTACAGATGGCAAACGCCGAGTGTGGCGTAAACGACACATTACCGTTGATACACATACTCACGAGATTATTGCTGCAGAGTTCAGCTTATCAAAGGTGACCGACGCTGAAGTCATGCCGAATTTGCTCAAACAAACCCATCGAAAAATCCGCAATATCTCAGGTGATGGTGCATACGATACGAGAGCCTATGATGATGCCGTTCGTCGAAAACGCGCTTTTGTGCTCATCCCGCCTCGGGAAGGTGCAGCGCTCTGGGAACCAGGACATCCACGTAACTTAGCGGTCAGTTGGCAACAACTTCATGGTTCAAATAAACAGTGTAAGAAGCGCTATGGGTATCATAGTCGGTCAATCTCCGAAACGGCCATGTACAGTATGAAGCAACTACTAGGTGGCAGATAAGCCTGCGAAATTATAACGGTCAGGAAGGAGAAACTTACGCGATGATAAGGGCGTTTAACAAGCTTACAGGGCTAGGCATGCCTGAAACTCACTATGTAGCTTAATAATTGAACAGCCATAGGGCGCTTTGTTCGCTGAGTCGATTTAGGAAACAAAGCCACGGCATGGTTCAGAATATCCGCCCTGTCTTTGACAATCGATTCAATTTAACGCCATTGCCGGGGGAAAGTATCGTTAATGGCTTTGTTCTGTTTCGATACCGACTTTCTGGTGAGAACGGCCTTGGCGGTTCGTCAGTGACAATTGATAATCTAGACCGCACAACAATGGATGCGTTGATTAATGTCTCTATGTTGGATGGCTCTAGGTACAGTTTACTGTTAAAGCCAAGAGAGAATTCTGTGGTTATTCCTGAGGTTCAAACTGGCTGGCAGTTAGTCTATTCCTACACTCGTCTTGGTGTAGAGCATATTCTTGAAGGGTGGGATCACTTAGCGTTTGTCGCAGCACTGATGCTCATAGTCAGTGGCTGGCCAATGTTATTTAAAACCATTACAGCCTTTACTCTGGCACACTCAATTACACTAGCCTTAGCAACATTGGAATATTTAACGCTTCCACCACCTCCGGTAGAAGCATTAATTGCTCTGAGCATAGTATTCATTGCGTCAGAAGCCGTCCATCTTCGTCAAGGAAGACAAACGTTAGCCAGTCGCTGGCCTTGGATTCTGGCGTTTACATTCGGTTTACTACACGGTTTTGGCTTTGCTGGTGCGCTTAAGGAAATAGGTCTTCCCCAAAGTGATGTACCAATGGCATTACTCTTCTTTAACGTGGGGGTCGAGTTAGGGCAACTGATGTTTATCAGCGCAATACTTGCGCTAGTTTCACTATATCGTAAAGTTGCCAGAGTACCTAAGCGAGCACCGATTTTCACGGCTTACTGTTTAGGTGCATTAGCCACATTTTGGTTAATAGAACGATTAGATCTTATGTTTGTTAGTTCGTGACGGCGAGTTTAGCAAAGGGGAGTGCATGTTTGAATGTTTTAGGAAAATCTAGAACAGGCATGAAGATTTTATCTTAGGCACAAATATGCATCTAAAACCCTACTGGGGTAAATCATAATAAATTGAGATTTTATAGCGAGGTAAAGCAAGATATGGTACACCCGAGTGGACTCGAACCACCGACCCCTACCATGTCAAGGTAGTGCTCTAACCAACTGAGCTACGGGTGCACTGTTTGAATTTCAAAATTTAGACTCTTTGAAGAGAGTGGTACACCCGAGTGGACTCGAACCACCGACCCCTACCATGTCAAGGTAGTGCTCTAACCAACTGAGCTACGGGTGCATTGTTTTAATCGTTACGACAACACTACTTTGCGTTGTGCTTCGGAACGAGCGCTATATTAGGGGGATAGCGAAAGGCTGGCAAGCAAAAAAATGAATTTTATTGCCAAATGGTGAATTGCTGTGCAACTTGTCCAGTGTTTCAGCAAAGTTGTTGATAAAACGGCAAGTTAGATTGTTATGCAAGCCAAAATCACCCCGCACGGAATAAAACGGCGAGCATTTAGCTCGCCGTTTATCTTTCCATCTGCTTAGTGATGCACGCTGTCGCCTTCAATCAAACTTAAATGCACACCATGCTTTTGAATATAACGAAGGCGGATGAAAAACAGCAGCGCCGCCGAGGTGAGGCCTGCAATTAATCCTGTCCAAAAACCATGGGCGCCCATGGCGGGGACGATTAAGTCGGTATACGCCAAGGTGTAACCTAATGTCATGCCGATGCCCCAATAGGAGAATAGCGTAATGTAAAACGCACTGCGGGTATCTTTATATCCACGCAAGGCGCCGGCGGCGACCACTTGGACAGAGTCAGATAATTGATACAGCGCGGCCATCAGCATCAAACTGCCCGCAAGTACCACCACTTCGGGATCGCCGTTATACAACTCGGCGATTTGGAAACGGAATAACACAGTTAAGATTGCCGTCGACAATGCCAATGAAAGCGCCAACCACAATCCGACCTTTGCCACCACGGCAGAAATATCCGCACGATCGCGGCCGAGGTAGTAGCCAATACGAATCGAGACGGCAATACCTATCGAAAGTGGCAACATAAATACTATGGCGGAGAAGTTCAACGCAATCTGATGGCTGGCCACCACAGTCGCGCCTAATGGCGCCAGCAGCAGGGCGATAATCGCAAACAGGCTCACCTCAAAGAAGAGCGCCATCGCAATCGGCATCCCAAGCTTCGTCATCTTCTTCATCGTGGTAAAATCGGGGCGATGGAACTGGCTAAAGGGCGCCAATGCAGCAAACTTTTTATGGAACTGCATATAAATCGTCATGGCTATTAACATGGCCCAAAAGACTAAAGCAGTCGCGACACCACAACCTGCGCCGCCCATGGCTGGCACGCCGAAATGGCCATAGATAAAGATATAGTTTGCCGGGATATTCACCGCTAACCCCACGAATCCGATGATCATGGTCGGTAATGTGTAAGAAATCCCTTCACTGCAACCGCGTAATACCTGATAGAGCACAAATGCGGGCGCGCCCCATAAAATACCGTCGATATATCCTATGGTTAAGTTGTACAATTGGGGCTCTAAATTCATATGGCTAAGCACGAGTGGCGCGGATGCGAGAAACGCCATCACGCCAAGGCCACCAATTAAGGCCAGATAAGCGCCTTGAAACGCCAGCGGTTGAATGGCTTTCTGATTGTTTGCGCCATTGTGATGGGCAAATAACGGCGTAAACGCCATCAACAACCCTTGGACAAATAAGATGGCGGGTAACCAAAGACTAGTTCCTACGGCCACGGCGGCCATATCGACAGCACTGACGCGGCCCGCCATAACAGTATCGATAAACCCCATCATGGTTTGTGTCACTTGGGCGATCAACACTGGGAGTGCGAGTTGAATTAAGCGTTTGGCCTGAAAGCCTGAATGATTCATAAATACAGCCTTTAACGAATAAGCGAGCAAAAAATGTTTACTGGTATAGTTCAAGCCACCTGTGAGGTGGTTGCAATACATAAGAAAGATGGCCTAAATACCCTTGAGGTAGCGTTTAAACCTGATTTGCATGAGGGACTTGCGATCGGTGCAAGTGTGGCAAATAACGGGGTATGTCTGACGGTGACTCAGGTCGTTGATGATAGGGTATTTTTCGATGTAGTGGAAGAGACCTTAAGGTTGACAAACCTTGCCAATTTGACCGTTGGCCAGCGGGTGAACATTGAGCGTTCTTTGACGTTTGGCAGCGAAATCGGCGGCCATATCCTCTCGGGACACATTCATACTAAGGCGAAAGTGAGCCACATTAGTCACACCGAGCAGCATTATGATCTAACCTTAAGCGTCGAGCCCAAATGGATGAACTATATCCTTTATAAAGGTTTTGTCGGGGTAAACGGTTGCAGCTTAACGGTAGGCGAGGTGACCGAAAGCAGTTTTATGCTGCACTTGATCCCAGAAACCCTCAAATTAACCAATTTAGGCCAGTGTCAGGTCGGAGATGAGTTAAATATCGAAATTGACAGCCAAACCCAAGCGATCGTCGACACCGTCGAACGCGTGCTGGCCAAACGTTTTAGCGGCCAATCTTAATCAAGATGCCTAGTAAATTTGCTCGTCGTCCGAGTCAATATATAACTCTATGGTGCGGCGGGCATCATCCACATGTAAACGCAGGTGGATGGGATTGCAACAAATTCGGCAGTCATCGTAATAATCCTGATCGCCACTGCTGGCATCAATACTAATATGTTGATGGTGTCCGCAGTGGGGGCAGGCAATCACTTTATTCATGATCCTCATGGCGCAACTCCTCTCTAACGAATGCTAGGGATACACTTGTCGCTAAGCCTTCACACTGGCTTTAGTTGAGTATACAAGAATATGTCCTGGTAACTTAGATAAAGTCGGTATCAAAATCTCAGTAACTAGATTTTTCCGCTCAGCGCTTGGTACTTTTTTCACTGATATTTATCTAGCGTAAGAATCGTCAAGCATATACACCAGCTAAGTTAACTCAATCTTTTACTGTCATCAGTTCGACAGGCGCAGTCGGTAATATGCCTTCCTCTATATTGTCACTTATGGCCTGCGATAGCTGTTCTATCTGCAGCAAAAGCTCGGCGTGAATATCGGCCTGCAAACCAATGGCGTCAAATTGCACCGCTTGACGTTGAACCGCTCGGGGTTCAGGTTGAGTGAGTGCCGTGGGGCTAACTGGGATTGGGTTCTGGGCGACTTGGCTAAGTGCAACCGTCAATAGGATACTTGTGAACATACCAACTCCTTTGGCTTCATTATTTACAGCGATGCGACTGCGCGGTATGCGTGGTGGTAAACCTCCAACCCACCCGCAATCATTTAACGCGCATAGCGTAGGGGCGTTAAATGACTGCCACATGAACGATTGACTGCAATATGATGAATTCACGGCAAACTTCGCAGATGGTGTTAATAAAGGAGCTGATTTGGGGGCTAAGCCTCGCAATTGGGCCATTTAACTTGCGTGCCTTAAAGACTATCCCGTAGAATAACTGTCCTGCTACGCAAGGCGGCTAAGACTCCTGTACTGTCTTAACCTCGCGAGCATTCTCTTTTTACTTAATCACCATGTGGCCCTACGTGTGGGTCACCACTGGACAAGGATATTTCATGCCTGTAATTACACTTCCTGATGGTAGCAAACGCGAGTTTGCACATCCCGTATCGACTCTCGATGTTGCCGCTGATATCGGCCCTGGTCTAGCTAAAGCCTGTATCGCTGGTCGCGTGAATGGCGAACTAAAAGACGCTTGCGATCTGATCGAAACCGATGCTGAACTTTCTATTATTACCGCTAAAGACGAAGAAGGTATTGAAATCCTTCGCCATTCTTGCGCGCATTTATTAGGCCATGCAATCAAGCAATTATGGCCACAAACCAAGATGGCGATCGGTCCCGTGATCGATAACGGCTTCTACTACGACATCGATCTTGAGCACAAGCTGACTCAAGAAGATATCGAAGCCCTCGAAAAACGTATGCTTGAACTGGCGAAAACCAATTACGACGTAGTGAAACGCGTTGTGAGCTGGCAAGAAGCCCGTGATACCTTCGCCGCCCGCGGTGAAGAATACAAGATCGCGATTCTGGATGAGAACATCAGCAAAGATGCGACTCCAGCGCTCTATCATCACGAAGAATACACCGACATGTGCCGTGGTCCACACGTGCCAAACATGCGTTTCTGCCACCATTTCAAGTTGATGAGCATTGCTGGCGCTTATTGGCGTGGTAACTCTGAAAACAAGATGCTGCAACGTATTTACGGTACAGCATGGGCTGATAAAAAAGCCCTGAGCACCCATTTAGCCCGTCTTGAAGAAGCGGCTAAACGTGACCACCGTAAAATTGGTAAGCAGCTTGACCTCTACCATATGCAAGAAGAAGCACCAGGCATGGTGTTCTGGCATAACGATGGTTGGAGCATCTTCCTTGAATTAGAACGTTTCATTCGCCGTAAGTTAAATCAATACACTTACCAAGAAGTAAAAGGTCCATTGATGATGGACCGCGTACTGTGGGAACGTTCTGGTCACTGGGATAAATACTCAGAAGCCATGTTCACAACCAGCAGTGAAAACCGTGAATACGCGGTTAAGCCAATGAACTGCCCAGGCCACGTACAGATCTTCAACCAAGGCTTGAAATCTTACCGTGATCTGCCATTGCGTATGGCGGAGTTTGGTTGCTGTCACCGCAATGAGCCCTCAGGTTCGCTGCACGGACTCATGCGCGTACGTGGTTTTACTCAAGACGATGCCCATATCTTCTGTACTGAAGATCAAGTTCAAGCAGAAGTGAGCTCTTGTATCCAAATGGTATACGACACTTACTCGACATTTGGCTTTGAAAACATCGTTGTAAAACTGTCGACTCGCCCAGAAAAACGTATCGGTGACGATGCCATGTGGGACAGAGCCGAAGAAGCACTCAAGCAAGCCTTACGTGCGAACAACATCGAGTTCACCATTTTACCGGGTGAAGGCGCCTTCTACGGTCCTAAGATTGAGTTCACGTTGCACGACTGTTTAGACCGTGCATGGCAGTGCGGTACTGTGCAATTAGACTACGCATTACCGAGCCGTTTAGGGGCAACTTACGTTGCCGAAGATAACAGCCGTCAAACACCTGTGATGATCCATCGTGCGATTTTAGGCTCGTTGGAACGTTTCTTAGGTATTTTGATTGAAGAATACGCTGGTCGCTTCCCAACTTGGTTGGCCCCAATGCAAGTTGTCGTGATGAATATCACCGACAAACAGGCTGATTATGTTGAAGAAGTGGTCAAATTCTTCAAAGAACAAGGTATTCGTGCCTCATTTGACTTGAGGAATGAGAAAATAGGCTTTAAAATACGCGAGCACACCTTAAGGCGTGTTCCTTATTTATTGGTCGTTGGCGATCAGGAAATGGAAAATAAGGAAGTTGCGGTGCGTACACGTGATGGAGTCGATTTAGGTAAGATGCGAATCGAAGATTTCGCCGCCAAGATCCATCAACAAATTTCGCTCCGTAGTCTCAAATTGTTGGAGGAATAGGTCATAAAGATCAAGAAAACAGCAGGGCGTCAGCCGGCCCCTAATAGAATCAATGAAGAAATCACAGGTGTACCTGAAGTACGCTTAACTGGCATTGATGGTGAAGCTATTGGTGTGGTAAGCATCAGAGATGCTCAGAATTTGGCAGATGAAGCGGGTGTAGACCTAGTCGAAATTAGTCCAAACGCTGAACCTCCAGTATGTCGCATTATGGACTACGGTAAGTTCCTATTTGATAAAGCGAAAGCTCAAAAGGAACAAAAGAAGAAGCAAAAACAGGTTCAGGTTAAGGAAATCAAATTCCGTCCTGGAACTGACGAAAACGACTATCAGGTAAAACTACGCAACCTGATACGTTTTCTGGAAGACGGGGACAAAGCGAAAATTACGCTGCGTTTCCGAGGTCGCGAAATGGCTCACCAAAACCTGGGTATGGATCTATTGAACCGTATCAAAACAGACTTGGATGAGTATGCAATTGTTGAATCCTTCCCGAAAATGGAAGGCCGACAAGCCATTATGGTGCTAGCGCCTAAAAAGAAATAAGTAGGGCAACCTATAAAGTAGCGAAGGCTATATGCTTTCGCTCGCCTTGCTTTTTATTTAACATCCCAATGCGGAGTTTTAGTAATGCCTAAAATGAAAACCGACAGAGGTGTAGCGAAGCGTTTTAAGAAAACCGCCAATGGTTTCAAGCGCAAGCAAGCCCATTTACGTCACATTCTGACCAAAAAGAGCACTAAGCGTAAGCGTCACTTACGTAACAAGTGTTTAGTTGCCAAAGTTGACGTTCCAGCAATCGCGCGTCAATTACCATACGCTTAATTTAGGAGATTAGAAAATGCCAAGAGTTAAGCGTGGTGTAACCGCACGTGCTCGTCACAAGAAAGTTTTAAAATTAGCTAAAGGTTATTATGGCGCTCGTAGCCGTACTTACCGCGTTGCTGTTCAAGCAGTAACTAAAGCTGGTCAATATGCTTACCGTGACCGCCGTCAGAAAAAACGTCAATTCCGTCAACTGTGGATTGCACGTATTAATGCTGCAGCTCGTCAAAATGGTCTGTCTTACAGCCGTTTCATCAACGGTCTGAAGAAGGCGTCTATCGAAATCGATCGTAAGATTTTGGCTGACATCGCTGTATTCGACAAAGTTGTATTCGCAACTTTAGTTGAAAAAGCAAAAGAAGCGTTAAACTAAGCAATTAGTTTGTCGCACTTAAGAGGGGACCATTTGGTCCCTTTTTTTGTTGCTGAAGTTGAGGCTTGCTTCAGGCGAGCCATAAAGCAGATAAAAAAATAGCAGGCTGATGCCTGCTATTTTTATTTGAGTGGACACTCGGAAAGACTCACACTCGATTGTTTTACTTTTTAGCGTCTAAGTAACGTTCTGCATCTAATGCAGCCATACAACCTGTACCCGCAGAGGTAATCGCTTGACGGTAATGTTGGTCCATAACGTCACCTGCGGCAAACACCCCTTCGATGCTGGTTTGGGTCGCGTTACCTTGAAGGCCGCTTTGCACCTTCAAATAGCCATTGTTCATCTCTAATTGGCCTTCGAAAATCCCAGTATTTGGGCTGTGACCAATGGCCACGAACACACCAGCGACAGCTAAATCAGTGATAGAACCATCTTTGGTGCTCTTCATTTTCAGGCCTGTTACACCCATAGCATCACCAACCACTTCCTCCATAGTTTGGTCAAGGTGCAGGATAATGTTGCCGTTGGCCACTTTATCCATTAAACGGTCGATAAGGATTTTCTCTGAGCGGAAGGTGTCGCGGCGGTGAATTAAGTGCACTTCAGCGGCGATGTTACTCAAATAAAGTGCTTCTTCAACGGCAGTGTTACCGCCACCAATCACTGCTACTTTTTGATTGCGATAGAAGAAACCATCGCAGGTCGCACAGGCCGATACACCGCGTCCTTTGAACGCTTCTTCAGACTCAAGTCCTAAGTAACGAGCAGAGGCGCCTGTCGCAATGATCAGCGCATCACAAGTGTATTCACCGTTATCGCCTTTTAGACGGAAAGGGCGCTCAGTCAGCGTGACTTCATTGATATGGTCGAAAAGGATTTCAGTATCAAACTTTTCCGCATGCTTTTGCATACGTTCCATTAATGCTGGACCCGTTAAGTCTTCTGCATCACCTGGCCAGTTTTCAACTTCAGTCGTGGTGGTTAACTGACCACCTTGCTGCATACCTGTGATCATCACTGGCTTTAAGTTTGCGCGCGCAGCATAAACTGCGGCCGTGTATCCTGCGGGACCTGAACCTAAAATCAATAGGTTGCTGTGTCTGACTTGGCTCATTTTTCTCTCCGTGCCTTTAGCAAATTGCATGGATTGTAGGGAATTTACCTGTAGGGGTAAAGCGCTGTTTGGTGATTCTTTTAGATTATGCTAATCGAATCCTAAGGCAAATTGTCAGCCAGAGTTTACTAAGGCTTTGGCTTATACCAATCACATTAAATATCTAATCAGTTCAGAGCCTCGCAGGCATTTCAATCCAAGGCGCATTGACGCAGAAATGGTCATTCCCTTTTAAGTCAATGTAACACCGGAGTGGGATGCCTGTGTGGCTCCCAAAGGGCAGGTTTCAACGCGCTTTATACTGCGTTTAAGGCTTTCGAAAGAGCGCCACTATGCCTTCAAGCCTTCGCCTTGTCTAAAGCGCGTTGAATTCCCGCTGAATGAACAGATATTTAATACGATTGGTATTAAACCCCGCACGGGTGAAGATATTTGTGATCAGCATAAAAAATCGGCCTCAACAGAGTGAGGCCGAACAAAACTGAGTAGGTAAGTGAAGACCTATGCTCTCATATGATTAGGCTAATAAACTTGCTGGTGCTGTGTACTCAAGATTTAATGCTTGAGCTACTTCTTTACAAACCAGTTTGCCGTGCATCACGTTCAAACCGTTTAGTAAGTGTTTGTCTTGTAACAGGGCAGCTTTATAACCTAAGTTAGCTAACTTAAGGATATAAGGCAGAGTCGCGTTATTCAGAGCAAAAGTTGAAGTGCGGGCAACGGCACCAGGCATGTTTGCCACACAGTAGTGCACTACGTCATCAACGATGTAGGTTGGATCTTGGTGAGTCGTTGCATGTGAAGTTTCCACACAACCACCTTGGTCGATTGCTACGTCAACGATAGCACTGCCTGGTTTCATGCGTGCAATCATGCTACGAGTCACAAGTTTAGGTGCCGCAGCACCAGGAATTAATACGCCACCAATCACGAGATCAGCTTCTAATACATGGCGCTCAATTGCGTCGGCAGTAGAGTAAACCGCTTTAACTGCTGAACCAAATTGTACGTTTAAGCGACGCAGTGCATCGATACTGCGGTCAAGTACGACAACATCAGCGCCCATGCCCACAGCCATTTGTGCTGCATTGGTACCGACCATGCCGCCACCGATAATCACAACTTTAGCTGGCTCAACACCAGGTACGCCACCAAGTAACATGCCGCGGCCACCAGAGGATTTCTCTAATGCCATCGCGCCTGCTTGAATCGACATGCGACCCGCCACTTCTGACATTGGCGCAAGCAGGGGCAGGCCACCACGGTCATCAGTTACGGTTTCATAAGCGATACATACGGCACCACTTTTAATTAAATCTTCTGTTTGCGGTAAATCTGGCGCTAAATGCAGATAAGTGAATAAAATCTGGTCATGACGCAGCATAGCGCGTTCAACTGCTTGAGGCTCTTTTACCTTTACGATCATCTCTGCTTTAGCAAAGACTTCAGCAGCAGTTGCTAATATTTTGGCACCTGCATCAACATAATCCTGATCTGAAAAACCAATTCCCGTGCCGGCATTAGTTTCTACAAACACTTCGTGACCTTTGATTGTCAATTCGCGAACGCTTGAAGGAACCATACCGACACGATACTCGTGGTTTTTAATTTCCTTTGGTACACCAATAATCATTTTTGAGCCTCAATTGCCTGAAAAACCCACTTTTAATGGGCATAATTGTTATTTTATCGTGACCTGAACGTGATTAATTCAGGGATATCTAGTATAGTATCGGCGACGCAGTTTATGCTGCTGAACTTTTGACATACGTAGAATAAAATGTTGTTTTAGTGATAAAGCAAGGTTAAATAAATGGCATATAATAAAAAGAGTCCTGTAAAAGACTTGGATCGCATCGATCGCAACATTCTTAATGAATTACAAATTGATGGACGCATTTCAAATGTGGAACTATCTAAAAGAGTTGGATTAAGTCCGACTCCGTGTTTAGAAAGAGTGAAACGGCTCGAAAAGCAAGGATATATCAATGGCTATACCGCCTTGGTCAATCCTCATTTCTTGGGTGCATCCCTACTGGTATTCGTGGAAATCACGTTGAGCCGTGATACTCCCGAAGTATTTGATAAGTTTAATCGCGCTGTGCAACTGTTAGATGATATTCAAGAGTGTCATCTGGTTTCTGGTGACTTTGACTACTTATTGAAGACACGTGTTTCTGATATGTCAGCTTACCGCCGTTTACTCGGTGAGACGCTGCTGAAATTACCTTCAGTCTCCGATACCCGTACTTACGTGGTGATGGAAGAAGTGAAACACACCAGTCGCGTCGCAATAAACCACTTGCTCTCCGATATTTAATACCCTGAACGTTTTCAATAAGGGGCTTAGGCCCCTTATTTATTCCAGTGTAAGTCGTTTCGAACACAATGATCACCTTGCTTTGCCCTTAGGTTTGCCAGCTTAGGGGCATATTTTTATCTCGCATTTATCTTAAATAAATGCAGCAAATTGGTTGTGTAATAACCAGTTAGTGCGCAAAAGCTTGGCTTTATGTCGTTAGCGCCGTTTTTTTGTCTTGCACCAGTAATTCTTAGGATAAAAACGCCCTAAGATGCTCCACATTTAGTGGGATTCTGGTATCGTTAGCCCACCTGTTTTCATTTTTATGGATTAAGTCGTTTGTCTCAAGGAAATAGTGTACGCACGCTCTCAGGGCTGCAGCGTCTGCTCGAAGGCGGACTCATCATTTGCTGTGTTTTAGCCACCTATATTTTGCTTGCCTTAACCAGTTTTAGTCCGTCGGATCCGGGCTGGAGCCAGTCTCATTTTCAAGGCGATATCAAAAACTGGACGGGGGCAGTCGGGGCGTGGATTGCCGACATTCTGCTGTACTTTTTTGGCGTCACTGCTTACATCATGCCGATCATTGTGGCCTCCACAGGTTGGCTGCTTTTCAAACGCGCCCATGATTTATTGGAAATTGACTACTTTTCAGTCGCACTGCGCATCATAGGTTTTCTACTGCTTATTCTTGGTTTTTCAGCATTAGCCAGCATGAATGCCAATAATATCTATGAGTTTTCCGCAGGTGGCGTGGCAGGGGATGTTATCGGCCAAGCCATGTTGCCGTATTTTAATAAGCTCGGTACGACCTTGTTGCTGCTGTGCTTTTTAGGCTCGGGCTTTACGCTCTTAACTGGGATCAGCTGGTTGACTGTGGTCGAGAAGGTCGGCTTTGCCTCCATTTGGTGTTTTAGAAAGCTCAAACGTCTGCCGCAGGCGTTAAAACGCGAGCGTGAAACCGAAGATACCCGCGGTTTTATGACGGTCGTTGATAAGTTTAAACAGCGCCGTGACTCACAGCATCAGCTTGAAAAAGCCCGGGTGCGTGAGCCAGAGGTGGCACCGAGTCGTATCTTCACGACTCGCCCCGCGAAGGAAGAAGAGGTCAGCGACGAAATCATCACCGAAGCAAGCACAGGTAAGGGCAAGCTGTCGGCGCTCGCGAAAATCTTAAGTTTAAACAGCAATAAAACCAAGGCTGAACCTAAAGGCCTGCAAAGAGTTGAGCCCCAATTAGATCAAGCCAGTGCCGTGGCTGAGCATGGTCATTTTGAAGCGCCGCCTTGGGTCGCCAAGCCTAAAGAGGCCGAGTTAGATTTAGATGATGAAACTGAGTTCAAGGCGCACGTTTTCGAAGATGAAGATGACGATGAACCCGTATTCCATCGTGAAACCATGCTCGATGATGAGGTTGAAGACGAATTAGGTTTCAACGATGATGATGTCATCGATTTTGATACTAAGGCCTCAACGGGCGCAGTGACTCAGGCGCAACGTCAAAAAGAAGCGCCAAAGGCGAAGATTGTCGATGGCATTGTGGTCTTACCGGGACAAGAAGATAAACCTGTTCCAGCAAAACCTATGGATCCGTTGCCAAGCATCAGCTTGCTGGATGTGCCTAATCGTAAAAAGAATCCGATAAGCCCTGAGGAATTAGAGCAAGTAGCCCGCTTAGTCGAGGCCAAGCTTGCCGACTTTAACATTGTGGCCACTGTAGTGGGGGTTTATCCCGGTCCTGTGATCACCCGTTTTGAGCTAGATTTAGCGCCAGGTATTAAAGCCTCGAAGATTTCAAACCTTGCCAACGACCTAGCGCGTTCGCTACTGGCCGAGCGTGTGCGTGTGGTTGAAGTCATTCCGGGTAAATCCTATGTGGGTCTCGAACTGCCAAACAAGTTCCGCGAAACCGTGTACATGCGCGATGTGCTCGATTGCGAAGCTTTTACCGAGAGCAAATCGAACCTGACCATGGTGCTTGGCCAAGACATTTCCGGCGAGCCTGTAGTGGTTGATTTAGGCAAAATGCCGCACTTACTGGTAGCCGGTACCACAGGTTCGGGTAAATCGGTCGGGGTGAACGTGATGATCACCAGCTTATTGTATAAGTCTGGCCCTGAAGATGTTCGCTTTATCATGATCGACCCGAAAATGCTGGAATTATCGGTTTATGAAGGCATCCCACATTTACTCTGTGAAGTGGTTACCGACATGAAAGAAGCGGCCAATGCGCTGCGCTGGTGTGTGGGTGAGATGGAGCGCCGCTACAAGCTAATGTCTATGATGGGCGTTCGTAACATCAAGGGATATAACGCGAAGATTGCCGAAGCGAAAGCGAATGGCGAAGTGATTTTAGACCCCATGTGGAAGTCATCTGACAGCATGGAGCCAGAGGCGCCAGCCTTAGATAAACTGCCATCGATTGTGGTTGTCGTCGACGAATTTGCTGACATGATGATGATTGTCGGTAAGAAAGTGGAAGAACTGATCGCCCGTATCGCCCAAAAGGCCCGTGCTGCGGGTATCCATTTAATCCTCGCGACCCAACGTCCATCGGTGGATGTGATCACGGGCTTAATTAAGGCCAACATCCCGACACGGATGGCCTTCCAAGTGTCTTCCCGTATCGACTCCCGTACCATTTTGGATCAGCAGGGCGCTGAAACCTTATTGGGCATGGGTGACATGCTGTATTTACCACCCGGAACTGCGGTGCCAAACCGTGTTCATGGTGCCTTTATCGATGACCATGAAGTTCACCGTGTGGTGGCCGATTGGTGTGCCCGTGGTAAGCCACAATACATTGATGAGATCCTCAATGGTGTGAGTGAAGGCGAACAAGTGCTCTTGCCGGGTGAAACCGCCGAATCCGATGAAGAATACGATCCGCTTTACGATGAGGCCGTCGCCTTCGTGACCGAAACTCGCCGCGGTTCAATTTCGAGCGTGCAGCGTAAATTTAAGATTGGTTATAACCGCGCCGCGCGTATTATCGAACAAATGGAAATGCAGGGTGTGGTCTCGGCGCAGGGCCATAATGGTAACCGCGAAGTGCTGGCACCGCCGGCCCCGAAACACTATTAATGTTAAGCTAGATGTCAGTTTGAACTCGCCATAATGCGGCGAGTTCAACTTTTAGTCCAAAGGATACCTATGAAAAAACTGTTGTGTGCTGTGTTGTTATCACCATTGTTATACAGCAATGCAGTATTGGCCGATGACGCAAAGCAATTACGCGAAACCTTAAACGGCACTGAGTCACTCAAGGCCGATTTCAAGCAAACCGTTACCGATATCAATAAAAAGGTCATCCAAACGGGCGCGGGTGTATTCGCACTGGCCCATCCAAACCAGTTTTATTGGCATTTAACCGCGCCCGATGAATCCCAAATTGTCGCCGACGGTAAAGATTTATGGATCTACAATCCCTTCGCCGAAGAAGTGGTGATTATGGATTTTGCTGAAGCCATTAATGCATCGCCCATCGCCTTATTGGTGCACCGCGATGACGCCACTTGGTCGCAATATAGCGTGACCAAAAAGCAAGACTGTTATGAAATCAAACCTAAGTCCACGGATGCGGGAATCACCTCGGTCAATGTCTGTTTTAACAAAGGTACACTGAATAAATTTAATGTGCTCGATGATAAAGGCAACCTGAGCCAATTTGACCTGAGTAACCAACACAGCATTAACGCCGCAGATAAAGCGCTGTTTAAGTTTGTGTTGCCAGAAAACGTTGATGTGGATGATCAACGTCTTAAAACCCAATAGGTTAGCGCGTGAGCAGTTTATCGTTTAATTTTGCGCCTGATTTTCGTCCATTAGCCGCGCGTATGCGGCCAAGGACGATTGCCGAGTATATGGGTCAAGCCCATTTGTTGGGGGAAGGCCAACCACTGCGCCAAGCATTAGAAGCGGGCCGTGCCCATTCGATGATGTTATGGGGACCACCGGGCACAGGTAAAACGACACTTGCCGAACTTATTGCCCATTATTCCAATGCCCATGTTGAACGCATCTCGGCGGTTACCTCGGGTGTAAAAGACATTCGCGCCGCCATCGAGCAGGCCCAAGCCGTTGCCCAATCCCGTGGACAACGCACTTTACTGTTTGTCGACGAAGTGCATCGCTTTAATAAGAGTCAACAGGACGCCTTTTTGCCCTTCATTGAAGATGGCACTGTGATTTTTATTGGGGCGACCACTGAAAACCCTTCATTTGAAATCAATAACGCTTTACTGTCGCGGGCACGTGTCTATCTTATCAAGCGCTTAAGCCAAGACGAGATAGTACATATCATCACCCAAGCCTTAACGGATACCGAGCGTGGTTTAGGGCAGCGTCAGTTAGTCATGCCAACGGATGTGCTCAATAAGCTGGCGCAGCTCTGTGACGGCGATGCGCGCAAGGCGCTAAACTTGCTTGAGTTGATGAGCGATATGGTGGCCGATAGCGGCAGTTTTACCACAGAGATGCTGGTACAAGTCGCCGGCCATCAAGTGGCGGGGTTCGATAAAAACGGCGATCAGTTTTACGATTTGATTTCGGCGGTACACAAATCGATTCGTGGCTCGGCGCCCGATGCCGCGCTGTATTGGTTCTGCCGCATTCTAGAAGGCGGCGGCGATCCGTTATATGTCGCCAGACGCTTATTAGCCATAGCCTCGGAAGATGTGGGTAATGCCGATCCTAATGCCATGACAGTCGCGCTCAATGCCTGGGATTGTTTCCACCGCGTAGGACCCGCCGAAGGTGAGCGGGCGATTGCCCAAGCGATTGTGTATTTAGCCAGCGCGCCTAAGAGTAATGCCGTTTACACCGCCTTTAAAGCTGCGAGGGCGCTCGCCCGCGAAACGGGCCAAGAGGCAGTGCCTTATCATCTGCGCAATGCGCCGACCAAACTCATGGCGGAAATGGGCTTTGGCGCCGAATATCGCTATGCCCACGATGAACCCAATGCCTATGCCAGTGGCGAGAATTATTTCCCCGAATCCTTACAAGCATCGCAATTTTATTTCCCGACCGAACGCGGATTTGAGAAGCGGATTAAGGACAAATTGGCGCAATTAGCGCAATTAGATCAAGCCAGTGGGAGAAAAAGGTATGAATAATCTCCTACTTGTGGCCTTGGGTGGTTCCATTGGTGCGGTTTTTCGCTATCTTATTTCAATATTCATGATCCAAGTATTTGGCAGCAGTTTTCCTTTTGGTACACTGTTGGTCAATGTCCTCGGTTCATTTTTAATGGGCGTCATTTACGCACTGGGACAAATGAGTCATATCAGCCCAGAACTCAAAGCCCTGATCGGCGTTGGCCTGTTAGGCGCTTTGACAACGTTTTCAACTTTCTCAAACGAAACTTTATTGCTGATGCAAGAAGGAGATTGGTTGAAGGCGGCTTTGAATGTGGTGTTGAACCTAAGTCTATGTTTGTTTATGGTTTACTTAGGCCAACAACTGGTTTTTTCTCGCATTTAACTATTAAGAATATATCACATGTTAGATCCTAAATTTTTGCGCAACGAATTAGCAGTTACCGCTGAGCGATTAGCTACCCGTGGTTTTATTTTAGATGTCGCTCATCTCACTCAATTAGAAGAAAAACGTAAGTCACTGCAAGTGGCGACTGAAGAGTTACAAGCTTCGCGTAATGCTATTTCCAAGTCCATCGGACAAGCAAAAGCCCGCGGCGAAGATGTGGATGCCATCATGGCGCAGGTTGGCGATTTAGGTGCGCAATTAGATGCGAAGAAAGTCGAGCTGGCTGCGGTACTTGAAGAAGTGAACGCGATTGCCATGTCGATGCCAAACCTGCCGGATGAGTCTGCGCCTATAGGTGCTGACGAGACTGAAAACGTTGAAATCCGTCGTTGGGGCACACCACGCAGCTTCGATTTCCCTGTTAAAGATCATATCGACTTAGGTGAAGGCCTAAACGGTTTAGATTTTAAGAGCGCCGTGAAAATCACTGGCTCACGCTTTATCGTGATGAAAGGCCAAATCGCCCGTTTAAACCGCGCATTAGGTCAGTTCATGTTAGATCTGCACACTACTGAGCACGGTTATACCGAAGCTTACGTGCCATTACTGGTTAACGAAGCAAGCTTACTGGGTACAGGCCAATTGCCTAAGTTTGGTGAAGACTTGTTCCACACTAAACCTGCGACCGAAGAAGGCCAAGGTTTAAGCCTGATCCCAACCGCAGAAGTGCCATTAACGAACTTAGTGCGTGACAGCATTGTCGATGAAGACGAATTACCGATTAAGTTAACCGCGCATACCGCCTGTTTCCGCAGTGAAGCTGGCTCATACGGTAAAGATACCCGTGGTCTTATCCGTCAGCACCAATTCGATAAAGTGGAATTAGTGCAACTGGTTAAGCCTGAAGACTCAATGGCGGCGCTCGAAGCACTAACGGGCCACGCTGAAACCGTACTGCAACGCCTCGGTCTGCCATACCGCACTGTGATCCTGTGTACCGGTGACATGGGCTTTGGTTCAAGCAAAACCTACGATATCGAAGTGTGGTTACCAGGCCAAAACACTTACCGCGAGATTTCTTCATGTTCAAACATGAAAGACTTCCAAGCCCGTCGTATGCAAGCCCGTTACCGCGTTAAGGCCGATAACAAGCCAGCCTTGCTGCACACCTTAAACGGCTCAGGCCTAGCGGTAGGTCGTACGTTAGTTGCGATTTTAGAAAACTATCAAAATGCCGATGGTAGCGTGACCATTCCAGAAGCTCTGCGTCCATACATGGGCGGACTGACTCAGATCGGTTAATTGGCGTAACACAACACCATGGATAAAGGTCAACGTTATCTTCGTTGGCTTTCCTACACCGCTGTCATCGCCGTGTTTTGCGCTGTGATGTTGGCCACCCTAGGTAAAGCCGTCTGGGTTGTGTTAGAAAACGTGAAATAGCACGACTCAAATAAAAAGGTATATTCCACTGGAATATACCTTTTTTGTTAGCAGAAGTGATTAAACCTTAAATACACTTGGCAGGTTTAGGCAGGCCCGCAATCTTTGTCGCCTGTTTGGCAGGACCAACCGGAAAGAGGGTATAGAGGTACTTGGAGTTACCTTTATCCGGCCCTAAGGCTTGTCCAATAGCTTTAACTAACACCCTGATCGCAGGGCTGGTTTTATATTCCAGATAAAAATCTCGAACAAAGTGGATCACTTCCCAGTGGGCACTGGTCAGTTCAATCTGTTCTTCTTGGGCTAACAGCGGCGCCATATCCGGCTGCCAGTCGGCGATATTCTTTAAATAACCTTGATGGTCGCGCTCAATTTCGACGCCATTGAATATAAGCGGATTTACCACGTGATCACCTTATCGTGCTGCAAAGATTGAGCGACAAACTCGTTGTAATCAATTTGACTAATGTTTTTAAGACGTTCCGTTAAGCCGCGGGCGATGACATCGTCCTTCAGCACCATCACCTTAAAGGGCGATAGCGCCATGGCCCATTGGCGCAGTAATAATGCGTTAACGCCATCGCTTGAGAGTAAAATCGCATCCTCTTTGCAAGCATAACGCAGGCAAAGTTTGAGGGCATTGTCTCGGCTAGGCGAGGTTTGGATATGATGTAAAATCATTAGAATACTAAGACCTCATCGACGGCTTTTAAGTGAGCCGAGATGGCTTCATCGTTTAAGATAGTCACCGGAATCGACAGCAAGCCATGGCTTAAGCCGTAGTCACCTAAGGACTGTTTGCAGGCGAACACTGATTCGATGTCGTACAGCGGGAGCGCTTTTAGCGCGGCGAGGTAATCTTTTCCGCCGATAAGCTCGGGTTGTTGGTCTTTTAGCAGATGCAACACGCCTTCATCGACAAACACTAAACTCACTTCTTGCTCAAAGCTGGCGCTTAACAGGGCAAAGTCTAAGGCTTCGCGGCCCTTAGTGGTGCCATGGGGCGCGCTTCGGAACAATATACAGATTTTTTTCATAACATTTCCGAAGCTTAAAAGCAGATCAAACGATCGGCTGATTCAATTCCCGTGACCAGTTCACCTAGTCCACCCATAATAAAAGAATGTTCAACATTCCAGTGGCTTAAGCCGTTCTCTTGCGCCTCTTGCTGCGAGACTATGCCACGTCGTAATGCCGCTGAGACACAGTTTACTAACGAGACTTGATGCTCGGCTGCCAGTTGTTTCCAAGCTTTAACCACATCATATTCATCGGATGCGGGTAAGTTAAAGTCCGTCGAGTTATACACGCCATCCTGATAGAAAAACACGCAGACAATCTCATGTCCGCTTTGCAAGGAGGCTTGGGTGAAACGTAGGGCATTCACGCTTGCCGACGTGCCATAGGCTGGCCCGTTTACTTGGATAATAAATTTGCTCATCATAAAAAAAATGGCCCTAAAAGTAGGGCCATTTTAGCGTAAGTTTCGCGAAAAGGGGATTAATCATCGTTACCAATGCCAAGCAAATGCAAAATGGCAATGAACAGGTTTAAAAAGTCCAGATACAAGGAGATAGTGGCGCGGATATAGTTAGTCTCGCCACCATTCACGATACGGCTAGTATCGAACAGGATAAAGCCGGTCATTAACAGTGCAAGAGCCGCGTTAATCGCCATAAAGGCCACACTGTTACCCACGAAAATGTTAATCAGCGCAGCGGCGATCACCACAATCAATCCGGCGAACAGGAAACCACGTAGGAAAGAGAAATCTTTCTTCGTTGTGACTGCATAGGCTGAGAGCGCAATAAAGATAACCGAGGTTAATCCTAAAGCTTGCATGATAAGCTCAGAGCCATTGGTCATGCCAGCGTAGTGGTTAAGCATGTAACCTAATGAGGCGCCTTCCATACCGGTGAAGGCAAATACCCAGAAGATGCCCGCAGCCGAGTCAGCTTTGCGTAGGGTAACGAACAACAGCACTAAACCACCGATAGATAAACCGAGTGACATCAGAGGGCTAATATTGAGTGCCATCGCTAAGCCTGCACACAATGCCGAGAAGGCGAGGGTCATGGCCAACAATAAATAGGTATTTTTAAGAAGTTTATTCACTTCTAAGGTGGATGCACTCGCTGAGTACAAAGTTTGCTGAGTCATATATTTCTCCATTAGCTTTTAAATCCAAACTGATCATTTTGATTTTTAACGGGGACGAGAGTTCCCATCAATATCGCAAATCCAGTAAAACTGGGTGAATACTACCGAAAACAGCGCTGTGCTTAAAGGATTCACGCCACAAATAACAAGTTGTAATGACTGATTTTTCTGTGCGGCCTAACGCTTAAGGCGTATTTCGTTACACCAGTGCAACACAAAGACTTTAAAACAAGCTTAATCCTGTGGTAATACGGAAATATTACGCCAGCCATTCACGGTGTAATTTCTCGGTATCTCCTAAGTAGTCGAGCACCCAAGCTAGGGCGGGCGACATCTTATCGGCGTTCCAAGCTAAGCAACATGGGCTGGTTAATTTCGGATTTTCAAGCTGCTTTTCAACCAAGGCGCCCGCTTTAATAAATACGCTGGCCAGATGTACTGGCATATAGCCGATACCTAATCCCTCTCTAAAGCAGTTAATTGCGCGGATCCAATCTGGCACCACGAGTCTGCGTTGATTCTCCAATAACCAGGTCATGCGCTTAGGAATTTCCCGCGAGGTATCTTCCAAACAAATAGAGGGGAAGGGACGCAATTCATCATCCGTCAAGGGCCGGTCAATACTGGCTAAGGGATGGTTTTTACTCACCAAAAATGCCCATTGAATATCGCCCATGTCTTTATATTGATATACGCCTCCAACAGGGATCGCCGTTGTTGCACCAATGGCGATATCACTGCGACCGGTCGCAAGCGCCTCCCACACACCGTTAAAGACCTCGATGCGGATGATAAGCTCAATATCATGGAAATGACGGTAAAAGTCGGCAATTAATACGCTAATTCTATCGGCGCGCACTATGTTATCTAAGGCGATAGACAATGTGGGTTGCCAGCCGTTGGCCACACGCTGGGTGCCGCGTTTCATCTCATCCATTTGAGTCAGCAAGTTTCTGGCTTGCTTAACAAAATGCTCTCCCGCGGGGGTCAAGGTCACGCTGCGGTGGTGGCGCTCAAATAACACTACGCCAAGTTCTTCTTCGATTTGTTTAACGGCATAACTGACCGCAGAAGGGACCTTGTGTAGTCGATTGGCTGCTGCCGTAAAACTCCCAACACGGGCCACGATATCAATGAGTTCTAACGCTTGTTCCGAGAGCATAGCTGACATCCATTGTGATGAAAATAATTGATAGCATCTGTCAAAAATAAACGTTTCCAATCAAATTAACAAGTATTTAGACTGCACGCCTTAAGTCTTTTGACATGATTATTTTATGAAAACGTCTAGTAATATCTTTGTAAATATGAAGTTTTTTATATTCTTATTCTATTTGGCATTATTAAGCATGTTAGGCTTTATTGCCACTGACATGTATTTGCCTGCTTTCAAAGCAATTGAAAGTTCGTTCAATTCTTCACCGTCTCAAGTAGCAATGTCGCTCACCTGTTTTTTGGCTGGTTTAGCCTTAGGGCAACTGATTTATGGCCCCTTGGTCAGTAAACTCGGCAAACGTTATGCTCTTATCCTCGGCCTTGGCATTTTTGCGCTCGCCAGTGTGGCCATCGCCAATAGCGACTCGATACTGATGTTAAACATCGCTCGCTTCTTCCAAGCCGTTGGCGCCTGTAGTGCAGGGGTCATCTGGCAAGCGATTGTGGTCGAGCAATATGATGCCGAAAAAGCGCAGGGGATTTTCAGTAACATTATGCCGTTAGTGGCATTATCACCCGCATTAGCCCCCATCCTTGGCGCTTATATTCTGAACGATTTTGGATGGCGTGCAATCTTTATCTCATTGTGTGTGATTGCCTTTTTATTGGTGTTGATGACCTTATACTTCGTGCCGAGCCATGCAGAGCATCAGGATGCTAAGCCAAGCGCGGTTTCCTACGGCAAGATTTTGAAAAATACCCGTTACCTTGGCAATGTGGTGATTTTTGGTGCCTGTTCGGGTGCGTTTTTCGCATATCTTACTGTATGGCCGATTGTGATGGAGCAACACGGCTATCAGGCAACAGAGATTGGGCTGAGCTTTATTCCGCAAACCATCATGTTTATTGTGGGCGGATACGCAAGCAAGTTATTGATAAAACGCATTGGTGCCGACCGTACACTCAACGTATTGCTGTCCATTTTTGGACTCTGCGTTATCTCGATTGTGTTTTTCACCTTATTAATGAAGGCGGAAACCATTTTCCCACTGCTGATTTCCTTCTCGATACTCGCAGCGGCGAACGGGGCGGTTTATCCCATTGTGGTGAACAGTGCTTTGCAGCAATTCACTCAAAATGCGGCTAAGGCGGCAGGATTACAGAACTTTTTGCAAATCACCATCGCCTTTGGCGCCTCAAGTTTAGTCGCACTCTGGGCAAGTTCAGGAGAAGTCGCCATAGGTTGGGGCATTCTGAGCTGTTCATTAGTGGTGATCTTGGGTTACCTGTTAAAAACCGAACAAACTTGGGCTGATTTTGCTAAACACTTTACTGCGCCAGATCCTGCTCGTCTTGGGATCAATGCAGATACGAAGCAAAATCAAGCAGATTGAATGTAATACGAGCAGTTAGCGCATAATTATCAGTTAGTGCTTTACAGTCAGTAAACTAACTTATATTATGCGCCTCGTTCGGAGGGGTGGCAGAGTGGTTTAATGCACCGGTCTTGAAAACCGGCGTGGGTTTATAGCCCACCCAGGGTTCAAATCCCTGCTCCTCCGCCATATTCTACGAAAAAGCCATCAGCAATGATGGCTTTTTTGTTTTTGCAGTTCCGGAAGTAGAACCCTAGGGTTCCTCATGCTAACCACAGTACCTCCACCCAATTCAGATAAAAAGGCCGCTAATGATTAGCAGCCTTTTTCTTTCGCAATGGATTTCGTTTACCTATTAGCCTAGTTGTTTAAATAGCAAAGCAGCTTAGGTTAAAGGCTAGGTTAAGTAAGGCTAGGCTAAGTGAGCTTATGCCTGATAAGACTTAGCGCAAAAGCTTCATAGGCAACAACCGTTTCACTTCCCACCCATATACAGTCGATGCTGGCGGGGTCACTCAATTTAAGCCCCAGAGCGTCAAGATAGTCGGCGCCATTAACCACAAAGAACTGCTTTTTGTAGGGCAACAACACCATCTGTGGTGATTGCTGTAAAAAAGCCTGCGCCTCATCAAAAACGCTGAACCAGTGATTGAGCAAGCTATCGCAGCGCCTGCTATGGAATAGGGTACCTAAGTCTTCACCGATTTGTGCTTGACCCGATAACACTCTTTGACAGTGATTAAAATCAGTAAAACCGAGCTCACGAGCCAATAGGCTTTGGCAATGCTTAAGCTGGATATCCTGCTGCGTTAAACCTTGCTTATTCATCAAGGAAGCGAGTTTATCTAGCGCCACGGCATCGCCAGCTTGGCAGGCTTTAAGGTGCTTTTTAGCGAGGATTTTAACTTCGGTTAAGGCGCGTGGTGCAGGGGTAATTTGTTGTATCACAAACAATTCTCCTAAGTTTTATTGGCATCTCCGCTAAGCCAAACCTAATCAATTGTTGTGTCATACATGTGATGCGAACATCGAGATATGAGTCAGAGTGATGTCATCTTCTGCGGATAGGCGTCTCTGCAACCTAGCGCCATTATTCGACTTCTTCATGCTCGAGTCAAGCTCAGCACTGCTTCTACCTTTCTTACGCTTCATCCCCTAAATCGTTACATGCTCAGCCTTAATGTTAAAAATTTTATCACTCAATAATTAAAATCATATTGTATTACTATTAAGCTGTAGTAATATTGTAGTACTAAATAATATTCACTCTACCTGCGTAAACCTGATCGGACGCAGATAAAATGTACGGGGATGCAAATGTCGAATGTTTTAGGGGCTTACGCGTTAGGGCTTGATTACGGCTCAGATTCAGTTCGCGCGTTATTGGTGGATACCCAAACGGGCGCAGAAGTAGCAACGAATGTGGTTTACTACCCACGTTGGAAGAAGGGGCTTTTTTGCGATCCTGCCAAGAATCAATTTAGACAACATCCCCTCGATTACATCGAAAGCCTTATCGAGGTAGTTCAAGGACTCTGGGCAAAAGCTCCCAGTGGCGCCGCGCAAAGAGTCTGCGGTTTGAGTGTTGATACCACAGGCTCAACCCCGATTGCGGTTGATGAATCCGGTGTTGCTCTAGCCTTAAAGCCAGAGTTTGCGAGTAATCCCAATGCCATGTTTTTGCTTTGGAAAGATCACAGCGCCATCCTCGAAGCCCAGCAAATTACCGCTGCGGCAAACAATGCAAGTGAAAACTACCTGAAATATGAAGGAGGAATTTACTCCTCCGAATGGTTTTGGGCGAAAGCGCTATTTGTATTGCGCCACGACACAGAAGTCAGACAAGCCGCTTATAGCTGGGTCGAACACTGTGATTGGATCACCGCATTAATGACAGGCACCACACATCCAAAAGTCTTTAAGGCAGGGCGCTGCGCCGCCGGTCACAAAGTGATGTGGCATGAGTCATGGAATGGTTATCCGCCGAATGACTTTTTCGTTGGTATCGACCCCTTACTCGATGGATTGAGAGACAAGTTACCGCTTGAAACCTGCACATCTGACAAAGTTTGCGGCCAGCTAACCCCTGAGTGGGCTCAGCATTTAGGGCTATCGACCGAGGTTATTGTATCTTTTGGCTCATTTGACTGCCACGCAGGCGCCGTTGGAGCCAATGTTAAACCTGGTGTCTTAACCAAGGTGATGGGGACTTCTACCTGCGACATTACGGTCGCCAGTTATGATGATATAGGTGAGCGTTGTATCAAAGGTATTTGCGGTCAAGTGGATGGCTCAGTATTACCCGGCATGATAGGGCTGGAAGCGGGTCAGTCAGCCTTCGGCGATCTCTACGCTTGGTTTAGGGATCTCACCGCATGGCCGATGCAACAGCTTGACACCTCTGCCTTATTTGATGACAACACCAAAGCCAAACTCATTCAGCAACTCGAATCTGAAACCCTGACAATGTTAGGCAATGCGGCTGCGAAAATTCCCGTTGGCGAGACTGGTATTGTCGCGCTGGATTGGATTAACGGACGTCGCACCCCCGATGCCGACCAATCTGTTGCCATGGCTATCACAGGGTTAACCATGGGCAGCCAAGCACCGCAAGTCTTCAAAGCTTTAGTGGAAGCCAGTGCCTATGGCGCACGGGCCATTATCGAGCGCTTCAAACAAGAAGGCGTTTGCATTGACCATGTGGTCACCATTGGTGGGATCTCGAAAAAATCCGACTTCATTATGCAAACCTGTGCCGATGTGTGGAATTGCAACATCGACGTACTCGAGAGCGAGCAAAGCTGTGCCCTAGGCGCCGCTATTTATGCTGCAACCGCAGCCGGGGTTTATCCCGATGTGCTGAGTGCCCAAGCCGCCATGGCCTCAAACGTTGCGAAAACCTATCAGCCAAATCCTGAAAACGCAGAGAAATATCAAGCGCTTTACCAAGGGTACTTAGCCCTTGGCCACTATGTTGATGGAGCGAAATAAGATGTCTTTTTTAGAGCTAAAACGCGAAGTATACGAAGCCAACATGGAGCTTGAGAAACGCAAACTGGTGACTTACACCTTCGGCAACGTTTCACAAATTGACCGCCAACTCGGCGTGATTGGTATCAAGCCCAGCGGCGTGCCCTATGAAGATTTGAAGGTTGAAGACATTGTAATTGTTGACCTTGAGAATCAAATCGTAGAAGGGCGCATGCGTCCTTCATCCGATACCAAGACACACACCTATTTGTATCGCCAGTGGCAGAGTATTGGTGGCATTACCCATACCCATTCAACCTATGCCACCGCCTGGGCGCAAGCGCAGATAGCGATTCCCTGCTTAGGCACGACACAAGCCGATTATGTGTACGGTGAAATCCCATGCACAGCAGTGATGCGAAGCGATCAGATCAGCCGCGACTATGAAGAAGAAACCGGCGTGCAGATCCTCGATTGTTTCGCCGACCGAGATCCCAACGAGTCGCCCATGGTGATAGTGGCAGGCCATGCACCGTTCACTTGGGGCGCGAATGCGGCTAAATCTGTGTACCACGCCGTGTTGCTCGAAGAAATCGCTCGGATGGCGTATCTCACCAAAACTTTATCACCAGGCATTAGTCAGTTAAAACAAGAGCTTATTGATAAGCATTATTTGCGTAAGCATGGAAAAGACGCTTATTACGGCCAAAGCAAGTAATTGCCAGTCGGGTCTCATTTCAAACTAGAGAGAGTAATATGAAAGCCTTCAAACAAAAACAAGTGTGGTTTATCACGGGTTCGCAGGATTTATACGGCCCAAAAGTATTAGAGCAAGTCGCTAAAAACAGTGAGCAAATTGTTTATGGCTTTAATGAATCTTCCGCCATTTCCATTGAAGTGGTGTATAAGCCAACCGTAAAATCCCCACGTGAAATTCACGCCGTATGTCAAGCGGCCAACAGCGATGAAAACTGTGTTGGCGTTATTCTGTGGATGCACACTTTCTCTCCTGCCAAGATGTGGATTGCTGGCCTTAATGAATTAAGCAAGCCATTCATGCACTTACACACTCAGTTCAATGCTGAGCTCCCTTGGAGCGAAATCAATATGAACTACATGAACACCCACCAAAGTGCTCACGGTTGCCGCGAATTTGGTTTTATCGGCACTCGTATGCGTAAAGAGCGCAAAGTGGTTGTGGGTCACTGGCAATCGAGCGATGTACAGGCTCAAATCGATGATTGGTGCCGCGCAGCGGCGGGTTGGCACGAGAGCCAAAACCTGCGTATTGCCCGCTTTGGCGACAACATGCGTCAAGTGGCCGTAACCGAAGGCGACAAAGTTGCCGCACAAATTCAATTCGGTTACGAAGTGCACGCCTACAGCTTAGGTGAACTCAATGAAGCGATTGCAGCCATTGCCGAAGGCGATGTAACCGCACAACTCGACCGTTACGCCAGCGAATACCAAGTGGGTAACGAGCTATTTGGCGATGAATACCAATTAGACCGTTTAAGAAAAGAAGCCAAGATTGAACTCGGCTTAACCCAATTCTTAACCCAAGGTGGATTTGGTGCCTTTACCAACTGCTTCGAAAACCTCACCGGCATGACAGGATTACCAGGACTGGCTACCCAACGTCTGATGGCGAACGGTTTCGGTTACGGCGGTGAAGGTGACTGGAAAACGGCTGCCATGGTGCGCATCATGAAGGTGATGGGCCAAGGCCGCGCCGGTGGTACTTCATTTATGGAAGACTACACCTATAACTTTGGGGCGACTGACCAAGTTCTTGGCGCCCACATGTTAGAAGTGTGCCCATCGATTGCTGCTGCAAAACCGCGTTTAGAAGTTCACCGCCACACCATTGGTGTGCGTTGTGACGTGCCACGTCTGTTATTCACAGGTAAAGCGGGCCCAGCAATCAACGTATCGACTATCGATTTAGGCAACCGTTTCCGTATCATTCTCAATGAATTAGATACAGTGACACCACCACAGGATCTGCCAAATCTGCCTGTCGCATCTGCGCTGTGGGAGCCTCGTCCGAATTTAGCGGTTGCCGCCGCAGCTTGGATCCACGCCGGTGGTGCTCACCACTCAGCTTACAGCCAAGCTATCACGACGGATCAGATTGTCGACTTTGCTGAAATGGCCGGTGCTGAACTGGTTATCATCGATGCCGATACTAAGATCCGCGAGTTTAAGAATGAGCTTCGCCAAAATTCCGTTTATTACGGTTTAGCAAGAGGTTTATAATTCTCGCGCAGCAATAAAGCCGCCTTCGGGCGGCTTTCATTTTTCTGGCACCATTCATTTGATAGGGTTAACACAGATGTATACAGAATTTGACGGCATTATCTTCGATATGGATGGCACCTTAGTCGACAGTGGTCAATTGCATGAGCAGGCATGGCGACAAACCTTGAATCACTTTGGGATCCCCGTAGAGCCTGCACTGATGCGCTCGTTAGCGGGTGTGCCCACCATTGGTACCTTAGAGATTTTGATCGCCCATTTTGGCGTCACGCCAACGGCCAGTTGTGAGGCCATGAACGAGTATAAAGAAGCCCTAGTGCGCGACACTATGCATTTATATGTCAAACCGACGGCATTAGCCGAATTTGCCAAGCAGAATCAGGGCAAACGCCCAATGGCGGTCGGCACAGGCGCCTACACAGAGGAAGCAATTCAAATCTTGACCCTGTGTGGATTGTTGGAATTAGTCGATTATGTGGTGGGCGCCGACCAAGTCGCGTCACCCAAACCTGCGCCCGATACCTTTTTACGCTGCGCCGAACTGATGGGCATAGCGCCTGAGCGCTGTATCGTATTTGAAGATGCGAAGGCGGGCATCCAAGCCGCCGAAGCTGCGGGGATGTTTGTGGTCGATGTGCATGCCGAATTACAGATTGAAAATGACTATTTCCTAGGCGCTCAGTAGCCGTTGTGAGCTTGTCCAATCACTGGCTAAAACGCAAAATTAGGCTTTACAATGTAAAAGTTTGGGGTAAGGTAGGGACAGTAAGTTTGAGGAAATTCCCATAAATTCTTAGCGTTAACAAAATTTTTATTACCTTTATCAGGAAAGGTAGTATCATAACATTTGTTTATCAGCGTTAAGCACCTTATCCAGCTGATTGGATTGAGCACAGAGATAGAGAGTTAAAGAGGGCACTATGGCAAATCAGGCAAATAACCGTCCGCAGAATATCCATAACTGGGTGGCAAGCGAATTAGGTTCTCGCATTGTGGGCGGCTTTTATGCGCCAGGTGAATATATCCCTAATGAAAATGCTATCTGTGAAGAGCTGGAAGTGTCACGCACCTCGTTGAGGGAAGCCTTTAAGGTGCTCACGGCAAAAGGGCTTATCGAATCTCGTCCTAAACTTGGCACCCGTATTCGTGAGCGTCGCCACTGGAATATGTTCGATCCGGTGATCTTAAACTGGTTTTCCCAATCTAAACCTTCGCCCGAGTTTTACACTTCTCTCTATGAAATCCGTGAAGTGTTTGAACCCGCAGCGGCTGAACTGGCGGCGAAAAAACGCACCCCTGAGCAGCTTGAGGTGATTGCGGCGGCCTATGCCAAGATGGAAGCGGCCGAATTAGGTACGGATGAAGTCTATACCTCGGACATCGATTTCCACATGGCGATTTTAGATGCGACCAATAACGAGTTTATGGTGTCCCTCGGCGTGTCAATCCAATCTGCGCTGCTCGAAATCTTTAGACTCAGTAGCACAATTCAGGATGACTTTATCCAATCACTCCCAGGCCATAAGGCCATTTATACTGCGATTGCCGCAGGGGACAGTGAAGGCGCGAAAGCCGAGATGAATAAATTACTCTCGACCTCTCAAGATACAGTGCATAAAAATATTGAGCGTAAATAACGAGTTATTCATTTTTAACGCACTCTACCGATAAAAAAAGGTGAACTTAGGTTCACCTTTTTTACTTTGGCGCGAGCAAAAAATAGGATTACTGCGGCTCGCTGATGCCTTCGCTCGTCATATGAATGCGCTGTAGGGTGCCATCGGCATTGTAATGCAGCGGGTCAATTGCCACTGAACGTCTAAACTCACCGCCACCATCCTGCGATGCGCCGGTATGGTAGATAAAGTAGGATTTCCCTTTAAATTCAATAATCGCTTGATGGTTTGTCGGCGAGTTGCCCGCCACTTCATTTAAGATGCCTTGGTACTTCCACGGCCCCAGAATACTATCGCTGGTTGCATAGGCAATTTTTTCAGGGAAGCCTGAAGCGTATGAAAGATAATAAGTTTTATCTTTTTTATGAACCCAAAGCGCTTCGGTAAAGTTAGGGACATCAATGGCGTGTATTGGGCCATCGAGTTCAATCATATTGGCTTTTAACTTGGCAAATCTTGGCTTAGTGTTGCCCCAAAACAGATAGGCTTGCTTGTCATCATCGATAAAGACAGCAGGATCGATATCATCCCAATCAATCTCGGTATCAGTGGTCATGTCATTAGTGATGAGGGCGCTGCCGCGGGCATCCTTGAAGGGGCCAAGTGGACTATCTGCAACCGCGACACCAATCGCAAAACCATTGATTTTGTTGTGTCTTGCCGTTACATACCAGTAAAACTTACCTTCTTTTTCGATCACATGGCTAGCCCATGCATCTCCTTTAGCCCAGCTGAAATCTTTCACAGATAACTTGCTGCCATGGGCCGTCCAATTGTGCATATCCTTAGAGCTAAAAACGAGCCAATCATGCATTTCGAAGAAGGTGCGATTGTCCTTTGCAACGTCATGACCAGTATAAAGATAAACAGTATCTTGATGCACTATGGCGGCAGGATCGGCGGTAAATACATCCGTAAACAGAGGGTTAGCAGCAATCGCTGCAGTGCTGACACTCGTACTCAATGCCAAACACACACTCAAAAATGCCTTTTTCATACTTCCTCTATTGTTTTTTGATATTTTGGTATTATAGTAATACCAATACTTTTACGTGCTAGCAATATTAAAGTACAAATTGTTAACTCAGGGCATTAGGTTCGTCCGTTTGTTTTATGTTGAGTGTTACTCAATCGTTCGGGCAGGGCATGTGCCTTGGAAGACGAAGGTGTCATATGAATAATAAAAAACCGAAAACACTTCGTTCGGCTAGTTGGTTTGGTAGTGATGACAAAAATGGCTTTATGTATCGCAGTTGGATGAAAAACCAAGGCATACCCGAGCATCACTTTCAAAATAAGCCTGTAATTGGTATTTGCAATACCTGGTCAGAATTGACGCCCTGTAATGGTCATCTACGGGAATTGGCGCAAAGAGTAAAGAATGGCATTCGGGAAGCGGGTGGCATTCCAGTGGAGTTTCCAGTGTTTTCGAATGGCGAGTCCAACTTACGTCCAAGCGCCATGCTTACCCGTAATCTTGCTGCCATGGACACGGAAGAAGCCATTCGAGGCAACCCCATCGACGGAGTTGTGCTGTTAGTGGGCTGTGATAAAACGACTCCGGCTTTATTGATGGGCGCGGCCAGTTGTGATTTACCGACAATCGTTGTTACCGGTGGTCCCATGCTCAATGGTAAGCATAAGGGCAAGGATGTCGGTTCGGGCACTCTCGTATGGGAACTGCATCAAGAATATAAAGCGGGCAACATCAGTCTCGCCGCATTTATGAATGCCGAAGCGGATATGTCACGCTCAACGGGCACCTGCAACACTATGGGCACAGCATCGACCATGGCCTGTATGGTGGAAACCCTTGGGGTGAGTTTGCCACACAATGCAGCCATTCCTGCGGTGGATTCTCGCCGCCAAGTATTGGCGCATATGTCGGGAATGCGAATTGTGGACATGGTCAAAGAGGATTTGACCTTAAGTAAAATTTTAAGCCGTGATGCTTTTATCAATGCCATCAAAGTCAATGCTGCCATTGGTGGTTCAACCAACGCCGTTATCCATTTAAAGGCGATTGCCGGCAGGATAGGGGTTGAGCTGTCACTCGATGACTGGCGCCATGGTTACACAGTACCGACCATAGTGAATCTTAAGCCTTCGGGTCAGTACTTAATGGAAGACTTTTACTACGCAGGTGGCCTGCCAGCAGTATTAAGGCAGCTGTTTGAGCATGATTTACTGAGCAAAAACACGCTTACAGTCAATGCCGCTAGCCTCTGGGACAATGTCAAAGAGGCGCCTTGTTATAACCAAGAGGTGATCATGTCACTTGAAAATCCCTTGGTTGAAAATGGCGGCATTCGCGTACTTCGCGGCAATCTCGCGCCCCGAGGCGCAGTGATCAAAACGTCAGCCGCCAGCGCACACCTGATGCAACACCGCGGTAAAGCCGTGGTGTTTGAAAGCTTCGACGATTACAACGCCCGCATCGGCGATCCTGAATTGGATATCGATGAAAACAGCATTATGGTGCTTAAAAACTGTGGCCCGAAGGGATATCCGGGCATGGCTGAGGTCGGCAATATGGGACTGCCACCTAAGTTGTTGAAAAAAGGAATTAAGGACATGGTTAGGATTTCTGATGCACGCATGAGTGGCACCGCCTTTGGCACAGTTGTGCTGCATGTTGCCCCAGAAGCACAAGCCCTTGGGCCACTGGCCGCCGTTCAAAATGGTGACATGATAGCGCTTGATACCTATGCCGGAACGTTACAGCTGGAGATCAGTGACCAAGAGTTACAAGCCCGTCTTGCCAAACTGGCGACGGTGAAATCCATTCCCGTGAATGGTGGCTATCTCTCGCTATTTAAGGAGCATGTTCTCCAGGCGGATGAGGGATGTGATTTTGATTTTCTCGTGGGATGTCGAGGTGCAGAGATACCAGCACATTCCCATTAAATATGAACTCGTTTTCTTTTATAATAAAACCAGATAATTATTTTAATAAAAGGTTGAGTTATGAAGTTGACTAATCAATACCCGAGTTTACAAGGGAAAACCATTTTTATCAGTGGTGGCGCAACGGGTATTGGAGCTTGCTTGGTTAATGCTTTTTTAGAGCAGGGCGCTAAGGTGGCATTTGTCGATATTTTAGTTGAGGAGTCGACTCAACTCGTCGCTGACCTTAAGCAGACTCAACCAGAGGCCAGCGTACAATTTTATCACTGCGATCTTGTCGATATCGCCGCCCTCAAGCGTGTGATTGCTCAGGTCGAGGACGATTTAGGTTCAATCTCGGTATTAATTAACAATGCCGCGTGCGATCAACGCCATAGCATCGACGAAGTGACCCCAGAATATTGGGACCAATGCCTAAACACCAATTTGCGGCATTATTTTTTCGCCGTACAAGCGGTCAGGCCGCAAATGCAGCGCCTCGGTGGAGGCTCAGTGATCAACTTAGGTTCAATGAGTTGGCACAATCGGCAAGCGGGCATGGCGGGTTACACCGCATCTAAGGCCGGCGCCATGGGCTTAACCCGAGGGTTAGCTGCCGATTTAGGTAAAGATAAAATCCGGATTAATACCTTAACGCCGGGTTGGGTGATGACAAAACGTCAACTCACACACTGGGTAGATAAAGATACGGCAAAACATATCGAAAATAACCAATGTATTAAAGAATATGTAATGCCCGAAGATATTGCTGCTATGGCGTTATTTTTAGCAGCAGATGATAGCAAACTCTGCACCGCACAAAATTTTATTGTCGATGGTGGTTGGATTTAAATATCACAATAAAATTTCAGTTCATTAAATAATGAGGTGAGTGCTGAGTTTATTTTAAATAAAAGGTAAAGCACTCACCATGCAACTCTCTGTTACTAAAAAAAGCCTACAACACGCCGCATTTGCGGATGAATTACAATTAGTCACGCTCACCAATAGCCACGGGCTTGAAGTGGTTCTGTCAAATTACGGCGCCAGCATTTGGTCGGTCAAATTTTATGGTCAAGCGCAAGAACCTATTTCATTAAGTCTTGGCTATCAAGATATTAAAGATTGGGCGACTAATCCGTATTATTTTGGTATTACCGCAGGCCGTGTCGCAAATCGTATTGGTAAAGCACAATTCCCCTTAGCAGGTAAAACAATTCAATTAGTCGCCAATGAAGGCAATAATCAACTTCACGGCGGACCTAAAGGATTAAGCCATTGCACTTGGCAGGTTGAGACGCTGCAGGACAATGACAGTGTGGCGGCGGTTTTCAGCATTACCAGCCCCGATGGCGATCAAGGATTTCCGGGTAATCTTGCCATTAAGCTAGAATACCGCCTCAATGAAAACAATGAATTAACTCTGAATTATCAAGCCGTTTGCGATCAAACCACCCCCGTCTGTTTAACCAATCATGCTTACTGGAATCTTGCCTCCAACAAACAGCAGGGCATTTTAGGGCACGAACTCTCCATTCAAGCCAGCCATTTCCTGGCACTCGATAATGAACAGATCCCAACAGGCGAATTAACCTTAGTCGACGATGGCGCTTACGATTTCAAACAACCGAAGCTAATTGCCACGGATATTAAGCAATTAACTAATGGTTATGATCATTATTTTGTTATGGATAGAAATCCTGACAATAAAAACAGTTTGCAGACTATTGCGGTGTTAAAAGATCCTCTTTCTGGCCGAGAACTCGAAATTAGTACCACTGAAGTCGGCGTGCAATTTTATAGCGGTAACTTTCTCGATGGCAGCCATATTGATGATGAAGGGTATAGCATTAATCAATTCCATGGCCTGTGTTTAGAAACCCACGGTTATCCGAATGCGGTAAACATTGCCCATTTCCCGAGTGTCATGCTTGAGGCAAATACTCAATATCAACAAATTACGGTACATAAGTTTAAGAATATTTAATTCAATCAAGGCTAAATAACATTTATTTGTACGAGTTGGCCTGCTGTTAACAGCAGGCTAGGGGATCTCTGTTACCTAAAATTATAAAGGGAATAATAATGAAACATAATAAAATCATTACCGCATTGGGATTATGGGCTGTCAGTGCAACTTGTGCCTACGCCACCACGGTGGGCTTTTCACAGGTTGGCTCCGAGAGTGGTTGGCGCACCAGCTTTAGTGAAGCGGTCAAGGCCGAAGCCAAACAGCGTGGCATCGATTTAAAATTTGCCGACGCTCAGCAAAAACAAGAGAACCAAATCAAAGCCGTGCGTAGCTTTATCGCCCAAGGCGTGGATGCCATTATTATCGCTCCCGTGGTAGAAACAGGCTGGAAACCCGTACTCAAAGAAGCCAAACGTGCCCATATTCCTGTGGTGATTGTCGACCGTAATATTAAGGTCGATGATGACTCCTTATTCCTTACCCGTATCGCCTCCGACTTTACCGAAGAAGGCCGCAAGATTGGCCAATGGCTAATGGATAAAACCCAAGGCAACTGCGATATCGCCGAGTTGCAGGGCACAGTAGGTGCAACCGCAGCGATTGATCGCGCCGCCGGTTTTAACCAAGTGATTGCCAATTATCCCAATGCCAAGATCGTTCGCAGCCAAACCGGCGAATTTACCCGCGCTAAGGGTAAAGAAGTGATGGAAGGTTTCCTCAAGGCGCAAAACGGTCAACCACTGTGCGCCGTGTGGTCGCATAACGATGAAATGGCCCTTGGCGCCGTGCAAGCCATTAAAGAAGCGGGTTTAAAACCGGGCAAAGATATTCTGATTGTCTCCGTGGACGGTGTTCCCGATTACTTTAAGGCGATGGCCGATGGCGATGTTAATGCCACGGTTGAGCTTAGCCCATACTTAGGCGGCCCAGCGTTCGATGCTATCGATGCGTACCTGAAGGGCAATAAGGATCAAGCCAAGCTTATTAGCACCACGGGTGATGTATTTACCCAAGAAACCGCTGCCGCAGAGTACGAAAAGCGCCGCCAGCAATAATCCCATTGACGCTTTCTTGGGGAATAGCGCTATGAGCCTTATTTTAGAACTCAAGCAGATCAGTAAGCATTATCCGGGCGTTAAAGCCCTTGAGGATGTGAGCTTACGGTTATTTGCAGGGGAAGTTCACGCCCTATTGGGCGAAAACGGTGCGGGTAAATCAACCCTGGTGAAAGTGATGACAGGCGCCCAGTCGAAAGACATGGGCGACATCCTTTTCCTCGGTGAGCCGCAACACTTCAACACACCAATGGACGCGCAAAAGGCGGGGATCAGCACGGTTTATCAAGAGGTGAACTTAGTGCCTAACCTGACCGTGGCACAAAACCTGTTCCTCGGTTACGAACCGCGCCGCCTTGGGCTGATCCATTTTAAAAAAATGTATGCCGACGCGCGGGCCGTGTTAACCCAGTTCAAACTGGATATCGATGTTAGCGCGCCGCTGTCAGATTATTCCATCGCGGTGCAGCAACTGATCGCCATCGCCCGCGGCGTAGCCATGTCGGCCAAGGTATTAGTGCTCGATGAGCCTACCGCGAGCTTAGATGCCAAAGAAGTGCAAGTGCTGTTTGGGATCTTAAACCAGCTCAAAGCCAAGGGCGTGGCTATTGTCTTTATCACTCACTTCCTCGATCAGGTTTATCAGATAAGCGATCGCATTACCGTGTTACGTAACGGGCAGTTTATCGGCGAATATCTGACGGCAGAACTGCCACAACCTAAGTTGATTGAAGCCATGCTCGGGCGTTCTCTGCAGGAGCAATTGGTTGATAAACAGGAAAAGGAGCGCACAGTCACCCGCGCTGAGGCTGTGCTCTTGTCCCTCAAAGATGTGTCGGTAAAAGGTTCAATCCAATCGATGAATCTCACCGTGCCAAAGGGGCAGGCAGTTGGACTTGCGGGGCTGCTAGGCTCTGGGCGCAGCGAAGTCTGCAACGCCGTATTTGGGCTGGACTTGGTCGATAGCGGCAGTATCCATTTAGCTGGGCAGAAATTGAATCTGTCACAACCCGTGGATGCGATCAGCGCCGGGATCGCCCTGTGCCCGGAAGATCGCAAGATTGACGGCATCATCGGCCCTTTATCGATTCGTGAAAATATTATCCTCGCGCTGCAGGCACGTATCGGTTGGTGGCGGTATTTATCTAAAGCTCGGCAACAGGAAATTGCCCAGTTCTTTATCGATAAATTACAGATTGCAACCCCAGATGCGGATAAACCCATAGAGCAATTGAGTGGCGGTAATCAGCAGAAGGTGATCCTCGCGCGTTGGTTAGCCATCGAGCCGATTTTATTGGTACTGGATGAGCCTACCCGCGGCATCGATATTGGCGCCCACGCAGAAATCGTCAAGCTTATCAGAACCTTGTGTGATGAAGGCATGTCACTGCTGGTTGCATCGTCTGAGCTCGATGAGCTCGTGGCCTTTTCGAATAAAGTCGTGGTATTACGCGACAGATATGCAGTACGTGAACTTTCAGGAGCGGAATTAACCTCGCAACACGTAATGCAAGCGATTGCGGAGGGAAAATGAAAAGCTCAGCCGAAACCCTATCATCCACACGCATGTCCGCCGATTTGATCTCACCCCAGATGAACGCATCTGAGGCGCATTCATCTGAGCGGCAACCGCGGATGCAGGAAAGCGACAAGACCATGGTTCAAGAAAAAAACGCTCGTTACCAAGCGGGCAAGTCGACCTCCATTGGTCGATACCTGTGGCCACTATTGGCCTTAACTATTCTGTTACTGGCCAATCTGTTCATTGACAGCAGTTTCTTCAATATCAGCTATCAAGACGACCGACTCTATGGCTCTTTGATTGATATTTTAAATCGCAGTGCACCCGTGGCGCTGCTCTCCATTGGCATGAGTCTCGTGATTGCCACTGGCGGTATTGACCTGTCGGTTGGTGCCGTGATGGCGATTGCGGGCGCGGTTTGCGCGAATCTACTGTTAGTGCCGGATATCAGCTTAGTCACCGTTATTGCAGCAGGCCTGATCGTTGGGCTCTTAGCTGGCTGTATTAATGGCGGTCTGGTGAGTTTCTTAGGCATTCAACCAATTGTTGCGACCTTGCTGCTCATGGTGGCGGGGCGCGGTGTCGCTCAGCTTATCAACCAAGGACAAATTATCACCTTCCAGCACCCTGGCTTTGCCGCCATTGGCGTGGGCCAGTTTTTAGGCCTGCCGATGCCAGTGTGGATTGTGATTGGGATGCTAACCTTCAGCCAATTACTGCTGCGTAAAACCGCTTTAGGGCTTTTTATCGAAGCGGTTGGCTGTAATGCCAAGGCGAGTCGTTACCTTGGGATCAACGATAAATCCATCAAACTGTTTGCCTATGGCATTGCGGGTCTGTGTGCGGCCTTAGCCGGCATGATCAGCACCGCCGATATCCAAGGGTCAGATGCGAATAACGCAGGGCTTTGGCTTGAGCTCGATGCGGTGCTGGCCGTCGTAATTGGCGGCGCAGCGCTCACAGGCGGGCGTTTCTCGTTAATTTTGTCGGTCGTCGGCGCGCTGATCATTCAAACCTTAGCGACCACCATTATCGTCAGTGGTTTACCCGCTAAGTTTAACCTGCTGATCAAAGCCATCGTTATCCTGACCGTACTGCTGTTGCAATCGGCTAAATTTAGGCGCCAATTGTCGGCGCTGTTCACATCCAAGCGTCAAGCGAATGCTAAACCAGCAGAAAAGGGCACAAGTGCAAAAGCCAGTACCGCAACAGGAGAAAAACTATGATAGCAAGACGTTTTATTCCGCTGTGGATCACCGCCTCATTGCTGCTGACCATGTTTTTGGTCGGCACCTTTCAGTTTGACGGTTTTGCCAGTGGCCGAGTGGTCACCAACCTGTTGCGTGACAATGCATTCCTATTGATCACCGCATTAGGTATGACCTTAGTGATTATCTCTGGGGGGATCGATCTCTCGGTTGGCGCCGTCATCGCCTTAAGTGGAGTCGTCACCAGTTTATTGATCACCGAGTACCAGTGGCATCCATTGTTGGCCTTTGCGGTTATTCTGCCCCTGGGCACTCTGTTTGGCGCGCTCATGGGCACTATTATCCATGTGTATAAGTTGCAGCCATTTATTGTGACGCTTGCGGGGATGTTTCTGGCGCGGGGCTTAGCGACGACGCTCAGCGAAGAGTCGATTGCCATTGACCATCCATTTTACGATGCGGTGGCCGAGATGAGCATTGCACTACCAGGCAATGGTGCGCTCGATTTAAGCTCGCTGATCTTTATCCTGTTCTTTGTGATTATCGCCGTGGTTATGCATTACACCCGTTTTGGTACGAATGTGTATGCCATTGGTGGCAATCAACATTCCGCCGAGCTAATGGGGATTTCCATCGCTAAAACCACCATCAGTATTTACGCCATCAGTAGCTTCCTGGCGACGCTGGCGGGCATTGTCTTTACCTTTTACACCTTCTCTGGCTATGCGCTTGGCGCCATTGGCGTCGAACTGGATGCCATTGCGGCCGTAGTCATTGGTGGCACCCTGTTAACTGGCGGCAGTGGCTTTGTGCTCGGCACTGTGCTTGGGGTGATTTTGATGGGGGTGATTCAAACCTATATTACCTTCGATGGCAGCTTAAGCAGTTGGTGGACCAAGATTGTCATTGGCCTGTTACTGTTCTTCTTCATCCTGTTACAGAAACTCTTGAATGGACGCAAAACACAACATGGATAATCGTCAACCTAACCTGTCGGTCTTTCGACGCTTGCCTTTGACCTGCGGCTTACTCGCCGCATTGGCGGTGCCATTAGCACAAGCCGTGCCTGTGCTTGAGATTAGCCGCGCACAATCCCACAGCGCCACGGTGCAAACCCTCGATGCGAATGCGCCCTTTATCGAGAGAAGGGCGGATCCTTGGGTCATCCGCGATGATGACGGCAGTTACTACTTTATTGCCTCGGTGCCTGAGTTTGACCGCATCGAACTTCGCCACGCCAAAACCATCGACGGTTTACGCCAAGCAACACCTAAAACCCTGTGGCACAAGCATGAAAATGGCCCCATGAGTATCGATATTTGGGCACCTGAGCTGCACAAAATCGATGGTCGCTGGTATATCTATTTTGCGGCCAGCAATAAGGATGTGCGTTTTCATAACCGCATGTTTGTCTTAGGACTTGAAGGCGACTCACCGATGACAGGCCAATGGCAAGAACTTGGTAAGTTACAATCGGCGCAGGATGCTTTCTCCCTCGATGCGACCAGCTTTAGCCTCAAGGGCGAGCGATATTTTATTTGGGCGCAGCAGGACAAAGCCAAGCGTTACAACACCGGCTTAGTGATTGCCAAAATGCTATCGCCAACTCAACTCTCTGATAACGAAACCATTATCAGCGAGCCCTTATTGGATTGGGAACGTTTGGGCTTTAAAGTCAACGAGGGCGCCGCTGTGTTGGTTAAAAACGGTAAAGTCTTCGTGACCTATTCCGCCAGTGCCACGGATGACCGTTATGCCATGGGGCTGTTATGGGCCGATGAAAATGCCGATTTACTCGATCCCAAGAGTTGGCATAAATCGCCAAGCCCAGTCTTTACCACTGAGCCTAGCTTGAATCGTTTTGGTCCTGGCCATAATAGTTTTGTGCTGGCAGAGGATGGTAAAACCGAGCTGATGTTTTACCATGCACGTAATTACCTTGAGCTGCAGGGGACGCCATTGACCGACGGTAATAGACACACTTACTACCGCGCCATTCGCTGGTCGGCGGACGGTTTCCCAGTATTTGATAATCCGCAGAGCGATAGCCAAACCTTGAATCAGCAAGACACGCAATCCCGCGAATAAGCGAAATGCGTTTAACAGACACGAATAGCACACTTAAGTAATCGAAATAGACAGGTTTTCCATGATAAGAGCAACAAACAGCCCCCTAGTCGAGCAGCGCGCCGATCCCTTTGTGTACCTACATAGCGACGGTTATTACTACTTTACGGGCTCTGTTCCGACCTACGATCGGATTGAACTGCGTAAATCCAAGACCTTAGACGGCTTAAAAGACGCACAAACCTTCGATATCTGGTTTAAACACCAAAGCGGCCCAATGAGCCGCCACGTATGGGCGCCCGAGATCCATTATCTCGACGGCAAATGGTATATCTACTTTGCGGCAAGTGAAGAGGAAAATATTTGGGCCTTACGCCCCTATGTGCTTGAGTGTCTAGGACAAGATCCATTAAATGATGAATGGATTGAACTTGGCATGATGCAGGCGGCTGAGGGTGATAATAAGTCCTTTATCGACTTTTCCTTAGATGCGACCATTTTCGAAAACAACGGTAAGCGTTACTTCTGCTGGGCGGAGAAAACCGGTGGACAATTTGCGGCATCCAACCTGTATCTTGCGGAAATGGCATCGCCCATCAAGTTAAAGACGGCGCAATTTATGCTCACCACCCCAGATTATGATTGGGAGCGCGTCGATTTTTGGGTTAACGAAGGGCCTGCAGTACTTAAACACCAAGGTAAAATCTTCATTACTTTCTCAGCCAGCGCCACAGGTGCTTGTTATTGCATGGGTTATATGGAGGCCGATGAGCATGCTGATCTGCTCGATCGTAACTCATGGAAGAAAACCCGCCAGCCAGTGCTGTGCACAGATGTCGACAAGCAAATATTCGGCCCTGGTCATAACAGTTTCACCGTGGCAGAAGATGGCGTGACGCCCATCTGTGTTTACCATGCCCGTGATTATGAACATGCGGTGGGCGATCCTAGCGTGGTGCCAAAGACAGATACCCGTCCATTAGCGCAAATCATTAAAGATCCACTCTATGATCCCAATCGCCATGCGCGGACGTTAGCGGTGTCATTTGATGAGAGCGGGCGCCCCTTGTTCAACCTCTACTAATTGATTTGCCGCCATAAATGATGTGATAACCGCGGGGCATGCTTCAGCAGCCCCGCTTTTTTATGCCTGACTTAAGCGCTATTGCTTAGGTAAAACGCGATTTTTAGGCTCGCACGCACAACAAGCTATTCCGCTCGCTATTTCAATCACTTAACCGATTCAACCTTTGAACCTATTGATGTTATATTGCCGCCCGAACATTCACTTGGTGGGCAGAAGTACTGCCTGCGTGTGGAAGTGAATATCAGTGATGATGATTTTGCCAAGTTCGAGGAGTAGGGAAATGGCGATAAACAAGGACAAACTTAGTGCAGATATTGAAGCAAGAATGGATGAGTTTGCTCAAGAACTCACTCAGGCACTTGCGAAATATTTCGATTGGTGGCTGTCAGAATATCCGGCGCAGACCCTCTACGGTTTTTGCCTATACAGCACGCCCTTAGTGGAATATTTAGGCGCCACCCTTTTCACCGAGGAAGGCCTGACGGCCGTCGCAGAGCAATATCAAAACGATCATCGTTTTCGGCATAAATCCCTCACACAGCTTAAGCAAACGCTGCGCTGGTCGGCCTGCGACTCTCCACATCACAATGAAAATGAAGATATTTTTGAGGCGATTAACGACAAACTGCAATTGCTGCAAGAGGACGCTGAGGCGCTCGAGTCCGAAAAGACATACGATGCTTACCTTAAAGCCTTGTACGCCATATTAGTCAGGGCGCTCAATGAGGTTAAAGCCATGCGCCCGCTAAACCCACAGGCAATATTGTTCTCCGTCTGGTTTGGCGATCAAAGCGATACTGATATCAATTATTTTGTTCAAAATTGCAATAACAAAGAGATGGTTGCTCTTTTTTATCAGCAATGGCGATAGATTTTGCCTACAAATATTTTCAACTAAACAGGCTTATTTCGTCTATTACCGAAGAGGTCCCACTCAATATTGACTGAAATGGTGACTGAAATATTGACGGCTAGTGGTTGATATTTACGGCGAGTCGCATAGGGCCACCAGCAAACATTAGGTAGTGCCAAGCGCAGAAACTCTGGGTTAGGGGATAAAAACAAGGGAAAGCGTTTCACTTTCCCTTATCTGAATCAGTGTGTTAAGCCCGAGGCCTACATGCGCGAGGGATGCTCGCTTACTGAGTCGAGCTTGGCTCACTTTTTAGTAGGCGCACCTCATATAAACCGCCGACAATCGAGCCCGGTTTTGCCACAAATTTCACCCTGAAGGGCACTGTGCTATCCGAAAGCATGTCGGCGGGAATAGGGTAGTCGACGTTGTAAAATATCGGCCCCTTATCGGCAGGCAGAGTGACTTCGGCAAGGCGTTTATCGTTGATCCAAATGTCGAAACGTCGCCCAGCATCCAAGCCAAAGTAAGTTAAGCGCAATATGGGTTGCGGCTCACCTTTAGCATCGAGTTGATAGCTAAACCAATCCTCGGCATGGCGCCAATGGCGATTACCATTAAGGCCCGCTTCACTCTTTGATGCCTTAAAGAAATGATCCGACTCAGGTTGCTGCTCACCGGGCTGCACACTATCTAAGGTTTGCGCCATCAGCTTGGCTTCCATTTGGGCTTTTTGAGCTAACTCTTGCTGTTTCTGTTGCCATTCATCAGGAGCACTCTGGCCAAAATACAAGGTATAGCGGCTGTCATGCAGGCGAAAGAAGGGGATCAGCGTGATGGGGCTCGCTTGATTTGTACGGGCTTTGCCCGTGGTAAATTGCAGCTGACTCATGGGCTCACGGCGGATATCGGTTAAAAAGCGGGTACCATCACTGATAAAAATTGGCGCCTGACTGGGTTCGCACATAGGGCCACTGGCAATATGCCCCATGCGACTGGCATCGCCGATAAAGTTTAAGGCTTCATTGGCGATAGGCGCCGTTTTTGCCGCTAGCACAATTGGCCCATAAAGCACTGAGTAATAGGCGGTTTTATCGGGTAGCTGCTCAAGACTAATGTCCATGGGTAAGGTGATGGTCACGCTATCGCCCTTGCGCCAGTGCCGTGTTAAAGGAATATATTGCCCTTGAGTCGGTGTAAACCTTTGCGGCTCGCCATTAATGCTCACGGTCACGTCACCCTTAGCCCATGTGGGATAGCGCAGATTGAGGGTAAAGTCCGCTTCCTGATGGATAATCATCTGCGAAGTATTGTCATCGGGAAACTGAGTTTTTTGGCTAAGGCTGATGCCCTTGGCTTTCCAGTTGACCTCGGAGTCGACAAACAGGTTCACAAACAGATTGTTGTCCTCCTCGGCATAGATGAGCTCGCCGTATTTAGCATGGTTTTCGATGCCAGAGCCGACACAACACCACATACTTTCCTGCGCCGAGGAATAGACGCGGTAATGGTCTGGGCGCATTGGCGTAAAATACACTAGGCCGCCAGTTTGCGGATGCTGGGACGAGAGAATATGGTTGTAGAGTGCGCGCTCGTAGTAATCGATATAACGCAAATCACGTTTGTTTTCATAGAGTAATTTAGACAGCTTCAGCATGTTGTAGGTATTGCAGGTCTCAGGGCCTTCTACCGAATCGAGCATACTGCTGAAGTCTTCGCTGGGATGAAAATGCTCGCGCACACTGTTGCCACCGATGGAAACGGTGCGCTGGTGAACCACTTGCTGCCAAAAGTAATCGGCGCTCTCTAACCACGCCTTGTTATGACTGAGCTCGGCAATACGTGCCACTCCCACAATTTTAGGAATTTGTGTATTGGCATGTAGGCCCGTCAGTTTCTCTTGATGCTGCAACAGGGGTTGTAACAGGCTTTGATCCGTATAACGATTCGCAAGATTTAAGTATTTGTTTTGACCTGTAATGCTGTACACATCCGCTAAGGTTTCATTTAAGCCACCGTATTCGGTGCGCAGCATAAGCTGCAGCTGCTCATCAGTTAGATTGCGACTTAAATCCAGCATCCAATCGGCAAAACCGACGAGCATTTTCTTCGCCGTAGGATTTTGAGTATAAAGATAGGCATCCCGCAGGCCTGCAAATACCTTATGCAGGTTATACCAAGGCACCCATGATTGGTTGAGCGTAAACAGATCCGCTTCAATATGGCCAGCGGCGACCTGCTGCCATAATTTGTCTCCATGAGGGACACCGCCCACGTAACCATTGCCATGGGCCTGTTGGCACTTTTCCAACTCAGCCACCATGTAGTTGAGTCGCTCAAGCACCGCCTGATCGCCCGTGGCGGCATACATAAGGGCCAATGCCGATAGATAATGCCCACCGATATGGCCATCGAGGCCCGTATTTTCCCAATTGGGGTAGTTGTCGGCCGTAGTCGCAATTCCCGCTTCCTTACGGTAAGGGGCCAGTAGTCGCTCGGGATCCATCGACATGATGTAAGCCAAATCGGTCTGCTGGGCATGCAGAAACGGCCCGGCTGTGAGGCGCACATCGTTTAGTGGAATGGGGGTAAGGCTAGCAAAACTTGGCTGGGATACGAATGGGCAAGTTAATGGCAATAACAGGCAAAGGCCAAACAATCGGGCAGTGTTCATCTTGGCTCCCTTTATTATACGGATTGGAGTTTTACGTTTGGATTAACTCAGTTTTTGCGTGATAAAAAAGCCCCTGGGTAGGGGCTTAGGGTGTTATCGCAGATAGATTACGCCGATACTTGGGGCGCAGCAGTCTTAGGCGTTACGGCCTCAGAGGATTCAGTGCTAGAGGCTAGAGCCTTAGACGTCAGGTTGGCGTCCGTTTGGCTTGAATGGGCCTGCTCGGGTAAAGCCTGTTTGATTTCTTCATAAACGCGGTCAGAAATCTTGTATTTGAACATCAGTAAGCCCATCAGCGCGTGGAATGCGCCAGGGATCACCGTCAGCATTAACGAAATACCGGTCAACGCAAACTCGCTTTGGGTTTCACCGGGTTGATAGTTGAAGTAGGTCAGCAGCATACCCACCACAAATCCCGCCGCGCCCATACCCGCTTTTTGGGCGAATGAAATCCCGCCAAAGGCAAGGCCAGAGACCCTGTGGCCCGTTTTGACTGTGCCATAATCCACCGACTCGGAAATCACCGACCAGAAGACAGGCGCATGTAAATCCACCACGAATGAAATCGAAAAATAGAGTACAAAGGCCAGCACTATGTCGCCCGGCTGCACGGCAAAGAACATGATGACGCTTAAGATCCCAACCACGATTTGGCTGTAGCGGAAGAGTTTTAGTTTGCAGTAACGCTTAGTGATCCAAGTAGAAGCGACCATGGCCAGAATCGCGGCACCCACACCGGTCGACAGGAATGCCGAGAGCATTTTGGCATCGCCGCCCAAGTAATAGGTGGCGTAGTAGGCTGCTACCGAGCCGCGGATCACATAGCCAATGGTGCCAATCACACAAATCGCGACTAATACTAACCATTGATCGTTTTTGAACAATAATCGCAGTTGCATGCCAACAGGCTTAGTTTCCACCTTGTAGGCCACGCGCTCTGTGGTAGTGAAAAAGCAGAATAAAAACAGTAGTGTTGCCATCAATGCCATCACGCCCATGGCTTTTTGATAGCCCGCGGCAATGTTCTCTCCGCCCCAGGCAGACGCTAGCATAGGCACGATAATGGTCACTAAAAAGGCGGCAATCTTTGCGAAGAACAAACGATAACCGTTGGCGGATAACCGCTCTTTAGGATCGTCGGTGATCACGCTGATAATCGAAATATACGGAATAGTCACAGTGGTGAAGATGATAGTGACCAGAATATAGGTCGAGTAAGCCCAGATAAGTTTGGCATTGTAATCCCAATCTGGGGTTGAGAAGGTTAAGAAAACCGAAATACCAAAGGGAATCGCCATAAACAGGAAGTAGGGGCGATATCTTCCCCAGCGGGTCGTCACTTTATCGTTAATAATGCCCATTAAAGGATCGGTAATGGCATCGATAAGGCGAACCAACAGGAACAATATCCCGACATCGGCGGGTTTTAACCCAAAAATATCGGTATAAAAGAAGGTAATAATTAACATCATTGACGAAATCACCACGTTAACGGCCATGTCCCCGGAGCCGTAACCGATCTTTTCAATGACTGACAATTTATGAGAACTCATCAGAAATCCTTATTATATTTATTATAAACAGTGAGTTATTGTGTTATTTTGCAATTTACCGCATCCGCAATGTTAACACATTTTTCTCCTGTTAATTTTTTTGCATTTGATTGTTACTTCCTTGTCCTGATAGTATGATAACTTAATTCATCATACAATAGCATAATAACTATTTTGTTATATGGGATGGGGTTCATAAGGAGAATTGATGCCAGCTATGAGAGTCACACCGAAAACAGCCCTAAAACGTCACCTTAAGATGCTCAATTGTGCGCTGCTAGGCGTATTGGGAACCCTAGGCCAAGCGAGTGCCAAACAGGTGAGTATTCACGATCCTGTGATGGCAAAAGAGGCCGGACAGTATTATCTCTTCAGCACTGGCCCCGGCATTACCTATTATTCCTCAAAGGATAAAATCCATTGGGAATTAGCTGGGCGGGTATTCGAAACCGAGCCTAGCTGGGCAAAGGACGTTGCGCCAGAGTTTAACGGCCATTTATGGGCGCCGGATATCATTGAGCATAACGGCTTGTTTTATCTGTATTACTCAGTATCAGCCTTTGGTAAAAACACCTCGGCCATTGGCGTGACAGTCAATAAAACCCTCGACAAAAACTCAAAGGAATATCAGTGGACAGATAAGGGGATCGTTATTCAATCTGTGCCAAATCGCGATGCATGGAACGCGATTGATCCCAATATTATTGTCGATGAGCAGGGTACACCTTGGATGAGTTTTGGCTCCTTTTGGCAAGGGTTAAAACTGGTCAAACTCAATCCAGACTTTATCTCCATCTCCAAACCAGAGGAGTGGCATACGCTAGCCAAGTTAGAACGCCCCGCACTGCTTGGTGAAACCGAGCCAGGCCCTGCTGAAATCGAAGCGCCGTTTATCTATAAAAAAGATGACTATTACTATCTTTTTGTCTCCTATGGCCTTTGCTGTCGTGGGGACGACAGCACTTACCACTTAGCCGTGGGCCGCACCAAAACGGTGACTGGGCCTTACCTCGATAAAGAGGGCAAAGACATGGCGCAAGGCGGCGGTTCGGTTTTACTGCATGGCACTAAGGCTTGGCCGGGATTGGGCCATAACAGTGTTTATGCCTTCGATGGCAAAGATTACTTAGTCTTTCATGCCTACGAATCGGCTGATAATGGCTTACAAAAACTCAAGATGGCGGAACTGAGCTGGCGCCAAGGTTGGCCAGAGGTCGATCCTAAGGCGCTCAATCAATACCAGAGCGTATTAGTTGCACCCGAAGGAACAAAATAATAATGACTCACACAATCAACAAACGAATGGCTACGCTTGCGCTGGCCATGGGACTTAGTGCGACCTGCTTGGGGGCAGGTAACCTACATGCTGCAGAGAGTGCGAAGGGCGTGGATGGAAACCGCATTACCGCTGCGACCTTTGCGAATCCGTTATTTCGAAATGGAGCCGATCCTTGGCTCGAATACCACAATGGTAACTATTACCTCACCACCACCACGTGGACCTCTGAGCTGGTGATGCGTAAATCGCCCACCATTGCAGGGCTTGCCGATGCGCCGGCCCACAATATTTGGAGCGGCACCGATAAGTCCAACTGCTGTAATTTTTGGGCATTCGAATTCCACCCTCTGCAAACTGCGCAGGGATTACGTTGGTATGTAATTTACACCTCGGGCGTGGCAGAAAACTTCGATGGCCAGCGTAACCATATCCTCGAGAGTGAAGGCAGTGACCCTATGGGGCCATACAAGTTTAAGGGCACGCCAATGCCCGACCACTGGAATATCGACGGCAGCTATTTGGAGTATAAAGGCCAGCTATATTTCCTCTGGTCCGAATGGCACGGCCAAGATCAAGTCAACTTGATTGCCAAGATGAGTAACCCTTGGACCGTCGAGGGCGAACATAAGGTGATCACAGCGCCCATTCACGACTGGGAAAAATCAGGCTTAAACGTCAACGAAGGCCCTGAAATCATCCAGCATGAGGGCAGAACCTTTTTAGTTCACTCGGCAAGCTTTTGTAATACTGAGGATTATTCCTTAGCCGTGGTTGAACTCACAGGTGACGATCCTATGGATCCCGCCGCATGGACTAAGTACGACAAGCCTTTCTTTAGCAAAGCCAATGGCGTCTATGGCCCTGGCCACCATGGTTTCTTCAAGTCTCCCGATGGAAAAGAAGATTGGCTCATTTACCATGGCAACTCCTCGGCCTCAGACGGCTGTAGTGGTACCCGAGCGGCACGTGCTCAACCCTTTACTTGGGATAACAAAGGCTTGCCTAAATTTGGCGAACCATTGGCGGATAAAAAGCAATTGCCAGTCCCAAGTGGCGAGTTTGGCCCGATAACCACTCAAGTGGAAGGCGTGAAATACCGCATCGTGAGCCGTGAAGTCGGTCAATGCCTAGTGACCAATGCCAAGGGCCAGGTCAGTGTCGGTAAGTGCGAGGATGACAACAGCCAATGGGTAATTGATCCGAGTAACGATGGCCTGTATCGCTTTGCTAATGTGGGTCAGGGAACCTTTTTAACTCAGGCTCTGTGCCAAGATGAGTCTTCAACGGCACTGAATTCGGCGCCTTGGGTCGCCTCCCGTTGTCAGCGTTGGTCGGTGGATTCGACCCGTGAAGGCTGGTTCCGTTTCGCAAACGATCGCTCCATTGGCAATCTGCAGGTGAAAAACTGCAGTAAAAAGGCCGGCGCAGAGGTGATTGCGGGGGAAAACCGTGTCAGTGAATGCACCGATTGGCGGATTGAGCCAGTCTCCACATTTGCCATAGTCAACGCCCATAGCGGCCGAGTGGTTAGCGCCGAACAATGTCAGCTTAAACCTAATGCCAATGTGGCTCAGTTTGAATACACCGGCGATGCCTGTCAGCAGTGGCAAGCAATGCCGACAACCGATGGATTTTACCGTCTGCAATCCATCCAACTTTCAAACAACAAGGCGCAACAATGCCTTGTGACCAACGAAGGTAATCTGGAGCTAGGGGCGTGTAATGCAATCGACAGCGAGTTCCGTAGCGAGTTGATGCCAAATGGATCATTAAGGCTAGTGTCTCGCAAGGGTGGTTCGTCCATGAAAGTGGCCAATGGCTCCTATGCCAATGGCGATAACATAGTGGAAGACGTGTGGAAAAACACCATTTCACAACAGTTCTATTTTAGAGAGGTGAAATAATTCATCCTTCTAAATAACTGAGCATCACCACGGCGGTGGTAATACCCAAACAACCTGAAGATGTAGGATTTAGCGGGAGTTTAACGCACTTTAGGCAAGGCGGTTATTTGAGAATCTATGAGCTAAGTTAAAAATAACCAACACAGCATAAAGTACGTTAAAACCCGCCGGGACGGAGCGCCCTAGGCGCACTGAAACTCGTATCGTCAGGTAGCTTGGGTATATACGCGTGCTTGTAATGTCGTTTAAGTTGAGGTCGCTTAACGGCATCTTGGTTGAGCCTTGTTTGCTCGGCACCAGAGCAGTAGTTGTGTATGCAGCTGCTGCTCTTTTTTACTCAGGCTCTCTTATTCCAAGTTTTATCCCACTAAGGCCTGCCACAATAAACGTATCGCCAGCAGTGTCAGCACCCAATTAAAGGCGACGCTGAAATGTTTATCCGTCACCCGCGCTAACATCTTAAAGCCAAGCCAGGTTCCCAAGGCGCCGCTTAAAATCATGCAGAGTAGCAGCGGCCACCACGGCAGGATAGGAATATCCAGCCCCTCAAAAACGAGAATTTTGACGCCATGTTGCAGTGACATCGCCATCGCAAAGGTCGCGACAGTGCGAAAACGGTCAACGTCTAATTGTTTGATAAAGGCAGCTACTAAGGGACCTGTCGCGCCGACAAATAACGAGATAAAGGTTGTTAACGCACCAGCGATTATCGTCCCGGCTGTTCCCAGCACCACGCGAGGGATTTTCGGTCCCCAGCAGGAATACAAAATAAACAGGGCGATGGTGAGGTACATGACCTTTGGCGGCAATGCGACTAACACTAAGCTCCCCAAGGCGGCGCCAACGAGCGCGCCAGGTAAGAAACGACTGATAAGCCACCACTGCACATGCTGCCAACCTAATAGGGCGCGGCCCAGATTCGAGCCTAATTGCACCACGCCATGGAGGGGAATAATTACTTGAGGCGGAAGGACTTGCGCCATCACGCCTAATAACATTACGCCACCACCAATCCCGAAGCAGGCGGTAAAAAATGCAGTAAAGGCCGAGGCTAAGGTTAACAGCGTGAATATATCGATAGGGATCAGCGTAAAGTCGAACCAGGCGGTATGCATAGTCAATATTCAAGGAAGAAAAGAAATATAAACTAGCAAAGCATGGGCTCAGACAAAAGCAATTTGATAAATAAGCATTAGAAATATCGAGTAAAGATCTTGTTATTTGCCTGATATAAAAAGAAAAAGCTAATCCATAGGATTAGCTTTTTCGGTTTACACAACAGTGGTCAATTAGAAGGAGTAACGAACGCCCAGAGCAAAGGTACGAGTGAAGATATTGTTCGTACGGTTGAATAGGGTCGAATCCTCATAGTATTCCTGATATACATCGTCCAGCAGGTTAGTCGCATCGAAGCTCACGACTAAGTCATCGCTGATGTTGTAGCTTAATTGGAAGTCCAATGACTGCTCCGGCTTACGATAGATACCGCGAGGCATGGCAAAGTTAGGCGCATCATAGGCGTTTAAGAACTCACTACGCCAGGTATAAGACATACGCGCGCTGAAGAAATCTTTGTCGTAAATCAACACGGCACTATAAGACTCATCGGATACCCCAAACATATCACGGGTCGTAACACCAATTCGCTCACCCGTCCCTGTGTTATATTCAGGAATATCCTGTGAAGAATCCAGCAGTGTCCCACTAAGCTGAGCGCCTAAACCGTCTAACAGACTAGGTAATCCTTCGGGGAAGTACACTGCACCTAACTCGAATCCGGTTAACTTACCGTTAGAAGTGTTACCAGGACGACTTAGGATATAGGTTTCATCTACTCCATCGCCATCATAGTCGTAGAGCGTGGTCGATAGAGAGTTATATACTAAACCTTCAATATCGCGGCGGAAATAAGTACCGTAAATCGAATTACCATTCCCAAAATAGTACTCGAGGGTGAAGTCATAGTTTTTAGAGGTCACAGGCTCTAAATCAGGATTACCACCACTGGCAGAACCATAATTCGTCTTAGATAAGTCAGGTACGTAATAGGTGAAAGAGTTCAGATCCGCAAAGGCGGGTTGACGAATGGTTTCGGTATAGGCGAAACGCGCAACAAAATCATCCGTTAACCAGTAACGCATCACTAAACTAGGTAACAATTTTGAGGTATCCGTAGTATCGCTGCTCACGGCGGTATAGACATTGCCATTAGCGTCTTTGGCATCATTGTCAAAGAAGTCCATATCCGCTTTCGTGCCTTCGTAGCGAACACCCATTTGACCATCTAAACGCTTACCAAAGACTTCAGTATCAAAGTCGGCCATCAGGTAGCCTGCCCAAGCTTGTTCAGAGATATCAAAGGTTTTCATGAGTTGTAACTTTCTGGCTTCGAAGCCCCAAAGCTTTTCAAACTCACTGCGGTTTTTGTATAGGTTATAACCATTGATTACTGCCCATGAATCAGGCACATTCGCGCGGCCTTCAAAGAAGCCCGATGTCACCATATACATGGAAGGATCTAAATCAGTATAGGCAATTTTCTTAGCGCTACTGACAGTGCGGCTGAAGTTAGTAGCGCCACGTTTTTCATAACGAGCGCCAAATTGCACTTTAGTGAAAATGGCATAATCCACATACACGCTGCCATCCATTGTCCAAGACAAGGAATCACCCTCGTCTTTGCTGCCATTATCAAAGAAATCAGCTGTTTGCCATAGATCTGGATTTGTCATGTCTGACTCATCGAGTACGGTATCGGGATTATCTAAATAACTCCAGCTTGGGATACCATCGTCAGCATTAGCATCAATCTCGACACCATAAACCGTGGCATCACCGCGCATTGCTGTAAATTCATTCTCATAGGTACTCTGTTGATAAACCACTTCCGACTTTAATTGGAACTCGTCGGAAATGTCCCATTTACCCCCTAAGGCAAAGACATAGCTATCTGTGCTGGCTTTAGAGTGATCGCCACTGGTGAAGTTGTAGGCATTGTATGCGGTGCGCGATTTCACCACATTGGTGCCATCGTACACTTCAATCCCATCCTGGATCACTTGCTGCCAGTTCGCAGGAGAATCAACAAAACTAAACAACATTGAGTTAAAACTTTCATTGCGATAGCCATTGTAGAAGGCTTCGAAGGTGTATTCAGAGCTATCATTTGGCGCCCATTGCAATGAGATATTAAACGCAGGACGTTCACGCTCGCCCTCGAGAATGTTGCCAAACATGGCATCGCGAGCCAGTAAATATTCTTTGCCATCGATGGTGGCGCCAGCGCTGGTATCGATACCATGGGCAGAACCCACGTTCCAACCACTGGTAATGCGAGTACCATCTTCAACAAAATAGGGGAAGGATGCACCAGGTGAGACACTTTCATCTTTATAGTTAGTGCGGATATAAGACACGTTAACTAAAGCGCCCACTTCACCAATACTGGTATCCCAACGATTACTTGCTAATGCACTGAAATTAGGGTCGATAGTATCGGGTTGGTCTGAATAGATGCCTTTCGCAGCAACAGAGACTTTACTGTCTTCAAAATCGAAAGGCTTATGGGTGCGGATATCAATTTGACCTGCGATACCGCTGGCCACTTGAGAAGAAGAACGGGTTTTAAAGACTTCAACACTGCCAAGCAGTGCGGCGGGAATATCGGCGATAGCAACTGAGCGGCCCGTTGCGGTGAAGATTTGGCGGCCGTTCACTGTGGTCGTCACATCCGTTAAACCACGAATACTGACAACATTCGCTTCACCAGACGCGCGGTCAGTCACTTGAACACCGGTTACCCGTTGTAAGGCTTCAACCACGTTATTATCTGGGAATTTGCCAATATCTTCGGCAACGATGGCATCGACAACTTGAATGTTTTGACGTTTAAGTTCTACCGCTTTATTTAAACTACCGCGGATCCCCTGAACCTGTATGATCTCCATCTCTTCATTATTATTTTGCGCTTTGCCGCCAGAAGAGGGCTGAGCCGTTTCTTCTGCCTGAGGCGATTGTGTCGCTTCAGCTTCCGCCGCATAAGTCGCTTGACTAGCAAGAGCAAGCAGAATAGCACTTGCCAAATAAGTCTGTTTAAACATCTAGTTAATCTCCGGTAGTTTTATTATTTGACCCGGTAGCCTAAGACACCATCTGACGTCCCGGTCTTTTTTATTCCACTTCAGAGTCACGGACATCCCCACAGTGTCCCTGAAAATTTAGAATTTTGTAGCCTATTTTGTAGCGTATAGTGCGCCGCGTTAAGTCAATTACGCTCCAACGGGCGAGGTTAAGAATTTATCACAACTGTTAAAATCATATTGTATGACTATTTGCATGTCAACTCACTGTTTGACGCAATAGGAAAGCAAGATCACATTTCGTTAAAATGCGGAAAAAGGGATGAATCACAGTTATCCATATGAAATAAAATGAATTAATTGAAAATAATGATGGTTTGGTGGTGAAAACACGACCTGAATTGAATAGGCACTACAGACCCAGCAAGCTGACCTTAACGTCGAATGTTTTGCAAAATCTCACAAATCTCTGTCACAAGATATTTACTTCTATCCCCATAATGCTAATGTAACTTTAGTGTTACAGTAGTATTGTATTACTTTTTCATTTGATACATTGATACACGCTAACCTAATTATCAAACACAACAATAAAAGGAACGACGCTCATGGTGCTTAAACGCTCATTCGTGTCAGCAAGCTTGATCATGGCACTAGCCTCCTGTGGTGGGGACGACAGCAGCTACAGTGCGAACGACACAAATACCTTTACCCCTCCCGCCCCTGTGACATCGGCAGACCCAACAATTGCAGGTGAGGTGAGCTACAAAAACGCAGTAGTTCATGATCCTTCCATCATTAAAGATACCGATGGTACCTATTATGTTTTCGGATCCCACTTGGCGGTGGCCAGTTCTACCGACTTGATGAACTGGACACAAATTGCCTCGGATGGTGCCGCCAAGAGCAGCCTGTTTAATACCTATGAGTCAGAAATCGCGGAAGGCACTGCATGGACGGGTGGCTTTGTTGGTTCGTGGGCACCGGATGTGATAAAGCTTGCCGACGGTAAGTATCATTTCTATTACGACTTCTGTGGCGGCCCCGATAAGATTGATTGCGTATCGCGCTCCTATTTGGGGATGGCCACCTCGGACAATATTTTAGGCCCTTATGTTAACCAAGGCTTGATCCTGAAATCAGGTCATGAGGGGGCTGAAAACCCTGGCGCAAACGGTCAAATTTACGATGGCTTTGTCGACCCTAACGCTATCGATCCAGCCGTGTTTTACGATAAAGATGGCGGCCTATGGATGACCTATGGTTCCTATTCCGGCGGGATCTGGGTGATGCAGTTAGATCCAGCAACGGGTAAACCGTTAGCGGATCAGGGCTATGGCACTAAGATCATGGGCGGCAATTACAGTGCGATTGAAGGGTCTTATGTTATCTATAGCCCTGAATCCGAATACTATTATATGTTTACCTCCTTTGGTGGCTTCGCCCAAAAAGACGGTTACAACATTCGTATCTCTCGCTCTAAAAATCCTAACGGTCCCTATGTGGATGCTGCGGGTCTGGACATGATTGGCGCAACGGCCGCAGGCAATATCGCCGACTATGGCGTCAAACTGATGGGCGGTTTCCAATTTGTGGCCCACCCGGGCGATGTGGGTCATGATCACGGTTACCTGTCACCCGGCCACAACTCCGCTTTTTATGATGCACAAACGGGCAAATACTTCTTAGTATTCCATACGCGCTTCCCCGATACCGGCGAAGGTCACAGCGTGCGCGTGCATGAGCTATTTCTCAACAGCGATGGTTGGCTAGTTGCCTCACCACAGCGTTATGCACCGATCAACGGCGATAACATTGTCGATGAAATCGATGTCACTGGTGATTATCAATTTATTAATCACGCAAAAAATATCAATACGGCGGCGCACACCTCCCTGCACATTAAGTTATCCCGTACTTGGACCAATAAAGGCAGTGTGTCTGGCGATGTGACTGGTACTTACCAACAGGGCGATGACAACCAAATCACCTTAATGCTAGACAATTTAGGCACTTTTGAAGGCGTACTCGCCTGGCAATGGGATCCTGAGCAAAACAAACTCATGCCAACCTTTAGCGCCATTTCTAATGATGGGGTGAGTATTTGGGGCGTGAAGCTCACCGATAACACCACTGAGGAAATTTTATCGGCATCGGCAAACGGCATTAGCCTGCCGACCGAAGCTACCGAAGGTAAGATCGCCTTACCGATACAAGGTACCCGTGGATCAACTATCGAGTGGCAATCGAGCGACGAGTCAGTGATCCGTGCCGATGGCACCATTATCCGACCCAACGTGGGCGAGGGCGATAAGGTCGTGACCTTAACCGCGACAATTATGGTCAATGGTAAGAAGGTGACTAAAACCTTCCAAATTACTGTATTTGCCCATAAAACCTATAACCGTATTGCCCAGTACAGCTTCGAGAATAACCTCAAGGATTCCTTAGGCTTATTTGGTGATGGTCAGCCCACTGGCGATAGGATCTTCAAAGCGGGTGATACCATTGGCTACGCCACAGGCTTTGAAGGACAAGCCCTATCATTAGATGGTGCCCACGGGGTGTTACTGCCATCGGGCATTATCTCTAGCTACGAGTACACAGTGTCTTTTTGGGCAAGTCCTGCAGTGATTACAGGATTTACCACGGCATTCTTCGGCGCAGTTAACGAGCAAACCGCTGAAGATGGTAGTAAGTTCTCCAATACTTGGGTCAGCTTGCTGCCACAGGGCTGGGACGGTAATACCATGTTCTGGAGCCATAATATCGATACCAGCGGCAGCTCAGTGCTTGAGACCTGGTTTGATGGTGTCACCGGTGAGCGCATCGCTGAAAACACTTGGTCGCATCTGGCGTTCTCAGTCAATAAAGGGTTGGTAAAAGTCTTTATCAACGGGGTTGAGCGCTTTAGCAGCGGTAACCTTGCCAACTACTTTACGGGTGCTCAGGGCGTTTTCGGTCTTGGGGTTAACTACTGGGATGTTCCATACAACGGCCTTATCGATGAGCTAAAAATATATGAAGCGGCATTAACGGCTGAAGAAGTCAAAGCCCTCGATATCGACAAGTTAGCCGACAGTGAACTCTTGTCCTCAGCAACGGCCATTCTGGAGCTAGGCGACTTATCGGCGGTGCGTGAAAATATCGAACTGCCAGTAACGGGACCTTATGCTTCGGCAATCACTTGGGTCTCTTCCGATCCAACCATTATCGATACCCGCGGCACGGTCAATCAGCCAGGCCGTGAGGAAACCGATAAGGTGGTGACCCTAACGGCGACCTTAAAACTCGGTCAAGCGACACAGACGAAAGTCTTCACCGCCACCGTTAAGTCTAAGGCGCCGCCAACACCGGTCGCAGTCTATAGCTTTGAAGACAATCTTAACGACAGTACCGCTAACTTCGGCGCGGGCACTGTAGTGGGTAACCTGATTGGCGTTGAAGGCGGTAAAATCAGCTATGTGGATGGCGCGGTAGGCAAGGCGGCGGTCTTTGATGGTGCCTCTGGTGTTGTATTGCCGAATAACCTTATCAAAGACTACACCTACTCAGTGTCGATGTGGCTCAACCCTGAGCAGCTGAATAAGTACACTACAGCCTTGTTTGGTTATGCGACCGATTCTAGCTGGACCAGCGTCTTACCAGGCGGTCAAAATGATTATGAGCGCATGGTGTTATGGTCAGGCACAGCATGGTACGACGGTAGAACCGGTTTTGTGATGCCAAAATCCCAATGGACGCACCTGGCGTACACAGTGAATGGCGGCGATGTGAAGGTCTATATCAATGGTGAATTGAAGTTTACCGGCGCGAACTTCCCGAACATCTTCTCAGTACCAACCACTAAGTTTGCGGTCGGGGTCAACTTCTGGGATACGCCTTTCAAAGGGGCAATCGATGAAATCAAGTTCTATGACGAAGCGATTACTGAACAAGATGTAGCTGATTTATTTGGCGAATCTAATCAATAATCGAGATTAGCTGTCTATACTGAAAGCACCCATTCGGGTGCTTTTTTATTATTTTCAGCATGGTAATTGAATTCAGGTTATCCGTGACTAAGGAATCTAATGACTGTTTTTCGTCTATTTACGCTGACAACGCTCACCATGTTGGCCTTTGCCTGTAACTCGATACTTTGCCGGCTCGCGTTAAAGGATGGCAGTATCGATGCGGGCAGCTTTACCCTGATCCGGTTGTTATCGGGTGCCATCATGCTCTGGCTATTAAGCCTCAACAAACCTGCGCAGGAGGCCAAGGGCCATTGGGGCTCAGCCTTGGCATTGTTTGTCTACGCAGCGGGATTTTCCTATGCCTATATCAATATGACGGCCTCAATGGGCGCGCTGTTACTCTTTGGCGCCGTACAAGCCACCATGATTGGCTATGGGCTTTACCGAAAAGAAACCTTTAATACCAGACAATGGCTTGGATTAGCCTGCGCCGCTGCCGGTTTGATTTTTCTGCTGTTACCTGGGCTGTCGGCGCCGCCGCTACTGAGTTCATTGCTGATGATAAGCGCTGGAGTCGCTTGGGGGATTTATTCGATTAAGGGCAGGGGAGCCAAGCATCCCATTCCAGTCAGTGCAGGCAACTTTATCCGCACTGTGCCGATAGCACTGTTATTACTGTTAGTAGTTCGAGATCCCTTAGCGGTAAGTCAGATGGGGATTATCTATGCGTTAGCTTCGGGCGCTATCGCTTCAGGCTTAGGTTATGCGATTTGGTATTCCATTTTACCTTTATTGTCATCCACCTACGCCGCCACTGTACAATTGAGTGTGCCGTTAATTGCCGCGGTTGGCGGGGTGCTATTGCTGGATGAACCTCTAAGCCTTCGATTATTGCTAGCCTCCGGTGCCATCCTCGGTGGCATTGCACTGGTTGTCCTCAGCAAATCTGCACCACAAAATAAAAGCTAAATAGAAAGAAACATTTATCTTTTCCTTTTGCCCTTGCGTCTGCCAACGCCTTGTTTAAGAATAAGGCCATTCTGGGTAAAAGGACGTCTTGAGTAAATCATGCAAACGGTCACGGTTGGCGATCTGTTGATGACAATCCCTGTGGGCAACCGCCTTGGCGAAGGTGTGCTATGGGATGAGTTACACCAATCCATTTGGTGGACCGACATTTTATCCTCTGTGATTTATCGTTTTCATCTCGCGAGCCGCTCCTTAGAGACTTTTTCCATGCCACACCGCGTCGGCTCCTTTGGCCTCACGGCAAAGCCTACAACACTTATCGTCGCATTCGATATCGGTATTGCAACTTATGATATTGAAGATCAAAGCCTGACATGGTTGGCGCAGCCAGAATCTCATTTTGCTGGCAATCGCTTTAATGATGGTCGCATCGATAGGCAAGGGCGTTTTTGGGCGGGCACTATGGTTGAGCAGCGCGATACTTTGCAACAAACCGCAGCCCTGTATTGTCTAGATGAGAAAGGGCATTGCCACCAACACCTTACAAATCTCGAAATCTCCAACGGCCTGTGCTGGAGCGTGGATGGACGAACGCTCTACCATGCTGATTCGCCAAAACACCAAATCTATCAATATGATTTTGATATTGAGCAGGGGTTATTGAGTCGTAAGCGCCTCTTTGCGAGCACGAGCCATAATATTTTCCCTGATGGTTCAGATGTCGATGCGGCGGGTTATCTCTGGAATGCCCAGTGGGGCGGTGGCCAGGTGGTGCGCTATCGTCCCGATGGTGAAGTCGATCTTATCCTCAAATTACCCGTTACCCACCCAACCAGCATCGCCTTTGGCGGCGAAAAGCGCGATTTACTGATCGTCACCAGTGCCAAACACTCACTTAACGCATCGCAATTAGACCAAGAGCCGCAAGCTGGCGATGTGTTTATCTACCCATTACAGGGTATTTGTGGTGTAAATAATCCACGTTACTTGAGTGGGGATCCATGGTGACAGGCCTCTCTAAATGGATAGCGTGAACATCTCGAACCATGGGATGATTTCGGCGGGCGATATAGCTGGAATTTTTCTTAAAAACAATTGTATAGATGGAGAGTATGTAAATTGTAGGAAAATGTAACGTAACGAGGATAATCTCACAGCGTTTCACAATAGAGCGTAAAGCAACTCAACCGATGCTTAAGATCACTTAAATATGAAACCTTTATCCTTTAAGTCTCATTCGTGCGCTACGTAAAATCTGAGAAACTCGGCGAGGTAACTTAGCCAATTATTCACGTAGTAACGCCGTTAAATAAAGCCGTAAAGTTCATCCATCACTTTGATTAGATCAAATCAGCAGTAAGCGCTAAAACGAGGGCATTCATAGCTGTTGATTTGACCGACCAATAAAGCTTTTGAATAGAGTATTGGGAAACTAGGATTTGACAATACTCCATTTAACATAATATACATTGTGCGCAGTTTTGTGTGAGAGGGATTTAAACATCAACATTTATCTAGCCAATGCCTTGTAGATGGTCTAATGGCTTATTAAAGGCGCTTTCGTGTCTTTCTATTTGTGTGGTATGCAAATATTTCGATGTGGTGTCGATACTCTCATGACCCGCATCGGCTTGTACGTGTGACAATGGCCGACGATTGATGTTGATATCATGAGTGATCCCCGTGTGCCGAATGTTGTGCGCGGTGAGTTTTCGCATTTGCTCTGCATCTTGGCCAAAGCCATCGGTTTGTGCATTATCCGCCGCGAGATTGATAATGGTTTGAATGTCTTCGCGGATTTGCCGGATCCCAAGATTGGCATTTACAAGACCCGCGTCGCGGCCGCGACCGGCGGCACGATGGCGTACAAACAAAGGATGATGTTCGCCTTGGTTTGGAAAATCTGACAGCTCCAAAAATTGCCTGTATTTAACCAAACCATCGAGTAACGCCTTAGAAATCGCAACGCTACGTTTTTTCCCGCCTTTACTGAGTGGAATGTGAAAACTCCAAATACCCGTCTGTGGATTTTGCCTAAATTGCCCCATAACGGGCGCATAGCCAACCCGAGCGGATACGTCTGAAATACGTAGGTAGCAAGAATAAATTAATGAAATCAAAAACAAACTTCGTTGATGTAATTCGGGTGACGTTTCAGCTAATTGAGTGACTGTGCTCATCACATAGGACCACTGTAATTCAGTGAAAGCCAAGCTGTTTTCATCTTCATCAGTTTGTCTTTGGTATTGTTTGTTTTGGCCAAAGCGACTGTGATTCAACCAAATTTGTGCAGGATTGCGCTCACAAAACTCCTCGCTCATTAAGTAGCTATAAAACGAGGATAAAATGGCAATCTTAGTCTTTAACGCGTTATCGCTCAGCACATAAGGTTGCACTTGCCCAAGGGTTTTCTTGCCGACAAATGGCCGCCAAAGGCTGTTGGGCACTCGCTCATCCCGCAATTTATCGAGTTTAAACTGTGGCACGTTAAAGTAACCGATTAGCATTAATGGTGGCGCCAGGCAGTAATCCACATAGCGACTCATATCCTTACGTAGCACCTGTGTGGGCGACATTTTCGCGACATCAAAACACCAATGCAGGAACGTAGTTACTTCACTCCGATAGGCTTTATAGTTGTTTTCACTGTGTTTTTGCTCAAATAACCAATCAGTTGCGTGTTCCATCACTAAACCCGCATCCGGTACGTCAGCAAGACTGACTTGAGTGATGTATTGATTCACCACACTGTTGCCGTCTTGTATGAACTGAATTGAATCAAATAATGGTAATACGGGAGGAAGCTGCATATTAACTTTAAAATTTAATGGTTTATTGCATGATAATACTTAAATGCAAATGCCGATAACGTTATTTATCGGCATTAACCAAAAACTCAATTTGTGGACAGCTCGTTTGTGTACATTGCTGGCAACTGATGCGTTTTTGGCAGCAAATCAGACACAGCTGCCAGACTTTGCGTTTAGATTGACTATCGAGACAAGAAAAGTCCGCCGCACATAACGAGCCTTCACGAATAAGCTGTGCCAGTTTCTCCTCTGATATGGATAAATTGATCCGTTCTGCCATATAAATCCCCTGCGATTAACCCTGTGTCGATAATACTAAAATGAGAATAGTTATCAACAAGGTTAATGCAATAATGCTAACTCCCCCACTATCTTAATTATTTTCAACTGATCTTATTGGCTTCAACTACACTCTAACTGTGTGCTGCTCCTTAACGTGTTGAGGTACCGGATGGTGATTGATCTTACAAACAAAAAGCCGTTGTTCTCCACTAAGAAAACCACTGAAACATCTACCTCTGGGAGCCCTTGGAAGATCCTTGTTGTCGATGATGAGCCCGATGTCCATACCGTGACAAAACTCGCCCTTTCCCGTTTTCGACTCGATGGCCGTGCCCTCACCTTTATTAATGCTTACAGTGGCGAACAGGCAAAGGAGCTGCTCGCCAATGAACAAGATATTGCCGTTGCTTTTATCGATGTTGTCATGGAAAGCGACCATGCGGGGCTCGAGCTGGTGAAATGGATCCGTGAAGTGCAAGTAAACAAAAATATTAGACTGATTTTACGTACCGGTCAGCCCGGACAAGCCCCCGAAGAAGATGTGATAGTTAATTACGATATCAATGATTACAAAGCAAAATCGGAGCTAGATTCCCGCAAACTGATGACCAGCGTCTACTCTGCCCTGCGCTCCTATCGCGATATTATGGAAATAGAGCAAGCAAGACGAACACAGGTTAATCATCGTAAGGGTTTAGAGCGTGTGCTTGAGGCCACCTCGGGCTTATTTGAACTCAGGACCTTACATAGATTTGCTGATGGCCTATTAACCCAGGTCGCCACCTTGCTTAATCTTGATACCGAGACCCTACTGCTGACCTGCAATGCGATGGATGCTATCAGTGGCCATGTAGATTCAGCCGAAATTGAAATCTTGGCGGGCACGGGACAGTTTGCTAATAGCCCTCCACATAAGGATTTACCTGAGCATATCAGCAAGCTACTGCGTAGTGCGTTAATGCAAAAGCGCTGTTTGTACGAAGATAATTGTTTTGTTGGTTATTTTCCGACAAAGAGTGGCCTTATTAATCTGCTCTATATGGATGGTATTGATAAGATAGATGATTTGGACAAAAAGCTTGTCGATATTTTTGCAATAAATGTGGGGGTTGCCTTTGAAAATCTGCTCCTTAATCAGGAGGTCGAAGATACTCAATCTGAACTGATCCTGCGCTTGGGAGATGTGGTTGAAAGTCGCTCTAAAGAGGCCGCGAATCACGTTAAACGCATGGCAGAATACTGTGCCCAACTGGCGTTATTGGCGGGGTTAACTGAGACCGAGGCAGACTTATTACGTCGGGCTTCACCTATGCACGACATAGGTAAAATCGCGATCCCAGATGCTGTGTTACTCAAACCCGGCAAGTTAGACGACCATGAGTGGTCGGTGATGCGCCAACACCCCACTATTGGACATCAAATTCTTGCCAATTCCGAGCGGCCGATTTTAAAAGCGGCGGCAATTATCGCCCTACAGCACCATGAAAAATATGACGGCTCTGGCTATCCTGGCAATTTAAAACAAGATCAAATTCACATTTTTGCCCGCATCGTTGCCATCGCGGATGTGTTTGACGCCCTCTCCCATGCACGTTGTTATAAAGCCGCGTGGCCTTTGGATGAAGTTATCGACGAAATGCGTAAAGGAGCGGGTAAACATTTTGACCCGGATTTACTCTCACTCTTTATTGAAAACATCGATATCTTTGTCCAAGTCAAAGAAAGCTGGAAGGATCATGACGAATAATTAAATTAATCTTAAAAATCAGAACAAAGTGAGTTATAAGTGACCATATCCGCTGATTGCGCAATAAAAGTCAGCGAACCTGAGTTTTATTTACCTCAACTACTCCGATTAACTGGGATTATCGGCGAGAAAGTCAAAAACAACGGCTTGTTCTACACCGTTTCGACTAAAACGTACAAATCCTCGCCATACCATGTATCCACTACTGCAAGCGCCGTAAATCATCTGGCCTTCATAGCTGGTTTTGTTTATTTCACGAAGATTAACTGGAATAACCCCCATAAACATATCTCTACCTTCTAAACGGATCTGAAGGTTATCGATAGCATCGGATGATAATAGCTTCAATGTTAATGGTTTTTCGCTCGGTGCATGCGCTGGTGTTAGACTAATACTCAGCTCTAAATCGCCAATGCGTTTAATACAATCCCCCTGTGTAAAGGCACAAAGTGTCGGGTCAGCGGGCATTGTTTTTATCTGTTGCGTGGTCTTTTCATTGCAAGCTGCGAGATTAACCATAACTAGCATGAGAGAGAGTGGGAGAAGTTTGCGAATAAGCACAAAAATTAACCTTGTGATGCAAGATGTTAACATTCTATGGCGTAGGTTGATCTAGATCAACTTTCCAGCCCCCTTCTTTGGTATCTTTTTTGACATGGCTCAAGTATCATTGCGAAACCTCATATTTGAGCACAAATGTGTAGGGTAACGCATTGACATGACTTCACAACCCTAATAGGGAAGTGGATTTTGTGTCATATATAACAGGTAAAGCTTGTCTTTACTAAAAGTAAAAGTAATAAGCAGTGGAAGCATTATGATGAACCATTCCCAGCCAACAGGCGCTGATTACAATTACACCATTGTCCGCCAATTTGCCTTAACCACAGTTTTGTGGGGTATTGTTGGTATGTCAGTCGGTGTATTAATTGCGGCTCAGTTAATCTGGCCACATCTGAACTTTGATACTCCTTGGTTTACGTATAGTCGCTTGCGACCATTACATACCAATGCGGTAATCTTCGCGTTCGGAACATCAGCCCTCTTTGCAACATCCTATTATGTCGTACAACGCACCTGTCAAACCCGACTATTTGCACCTAAATTAGCTGCATTTACGTTTTGGGGATGGCAAGCCATCATTCTGTCAGCAGCCATCACTCTGCCAATGGGTTACACCAGCGGTAAAGAATATGCTGAATTAGAATGGCCAATCGATATTGCCATCACCATCGTTTGGGTATCCTATGCAATAGTGTTCTTCGGCACTATTATCAAACGAACAACATCGCATATTTACGTAGCGAACTGGTTCTTTGGTGCATTTATCATTACGGTTGCCGTGCTTCACATCGTGAACTCAATGGCCGTTCCTGTTAGCTTGTTCAAGTCATACTCTATGTACAGTGGCGCGGTCGATGCCATGGTGCAATGGTGGTATGGTCACAACGCGGTAGGCTTCCTGTTAACCGCAGGCTTCTTAGGTATGATGTACTACTTCGTTCCTAAGCAAGCGGGTCGTCCTGTTTACTCATATCGTCTGTCGATTGTGCACTTCTGGGCACTGATCGCACTGTACATTTGGGCAGGTCCTCACCACTTACACTACACTGCCCTGCCAGACTGGACTCAGTCTTTAGGTATGGTGATGTCACTGATCCTGTTCGCACCATCTTGGGGCGGTATGATCAACGGTATCATGACCTTATCTGGCGCATGGCATAAACTCCGTACTGACCCAGTACTGCGTTTCTTAGTGGTTTCTCTGTCTTTCTACGGTATGTCGACCTTCGAAGGTCCGATGATGGCCATCAAGACAGTTAACGCTTTATCTCACTACACAGACTGGACTGTCGGTCACGTTCACTCAGGCGCGCTAGGCTGGGTTGCAATGGTGTCTATCGGTTCTCTGTATCACTTGATCCCAGTACTGTTCGGCCACGGCCGTATGTACAGCATCAAGTTAGTCAACGTGCATTTCTGGTTAGCGACTATCGGTACCGTACTTTACATCGTGTCTATGTGGATTTCGGGTGTAATGCAAGGTCTGATGTGGCGTGCAGTTAACGCTGACGGTACTTTGACTTATAGCTTTGTTGAAAGTCTGGAAGCTTCTTATCCTTTCTACTTCGTACGTTTCCTCGGCGGTTGTTTCTTCTTAACCGGTATGCTGATCATGGCATACAACGTGATCCGTACTGTGAAAGCCTCTAAAGATTCATTGCCAGCACTGGCTGAAGCAAAAGCGGCTTAAGGAGCAAACTCGATGAAATTTAATCATGAGATAGTTGAAAAAAACATCGGTTTGTTAGCGATCTTCACTGTTATCGCTATCAGCTTCGGTAGCTTGGTAGAAATCACGCCGTTGATTTTCCAAAAAGATACCACTGAGCCTGTTGAAGGTTTGAAACCCTACACTGCCCTGCAGCTTGAAGGCCGTGACATTTATGTGCGTGAAGGTTGCTACAACTGCCACAGCCAGATGATCCGTCCTTTACGTGCAGAGACTGAACGTTACGGTCACTACTCTGTTGCCGGTGAGTCTGTTTGGGATCACCCATTCCAATGGGGTTCTAAGCGTACTGGTCCAGACTTGGCCCGTGTTGGTGGTCGCTACAGCGATAAATGGCATGAAGTTCACTTAATCGATCCTCGTGCTGTGGTCCCTCAATCGAATATGCCAGGCTTCCCATGGCTTGCCGAAAACAAGTTAGACGGCAAGTTAACCGGCGACAAGATGACTATTCTGCGTAACATGCACAAAGGCGGTTACAAAGGTAATGATCTTTACACCGATGAAGAAATCGCAGGCGCTCAGAAAGCTGTTGAAGGTAAGACAGAGCTGGAAGCCTTGATTGCATATCTTCAGTCTTTGGGTCACGCACTCAAATAAGGAGGCAATATATGGATTACGGCACATTACAAGGTATTTTAACCATCATTGTGATGCTGACCTTCGTCGGTATATTTGCTTGGGCATATAGCTCGCGCCGTCAAAAATCCTTTGATGAAGCAGCTAATCTTGTGTTTTCCGATGAGGAAATCAGCAAGGAATCGAAGGACTCAGGAGAGAATAAGTGATGAGTAGCTTCTGGAGTATTTGGATTAGCGTACTCTCGTTAATTGTGATCGCAGGATGTTTTCTGTTGCTGCGTGTGTGTTCAAAGAACACCACGGATGTCAAAGAAGGCGAATCTATGGGTCACAGTTTCGATGGTATCGAAGAACTCAATAACCCACTGCCAAAATGGTGGAGTTATATGTTCTATATCACTATCGTGTTTGGCCTGGTTTACTTAGCCCTCTTCCCAGGTTTAGGTAACTACAAAGGTCTACTGAACTGGACCAGCTCTAACCAGAGCATTGGTACAGAGAAAGGTATTAAAGCCGATTCTGCAGCAGCGGTTGAGCTGGCTGCAAAAGAAGGCATGTACGTTCAGTATGATCAAGAAGTTAAACATGCTAACGAAAAATATGGCCCAATCTTCGCGGCTTACTTGGCTACACCACTCGAAGAGTTAGTGAAAAACCAAGAAGCGTTGAAAGTGGGCGGCCGTTTGTTCCTACAAAACTGCGCTCAGTGCCATGGCTCTGACGCACGTGGTAGCAAAGGCTTCCCTAACCTGACCGACAGTGATTGGTTATATGGTGGTGATTTAGCCACTATCAAGACCACTATCATGAACGGTCGTCATGGCATGATGCCACCAAAAGGTGGTTTGCCAATCGACGATAGCGAAATTGCAGGTCTAGCCGAGTACGTAGTTAAGTTATCTGGCCGTGAGCACGACGAGAAACTCGCCGCTCAAGGTCAAGGTTCATTCATGAAGGGTTGTTTTGCGTGTCACGGTATGGACGCAAAAGGCAACAAACTCATGGGCGCACCTAACTTAACTGACGATGTTTGGTTATATGGCGGTAGCCGCGGCATGATCGAAGAAACGATCAAGCACGGCCGCGCAGGCGTAATGCCAGCATGGAAAGACGTTCTCGGTGAAGAGAAAGTCCACGTGATCGCAGCTTATGTTTATAGCTTGTCAAACAAGTAATTAGATGTGAGTAACGCTAAGGCCTCGATAACGTCGAGGCCTTTTTTTTAAAGTGCTAAAGCCACCTTTTAACGGTAAAATGGCGCAAATTTTTATTATGGGTATTTAACATGAGCGAACAACAACCCTGGTATAAGCAGTTTTGGCCTTGGTTTTTAATTATTCTTCCTTTGTGTGCCGTCGTCGCAAGTTTTACCACGCTAAAAATTGCCCTCTCTAACTCTGACTCTCTGGTCGCCGAGGATTATTACAAAGAAGGCAAAGCCATCAACATGGACTTGAGTAAAGTCAAATATGCCAAGCAGCTTGGCATGCAATGGCAACTCGAACAAAATCACCACGAAGTGCTATTCACCCAACACGGTGGACCTGCCTATCAAGCCGCGTTAAAAGTCGAATTTTATCACCCAACAATTGCCGAAAAAGACATCAAGATGACGGTAACGGCCGATGCTAACCATGTGTATCGCATTACCCTGCCCGATGTATTAACGGGTGCTTGGGAAGTCCGCCTCGAAGGTTTTGACGGTAAATGGCGTATTCATCAACGTGTCGAACTCAAAGACAACGTCCAATTGTGGTTGAACTAATTGTGGTTGAATGAATATTGCTATGACACATCCAAGTTGTTTTCACTGTAATGAGCCCGTGCTCACTGGGACTCAGTTTGTCACCCGCATTAATGACCGCGATGAACTCATGTGTTGCCCAGGCTGCCAAGCGGTATCTCAAGCCATTGTGGATGCAGGCTTATTAAGCTATTACAAGTTTCGAACCGAACCTGGCAGTAAACAGACGGCACTGGTACCAGATGAATTAAATCAGTTTAGTGCCTACGATTTGCCCGAAGTACAGCAGGACTTTGTCCACTCGGAGGAAAAGAGTGACTCTGTGTCGCTGTCCATCGACGGCATTACCTGTGCGGCCTGCGCTTGGTTAATCGAACATAAAGTGAAACAACTGCCTGGCGTCAGCCAAGTGATGGTCAACTCCACCACCCAAAGGGCGATGATCAGCTGGGATAAACAGCAAGTTAAACTCAGTGATATTCTTGGGCAAATTAGCCGTATTGGTTATCAAGCCGCGCCCTATCAAGTGGATGAGCAAGAACTGACCGCCAAGCAAAATAGCCGCAAATTTTTACTGCGCTTAGGCTTGGCGGGCTTTGCTACCATGCAAGTGATGATGTTCGCCCTCGCCCTCTATACCGGTTACTTTACCGATTTGGATGTGCAATATCGGGATTATTTCCGCTGGGTGAGCATGATTTTTGCCACACCCGTGGTGCTTTACTCGGCGCAGCCCTTCTATTTCAGCGCCATTCGCACCCTGCTCAGTGGCAAACTCAATATGGATGTGTCGGTCTCTATCGCCATTGGCGGCGCCTATATCGCCAGTTGCTTTGCGACGGTTAACGGCACGGGCGAAGTCTATTTTGAATCCGTCTCCATGTTTACCTTCTTCCTGCTGCTGGGGCGTTATTTCGAGCAGAAGGCAAGACAAAAAGCTTCCGTTAGCTCCAGTAATCTCCATAAATTAGTGCCGTTAACGGCGCATTTGGTTACGGCCCAAGGGCAAGAAGAGATCCCCGCGAAAAAATTACGTCTCGGGGACATTATCCTAATTAAACCCGGCGAAATGGTCGCCGCCGACGGAATCGTTGTTGACGGCCACACCAGCATCAATGAAGCCATGCTCACCGGTGAGCAAATGCCGATTGAAAAGCCCGTCGATAGCCAAGTATTTGCTGGCACCATTAACCTAGACCAACCCATTAAGGTTAAAGTGACCGCCCTTGGGCAAGACCAATTGGTTGCCGAAATTATTCGTCTGCAGGAATTAGCCTCAAACACTAAACCTGCCGTCGCTATGTTGGCTGATAAATTGTCGCGTTATTTCTCAGGCACTATCTTATCCATTGCGACGATCACCTATCTGGTGTGGCTCCAAATCTCCCCCGAAGATGCATTTTGGGTCACCTTGTCGGTATTAGTGGCAACTTGCCCTTGCGCGCTTGCGCTAGCCACCCCTACAGCCGTCACCTGCGCGACCGCGATTTTTACTCGCCTTGGGATTATTACCCGCAAAGCCGGCGTCTTTGAAAAACTGCCACAAATCAAACATGTGGTATTTGATAAAACTGGCACCCTCACCTGCGGCACCCTATCAATTGCCAAGGTTGAATGCCATAGCGATATCGAGAAAGAACAGGTACTGGCAATCGCAGCAGCGCTAGAATCAGGCTCACGCCACCCTATCGCTGCGGCCTTTGCCAGCTTTGCCCAAGTCGATGTTGTGGCCGAGCAAGTTCACCATGAAGTGGGTTTTGGGGTGAAAGGCTTGATTAATGGCACCGAGTACCGCATTGGTAATTCAAGTTTTACGGGGGCCGCCGCCGAGCCCAAACTTGCAAACCAGCTGATTTGGCTCGCCCGAAGTCAGAATGGCCAGCTTGAAGTCATCGCCACGATTGAGATCCAAGATAATATCCGTGTCGATAGCAAAGAAACCGTCGATATTTTGAAGCAACAAGGTTGCCAGGTCAGTATCGCCAGTGGCGATAGCTCAGGGCATGTGCATCAATTGGCGAAAGACCTCGGCATTAGCGATGTCCACAGTGGACTGACTCCAGCCGATAAACTGGCACTGGTGACCAAACTGCAGCAATCGACACCAGTTGCCATGTTCGGCGATGGCATCAACGATGCGCCCGTGCTGGCGGGCGCCGACTTATCCGTGGCTATGGGCAGCGGTAGTGCGATAGCCAAAAATAGCGCCGATCTTATTCTGCTTGGCGATCACCTCTCCCGCTTCACCCAAGCGGTTAAGGTTGCTAAACTGACCACACAAATTATTCGTCAAAACCTCGCTTGGGCCTTAAGCTATAACGCGCTTATTTTACCGCTGGCGGTAACTGGGCATGTTGCGCCTTATATTGCCGCCCTTGGTATGTCGGCAAGCTCTTTGATTGTTGTGGGTAACAGTTTGAGATTATTACGAATTAAATTATAACAATGAAATAGGCTTAGGTTATGAGCATCATTTATGTACTAATCCCTATCGCGATGATCTTTGTGTTGATCGCCGTAGCCGTGTTCTTTTGGGCGGTAAAATCCGAACAATTCGATGACTTAGACCGTCAAAGTGTGTCGATTCTTTTCGATGAGGATGCAGACAAACCGACTCAAGCCAATCCATCGTCACAGGCACAAGATAAAGGCATGCCTCAGTGATTGGCTCTGTGATTGAATATAACGTCACAGGGGCATTTCTGGTGGGATTAATGGGCGCAGCCCACTGCTTTGGTATGTGTGGCGGCCTCGTTGGCGCCTTTTCCTCCCAACTGCCGAATCCTAAACAGGGTAATCACTTAGCCCATCAACTCACCTACTTATTAAGCTATAACCTCGGCCGGATTTTAAGTTATACCCTCGCAGGTGCCTTAGTCGGCGGTTCGTCGGCCATGCTTGGGCACTTATTCGAACTCGACAGTTACCTGTTAATCCTAAGGATCATTGCTGGCGTGATGATGATTGCAACAGGGCTTTACATTGCAAAAATCTGGGTGGGTATAGTGCAGATTGAGCGCCTTGGCCAAGTGTTATGGCGCTACCTTAAACCTTTAGCCCAACGCCTCGTGCCCATCACTACGCCCATGCAGGCCATCACCGCTGGACTCATTTGGGGCTGGCTACCCTGCGGCTTGGTCTATAGCACCTTAACCTGGTCGGTGGCGGCAGGCTCTGCCAGCCAAGGCGCCTTGATTATGTTCGCCTTTGGATTAGGGACACTGCCAGCGTTACTGAGTGCCGGAGTGGCGGCCAAACGTTTAGCCAATTGGGTACAGCAAAAAACCGTTAGATTATTGAGTGGCTTACTTTTAATTGCCTTTGGCGCACAAACTTTATATATCGCCCTGTCGCAGCTAAACTAGCCCAAGCGAGTGAATTGGTTTAACATGGCTGCAGTGGATTAACTTGAGAACCGACATGACAATAGAGCAGAATAAAAACCGTCGTCCCGCCGCGAGTGGGTGCGCAATTCATTGTCACGATTGCAGTATGGGTACCCTTTGTATTCCGTTTACCCTCAATGCCAACGAGCTCGATCAGCTCGATGACATCATTGAGCGTAAAAAGCCAATTCAAAAAGGTGAGCAGATTTTTAAATCAGGCGATCCATTAAAGTCCTTGTTCGCCATCCGCTCTGGTACTGTCAAAAGTTATACGATTACCGAACAGGGCGATGAACAGATCACCGGTTTCCATTTAGCGGGCGATGTGATTGGTTTTGACGGTATTCATGCTCAATCCCACCAGAGTTTTGCCCAAGCCTTAGAAACCTCCATGGTATGTGAAATCCCCTTCAATATTCTCGATGAGCTTTCAGGCAGCATGCCCAAGTTACGCCAACAAATCATGCGCTTAATGAGTAATGAAATCATGAGCGATCAAGAAATGATTTTATTGCTGAGCAAGAAAAACGCTGAAGAGCGCCTCGCCGCGTTTATCAGCAATCTTGCAAATCGCTTTGGCAACCGTGGTTTTTCTCCGAAAGAATTCCGTTTAACCATGACCCGTGGTGACATTGGTAACTACCTTGGCTTAACCGTAGAAACCATCAGCCGCTTGTTAGGCCGTTTCCAAAAGTCAGGTTTGATTGAAGTGAAAGGCAAGTACATCACCATCCTTGACCACCACGAACTGAATCTCTTGGCAGGTAATGCCAGGATCGCCAGATAAGTCACACCTTCCTGCGTTTGTGCTTTAATATTCGTAATTAATGCGCTAGGCACTGGTTTTGAAAAGAGTTTTGATCTAGAACAATACAGATAATTGCCAAAGGCTCATGATGAACATGAGCCTATGACTAAAGGAACATGTTATGAAGGATTATCAAAAAATACTGGTAGTAGTCGACCCTACGACAGAGCATCAAGTTGCACTCGCCCGAGCGGTGACCTTGGCCAGTAAAAGTAACGCCCATGTGACTGTGTTTCTCTCTATTTTTGACTTCTCCTACGAAATGACATCGATTCTATCGAGCCAAGAGCGCGAAGCCATGCGCCAAGGTGTGATTGATCAGCGTCTGGCGTGGATCCAAGATCTACTGACCGCCTATAACCACCTGCAACTCGATATTGATACTCAAGTTATTTGGCACAATCGCCCATTTGAAAGCATCATCAACCATGCGATTGCAGGGCAATATGATTTGATCGTCAAAGGCACCCACGCCCACGACAAGTTAAAGGCCGTTATTTTTACTCCAACCGATTGGCATTTAATGCGTAAAGCGCCTGTGCCCGTGTTGATGGTTAAAGATCATGATTGGCCTGAAGCGGGTAAGATCCTCTGCGCCGTCAACGTGGCAACCGAAGACACCGATCATCAGATGCTAAACGGCAAGATTATCGAACATGCCAAGGATTTAGCCGCAAAATTTGCCGCCGAAGTGCACTTAGTCAATGGTTATCCCGGCACACCGGTGAATCTTGCCATTGAACTGCCTGATTTCGATGCACAAACCTATAACGACACCATTCGCATGCAACATGAGCAACGAGTGCAATACCTTGCCAATGCCTATGGTATCGATACCCTGCACTGCCATGTGAAAGAAGGCTTGCCAGAGGATGTGATCCCTGAGCTTGCCGAGCAACTCGATGCCGAGCTGGTCATTTTAGGCACCGTCGGTCGGACTGGATTCTCGGCGGCGCTTATCGGCAATACCGCAGAGCATGTGATTGATAGCATTAACTGTGATTTATTAGCCATCAAACCCGATGGTTATAAATCGCCGCTTGAAGAGGCATAACGCACGCCGCTCTTTACCCCGCCGTCGATAGCTGGAATAATACGCGCCCTGAAACTGAGTTACTGGGCGCTTTTTTTATGTTGGAAGCTATGTCTGAAGTTACGGCGAGTCAAATGCCTGAAGAATTATCAAAAAAACAAATTACCCGTCTGAATAAATTACAGAAGCGTCTGCGCCGTGAAGTGGGTAGTGCCATCGCCGATTACAACATGATTGAAGATGGCGACCGAGTCATGTGCTGCTTAAGTGGCGGTAAAGACAGTTACGCCATGCTGGATATTCTGCTTAATCTACAGCAGCGCGCGCCCGTACAGTTCGAAATTATTGCCGTTAATTTAGATCAAAAACAGCCGGGTTTCCCTGAACACGTACTGCCAGCCTATTTAGACAGCCTAAATATTCCTTATCACATCCTCGAGAAAGACACTTACTCGATTGTGAAAGAAAAGATCCCTGAAGGCAAAACCACTTGCTCGCTGTGCTCTCGCCTGCGTCGCGGTACACTCTATGGCTTTGCCCAGCGCATTGGCGCAACCAAAATCGCCCTAGGCCACCACAGAGACGATATTATTGAGACCATGTTCCTCAACATGTTCTACGGCGGCAAGATGAAAGCCATGCCACCTAAGTTGCTCTCGGACGACGGCGCTAACGTGGTTATTCGTCCACTCGCCTATTGCCGCGAAAAGGATTTAGAAGAATATGCGGAATTGAAAAAATTCCCCATCATTCCCTGTAACCTTTGTGGCTCGCAGGAAAACCTCAAGCGCCAAGCAGTGAAAGACATGCTCAATCAGTGGGATAGACTCTACCCAGGCCGTATTGAAACCATTTTTACCGCCATGCAAAACACCGCCCCTTCACAGGGTGTTGACCGTGAGCAGTTTGACTTTGTGTCGTTGAAACGCGATCCCAACGCGCCAATGAAGGGTGATGTGGCCGAAGCCGATTTACCCGCATTTGACTTTTTGGATATCGCCAACAGCGGCCATATCGATTTAGATGCGGCAAAACGCATCAATATCGTCAACGTTTACGAAGCGTAAACGCGATACGCATAAAAAAGCCCACGAGAGTGGGCTTTTTTATAACTTAAATCTATCGTTACTTAACCCAAGGGCTCAATACGGTCGGCGCCTGGCTAAATTGCAACGACGTCAAGCTGTTAAGCTGCTCAACACTCAACTTAAAGCTGCTGTTCACCTGTTGCTCACGCCCATCAAGCGTCACAGTAACGGCTTGGTCTTGAGCAAATTCAAAGTTTAATCCCGCGATTGGCTCCTTAAAATAGCGCATCGGGAAGCCCTGCATGGCTCCGAGTAAAGCATCCATTTCGCTGGCGATTTGCGCTAGTCGCGCCTTGTCGTATGTGGCTAAAGTCTGCTTAGCTCTGACTTGCATTGCAATACCACAGCCCTCAGCCTTGCCTTCAAACTCTAGATTCACTAATGCGCGTTGATCTTTAAGCGCGTCATCAAAGGGAATAAACAACCGCTGCGCCGCAGTATAAGTGAGTGGCGTTGAATTTAATTCACTCGAAATGCTTCCACTCTGGATCTGACAATTAGGTAGCATTGGTACACTAAAGGCGATTTCGACTAACTGATAATTTCCCTTATTGACTTGCTTTAATCTGTCATAAAAGCCTTTATATTCGAGGGAAATCGTTTCTGCCTGCAGACTTGTCGCACACAAGCAAAGCCCCACTAACCACCATTTTTTATGCATCCGCCTTCACCAAATATTTTTCATTATGACGTAACATATCGAGTAACTCGTCGATATAAGCCTCTTGCCTTTCAGAATAATTCACTAGTCCATAGATCAGTTGGTCGGCACTTAATTCGGCTTCCTGAGAGCGTAAATCTGCACGTATTGAGCGAAACAGCGTGTATGCCGTATTCGAGTTCAAATTGCGCATATAGGAAGACACTGAAGCGTCCACCGAGGGAAACACTTTCACTTCATGGGTTTTGCCCGAACCTCGAGAGGATGGCACTATGCCGCAACCATTGCTAAAACACCATTCACCGAAAAAGTTAAAGCCTTCACGGGCAAAACGCGAACTACCCCACCCCGATTCATTGGCCGCCTGAATAAGCACCATAGATTCGGGAATAATATCGACCCGTTTGAGTAAACTGTTCAGGGATTTTGCATCCACATTACGGGCAGCATATTGATATTTATCAAATAACTGATTGAGCTGTGCTAACTGTTTATCCGACAGAGTGCTGTCGTTCTCCACTAAGGCCAACATGTCGGTGATAAAGTCACGCTCGGTGGCAATAATGGCATTTTGCTGTTGAATGATCGGCCTGAGAAAATCAAAAAAGGCACGCTTTTTTTCCGCCACATCATTGATGGCAGAAAAGTCAGGCACTTGAGTAACGGGATCAACGGAGTTTTCCAGTTGGTTAACGATAGATTCAGGCTCATCAATAGTAGGAATGAGCCAGACTCTCAGCGAAAAAATCGCTAAGATCACTAGGGCTAACGCGAGTGTAAACGAACCAATTCTACCTGTTTTCAATAAGTCACCTTTGATATTGAGTCACGAGTGGCAAAATAAGCGCCAGATTATATGTCATATCTTGAAATTCACGAAATCTGACGACAAAACCGCCCATGCCAAGTGCAGTCAAAGCGTATCTGTGCTGAAAATGCGATCCCACGCTTAACTCATACACATTGGCACAATTTGAGCGTGAATATTTAGTGCATGCTTTTGACTGAGCTTTTATACTAAGGTTCCGTTAACGCAAGTATTGGTAACCGAGCCCAAACGAAGGTTCGCAGCACCGCTTAACAACAGGACAGGATTTTTTGGGTATTCAGGAAGGAACCCTCATGCAGCATCAAATCTTAAATCAATACAGACACGTGGTTGCCATTGGCGGTGGTCACGGCTTGGGTCGTGTGCTCTCATCGCTGGATTTTCTGGGCAATCGTCTCACGGGCATTGTTGCAACCACAGATAATGGTGGCTCTACAGGCAGATTACGGGCCGAACAGGACTGTATTGCCTGGGGCGATCTGCGTAATTGTCTGTCTCAACTTGCCCATCGCCCTTCGGTGAGCTCACAATTATTTGAGTACCGCTTTCAGGGTGAAACCGAACTAAGCGGCCACAATCTGGGTAATTTGATGTTGCTTGCCCTCGACAAGCTTTGCGTTAGGCCCCTCGAGGCCGTCAATCTTATTCGTCATATGCTTAAGATTGAAACCAATATCATCCCTATGTCAGAGCAACCAACCCATTTAGTGGCATTGCAGGCCTCTGGCTGTAAGGTCTTTGGTGAGGTTAATGTCGATAAGATGAATGAGGCGCCCATTGCCTTATGCCTTGAGCCACAGGTTGATGCGACTGCCGAAGCCTGTGAGGCCATCAGCCGTGCGGATCTGATTATCCTAGGTCCAGGGAGCTTCCTGACCAGTATTATGCCACCGCTGTTACTGCCCTGCTTTGCTAAAGCCTTAGCGACGACCACTGCGCCCGTGGTTTTTATCGATAATCTGAATGAAGAAACTTCACCAGCCGGCCAGTTTAGTATTGAGCAACGGATAGCTTGGTGCCATCAAGTGATTGGCAAGCCTGTGGTCACTAAGGTGCTGCGTCACTCTGAACAAGTGCGCCTTGGCACTTTAATGAATTACTTTCCGTTAAGGAATCGCCACAATCCGCAATTACACGATCAGGCTGGACTGCGTGATGCGCTCAGCGCTGTGTTGAGAATTAAGTCGGATTTACCGCTAGAAACCTTGGCGTCATAACGACAGACTAACCGCATCCTTTAGCATCCAACAGATTCAAAATGCTAAAGGACAACTCAAAATACAAAAAGGACAGCCTAGGCTGTCCTTTTTAGTGAGCCCTCTTCTAATATTAGAGGACTAAATTAAAGAGCTAAATTAAAGAACTAAGTTAAAGAACCTGGGCAATCGCTTTACAGATCACAGGCATATTGGTTTTGGTCATACCGGCAACACTAATACGGCCTGAGCCTACGATATAAATACCAAACTCGTCTTTCAAGCGTGCAACCTGCGCTTTGTTTAAACCAGAGAAGCTAAACATACCGTTTTGACGGGAAATAAAGCTAAAGTCCTGGGTGACGCCTTCATCCTTTAAGCTTTGGACGAACAGGGTACGCATCTCGGCGATACGCTCACGCATTTCGGTCAACTCTTGTACCCAAAGTGCTTTCAATGCCGCATCACTTAAAATGGTGCTAACGATTAACGCACCGTGTGCTGGTGGGTTTGAGTAATTAGCGCGGATAGTACGTTTCACTTGGCTAAAGGCACGTACTGCTTCATCGGCATTTTGTGCAACCACAGTCACAGCACCGATACGCTCGTTATAAAGACCAAAGTTTTTAGAGAATGAGTTAGCCACTAACAACTCAGGTACTTTTGCAGCCACTAAACGTAAACCTGCGGCATCTTCTTCAATCCCAGCACCAAAACCTTGGTAAGCAAAGTCAAACAATGGCACTAACTGTTTGTCTGCACACAGGTTAGCAACCAATTCCCATTGGGCTAAGGTCAAATCAATACCCGTTGGGTTATGGCAGCAGCCGTGCAGTAGAACAATGTCACCCGCCTGTGCATTGGCGAGATCAGTCATCATGCCATCGAAATCGATATCGTGAGCACTTGCATTGTAGTAACCGTATTCTTTAACCGTTAAACCTGCAGTTTCAAAAATATTCTGATGGTTCGCCCAAGTTGGGTTACTGACCCACACAGTGCGCGATGGCGTGTTGCGCAGTAGAAACTCGGCGGCAATACGCAGTGCACCAGTACCACCTGGCGCCTGAGCGGTCGCGGCACGGCCTGACGTCACAAGCGTACTGCCCTCGCCAAATAATAGCTCTTGTACCACGCGGTTATAGGTTTGAACCCCTTCAATACCTAAATAGTTCTTGGTCTTCTCTTGCTCAAGCAATAGGGCTTCTGCTTTCTTCACTGACTGTAATACTGGAGTCTGCCCTGCTTCATCCTTATAAATGCCAACACCGAGGTTCACTTTATCTTGGCGTGGATCGGCCTTGAAGGTATCGGTTAAACCAAGGATGGGATCAGCGGGTGCGAGTACTACCTGAGAGAAAATCATGACTACTTATCCTAAATGTTCACGTGTAGGGGAAATTCGGCTTATTTATACCACTGTCTTAAGAGGGGGAATAGCGCCTATTGCCGCATCTTAAGGAAATAGTTTGCGTATTATGGATTGATTAAAATAAATAACAACTAAATGAGAGATCAATTGTCTTGAGGCTGAAATTTTTGATAATTGTGATTTTTAAGAGGCTGATCACTATTTGTTTAAGGATTAATTTGTAGGGGTTAGAACGGGATTTGCGGCAATAAAAAAGGCCTAACATCTGTTAGGCCTTCTCTATGTTATGGTACCCGAGGCCAGACTTGAACTGGCACGCTGTTACCAGCGAGGGATTTTAAATCCCTTGTGTCTACCGATTCCACCACTCGGGCAAACTCTTTATATTAACGACGGGAATCGTGTCATTAATACCTTAATCTATGGAGGCGCGACCCGGAGTCGAACCGAGATCGACGGATTTGCAATCCGCAGCATAGCCATTCTGCCATCGCGCCAGATTTCCAAACTCGTAAAGAGTTGGAGCGACATATCGGGTTCGAACCGATGACCTATACCTTGGCAAGGTATCGCTCTACCAACTGAGCTAATGTCGCATCGATGTCACAGCTTAATCAGCGATTAAGCTTAGGAGTTACGTTGCTACGCTTTCCCCTGACTGCGGATTGGCATTCTACCGATTTAACATTCAGAGTCAATCAACAAATTTGAAATATTGCGCTTAGAAGCACTGTTTGCCCAATATTCAGCCACAGAAATAAAAACTTGCCGATGGAATAATCAATTTGATGATTTTCTTTGCAACAACAAGAGCTGAAGTGATGTTATCCAGCCTTATCAACGCGCATCATGCCATAAAAAAAGCGCCCTACTGGACGCTTTTTCTTGGACGTTTTTATGTGCGTAGCGATTATGCTGGCAGAGACAGAGTCGTCAGGCCTAACATCGTCTGCATCACACCGACTACTTGGCAGCTGTAACCAAATTCGTTGTCATACCATACGTACAGAATGGCACGTTTACCTTCGGCGATAGTCGCTTGTGAATCAACCACACCCGCATAGCGAGAACCCACTAAATCGCTTGATACGATTTCAGTTGAGTCTGTGTAATCGATTTGATTCTGCAATGGTGATTGCAGCGCCGTGTCTTTCAAGTATTCGTTCAATTCGTCTTTGTTGGTCTCAGCATTGAGGTTCATGCTGATGATCGCCATAGATACGTTTGGTGTTGGCACGCGAATCGCGTTACCCGTCAGTTTACCCGCTAATACTGGCAGAGCTTTAGCTACGGCTTTAGCCGCGCCCGTTTCAGTGATCACCATGTTTAATGGTGCACTGCGACCACGACGGTCAGCACTGTGGTAGTTGTCGATCAGGTTTTGATCGTTCGTGTATGAGTGAATAGTCTCAACGTGACCATTCTCGATACCGTACTTGTCGTTTACCGCTTTCAGTACTGGTGTGATGGCGTTAGTGGTACAGCTCGCCGCAGACACAATGATATCTTCTGCAGTGATGTCGCCTTCATTCACGCCGTAAACGATGTTCTTGATGGCGCCTTTTGCAGGTGCAGTCAGTAACACTTTGCTGGCACCAGGGCTCTTCAAGTGTAAACCTAGGCCAGCTTCATCTTTCCAAATACCCGTGTTGTCTACCACTAAGGCATCTGTAATACCGTATTTGGTGTAATCCACTTCATCTGGCGAGTTTGCGTAAATAACTTGGATATAAGTGCCGTTAGCGATGATAGCGTTGTTCTCTTCATCCACTTCAACTGAACCGTTAAATGGACCATGAACAGAGTCACGACGCAGTAAGCTTGCGCGTTTTTCTAAATCGCCCTTCTTACCACCACGTAACACGATAGCGCGCAGTCTTAACTTGTTGCTGCGGCCAGTACGTTCGATCAGTAAGCGCGCTAATAAGCGGCCAATACGACCAAAACCATACAACACTACATCACGCGGGGCGATATCATCAGCATGATCAATCGCTGCCGCTAATTCACGTGCCATATAGCTTTCAATTTCGTTGGTATCGGTATGTTCAGCCCAGTATTTAACGGCAAGCTTACCAATATCCACTTTACATTGTTTAACAGCGAGTCTGCTTAAGGCTTGAACAAACGGGAAACTCTCGCGTAAACGTAATTTCTCGCCGACATGACGACGAACTAAACGGTGCGCTTTAATAATCTCAATAGTAGAAGCATTGAGTAATGGCTTACCATAAACCACAACTTCGACGCCTTGGTTACGGTACAACTTGCCCAGCAAAGGTTGCATTGCCTCTGCCATTTCAAAACGTTCTTGCCAACTTTGTAGGTGTTTATCAGCGCTCATTTACAGATCCTTTATCTCACTTTTCAATAAAATATATTGAAAGGTTTGAGTAACATGACGAAAAGACCAATAATCTTATGGAGGTTTTAGGGAAAACCCTGTGTTTTGGTCGGCGCCATTGTAATGAAAACTGACCCAGCTTGCCAGTAAGATATTTTCTGTAAATCTGTAATTTTATTAGAGAAAATTGCATTTTGGAGCGTATTTTGAGACAAAATCTAGTAATAATTACATCATTTACCCTCGCGATAAGCCTTTTCGGTTGTGATAATGGCCGAAATATCGAAACGATTTGTAAAAATAATCCTGAAATTTGTGCCGATTTGCATAAGGATGGATGGTGTTTAACCGAGAAAACCCTGCTGATCCAGAGCCGATTCGACCTATTAGACAACAAAAATCCTACGGGTAAGCAACTTTACCAACAGTTAACTTACCTTGAAGATTACAGCCGTTGTATTGAATTGGCCTCAGGGGTGCAACATATCATCCATACGAATCGCACAGCTGACCGAGCAAGAGCCTTTCGCCTAAGTACAGAAAACCTCAGCCGTCTACAGGAAGAAACCCGCGAACGCCAAGACCCCTTTATGTCTTACTATCAATGGACACGTTTTGGTGACACCGATGCCTTAAACCGACTATTAGCGCAAGAAAATGCCGGTGAAGTCACAGAGCCTTTTCTCCTTGCACAAATCGCCACCTATTACAGCAATCGAAATGCCATCAAAGCGCAACAACTCTATCTTAAAGTGTTTGCAGAAATTCAATATGCCGACTTTGATCCCAACTGGTTGCTTGGGCTCGCCTCAGCCTATCGTCAAACCCAAGCGTTTGAAAAAACATATATGCTGACCAAAGCCAATTTACTACTTACGCAGCAGAAGTATTCTGAAGATAAGATGCTAGCCTTAATCGGTGGCGACAAGACGCTTGCGGCCAAATTAGATCAATACGCCCAGAACTTAATCGACGCGTTAGAAGATGGCCTCTATTCGACCAGTCCGGTTGCGCTCTGGCTTGCTCCGCCCCAGACGGAGGTCACACCGCCTGCGGCAACAACAACTGTCGAGCCAGAGAAGCCAAATTCGCCTTAACTTGCGTTTTGAAGAACGTCGGCAAAATGTTTGCCACCTTGTAATTTTTTACCCAAATACAGCGCTGAAAATGGTGTTTTCGCGAGCAATGTAAAAAAAACACCTAATTTGTTAACCGAATCCCGGCAAAATTGCCGAATTCACTTGACGATAGCTGTCAGTTTGGTAATTTTACTACCAGTTGAATTTTATAATCACCAGAGGGATATGAGATGACTATCCGTGTAGCAATAAATGGTTATGGCCGTATCGGTAGAAACGTATTACGCGCCCTGTATGAAAGCGAAAAAGCTTACCCAATCAAAATTGTTGCCATCAACGATTTAGGCGACGCTTCAATCAACGCTCACCTGACAAAATACGATTCTGTACATGGTCGTTTCAATGCCAAAGTTGAGCATGATGCTGAAGCAATTTATGTCAACGGCGACAAGATCCTCACCTTCCAAGAACGCGATCCAGGTAAATTACCTTGGGGCGACTTACAAGTTGACGTCGTGTTCGAATGTACTGGTATCTTCACTTCTAAAGAATCTGTACAGCCACATTTAGCGGCGGGCGCGAAGAAAGTCATTATTTCTGCACCAGGTAAAAACGTTGATGCAACCGTCGTTTACGGTGTGAACAACAATGTATTGACCGCGGATATGACTGTTATCTCTAACGCTTCATGTACCACTAACTGTTTAGCGCCTTTCGCTAAGCCGTTAAATGACGAAATTGGCATCGAATCCGGTCTGATGACCACCATTCATGCTTACACCAACGATCAACGTTTATCTGACGTATACCACACAGATTTACGCCGTGCCCGCGCTGCAGCACTGTCAATGATCCCAACTAAAACTGGCGCTGCCGCGGCAGTAGGTTTAGTTGTACCTGAATTACAAGGTAAATTCGATGGTTTAGCAGTACGTGTACCGACTGTTAACGTGTCTTTAGTGGATTTATCTTTCATTGCAGCACGTGATACCACTGTTGAAGAAGTTAACGCCATCATCGAACGTGCCGCTGCTGTTGCGCCTCTGAGCGAAGTGTTAGCGGTTAACAAAGAGCCACTGGTGTCTATCGACTTTAACCACAATGCGTTTTCATCTAACTTCGATGCGACTCAAACCCGCGTTAACGGCCGTTTAGTTAAAGTGATGGCATGGTACGATAACGAATGGGGCTTCAGTAACCGTATGTTGGACAACGCGGTTGCGCTGATGAACGCGAAGTAATCATTCTTCTTTATCAAAAAGCCCCGCTCTTGCGGGGCTTTTTTTATACCGATTTCACGGCTCATTAATCCACTGTCGTTACCAATGCTCGCATTTCGCCGCTAACAACTGAATGTGGCGATACATTAATTGATAATACCGCAGGCTACACGCGCACCGCCGCCACCTAAAGGCGCTGGGTGATCGGAATGGTTGTCGCCACCGGCATGGATCATGATCGCATGGCCTTTAAGATCACCCATTTTTAAGCGCGGTGCCAGCACGGCCTGACTAGCTGCACCGTCTGCATCGACAAACAATGGTGGCAGATCGCCTAAATGCCCTTCTCCCCATGGCGTGCCGTGGGCTTTTGTGGCGGCAGGATCATAGTGTCCACCTGCCGCGCCAGCAGGGACGATTTTTCCGTCCTTTTCCTTTGGATCACAGCTGCCGTTCTCATGTAGATGGAAACCATGTAATCCTGGCATTAAGCCTTTGAGTGATGGCGTAAATACCACTCCATACTGTGACTCTGAAATGGTCACTTGACCGACACTTTCACCCACGCCCTTTTCGTTGACAAGATTCATTGGCACGCTCACGTCTGCAAATGCACTGGCAGCAGACATTGATGCAAGCAGTAACACGATGTTTTTCATACCCTTCTCCATGGTTATCTTATACAAAATTGCATGAACACAGCGCAATGAGTGAACTCTCCTACGCTTTGCTATATCAAATTTAGGCCAACAACACCGATCCAGTAAGTAAAAGAGCGTGAATTTCTTTAAATTGAAGCATATATGCATCTATGAAGAATGGCGTCTAAAAGCTAGCGCACCTTATTAAGCACATACTTAGCAGCTTAGCTGCTGATCAATTTGAACCGATACAAAAATCCCCGCCAAGTGGCAGGGATTTCATTTTTCGTGAGTGTTATGGACGCTTGATTAAGCGTTGCCTTTCACTTTCATATTCAGTGTTTTAGCGAAATCGAGCATACGGGTCAGCGGGATTAAGGCTTTCACGCGTAAATCTTCATCGACAAAGATTTCGTGAGTCGTTTTGTCGCTGTCACTTAAAGACGCTTCAATCGCCTTTAAGCCGTTCATTGCCATCCAAGGACAGTGAGCACAGCTCTTACAGGTGGCACCATTACCGCCAGTAGGCGCTTCAATCAGTGTTTTACCCGGCGCCGCTTGTTGCATTTTGTAGAAAATACCGCGATCGGTCGCCACAATAAAACGCTCATTAGCCATGGTTTGCGCAGCTTTAATCAACTGGCTGGTGGAGCCGACAGCATCCGCCATCGCCACCACACTCGCGGGTGACTCTGGGTGCACTAGAATAGCGGCATCGGGGTAAACACGCTTTAAATCACGCAGCGCATTGGCCTTAAACTCATCGTGAACGATACAGTCGCCCTGCCACATCAACATCTCGGCGCCGGTTTGTTTGGCAATATAACTGCCTAAATGACGGTCTGGGCCCCAAATGATTTTTTTGCCTTCGCTGTCTAAGTGCTCAACGATTTCAAGGGCAATACTCGAGGTAACCACCCAATCGGCACGGGCTTTTACCGCCGCCGAAGTATTGGCATAAACGACCACGGTATGATCAGGATGCGCATCACAGAAGGCGCTGAATTTATCGATGGGGCAACCTAAGTCCAATGAACAGGTCGCCTCCAAGGTCGGCATCAGAATGGTTTTTTCTGGGCTTAAGATTTTGGCGGTTTCACCCATAAATTTCACCCCAGCGACAATTAACGTCTTGGCGGGATGATCGCGGCCAAAGCGCGCCATTTCGAGTGAGTCGGAAACACAACCGCCGGTTTCTTCGGCCAGCGCTTGAATTTCAGGGTCGGTATAATAATGGGCAACCAATACCGCATCTTTTTCAATCAGCAGCTGCTTGATACGTGCCTTGTAGTCCGCCTTTTCGGCATCGGACAGAGGAATTGGCTTAGGCGGAAACGGATAATCAATAGTTTCGATTGTTGGGGCAAATGGGCTGGGGCTCATAACAAATCCATCAGGATAACAACGTTCGCGAATTATACGTAATTGGGATCAAAAGATTAACCCATTTATGGCCTGCGAATAAAAAAGGACGCTAAATTGCGTCCTTTTTTGCTGGATTGGCTGTAAGTATTGGCTGACAGCCGATTAGCGCATGGCTAATAGCATATCCTGCGGCTGCTCAAGGTATTGTTTCCAAAGGTTACAGAAACGAGCAATGGTGCCGCCATCAATAACGCGGTGATCCCCTGACCAACTCACTTGCATGATCTGACGCGCTTCGACTTCACCTTTCGCATTGAAGCGCGGCAAGGTTTGTAACTTACCTAATGCGACAATCGCGACTTCCGGCTTATTGATAATAGGCGTTGCAACTGTGCCACCTAAGGCGCCAATATTCGAAATCGAGATGGTGCCTTCTTTAAGATCCGCCGGCGCCACACGGCCGCTGCGTGCAGCATTGGTTAAGCGGGTGATTTCGGCAGCAACCTCGAGGATGCTCTTATCTTGCACATCCTTCACGTTTGGTACCAATAATCCCACCTTAGAGTCGACCGCCATACCTATGTTATGACGCGCCTTGTAGGTGATTTCCGTACAATCAGCATTCACTTGGCTGTTAAGCACAGGGAACTGCGTTAAGGCTAACGACATGGCTTTCATAAAGAATGGCATCATGGTTAGCTTAACTTCGTCGGAGGAATACTTGGCCTTCATGCTTTCACGCAGAGCGACTAAGTCTGTCAAATCAAACTCTTCGCAATAAGTGAAGTGTGGAATGGTGGATACCGATTCCACCATCATTTTTGCCATCACGGCTTTCACGCCACGGATAGGCTCAACAATGTCACCCCGTGCAGCGCTTGCCACTGCGGTAGAAACGGTCGATTGAGCCACAGTTGGGGCAGCTACCACTAGCGCAGCGGCAGGCACAGCGCCACCCTGTGCTTGGAAGCGAGTAATGTCTTCCTTATACACACGGCCATGTTTACCACTACCAGGGACGCGACTTAAATCGATATCTAAGGCACGTGCCATACGGCGAACGGCTGGACTGGCTAAGGCTTTACCTTGGCGAGCAGGCTCCGAGGACACCGCCGCGCAAGCGGCTGGTGCTGCAGTATTCACAGCGGCAGCGCTTGCTTCCTGTGCATGGCTGACTGGCGCACTCACGCCACCTTCGACCTCAATCGCAAATAGTGGTGCATGTACTTTCGCTAACTGGCCCTTACGGTAGTGCAATTTGACAATTTTACCCGCTTTGATAGCAGGGATTTGCACTAGGGCTTTATCTGTCATCACATCGGCGATGGGTTGATCTTCAACCACAGTATCGCCTTCTTGGACTAACCATTCGACCAGTTCACACTCAACAATGCCTTCGCCAATATCGGGCAGCAGAAATTCTTCTACGCTCGTACCCACCGCGCTGGATTGGCTTGCAGGTGTTTGAGTAGATGCCTGTACTTCAGGTTGAGAAGCAGCAACAGGTGCGGCTTCGTCGGACTCAATCTGCACGGCATAAAGCGGCGCATGCACCTTAGCGATATCGCCTTTGGCGTAATACAGCTTGGTCACGACTCCCGCAAAAGGCGCCGGAATTTGCACTAAGGCTTTGTCAGTCATTACATCGGCGATGGGTTGATCTTCAGCAATCGTATCGCCCTCTTGCACCAACCACTCGACGAGTTCGCACTCGACAACGCCTTCACCAATGTCCGGCAAAATAAAATCTTTAATCATACCGGACTCCTAGAAGTTCACCGATGCCTTAATGGCTTCAAAGGTTTTGAGCGCATCGGGCATATATTCTTTTTCGTGGACCAGTGGATATGGGGTATCTAGACCACATACACGGCTGATAGGTGATTCTAAATACAGGAAACATTCCTGCTGAATCGTCGCCGCGATTTCACCGGCAAAACCACCCGTTAATGGTGCTTCATGGTTGATCAGTAAGCGGCCGGTCTTCTTCACAGAATCAGCAACGGTATCCACATCCCAAGGTGCGAGTGTACGTAGGTCGATAATTTCGCAGGAAATCCCCTCTTTTGCCGCCATGTCAGCCGCTTTTTCGATGATTTCCATCTGTGCGCCCCACGCCACTAAGGTGATGTCTTTCCCTTCGCGCACCACTTCGGCTTTACCCAGCTCGATTTCATAATCGCCCGCAGGGACTTCACCCACAGAAGCACGGTATAAACGCTTTGGCTCGAAGAACACCACAGGGTTTTTATCGCGAATAGAGGCTAATAATAAGCCCTTGGCCTGCTCAGGATTACGTGGCACAACCACTTTTAAGCCTGGCGTTTGGGTAAAATAAGCTTCTGGCGATTGTGAATGATAATGGCCGCCCGCAATACCGCCGCCATAAGGTGTACGGAACACTAGGCTTCCCACGTTAAATTCATTACCGCTGCGGTAACGGAATTTAGCAGACTCGTTCACTATTTGATCGAATGCTGGAAAGATGTAATCGGCGAACTGGATTTCGGCTACGGCGGTCATACCATTAGAGGCTAAACCGTTGGCAAAACCCGCAATGCCTTGTTCAGTCAGCGGCGTGTTAAAGCAGCGACTGCGACCAAACTTTTCCTGTAAACCTGAGGTTGCGCGAAACACACCGCCAAAGTGGCCAACGTCTTCACCAAACACCACCATGCGCTCGTCAGATTGCATGGCAATAGACAAGGCCTCATTGACGGCCTGTAACATATTCATTTCTGCCACGGCTTATAGCCTCCCTGCACTTTTGGGATAGGATTGCGGATATTTCTTGATGTGTTCTTTAAGTTCACTCAGCTGCTTTTTCAGCGCTGGTGTTGGCTTGTCGAACACATCTTCAATGATCTCATCCAGCATAGGGATAGGTAATTTTTCAGCGACTTTAACGGCGGCTAACACTTCTTCACGGTACTTTTCGTAACGCAGGGCATCATCGGCCTCGGCCAACCACCCTTTGTTGATCAACCATAACTTGAAGCGTTTGACTGGATCGTGTTGCTGCCATTTTGCCTCTTCTTCTTTGGAGCGATAGCCAGAAGGATCGTCAGAAGATGAGTGCGCGCCAAGGCGATAAGTCATGGCTTCAATCAACACGGGGGCATTGTGCTCAATCGCATAGGCACGCGCCTGTTGCGTCGCGGCTAACACCGCCAGCATATCGTTACCGTCGACACGAATGGTGTGCATGCCGTAACCCACACCGCGGCTAGCGATACCGTTACCAGCAAACTGTTCTTCGGTTGGGGTGGAAATCGCATAACCATTGTTACGGCAGAAGAAAATCACCGGGCATTTTAACACCGCAGCCATATTCAAGCCGGCGTGGAAGTCACCTTCAGACGCAGCGCCTTCACCAAAATAACAGACGGCAACATTACGTTTGCCTTGCATTTTCAGGCTATAACCGACACCTGTCGCTTGCGGGATTTGCGTGGCCAGTGGCGATGAGATGGTTTGGTAGTTTAACGCAGCGCAGCCGTAATGAATTGGCATTTGGCGACCTTTACCTAAGTCCTTCTCATTACTGAACATTTGGTTCATAAACTGTTCAGTGGTAAAGCCACGGTAACGTAGCGCCGCATGTTCACGATATTGCGCGAGGATCACGTCCTCAGCGTCCAGCGCCGCGACACTGCCGACGATCGCCGCTTCTTCACCTGTACAGGTCATATAGAAGCTGATCCGGCCCTGACGCTGCGCGCCTAACATACGTTCGTCGAGTACCCGCGTAAACACGCAGGTATCGTAAATTTTGGTGGCTAAGGCTTCATCTATTACAGGCAAAACCGCGGTTTCATAGGTAGTGCCGTCTGCTTGTAGAATTCGAAGGATAGGAATGTGAAGCGATGCCTTATCCAAGAAGCCGACACGGTGCACTGTATCAGTGTTGAGTGTTGCTTTGCTCATATTGTGCTCTTGTTATCTCGTTACGCCATGGAAAATCCACAACGCCTAATTTATACGAATATGCCGGATGAACATTACGTTAACGTAAACTACCTATCAACCGTTGGCACAGTTCAAACGACAACTAATCCCCTGTGGGCATGTATATAATGCTTTACAAAACTAGCGAACATCTGGCGCGACTGAAGGGATCAGGCAAATCACAGTGCGATTGCCGATGGGCACCTTAGCATTGGGGAAGACAATCGATTCACATTCCTGTTCGACTTTAATTTCCTGCCCACCCTCTCGGGCCAATACAAAGCCTTTCGGGAACGATCGGAAGTTTTCGACATCGGTCGCGAAGGTAAATTCAAAATCATCAAAATGTTTGTTAATCACCCGACATACTTGATACAGATTCACCTTATCCGCTGAGAATGGCTCAAGCGCTAAGGGTTTGTCTGTGATAAGGCGCATAAACATCTCTTGGGCGGCAATAAAACGCGTCATATCGTTTTGCCCCATGGGATACACCTTACCTAATTCAATGGTAAAGGCATCGGCGCCATACTGCTCGGAGGAAAAATAACTAAAGGTGGTCGTCGGCTCATGGTGAAATAACACAGTATCGACGCCACTGGCCGCTAAAAACATGATTTGCTCGGCGCTGTAAGCACGGCCGGGACGATAGGGATAAATCGCAAACTTTTCGTGTTTTGACGCACGCATCGCCGTGTGTAAATCGTAGTGAATACGCTGGCGCCCTGCTGCTGCGCCCTTAAAGAAGCGGTCGACATAGGCTTCTAATTTTTTTGCCCGCACCCGCTCAGGATTCACTAATCCCGGTGGGTTTGAATGCTCGCCACTAAACAGACGATTCATGTTCTCGTCGATAATGCGAGTCCCATTATTAATCGCTAAAGGGTTACCAATAAGAAAGAGCGTGCGTTGTTTGGCGATGATTTTTTGTTGGAGAAGCTGTTTGATTAAGGTATTGCAGAGTTCGATGGGGGCGGTTTCATTCCCGTGGACACCGCAGGAGAGAATGACATCCTTACCTTGGGCTTGTACTGGCTCAAAAACGATGACGCCGGTGTCCCACACTTCGACTCGAGTATGTTCCCCTAAGGTGAAACTAAACTCATCTCCGAGGGTTTCAGGATTGGCGAGGGTCAGCGCGAGAAAATCCTTCGAATCTAACAGAGCTTGTAACACAGAATTCTCCTTATAATAGCGTGTTAAAGGCGTGTGTGATGGTAATAACTGCCTGTTTCATGGCACTTATCGCTACCCGCCTTAAAAAGCGCATCCATACTAACACAAGTTTTTGGGCCGTTACTCTGTCATTCTGGTCAAACAAGCGCATTTCGCGGCAAAACCACAGCATCTTAGCCGCCTTTGGTCGACATAGGATTAATTTTGTCGACACACTTGCTTTTAGGCATGAGTTTTATCACAATCCTTAGCCATCTAGACTTCTATCAGGATTTATCATGGCGTTAGCAACTTTCGGTGCCGGCTGTTTTTGGGGCGTGGAGTATTTCTTTAGACAAGTCAACGGCGTGACCAACGCGACCTGTGGCTATATGGGTGGCAATAACGACGCGACCACCTATGAGGAAGTCAAAAAAGGCAAGACAGGCCATGCTGAAGTCGTGCAAGTGGAATTTGACCCTGCGATTGTCAGCTACGACGAGTTATTAGATGTGTTTTGGAAGAACCACAACCCCACCACACTCAATATGCAGGGCGGCGATATCGGCACTCAGTACCGCAGTACCATTTTCTTCCATGACCGTGAGCAAAAAGCGACGGCCGAAGCTTCTAAACTGGCCTTTGCCCGCTCGGGCCGCTGGGGATTACGCCACATTGTGACTGAAATTGTACCTTTGCAGCAATTCCATGTGGCAGAGGAATATCATCAAAACTATATCGATAAGAACAACTTACCAAGTTGCCATCTCGAGTATTGATCATCACCATTTAGCATCTGCGTGAAAGGCTTGGCTTCTCATCGCTGCAAATAAAAACGCACTCATAGGATTTCCATGAGTGCGTTTTTTATCGGTAAAAAGAATGCTTAACTGCTAGGTCAGGCGCTAAGCGCCTTATCAATCAAGGCCTGTGCGTCCTTAATGATATCGGCAAGATGCTGCTCACTGATAAAGCTCTCACCGTAAATCTTAAATAACGCCTCAGTGCCCGACGGCCGCGCCGCGAACCAACCATTGGCCGTCGTCACTTTAATGCCACCTATCGAGGCATTGTTACCTGGGGCGTGGGTCAATACGGCATCAATCTTCTCACCCGCCAGCATAGTAGCGTTTAAGGTCTCGGCATTAAGCTTGGCAAATTTGGCTTTGTTCTCAAGACTAATCGGGCTGTCGATACGCTTGTAGAAGCTTTGACCGAATTGCGCCACTAATTCTTGATGGCGTTGCCCAGGCGTCTTGCCAGTAACCGCGAGCATTTCGGCCGCTAGCAGTACCAGAATAAAACCGTCTTTGTCGGTACACCAAGTCGTGCCATCACGGCGCAGGAACGCCGCGCCCGCACTCTCCTCACCACCAAAGGCAATAGTCGCCTCGGCTAACCCATCGACGAACCACTTAAAGCCGACAGGGACTTCGAGTAATTTTTTGCCATGGAAGGTACAGATTTTATCGATAAGCGCGCTCGATACCAGCGTCTTGCCGATGGCTAACTGCTCGCTCCATTCGGGTCTGTGGGTCAGCAAATAATCAATTGCTACCGCTAAATAGTGGTTGGGATCCATCAGCCCTGTGCCCGGACACACGATGCCGTGTCTGTCGTAGTCAGGATCGTTACCAACGCATAAATCGAAGGATTCTTTGTGGGCAAGTAAGCCTGCCATCGCATAGGGAGAAGAGCAATCCATACGGATCTTGCCGTCTTTATCGAGCGACATAAAGCTAAAACTTGGGTCGACCTTATCGTTAACTAAGGTGATATCAATGCCATAGTGCTTGGCAATCGGTGCCCAATAATGAATACCCGAGCCGCCTAATGGGTCAACGCCCAATTTCAGCTTAGCCTTAGCGATAGCGTGCATATCGACCACATTGACTAAATCCGCGACATAGGGCGTGATCAAATCAATGGCATGCACATAACCCGAAGTTAACGCATCGGCATAAGCCAGCTTATTAACGCCCTTAAGCCCTGCGCGCAGGTAATCATTAGCACGGGACTCAATCCACGCTGTGATATTGCCTTCGGCTGGGCCGCCATGGGGAGGATTGTACTTGATACCACCATCCTGCGGTGGATTATGGGATGGCGTAATAATCAAACCATCGCTTAACGCGGCGCCACTCAGCGCCGCTTCACGATTAGCGCAAATAATGGCATGGGACACCACAGGTGTGGGGGTAAAGCTATCATTTTGCTGAATATGCACAGTCACCTTATTGGCGGCTAACACTTCAATCGCCGACACGTAAGCCGCATAAGATAAGGCGTGGGTATCGATACCTAAAAATAGCGGGCCGTCGATATTCACCGATTGGCGATAATCCACCACGGCCTGAGTGATCGCCCAAATATGGTCTTGGTTAAAACTTGCTTGAAACGCCGTTCCACGGTGACCCGAGGTCCCGAACGTCACACGTTGCTCGGCAGCATCCACATTAGGTTTGATGCTGTAATAATGGCTCATCAGCTTTGGAATATTCACCAGATCCGTCTGACTCGCGGTTTGTCCTGCCCGTTGATGTATTGCCACCTGATCCTCTCCTACTGGAAAATCGGTTAATTAAATGGAAACGCCGCATCATTGCGGCGTCGATAAAGGCGTTATACGCGTTCGGCAATGCCGTTGGCGATTTGGGCATCGCAGCCAAATTGCATTAAGGCTTCGACTAAAATCGCCCGTTTTTTGGCGGTGTTATTGTTGGTCGTGACCCAAAATCCGGTGTTACCGATTTCCTTGGGGTTAGCGGTAGCACTGGCCTTGAGTAACTCTTCCCTTGAGCGCGCAAAATAGAGTCGATCGCGACCTTGGATCTGTAAAATTTGCGAGAATTGCGCTTGGCTCTGTTGATATAAACTCTCAAGCAAAAATAAGAAACGACCCACGGCGCCTTTTTGCTGCTCTAACTTATGCTCATCCACCAATTGATTGAAATCGGTCGCAGAGACTAAGGTTTCGACCTGAGGCGCAATCTGTGGCTCAGGCGTCGCTGCCTCTAAACTCGGTTGGCTAATGGCCTGTGGCTGCGCCTGTTCAACCGCATCGACGGACAGGCCGAGTAATCGACGGAGAATGTCAGAGGCGCTCTCACCAATACGTTCCGTTTTGCTGGCAATATGACGATAGAGCTCTTCATCCACTTCGATGTATTTCATAACCTTATTATCCTTTGTTATTCGATAGGCTTAACCGAAAAAGTGCACCACAGGCGATCCTCGCAAAGGATCTGTGCGATCATTGCCCCAGTGTATCTATCTCTATCAATCTGATAAAGCATCATTAATCTAAAAATGCGTGAAATCGCACATCAAATTAGCACAAGCGCGTTAATCGCTGAAAAAGCCAGCAAGTTCGGCGCACGGAGCCTCAAAATTGCCTCAAGACTTGTCAAACTTAACCCATTAGGGGCACAATCCGCAGCACTTTATGTACCACAGCACAGGCGATTCCATGAATTTTGCATCCACAGGTCAAGGAGAAGCAGTCCTCCTTATCCACGGACTCTTTGGCAATTTAGATAATCTTAAGGGGCTAGGACAAGTCCTCGAAGCAAATCATCAGGTTATCCGCGTTGATGTGCCTAATCATGGTTTGAGTGAACATTGGCAGGAGATGGATTACCCAAGCCTAGCCGAGGCCATGGTGGCATTGTTAGATGAACTTGAGCTTGAGCGTGTACACATTGTTGGCCATTCCATGGGCGGCAAAATCGCCATGGCAACGGCCCTTGCCTATCCAGAACGCATCATCAGCATGGTGGCCGCCGATATTGCCCCAGTAGCTTATCAGCCGCGCCATGATGCGGTATTTGCGGCACTCGAAAGTTTGCCTCTTGAAGGCCACACCGACCGCCGTTTTGCGTTATCGCATTTATTAGCAGGTGGCATTGATGAACCGACCGCGCAGTTTTTACTCAAAAACCTCCAGCGCACCGACACAGGCTTTCGTTGGAAGATGAATCTTACAGGCTTAAAAAGCTGTTATCCCAACATCATTGGTTGGCCTAATGAAAACCACAAATCGCAGCAAGTCTATAACGGACCGAGCCTTTTTATCCGTGGTGGTGAATCTAATTATGTGACCGCCGAACATCGCGATGAGATCATGCGTCAATTTCCCGCGGCGCAGGCCAAAACATTAGAAGGTTGTGGCCATTGGCTACATGCTCAAAAACCAGCGGTGTTTAATCGTATTGTGTCTGAATTTATTGACAAACACTCAGTGTAAATGACAATGATTCTCGACCTAAATCATATAGCCGACACCCTGCTGATGTGATATATTCGCGCCTCTTTTAGCCTTAGAAGACTCTAGAGGACTAAGAAAGTATGTTATCTCAGTACATGGAACAAATTGAAACCATCGGCCTGAACCTGTTTTTTGCCGCGATATTTTTCTTTATCGGCATGGCCATCCACGATGTGCTTAAACAAGGTAATGTGCCGAAATTTGGTCGATTTATTGTGTGGTTAGTGTTATTTCTCGGCTGCGCCGGGTTTATTGCAAAAGGTATTATCCAGATGTCCTGGGAAGGTTCAGGCATCGGTTAAACAATAAGAACATGGCAAAAGAAGCAACAGATAGAACAACCATTGACCTTTTTGCCAATGAAAAGCGCCGGGGCCGCCCACGTAGCAATCCTTTGTCCCGTAGCCAGCAACTTAAGGTCAATAAGCGCAACCAGATCCAGCGGGATAAAGCCAAAGGATTAAAGCGAATAGAGTTAAAGGTGTCACAAGATTTATATGACGCCTTGAATGAGCAGGCATTGGCCAGTAACATCAGCCGAAGCCAGTTAATCGAATTAATTCTTCAGCAAAAAATTGAATGCTGAGCAATCGATAGCAGCAAGATTAACGTATAAGTGAACTAGACATAAAGGATAGACAATGGCAACTGTAGGTCTTTTTTTCGGTAGCGACACAGGCAACACCGAAGCTGTCGCCAAGATGATCCAGAAGAAACTGGGTAAGAAAATGGTTGAGGTGAAAGATATCGCCAAGAGCACCAAAGAACAGATCGCAGAATACGACCTGCTGCTGTTCGGCATCCCAACCTGGTATTACGGTGAAGCACAGTGCGACTGGGATGACTTTTTCCCTGAATTAGAACAGATTGATTTTACAGACAAACTGGTTGCTATCTTCGGTTGTGGTGACCAAGAAGACTACGCAGAATACTTCCTCGATGCCATGGGTATGGTGGGCGATATCGTTCAAGCTCGTGGCGGTATCATCATCGGTCACTGGCCAACGGCTGGTTATAACTTCGAAGCGTCAAAAGGCTTAGTCGATGATGACCACTTCATCGGTTTAGGGATTGACGAAGACCGTCAACCAGAGCTGACTGAAGAGCGTGTGGATGCTTGGGTTAAGCAAATCTACGAAGAAATGTGCTTAGCCGAGTTCGAAGACTAAGCACAGCTCCGTAAAAAAAGCGGCCGAAACGCCGCTTTTTTTATGTGTGCTCTCCCGATTAATGAAAGCGATACACTCAATGGCAACCACCGCCCCCCACTGGGACATCTTTTGCTGCGTCGTCGATAATTACGGCGATATCGGCGTCACTTGGCGCTTAGCCAAACAGCTGGTCAATGAATATCAGCTCCCCATTATACTCTGGGTCGATGACTTAAACAGCTTCTCGCATATTTTACCAAGCCTTGATCCAAACCAAAGCAGCCAAGTCTTTAATGGCGTCACCATCAATCATTGGACAACGCCCCTGCCCGTGGCATTTGTGCCCGGCGCCGTGTTAATTGAAGCCTTTGCCTGCGAACTGCCTGACGAGGTCAAACAACAACTCATCACGCTGCACAGCACCACACCGCAAGCTGTGCCCGTATGGCTGAATTTAGAATATTTAAGCGCCGAAGACTGGGTCGATGGCTGCCATGGGTTACCCTCGATGCAGGCAAGTGGCATCAAAAAGTATTTCTTTTTCCCGGGTTTTACCCCAAAGACGGGTGGACTGATCTGTGAGCGTGAGCTGTTTGCCGAACGCGATGCATGGCAACTGGATAGCACCAATAAATTGCAATTATTTGAGCGCCTTGGTCTTAAGGATATTCAAGCGCAAGATACTGTCTACAGTGTCTTTAGTTATGAAACTGATTCTCTGCCGGCCTTATGTGAGCTCTGGCAAGCCAGTGCAACAAGCGATGCCAAAATCCATGCGCTTATTCCCAAGGGACGCAGCTTAAACAGCTTACAACACTTATTACCCTGCAAGGTTGAGGCGCTCAGCCCCGGACAGCAAATTAAGCTAGGTCATTTGACCCTGCATATCTTGCCGATGACAGACCAACAAGGGTTCGACCGCCTGCTGTGGAGCTGCGACTTTAATATTGTCCGCGGTGAAGACAGCTTCCTGAGGGCGCAATGGGCCGCTAAACCCTTCATTTGGCATATTTATCCGCAAGAAGATGATTATCATCTAATAAAATTAGAAGCTTTTATCCAACTTTACTGCGATAATCTGCCCCCTGATATTGCTGGTACTTGGTCTAAATTGAATGTTGCATTTAACCAAGGCGAGCAATCTGCCGTGAAAACTCACTGGCAAAACCTAAATCCTGTCAGTTTGCCACTTTTGCAACATGCTAAAGATTGGCCAATTGACGCAATAAATGCTGCAGATCTTGCGACTCGGCTAGTCCAATTCGTCAAAAAAAGCTAAGATGCTGCGCTGAAATAGAAAATCGACATATAGGAAATTGTGTAATGAAAACTGCTCATGAAGTCCGTCCTGGTAACGTGATCATGTTTGAAGGCAGCCCATGGGTTGTACAGAAAACAGAAACAACTCGTTCTGGCCGTAACGCTGCCATCGTTAAGTTAAAGCTGAAAAACTTGCTGCTTAACTCTGGTACTGAAACCACTTTCAAAGGTGAAGATAAGATTGACGATATTATCCTAGATCGTCTGGATTGTACTTATTCTTACTTTGCTGATCCTATGTACGTGTTCATGGATGCAGAATACAACCAATACGACGTAGAAGCTGAGAACTTAGGTGATGCAGCGGCTTACATCGTTGACGGTATGGAAGAAACTTGCCAAGTAACTTTCTACGAAGGCAAAGCAATTTCTGTTGAAATGCCAACCACTATCGTACGTGAAGTGATCTACACTGAGCCATCAGCTCGTGGCGATACTTCAGGTAAAGTAATGAAGCCAGCAACTATCACTGGCGGCGGTACAATCAGCGTGGCTGACTTCGTTAAAGTTGGCGACAAGATTGAAATCGACACTCGTACTGGCGAATTCAAGAAGCGCGTATAATCGCCCTTCCTACTCCCAGATAAAAAAGCCAGTGCCTACACTGGCTTTTTTATTGGCTTTGCTCTGCCCTAACTCGTGTTAACACTCACCAAACAGATACTTCCCGGCGAAACCAACTCCACCCGATTATTCCTTAGTGTTAAATGGTTCGTCGTTCTGGAGTTCACAAGGCATGTGCCACAAGGGAAATACCTTATAAACCAGCCAAGCCAAAAACAATTAAGGTGTTCAAGAGCAGTCAGCTGTGTTCATTTACTAAGCCGCCCTAAACACAAGCAATAAAAAAACCAGCCGTAGCTGGTTTTTTATATTTACTGTATCGCGGCTTAGGCAATCAAGATAAAGCCAATGAACGCAATCACAGCGGCAATTAACGCATAGGGTAACTGAGTCACCGCATGGCTCACTAAGTTACAACCAGAGCCTTGTGCGGCCAATACAGTTGAATCCGAGTAGAAACACGCTTGGCTACCAAAAGATGATGCCGACAGCAGCGCACCAATCACCAGTGGAATATCAGCACCAACCGATTGCGCCAATGGCATCACGATTGGAATTGTCACCGCAAAAATCCCCCAGCTTGAACCCGTCGCAAAAGCAAGGATAGCCATAGAGAGGAATACTACCGCTGGCAACATCTTAGGCGTCATGAATGGGCTCAATGATTCAATCACATATTGTGGCAGCAGCAGCGCATCACACACATCCTTAAACACGAATGCGGCGATCACGGTACCAATGGCGGGCAACATGCTCTTAAAACCATCGATCATCTGATCCATCATCTCTGACAGTGGCATTAAACGTTGCACTGCATAGTAAGGCAACGTGATAACTAATGTCGCTAATAAGCCCTTCCACACGTCGATATCAAAATAAACGGTAAAGGCAACCAGTAGCAGAATAGGCACCAAGAAGTTGTGCAGCTTGCCCTGATTGTCGGCATGCTTAAACTCTTCTTCAATCGCAGCAATCGCGTATTCGTCAGAGGTTTGTACCTGGTCTAAATCGACTTGCGCCTCAGCAGGTTCACCTTGGGCGGCGCGCAGCTGGGCTTTTTTCATCGGACCAATGGCAGGCACAACACCTAACACCACCAGTAACACCATGGCTACGGCTAACCAAGCGTAAAGCATGTAGGGGATCGCCTGCATATATACGCTAATGCCCTGACCTTCTGCCGCCACACCGTTATCGACCAGCAAGCCACCAAAGAATACTGCCCAGGTGGATAATGGCACGAGCACGCAAACTGGCGCTGCTGTAGAGTCAACCACATAGGCCAGCATTTCACGTGACACTTTAAACTTATCGGTCACACGTTTCATGGTTTCACCCACGGTTAACGCGTTCAGATAGTCATCGATAAAAATCACAATCCCGAGAATAAAGGTCATAAACAGAGAGGATTTAGGGCCTTTAGCAAATTTCAGTGCATTTCGACCAAACGCCAGTGCACCACCAGTACGCACTAACAGGGCAATTAACGCACCAAAACAACCACAGACTAAAATCAACCAACCGATGGTTTCATCGGCCATGACTTTTAATGAAGTACTGGCGAAATTATTTAAGACTTGCGACGGATCGAGTAACAGAAACCCAGTTACCGCACCAATGATCAGAGAAAGAATGGGGCGGCGTAACCAAATGGCCAACACCAATACCACCAGAGGTGGAATAAGACTTAACGCTGTCGGTTCAGACATGCACTTAGGTCCTCTAAATAAGTTGCCTAAAAGGCAAAAGTTTTTAGAACAGCGCCTGAAATCACCTCGATAACGGACGCCAATATTGCTGCTTCATGATGACTAACTCCGCTGATAAAACCTGCTAAAAGCTTGTTATCTTAGGTGCCTTGCCAAAAACATCGCGCAGAAAATAAAGCGCATCGAATATCGAGTCAACCATAAATTTATGCTAACCATAAATAATTTTTAATACTGAAATAAGTATTGGCATATGCATTTGATTCTAAATGACTTTAAGCCAGCGTAACGAAATCTTTATTTGACCTTAAATGCTTAATAAGCATTCAGTTAATCTGCCTAAATATCAAAAAATCGCTGAACACCCGATAAAACCGCATTAACTAAAATCACCACTAGTAAATCAGCGGTTAAGCAAAAACTGATTAACAATTTTATTAACATTTAACCGCTGAATGGATTTTCAGTTTCAAAAAATGCGGCCACAGGCTCAAGCAAGCCACTTGATAGTCGCAAAGGCTGACCCCACCAAAACCAACAGTGAATTAGTTTGATACTTTGCATGCATTCAGCATTTAAAACTTGTTTTAATTTATTTAAAGCTTGGTTAAAGCATATTTAACTGGAGAGTTTGATGAAAAAAACTTGTTATTTGTGCTCAAGCCCCCTTCCTTAAGCCCAATAATTTCGTTATGGTGCACAAACTTAAGCCTAAATTAACTGCATGTTTCGAGGTGTAAATGCGCCCTATCATCAAGTCCAACAAGTTGGATACTGTTTGCTACGACATCCGCGGCCCAGTGCACAAGGAAGCCAGACGTTTAGAAGACGAGGGACACCGCATCCTCAAACTCAACATTGGTAACCCCGCCCCCTTCGGTTTTGAAGCGCCGGAAGAAATTGTGCGCGATGTGATCCTCAATCTTCCCAGCGCTCAAGGCTACTGTGAGTCGAAAGGATTATTCTCTGCCCGCAAGGCGATTGTGCAGCATTATCAAGCACAGGGCATTAAAGGCGTCGATATCGAAGATGTCTATATCGGTAATGGTGTGTCAGAGCTGATTATGATGGCCATGCAGGGCTTATTAAACACCGATGATGAAGTGCTTATCCCCTCTCCCGACTATCCGCTATGGACCGCGGCGGCGAATTTAGCCGGCGGTAAAGCGGTACATTACCGCTGCGATGAAGAGGCGGATTGGTTCCCGGATCTTGATGATATTAAGAGCAAAATTTCGTCTCGTACCCGTGGTATTGTGCTGATTAACCCGAACAACCCTACGGGCGCTGTTTACAGCAAAGAATTACTGCTGCAAGTTATCGAGCTCTGCCGCGAGCACAACCTGATCCTGTTTGCCGATGAAATCTACGATAAGATTTTATACGACGAGGCCAAACATATTCCGGCCGCGAGCCTCTCTGACGATATCTTAACCGTGACCTTTAATGGTCTTTCAAAAGCCTATCGCGCAGCGGGCTTTCGTGTCGGTTGGATGATGTTGTCTGGCAATCTTAAGGCAGCCAAGAGTTATATCGAAGGTTTAGAGATGCTCTCCTCGATGCGCCTATGTGCCAACGTGCCGAATCAACACGCGATTCAAACCGCGCTCGGCGGTTACCAAAGCATTAATGAGCTGATTTTACCTAGCGGCCGCTTAACGGTTCAGCGCGATACCTGTTATGAGTTATTGAACCAAATTCCCGGTGTGAGCGTGAAAAAGCCCAAGGGGGCACTGTACGCCTTCCCCAAACTGGACATGAAAAAGTTCAACCTCAGGGATGATGAGCGCTTAGTACTCGATTTGCTCAGGGATAAAAAAATCCTCCTCGTCCACGGCAGCGCCTTTAACTGGCCAGAGCCGGATCATTTAAGAGTGGTGTTTTTACCCTATAAGGAAGATTTGACTAAAGCATTGACAGAGTTTGGCAATTTCCTCGAGACCTACAAACAATAATGTTTTAGTCTCACCGCCAAGATGACCATTAGGTTAACCTCGACTAAAGCGATCCACTGGGTCGCTTTATTTTTTGCAGTGCGTAAAAACTCTTCAATCATTCCACTCACTTATCCTCTTGCCTGTGTTAGGCTAAAGCTTCATCACCGTACTTTTTTATGCAGTATTTTTAAGCCGTATTTTTAAGCCACGCTTCTCGCCAATTTACCTCGAGTTGAGTGTTGTGCGATCCGGCATTCATATAAAGGAGCATTATGAGTCATTTATTTGCCCACCTCGCCCGAATGAAACTTATCCAGCGCTGGCCCTTAATGTACAACGTGCGCACCGAAAACGTTCAAGAGCATTCACTGCAAGTTGCCATGGTGGCCCATGCCCTAGTTATTATCAGTAATAAGAAATTTGGCACCACGCTCGATGCCCATCAGGCGACCAGTTTAGCGATTTTCCATGATGCCAGTGAGATTTTAACTGGCGACTTACCGACTCCGGTAAAGTACTTTAATAAAGAAATCGAAGCCGAGTATAAGAAGATTGAGGCCATTGCCGAGCAGCGTATGCTCGATATGGTACCCGATGAATTTAAAGAGGATTATCGCAGCCTGTTTATTAGCGATTACGCCGATCCGATTTACAAAGCCATAGTCAAATCCGCCGATACCCTGTGCGCTTACCTTAAATGTCTAGAGGAAAACCGCGCTGGCAACACCGAATTTAATACCGCGCGTAAACGACTCGAAGCCATGCTGGCGGCCAATTCCGATCCGGCGGTGAAATATTTTATGGATTGCTTTGTGCCAAGTTTCACCTTGAATTTAGACGAAATTAACAAGATGTTGTGATGTATCACTCTCGCTAGGAATGCATATGAGCTCAAGTGTTTGGCAAGAACGCCGCCATGGCGAAGATAAACAAAGACGTAATGATCATCGAAGCCCTTTCCAAAGGGACAGAGCAAGGATCCTCCACTCCGCCGCTTTTCGCCGCCTACAGGCCAAAACCCAAGTGCTTGGGGTGGGCATGAATGACTTTTATCGCACACGCTTAACCCATTCACTCGAAGTGTCACAAATCGGCACGGGCATCGCCGCACAGCTCAGCCGCAAGTATCCCGAGCATAAGCCTTTATTAGGCTCGATGAGCCTACTCGAATCCCTCTGTCTTGCCCATGATATTGGCCATCCACCCTTTGGTCACGGCGGTGAAGTCGCGCTCAACTATATGATGCGCCACCACGGTGGCTTTGAAGGCAATGGCCAGACGTTTCGTATTCTCTCGAAACTCGAGCCTTATACCGAGGCCTTTGGGATGAATCTGTGCCGCCGTACTATGCTCGGCATTTTAAAATATCCCGCGCCGCAATCACTGCTCTTTGTGCCGGGATCACATCCTGAAATCACCAATCACAGACAGCTTAAACCATCACAATGGCCGCCTGTTAAAGGCATATTCGACGATGATAGCGACATTTTCGATTGGGTACTGGAACCGTTATCCGTTGCCGATAGAGCGCGCTTTACCTCCGTTCAGCCGAGCCTGCAGCCAAACTACCCGCATCTACGCACTCAGTTTAAATCCTTCGATTGCTCGATTATGGAGCTGGCAGACGACATCGCCTACGCCGTGCACGATCTTGAAGATGCGATTGTCATGGGCATAGTCACCGCCTCACAATGGCAACAGGATGTGGCGCCGACACTTAAGCACAGTGGCGATCCTTGGATCCGCCAGGAGCTTGCCGATATCGGCACTAAGCTCTTCTCCCATGAACATCATCTGCGAAAGGATGCCATCGGTACCTTAGTAAATGGTTTTGTCACCGCCATTATTATCAACGACGATCCGGCTTTCGAGGAACCGTTGCTGCGGTTTAATGCCAGCCTCGAACCCGAATTTGCTAATGCGCTCAATGTGCTAAAGCAGTTAGTGTTTAAATACGTTATCCGTAAACCCGAGATCCAAATGCTAGAATACAAGGGACAACAGATTGTAATGGGGCTCTTTGAGGCGTTTGCCTCGGATCCTGAGCGGTTATTACCACTCAATACCCAAGAACGTTGGCGCACCAGTGAGCTGCAAGGTCAAAACAGCCACAGGGTGTTGGCGGATTATATTTCTGGCATGACGGATGAATTTGCCGGACGACTGTACCAGCAGTTATTTAGCCCCAAGGCCGGCTCGAACGTGGAACTCAGCAAAGAGATGTAGCGCTGAACAGGCAATAAAAAACCACCGCAAGGTGGTTTTTTATTATCAGTGCGTTCCGCAAGTAAACGGCTTAGAGTCCGCCAATCGCATCTTTACACAATTGGGTGATACGCGCCCAATCGCCCTGCTCCATTGCATCGGTTGGGGCAATCCAACTGCCGCCGATACAATCCACATTTTTCAGCGCTAAGTAATCTTTATAGCTGCTTGGCGTAATTCCACCCGTTGGGCAGAAACGGATATCCGCTAATGGGCCAGAGAATGCTTTTAGCGCATCCACACCGCCCGAAGCTTCCGCTGGGAAGAATTTAAAGTGTGTGTAACCGAGCGCCATGCCCGTCATCACTTCGGAGATACTGGCAACGCCAGGGATCAAAGGCACAGGGCCTTGCATACCCGCTTTAAGCAGCTCAACCGTCGCCCCTGGGGTGATAATAAATTGTGCGCCGGCGGCAATCGCTTGATCGAGCTGGGCTTCATTTAAAATGGTACCCGCGCCAACAAGTGCCTCAGGCACTTCTTGGGCGATTTTAGTGATAGCTTCGAGGGCGCATGGAGTACGTAATGTCACTTCCAAAACGCTGATCCCGCCAGCGACTAAGGCTTTAGCCAACGGCACCGCATGTTCAATCTTGTTAATGACCATAACAGGAACAATAGGGCTGCGTTTAAAAATATCTTGTGGTTGTAATGACCAGTTATTCTCAAGCATTGCGGTATTCTTCCTTTGTATTAATAAAGTTCGTCAATGGCGCTGGTACTGCGCGCACCGGTTTCTGGACTGCTTAAGTTTGAACGCAGTGCCCCAAACAACTCACGACCCATTCCATAGCGTGAGTGGCGTAAATCGATTTCTGTAGCGGTTCTCGCGGCAAGTTCGGCATCAGAGACCAATAAGCTCAGCTCACCGGTCAGCGCGTCGACACGAATAAGATCGCCATCTTGCACTTTGGCAATCAGCCCGCCATCGATAGCCTCTGGCGTTAAGTGAATCGCTGCTGGTACTTTGCCCGATGCGCCTGACATACGACCGTCGGTCATCAGTGCCACTTTAAAGCCTTTATCCTGCAAAGAGCCTAACAGCGGCGTTAACTTGTGCAGCTCTGGCATACCGTTCGCTTTCGGCCCTTGACCTTTTACTACCACCACACAATCTCGGTCTAATGCGCCGGATTTAAACAGCGCATCCAGTTTGTTTTGATCGTCAATCACCACGGCTGGCGCTTCAACTACACGGTGCTTTTCTTGCACGGCTGACACTTTAATCACAGCACGACCCAAGTTGCCCTTAAGCAGTTTTAAGCCACCGTTGTTTTGGAAAGGCGTAGCGACAGACGTTAATACTTCGGTATCTAGGCTGACGGTTGGACCATCTACCCAGCGCACCTCGCCATCGAGTAATTTGGGCTCTTGGGTGTAACGACGTAGACCAAAACCTGCAACTGTGTTGACATCCTCGTGCAGTAGGCCCGCATCGAGTAATTCCTTGATAAGGAAAGCCATACCGCCTGCGGCGTGGAAGTGGTTAATGTCCGCATGACCGTTTGGATAAACACGTGCCAATAATGGAACCGCGTCAGATAATTCAGAAAAATCATCCCAGTTAACGATAATGCCGGCCGCACGCGCCGCCGCCACAATGTGCATGGTTAAGTTAGTTGAACCACCCGTTGCCAGTAGCGCCACTATGCCGTTCACGACGGATTTCTCGTTAACCACTTCACCGATTGGGCTGTATTGAGTACCCAGTTCGGTTAAGCGGCACACTTGCTTGGCCGCCATTTTATTCAGGGCTTCACGCAGTGGATCGTCAGGATTTACAAATGATGAACCCGGCAATTGCAGCCCCATCACTTCAAGCATCAGCTGATTCGAGTTGGCCGTACCGTAGAAGGTACAGGTACCAGCGCTGTGGTAAGACTGCGCTTCGGCTTCAAGCAGCTGCGCTCTATCGACTTTACCTTGGGCAAATTGCTGGCGAATACGGGCTTTTTCCTTGTTTGGGATCCCCGACTTCATTGGGCCTGCAGGCACAAACAGCATAGGTAAATGGCCAAAACTTAAGGCGCCAATCAATAAGCCCGGCACGATTTTGTCGCAGATACCCAGTAATAAGGCGCCATCAAACATGTTGTGGGATAAGCCCACCGCCGTCGCCATGGCAATCACTTCACGACTCAGTAAGCTCAGTTCCATCCCGGGTTGACCTTGAGTCACACCGTCACACATCGCGGGTACACCACCTGCGACCTGTGCAACACTGCCCACTTCCTGACAAGCTTTTTTCAGCAATTCAGGATAGGTTTCATAGGGTTGGTGTGCAGACAACATATCGTTGAATGCGGTAATAATCCCGATGTTAGCTTTGGTCAGTTGACGCAATGAATTTTTGTCATCTGGACTACAAGCAGCAAAACCGTGGGCTAAGTTACCGCAGCTTAAGGAGCTACGGTGTACGCCATGGTTACGAGCATCATTTAACGCGGCTAAATACGCTTCACGAGATGCTTTGCTACGGGCAATAATTCTGTCGGTAACAGATTGAACGACTGAGTGCATGAGAGTGACTCCTTAAGCGCTCCAGAACACGTCAACGGGCGTTTTACGCTGCGCTAATACGGCTCTGATGGGCATAGCATTAACATCATCATTTTCTAAGGCTTGACGATATACGGATAATTTCTGTTCCCCGACCAAATGCAGATAAATCTGTCTGCTATTGAGGATCGCATTCTTAGATAATGTGATCCGGCCGTGGGGCGCTGTGGTGGGATTGGTTGCCACACACAGGGCCTGAGTGCTCAAGGCATCATTTAACTCGGCGCTGCAAGGGAACCATGAGCAAGTGTGACCATCGTTGCCCATACCGAGCACCACTACATCGAAGGGACGCGGAAAATTAGACAGCGACTCGGCGGTCATATCGGCGCCCGCTTCGGCGGTGGAAAACATATTCTTTAATCCGCGGAACTTGGCATTGGCCGCGCGGTTTTGCAGTAAATGTTCACGCACTAAACGCTCATTCGATGCACTGTCTTCCACATCTACCCAGCGCTCATCGGCGAGCGTGACATAAACATCACTCCAATCGATGGATTTCATGCTGAGGAGCTCAAACAGTTTCAGCGGTGTTGAGCCGCCGGAAACGACTAAGCTAGCCTTACCACGCGCATCCACAGCCTCTTGCAACTGGCTGGCGATCTTATTCGCCAACTGTTGCTCGAGCGCTGCAGGTGTATCAAAGGATTTAAATACGGTTTCTTTAATCATCGAAGCCCCCTATTCATCCCACGAACGGCCGTCTTTGGTGATCAGCGCGACCGACGCTACAGGTCCCCAAGTGCCCGCAGGATAAGGTTTCGGTTTCTCGTTACTTTGTTCCCATGATTGGATGATGCCATCCACCCAAGTCCAAGCCTGCTCTACTTCGTCACGGCGAACGAACAGTGCTTGGTTACCGAGCATGGCTTCGAGCAACAGACGCTCGTAAGCATCGGCGATACGCTCATTTTTAAAGGTATCCGAGAAACTCAAGTCGAGTTTAGTGGTTTGTAAACGTTGCTTCTGCTCTAGCCCCGGCACCTTGTTCATCATCTGGATCTCAACCCCTTCATGTGGTTGCAGACGGATGGTTAACTTGTTAGGTGGCAAGTTACGGTAGCTTGAGCGATACAAGTTGTGGGGTGGGTTTTTAAAATACACCACAATTTCAGAGCTCTTGAACGGCATGCGTTTACCGCTACGCAGATAAAATGGCACGCCCGCCCAACGCCAGTTGTCGATATCGACACGCAGCGCCACAAAGGTTTCGGTGTGGGACTGAAGGTTAGCGCCCTCTTCCTCTAAATACCCAGGAACTGGACTGCCCTTGAGGAAGCCGGCACTGTACTGACCACGGACAGTGTTTTCATAGACATTGTCGGCATTAATTGGGCGCAGCGACTTCAGTACTTTCACTTTTTCATCGCGAATACTGTCGGCATCTAAGTTAACCGGAGGATCCATGGCAACCAGTGTCAACACTTGCAGTAAGTGGTTTTGGATCATATCGCGCATCTGACCGGCTTTATCGAAGTAACCCCAACGGCCTTCGATACCCACTTCTTCAGCAACGGTGATCTGGACATGGTCAATGGTCCGGTTGTCCCACTTAGACGCGAATAACGAGTTAGCAAAACGCAGCGCAATCAGGTTTTGGACCGTCTCTTTACCTAAGTAATGGTCGATACGATAAACTTGGTTTTCTTTGAAGTAGGCAGAAACTTGATCGTTAATCACGCGGGAAGAAGCGAGATCAGAGCCAATGGGCTTTTCGAGTACCACGCGAGAATCGCTATGGATAAGATTTTGTTCGTGTAGACAGCGGCAGATATCACCAAAAATCGCAGGAGGGGTGGCAAAATAACTGACCATGACGCGCTCTTCTGGTTTGAGCAATTCATGGAAGGCGCTGTAGCCTGCAGATTCGGTGAAATTCGTGCCGACATAATGGCAGCGGGACAAGAAACGTTCGACAGTCTCTTCGCAGAGCGGTTCTTTTACGAAGGTTTTTAACGCAAGGATGACGAGTTCTCTAAATTCATCCTGACTGAACTCATCTTTGGCAACCCCAATGACTTTGGTGTTTTTATCCAGAAGTTCAGCTTTATCTAGCTGGTATAAAGAAGGTAACAACTTGCGTCGTGCCAAGTCGCCTTTAGTACCAAAGAGTACGAAGTCACAAGCTTTGGCGCCTGATGTTGTTTTGCCCATTGCGTTACGCTCTCCTTTGTATGTCGTGTCCCTTCATGCCAATGAAGAAATCCACACTTTTGTTGTAATATAACAACAGAATTTGTTAAATGCATCTATTTTTATCAATATTAACATTCTTGCTAACTAGGCACCTAGGGCATAAATCTGATATGCTTTTTGTGCTTAAATTACTGATGATAGTAAATTCTTATTTCAAAAATGTACTTAAAACTTACTTAAGCAGTGTCGATTAGTGAGATCCTGAAACAGATCAGCAGCACTAAACAAAAATAAATAAAATTACATTCTCAATTTAGCGGACGTACGCGTATGAATACCCTAGAAAAGGTTCAAAAAAGCCTCACCCATTTTAGTAAGTCAGAACGCAAGGTTGCAGAGGTGATCTTAGCCTCTCCGCAAACAGCTATTCACTCGAGTATTGCCACTCTAGCTAAGATGGCAGATGTGAGTGAACCTACTGTGAACCGTTTCTGTCGCCGCTTAGATACTAAAGGCTTTCCTGATTTTAAGTTACATCTGGCGCAAAGTCTCGCAAACGGTACGCCTTATGTGAGCCGCCATGTGGAAGAAGATGACTCTCCAGAGTCTTACACGACAAAAATTTTCGAATCATCAATGGCTTCCTTAGATACAGCACGTCAAAGCTTAGACGTCACTGCCATCAATAAAGCCGTGGATATTCTGACTCAAGCCAAAACCATCTCCTTCTTTGGCTTAGGCGCTTCGGCCTCCGTTGCCCATGATGCCCAGAATAAATTTTTCCGTTTTAATGTGCCTGTCATCTGTTTTGACGATGTTCTGATGCAGCGCATGAGCTGTATTAACAGCAATGAAGGCGATGTTGTGGTGCTGATTTCCCATACAGGCCGCACTAAATCATTGATAGAAATAGCGCGTTTAGCGAGAGAAAACGGCGCGGCTGTGATTGGTATTACGGCTCGTAACTCACCGTTATCCATGGAATGTACACTGCCCGTGACGATGGAAGTGCCTGAAGATACCGATATGTATTTGCCTATGGCCTCGCGTTTAGCGCAATTGGTGACTATAGATGTATTGGCGACTGGTTTTACCCTACGCCGCGGCCCACGTTTCCGTGACAATTTAAAGCGTGTGAAAGAAGTGTTGAAAGAGTCTCGTATCAATAAAGATCCGATACTGTAATTCACTTCCTATCTTAAAAAAGGCTAGTGCAAATCGCCCGTCTAGCCTTTTTTAAAGCAAATTTCAGCGATACCTCACAAATTTGAAACATAACTTTAGATCAATTTGATTGTAACTTTACTACATAATTTGGAATTGCATGGTAATATAGCCCCAAGATTTTTTAACTTTAACGGAGTATCTTATGTTCCGCAGAACCAAAATCGTCACCACTCTGGGCCCCGCCACTGACCGTGACGATAACTTACGCCGTATTATCGCGGCAGGTGCAAACGTTGTTCGTCTTAACTTCTCCCACGGTTCCCCCGAAGATCATCTCAAACGCGCGACTCAAGCTCGCGAAATTGCAAAAGAATTAGGTGTCCATGTTGCTATTTTAGGTGACTTACAAGGTCCTAAGATCCGTGTATCTACCTTTAAAGACAACAAAAAAGTTCAACTGAACTTAGGTCAAGCCTACATTCTGGATGCCGAGTTAGGTAAAGGCGAAGGCGACGAGAATCAAGTCGGTATCGACTACAAGCAATTGCCAGACGATGTGAAAATTGGCGATATCCTGATGCTCGACGACGGCCGTGTACAACTGCGTGTTGAGCGCGTTGAAGGTCGTAAAGTGCACACGACTGTTACCGTTGCTGGCCCTCTATCAAACAATAAAGGGATCAACAAACAAGGTGGTGGTCTATCTGCAGCGGCTCTGACTGAAAAAGACAAGGCTGATATCCTGACTGCGGCCATGATCCAAGTGGATTACTTAGCCGTGTCTTTCCCACGTAGTGGCGCCGATCTGGAATACGCGCGTTCTTTAGCGCAGCAAGCTGGCAGTAATGCACTGATCGTCGCAAAAGTAGAACGTGCTGAAGCCGTGGCTAGCGAAGAAGCGATGGATGATGTAATTTTAGCCTCTGACGTAGTCATGGTTGCCCGTGGTGACTTAGGGGTTGAGATTGGTGATGCAGCGCTTGTAGCAGTACAGAAGAAGCTTATCGCTCGCTCTCGTCAACTGAATAAAATCGTGATCACTGCGACTCAAATGATGGAGTCAATGATTTCGAGCCCAATGCCTACTCGCGCGGAAGTCATGGACGTGGCCAACGCCGTGCTCGATGGTACTGACGCAGTGATGCTGTCTGCCGAAACTGCTGCTGGTGACTTCCCAGAAGAAACCGTTAAGGCGATGGCGAATGTGTGTATCGGTGCCGAATCTCACCCAAGCGTGAAAGTTTCTAAGCACAGATTAGATGCACGTTTCACTTCAGTTGAAGAAACGATTGCACTATCGACTATGTATGCTGCTAACCACTTAGAAGGCGTGAAAGCAATTATTGCCTTAACTGAGTCTGGCGCAACACCTAAACTGATGTCACGTATCAGTTCATCTTTACCCATCCTTGGTTTATCACGCCATGAGACAACGCTGGCGAAGATGGCACTGTACCGTGGTGTGTTACCGATTTACTTCGACTCAACCATTTATCCTGCCGATGAGTTAGCGCAAAAAGCGTTGGAATCATTAACAACTGCGGGTTATCTGCAGAGTGGCGACTTGGTATTAATGACCAAGGGTGATGCGATGGAAACTATCGGCGGCACTAACACTTGTAAAGTGTTGATCGTTGCATAATTTTTGCTGATTGGCGTTAGCTAGACGTAAAGAGTAAGGCTAACCGTCATCAAGCTTAAAAACAAAAACCACCTCAATTGAGGTGGTTTTTTATATCTTGTCAGGCTAGAAACGATTGCAGTCGTGCTAGCCGATCGGATTATAAGGCTTCAAAATCATTCACATTGATGGCCGCTAAGCGCAGCTTATCAGCATGTAACAGCTTTTGATGCTCATCTTGAGTCACAGTGCCCTGCTCCAACGCTTTAGCAAATAACACCAAGTTAGGCACTTTGGCTGGTAACTCACCGGCGCGTTGCGCTTTCTTGAGCTTCTTGTAAATCTCTTTACAGGCATATTGCGCCACGAAGGCCTGTTCAACTTCAGCAATACCACCCACGTCGCCTTCAAACTCAGGGCATAGGAAAGTAATGCGTTCACGGGCAGGACTTGGTTTTAACATGCCAGAGACCAATTCGGTCCCCATTTTATCGCTAGGCGCGTTGAAATGGTTGCCGATGGGGAAAATCAGCGCACGTAGCAGCCATGCAAATGGGCGGTTCGGGAAGTTACGGATCACTTCTTCAAGCGCTTTAGCTGCTAAGTGCAAGCGATTTGCCATCACATAACGCACCGCGGGTAAATCGTCCTGTTGACGGCCATTGTCTTCAAACAGTTTTAGGGTAGCCGAGCCTAAGTACAGCTGGCTTAACACATCCCCCATACGTGCCGACAACATTTCCTTACGCTTCAAATCGCCGCCCATGATCAGCATCGAAATATCTGTCATCAAGGCTAATGCCGATGAAATGCGCGACATATCTTTATAATACTGCTTAGTTTCACCGCTCACTGGCGCACTACCAAAGCGGCTGGCAGTCAAGGCGTTGAATAAGGCGCTAAACGCGTTACGAGTGGCGTAACCCATATGACCCATTAACAGCGAGTCGAAACGCTCGAGCGCATCGTGCTCGTTTTCCATCGCCGCGGCTTCCATTTCGGCCAACACATAAGGATGGCAACGGGTTGCACCTTGACCAAAAATCATCAAGGAACGCGTCAAAATGTTCGCTCCTTCAACGGTAATCGAAATAGGATTCGACATATAAGGGTGGCCTAAGTAGTTTTTAGGTCCTAATTGAATGCCCTTACCCGACTGAATATCCATCGCATCGTTCATCACCGCGCGGCCAAGTTCAGTCATGTGGAATTTGGCAATCGCTGTCACCACTGAAGGTTTAACTTTAAGATCGATCCCCGTGGTGGTTAAACGGCGCGCCGCTTCCAATTGATAAGTATTGGCGATAATGCGCGCCAGCGCTTCCTGCACACCTTCAAAGTTGCCAATCGCCATACCAAATTGATGACGCACATAGCTGTAAGCCGTGGTGGTTTTGGTCGCCATATGGCCAGACGCGGTAGCCAATGCAGGCAGAGAAATACCGCGACCCGCCGATAAACATTCAACCAGCATGCGCCAGCCTCTGCCCGCAAACTCAGGACCACCGATGATCCAATCCAGCGGAATAAAGACTTCTTCGCCCTTAGTAGTCCCGTTCATAAACGCCATGTTGAGCGGATTATGACGACGGCCAATGACAACACCAGGATGATCGGTTGGGATCAAGGCACAGGTAATACCTAAATTCTTTTTATCACCAAGCAAACCATCAGGATCGCGCATCTGGAAGGCTAAACCTAATACGGTTGCCACTGGTGCGAGGGTAATATAACGCTTGTCCCAGGTTAATTTCAGGCCTAAAACTTCTTCACCGTTAAACTCACCACGGCAAACAATACCCACATCGGGGATAGCGCCCGCATCACTACCTGCTTCTGGACCAGTTAATGCAAAGCATGGGATCTCATCACCCTTAGCTAATGCAGGTAACCAGCGCTCCTTTTGCTCCTTAGTGCCATAGTGAGTCAAAAGCTCACCAGGGCCTAATGAGTTTGGCACCATCACAGTGACCGCGGCACTCACGCTGCGGCTGGCTAATTTACTCACAATCGTCGAGTTGGCGTAGGCAGAAAACGCACGACCACCAAACTTTTTCGGGATGATCAGCGCAAAAAAGCCTTCTTTCTTAAAGTAGTCCCACAGCTCTGGTGGCAAATCCTTACGGTTATGCACGATATCAAAATCATCGATCATCTTCAGGGCGGTCATCACCTGATTATCGATAAAGTCTTTCTCTTCAGCCGTGAGTGTGGGTTTACCGTAGCTGTGCAGGGTATTCCAATTTGGATTACCGCGGAATAGCTCGCCTTCCCACCACACATCACCCGCTTCCATCGCTTCGCGCTCGGTATCGGATAATGGCGGTAATACTTTTTTAAAGAAGTGAAAAACCGGCTGGGTGATAAATTGCATCCGAAGGCTCTTTACTGCAAACAGCGCAATAATCGCAATCAGGGCAATAATTATAATCGTCAACATAATCAAGACCTTTTATTAAGAAGCCACGGGGACAGATACGCCCGCTGCCATGTAGGGGATCACTTTACGGATCACGGCTTCGATGTCGTTATGCTCACCAAATTCGGCCGCGGCAATATCATTGAGCGCATCGGCTGACGCCATGGTGAAAACAATCGTGCCTAGGGTAAAGTGTAAGCGCCAAAACATTTCAGCAGGAGGAATATGCGGTGCACTGGCCGAAACAGCTTTTACAAAGGTGTCTAAATGCTGCCCATAATGGGTGGTGATAAACCAACGCAGGTGCCCTTGGCTTTCAATGTAACCGCGACCCAGCAATTGTAGGAAAATTGTCGTGCCTTCGGTGCGCAGCTCGTTCAAATCCAATAATGGATCGACTAACGCAGAGAAAATCTCCTCTAACGAAGCTTGTGTTGGCGCTGTATGCAAGCGTTTTATGGCCGTCGATGCGGCGGGCATAAACACGTCTAAATAGCGGGCTAACACGGCGCGAATTAACTCTTTTTTAGAGCCAAAGTGATAGTTCACCGAGGCTAAGTTAACCTCCGCCTTGCTGGTAATAAGTCGCAATGACGTCTCAGAAAACCCCCTTTCGGCAAAAAGCTTCTCTGCGGCATCAAGTATTCTAGTTTTTGTATCGGATCGACTTGCCATTCCGTGACCTTGAATTAATTTAAAACACTCGTTTAAATTAAACATTGGTATGGGAGTTGTCAAACGAAAAATGGCCAAATAAGCTGCGCCTTGCTGACAGGGATTAACAGGCCACTCACATCTATTGCAAAAAACCATGAAAAGTCATCAAGTCCTGTGCAAAAAACACTGTGCTTAGGTAGAATGCTTAACACAAAAACAACAAAGGACTGCAATACATGGCTATTCTATTGAATCGTCCCACCACTCTTGCGCTCACCATAGCGCTAACCTTAGGTTTAACCGCCTGTAATGATGCCCAAAGCAAGGCCGAAACCACTGCAGCGGCACCAGCTGCAACTCAGGCCGCGCCCGATAAAGCTCAGGCCATCGCCTTTATTCAAGATGCTGAAGCCCAGATGGCGCAGCTCTCTATCGAAGCGAATCGCGCCGAATGGATTTACAGTAACTTCATCACCGAAGATACCGCTGCACTCTCGGCCGCAGTGGGTGAAAAAGTCAGTGCCGCGTCGGTCAAATTCGCCACCGAAGCCGCCAAGTTCGCCAATGTGGAGCTCGATCCTGCCAATGCGCGTAAACTGAATATTCTGCGCAGCGCACTCGTGTTACCTGCGCCGCTTGATCCCGCCAAAAATGCTGAGCTGGCGCAAATCAGCTCCGAGCTCAATGGACTCTATGGTAAAGGCAAATACTGTTTCGCCGATGGCAAGTGTATGACCCAGCCAGAGCTGTCGAGCCTGATGGCGGAATCGCGTGACCCCGCCAAACTGCTTGAGGCATGGAAAGGCTGGCGTGAAATTGCAAAACCGATGCGCCCGCTATTTCAACGTGAAGTTGAACTCGCCAACGAAGGTGCAAAAGATCTAGGTTACGCTAACCTCTCTGAGTTATGGCGCAGCCAATACGATATGAAACCCGATGAATTTTCACAGGAATTAGATCGTTTATGGGGTCAAGTTAAGCCTCTCTACGAATCCCTGCATTGTTATGTTCGCGGCGAGCTGAATAACGAATACGGTGACGCCATCGCGCCAAAAACTGGCCCTATTCCCGCACACTTACTTGGAAATATGTGGGCGCAGCAATGGGGTAATGTGTACGATCTCGTCGCCCCTGACGATGCCGATCCTGGCTACGATGTGACAGAATTACTCGAGCAAAAAGGCTATGATGAACACAAGATGGTCAAACAGGCCGAAAGCTTTTTCACCTCGTTAGGCTTTGCGCCGCTGCCAGACAGTTTTTGGAGCCGCTCTTTATTCTTGCAACCCAAGGATCGTGATGTCGTTTGTCATGCCTCGGCGTGGGATTTGGATAACCTCGACGATATTCGCATCAAGATGTGTATCCAGAAAACCGCTGAAGACTTCACCGTTATTCACCACGAACTTGGGCACAACTTCTATCAACGTGCCTATAAACAGCAGCCTTTCCTGTTTAAAAACAGTGCCAATGATGGTTTCCATGAGGCCATTGGTGACACGATCGCGCTATCAATTACCCCAAGCTATCTAAAACAGATTGGCTTGCTCGAAGACGTGCCCGATGCTTCCAAGGATATTGGCTTACTGCTGAAACAAGCTCTGGATAAAATCGCCTTCCTACCCTTTGGTTTGATGATTGACCAGTGGCGCTGGAAAGTCTTTAGCGGTGAAATCACTCCAGCACAATATAACCAAGCCTGGTGGGAATTAAGAGAGAAATACCAAGGCGTTAAGGCGCCGACAGACCGCAGCGAAGCCGATTTTGACCCAGGTGCCAAGTACCATGTGCCCGGTAACGTGCCTTATACGCGCTACTTCCTCGCGCATATTCTACAATTCCAGTTCCATAAGGCACTGTGTGATACCGCTGGCGATAAAGGGCCTGTGCACAGATGCAGTATTTATGGCAACCAAGCTGCAGGGGAAAAGCTCAATAAAATGTTAGAGCTGGGTGCAAGTCAACCTTGGCCAGTTGCTTTAAAAGAAGTGACAGGTACTGAGGGGATGGATGCCAAAGCCGTACTCGATTATTTTGCGCCGCTTAAAACCTGGCTCGATGAGCAAAACACGGCGGCGAATCGTCAATGTGGTTGGTAATTAAGCCTCTGACGAAATGAAGCCTCTGACGTCAGTAACACCTAAGCTCTTAGGTGTGAAAATGTAACCGATAAAAATGCCCAACGATGTTGGGCATTTTCTTTTTAAGCTTCGGTATTAGTAACGAACGCGAGGAACAATCAGATAAAATCAATGCATTCAGAAACCTATTAACGCCAACCCATTCCCTTGCGATTTGCCTCTTTATTCTCAATCTTAAGCTGTTCGGATTTAGTCAGCATCACATATAAGGCGCCCGTGCCGCCCTGCTCGGTTTTCGCCGAATGATAGGCCAGCACCATATCAAGCTGAGACAACCAATGGCAGACGGCAGATTTCAGCAGGCCAGCCACGGGTTTACTGTTATGGCCCTTACCATGGATAAGCATGACGCAGCGTTCCCCATGGGCCTGCGCTGCTAACAGATAATTGAGCAACGCATCACGGGCCTGACTTAAACGGTAGGCATGTACATCTAATTCCATCTTAACGCTGTACTGCCCCAGCCTTAAGCGCTTAAATACCGCTCCTTGTACCCCTTCGCGCTTAAAACTGGCAATATCATCGGGCGCTATTATCGGGATCAAACTCAAATCCAAGGGCATGCAGGCTAAATAAGCCTCGCGTTGCAAGGCATCACGGCGCTGAAGTTGCTCCTCCGTTAGTGCCTTAGGCTGCAAATTCACCGCTTTCACATCACCCTTAAGTGGCACAACCCCCGCCATTTCTTCAAAAAACAGTGCTGATTCATCATCTAGCATGGCAAGCTCCTCCACTCTTAACGCTCAGTGTGCACTTTTAGAACAGAAACACACTTTGTAAACATTCAACCCTTTAGTTCAGCGGGCACCTCCATTATAGTGGCGCCATGAATGCTTGATTAGAATAATGTAATGAGATTTTTGCTGCTAGCCCTGATATGCCTATTGTCGCTTCCAAGTTTTGCTACTCCCGCAAAAGCCAAAACAACCATGACAACCGATCAGCTGATCAATGCTAATTATCCGCTGTTCACTAAAGCATTTACTGAGCTTGCCCCCGAAGTCACCGCCGAGATTTATGCGAAAGATGCAAGCTATCTCTCTGAAAGCCAAAGTAAAGAGATCTATTATGGCCGTGAGAGCATTGTTGCTATATACCAACGTTTTTTCGATAAAATCCGCAATAAAAAGGCCCGTATCGATATCGATTTCCGGGTACTCAACCGTAAGCTATCCGGCAACAGCGCGTTCGACACTGGCTATTATTTAGTGCGTTTTTACCCCGCAGAAGAAACTGGCGAACCTGTGAGTGAATTTGCTGGCAAATTTGTGATTGGCACCCAAAAAGACTCTCAGCAGCGCTGGAACGTCACACTGGATATGAATAACCGTGCCGAACCCAGTTTCTATTTGAATGCCAAACCTGTACCCAATCTTTACTATGGCCGCCAGTTCCCACCGTTACCGGACAGCCAAAAGAAAAAGCAGTAATCTATTATATTTTAAAGCATTACCATTATGACACACGACAAAAACTGCCCTTGCGGCAGCCAGAAATCCTACCAAGACTGCTGCCAAGCACTGCATCTAGGGCTCGATTCAGGAGCACAACTGGCGACAAGTCCTGAGCAATTAATGCGCTCTCGCTACTGCGCTTTTGTGTTGAAAAATTTTGATTACATTATCAAAACACACCATGCAGCTTACCTCGATGGCTTAACCCTTGAGCAGCTCCAACAAGGTCCACATCCCGAATGGTTAGGGCTCGATGTATTATCCGCCAATGACACTACCCAGCCCGATGGCAGCAAGTTCGGTACTGTAACTTTCAAAGCCTGGTATAAGATGAATGGCGAGATTGATGCCATTTACGAGCGCTCAGAGTTTATCTTCGAGCAAGGTCGTTGGTTTTACACTAAAGGCCATCAAATGCATGCCAAATTACCGGGGCGCAATGATCCCTGCGTCTGCCACAGCGGTAAGAAGTTTAAGCAGTGCTGCATGAAGGGTTAACCAAGTCCACAGATAAAACAAAAGGCAATCGATTGATTGCCTTTTGTTTTTATATCACCTGTACGACTAATCTAACTGGTTAATGCGTCACAAGATTAGGTTCTTTTGCCGCCAATAAGAATTGCGCAAATTCGGGCTCTCGCAACGCAGGACTGTATAAATACCCCTGCGCCTGATGGCAAAAACTCTTGGCCAAAAACGCTTCCTGCTCGGCGGTTTCAACCCCTTCTGCGGTCAAGGAAATATTGAGCGCGCTTGCCATCGCAATAATGGCCGAGACGATTTCTTGGCTTTCGCGGCTAATGGTGAGATCGGAGATAAAGGAGCGGTCGATTTTTAACTTACTGATCGGGAACTGTTTAAGATAGCGCATCGAGCTGTAACCCGTACCAAAGTCATCGATGGCCAGCCCCACACCCAGCTCTGCCAATTCCTGACATAAGAGCGTGGCATGGCGAATGTCGCCCATTAATTCCGTCTCGGTGATCTCAAGGATCAGGGTCTTAGGCTTTAAACGATAGCGCGTCAGCAGTTGCCAGACTTGCTCATACAGGTTTCCACTAAAAAACTGCCGCGCCGACACATTAACATGCATGCTTAAATCGGCATTATGGTGCTGCCATATATTTAATTGTCGGCACGCGGCCTCCAGTACCCAGCTACCAATGGCGTTGATCATCCCAGATTGTTCGGCAATATCGATAAAAGCGCCGGGATACAGCACGCCTCTTTTAGGGTGATGCCAGCGGATCAGTGCTTCGGCGCCGATATAGGTTTGCTGCTCTAAATCCCTCAAGGGCTGATAATAAAGCTCAAACTGACGACCGCGAATCGCACTATGTAAATCACGCTCTATTTGCGCATCTTCCTTAAAAGCACTGAGCAAGGCACTGTTAAACACTTGAATAGCAGTGCCCTTTTTCTTTTTCGCGTATTGCACGGCAATATCGGCACAAGTTAGCGGTGCAAACAAATTTGCCACCGAGGCGATATCGACAACTGCCAGTGCGGGTTTTGGCTCGATTTGCTCACGACCGATTAAAATCGGCATGGCTAAATGCTGATACAGGCGGGTACTGAAATAATCCAGATCGTAAACCGCGTTATCATCGGTGAGCAACACGGCAAACTCGTCGCTACCGACGCGGGCAATTTCGGTTGCCTTATTGATTTCAGAGAAATGTTTTAAGCGTCGGCCAATTTCAATCAGCAAGCTGTCGCCATTTTCGTGACCATAAGTATCGTTAAAACGCTTAAAAGCCACTAAATCAACGAGTAACAATAATCCCTTGTTGGTTTTCTCTAGTACTCGATTAAAGTGACTGCGGTTATTCAGCCCAGTCAAACTACAACGCCAAGCTAAACGCTCAAGCTCTGCTTTATAGTTGTGTTCATCCGTGCTTTCTTCGCCGGAGACTAAGGCGTAATGATTACCTCGATCGGTGATAAATTGGCTGACCACATACTTAAGCCAGTATCGACTTCCATCGGCTCGATTAAATTGCACTTCGCCCTTGGCCTGCTCGCCTCTGAAGATTTGCGCGAGCGTTAGTTCAGCTAATTCATTGTGCTGTTTAAAAAAACTTAACTCGCGTAAATTGGTGCCTATGCTTTTTTCACGCGCTAAGCCAGTGATCTCCGCGTGAGCTTGATTCACGTATTCCACTTTTTCGGTGTGCAGGTTAATCAGCATGCTCATCTGGCGAGACTGCTCGGTGGCACAGCGGAACAGGCTTAAGCGCTCTTCTTTGTCATAGGAGTGTTTGGTGGCCAGCGTGAGGGCCAGTTGATCGGCCATTTGGCAGGCAAGATGGATTTCGCTATCGTGCCAATGGTGAGTTAATTGCGCACGCTCAAGACAGAGTACACCTTCGAGATGGCCGTTAATGCGAATACCAATCTCGAGACTGGATAAAATCTGCCGTGGGACAAAGTAGTTATCGACTAACTCAGTCAAGCGCGGATCGATAAGCGTGTTGCCCGCATCTATGTGTCTATGACTTTTTAGTTCATTTAAATAGCGTGGCAGTGTCTGCAACTGCGAAGGTCGGTAGGTGTCTTGTAGGGCCATGGCGCCAAATTGCGCCACCAGGGATTGGCTCGATTGATCGGCGGAAAAAATCCACACCGATACCAGAGAAATGGCTAAATTTTGGCAAAGTAGCTCAGTGGCTAACTCTGCGGTCTTAGTAAAATCCCCCTGCTGTTTAGCTGTGGAATGCACTAAAGACTCGACTAAATGCTGATGCTGACGTCGCTTCACTCTGATCCCTACAAAACTTCGTGTTGGGTAAAACGATACTGCTGCGACTAACACGCCTGTGTGTCGGCGGGTTAATGGAGCCGATTTATCATTATTTTTGTTGATGCAGATTACACTATCTATATTTTAAACAGCAACATCGGCCACAATTTATTACAAATTAACACTAACGGACTTCACAGTCGCTTGCATCATAGGCCATTCTCTAATTGGAAAATCATTTTCTCGACACTCACATCGAAGACCAGCTTGAGGGTAACACCCGCTTCATCCTGCACAATATTCCCTTGGGTTTGGCTAAAACGCGCTTGAGCCCGCTCCAACATCTTAGTCGCTTCGACCTCAGCCTCTGCACCCGCGAAGGATAACTCCAACACTGTATCCTGCTCATCAATCACAGCGCCAATATCCACAAAACTGCCGCAATCGGTGCATGTGTCGTTTACGGTAGCCGCTTGTCCTGCAATGATACCTTTCATCTGTTTTTCCTCTCTAATCGCTGTAAGGGTGATGCATCAACTTAAACCAGCATCATTAACGCCTTATTATAGATAACAGTGGCTGCAGAGACTCAGCTTTAGCTCACGCTTATTATTGTGCATCAGCACAGTTGACGGCTATTTGGCCAACAAGTTCCTTTCATCCCAACCAGTGCTTTTAAAGACAGCATCTTGCTTAACCGCCCGATAGCGACTAGGAAGCAAGACGACATACTCGTTAGGCGCTGGCCAATAACGGCACTAAGTTCCGTTGAATCGCCAGTTGATCGGCAAAATGCATGACGTCCATTTTCGGGGATGGCAACTGGCCACGTTGGCGCAGACGTGTGGTGAGATCGCAATTGCTTAAGGCTTCGGCCATCGCGATAGGCTCAGCACCGCGGATCACTAACGCTTCAGGGCGCAGCGCCTGTTGCAATTGAAACGCCCTCGCCCCTTGCTCGACAAAAACAGCACTATTGTCGGTAACCTTGTTATCCGTCGATAAATCCGCCACAAGTGCTTGCTTTGGGGGTAACTCGAACTGACGTTGTAATTTTTCTGCATTATCGAGCTCTTTTTGCCATTGAAACTGCGCCATGTCCCTCGCGTCTGCAGACAATAGCGACAGCAACAGGGCGAACTCTCCTCGCCTGTTGTGTTCGATTGCCGCATTTAAGCGGGAGCCAATTTGGGCTTCATTGATTAAAGGAACATCGATTCGCATAAAAAAACATCACAAAAACAACTCGTTGTTAGTTAATCGACCAGTTGAACCAGAACTTTAGGAAAATTTTCATATTTAGACTTTACATGCCAAACGTTTCTGACTACTATGGCGGCCGCAATTGAGGAGGGGTTCCCGAGTGGCCAAAGGGATCAGACTGTAAATCTGACGGCTCCGCCTTCGAAGGTTCGAATCCTTCTCCCTCCACCATTTGCACTAACAATTAGCGATGCTATAAAAGATACTCGTGGAGGGGTTCCCGAGTGGCCAAAGGGATCAGACTGTAAATCTGACGGCTCCGCCTTCGAAGGTTCGAATCCTTCTCCCTCCACCACTTTTATCTTATGTGGTTCGTCAATCGTTAGTCTGCTGTAAACTTGCTTTACTCTTAAATCCGGCCAAGATTTAAGATGTCTTTTAAGTTCTACTTGAAAGCGAAAGAAAATATGTGGAGGGGTTCCCGAGTGGCCAAAGGGATCAGACTGTAAATCTGACGGCTCCGCCTTCGAAGGTTCGAATCCTTCTCCCTCCACCACTTCTTTCTCATTTCATTCTCTATCTCGCTTTATTTCCCAAGTTTTCAAATCCATAACCCGTGTGACCCCCTTTTAGCACTTTTGCTTGCTCAAACGCATTTCTCGCAAACATCGATTTAGCCAATAAAAAAACGCCCCATTCGGAGCGTTAAATAACAGTGCACAGCGCTAAGTGGCGATTAATCGATATTCAGGTACTTATGGGTCTGAATCGATAAACGCCAGTTGCGGGCAATACACACCTTCATGGCTAATTCCGTCGCCCTTGGTTTTTGGCTGATCGGTTGCAGACAAATAGTTTTCACTGACACATCAATCCCTTTGAGTAACTCATCGAGTTCGTCGATATGATTTTCGGTCGCTATCGGATGCTTTATCTCGTTGGCGCGAGTCAAGGCTTGCGCTAACACCTGATAACCGCCCTTCATATTCACCTTGGGCGAGACAGTCACCCAGGTATCAGCATCGCACTTCACCTCAAAGGTGCCACTGGTCTCGATTTGAGTGGCAAAACCGGCAGCATGAAGCGTGTGAGTTAGTTCATTCAGATCGTACATACAAGGCTCACCACCTGTGATCACCACATGGCGCGCCGTGTATCCCTTAGCGTTGAACGCCTCAATAAGACTCTGCGCCGTATGATTAGCCCAGCGCCCCACGGAGCCATCGACGGTAATCACTTGTTGGGGTGACACCTTATTTTCCTCAAGCAGACCCCAAGTCTGTTTCGTATCACACCATGCACATCCCACAGGGCAACCCTGTAAACGCACAAAAATGGCGGGCACTCCGGTAAAGACACCTTCACCTTGAATGGTTTCAAAGACTTCGTTGACTGGGTAATTCATGCTAGCGTTCCGTTTTTCTGGGGCGGCATTTATAGAGGATTTTAGCTGCAGCTGCAAGTTTTTACCGCCTCTGCCATTGTGATACCAAGTGCCGCATAGCCGTCGCCACGCGCCAGCAAAGAGTTTGCAAGCCCTAGCGCCTGAGTTACACTTACGCCCTATTTTATGTGTCAATTTAAGTGGATCCTATGTCAGCAGCATCAGTTTCAAAGGTGGTAGTGGTTTTCAGTGGCGGACAAGACTCAACGACTTGTCTTATTCAAGCCTTAACTCAGTTTGATGAAGTCCACGGGATCACCTTCGATTATGGTCAGCGTCACCGTGAAGAAATTGAAGTTGCTAAATCCCTCGCCAAGCGCTTAAAGATCACTAGCCATAAAGTGATGGATGTAAGCTTACTCAATGAGTTAGCGATTTCTGCCCTCACCCGCGATGCGATCCCCGTGTCCCACGAATTAATGGAAAATGGCTTACCCAATACCTTTGTGCCCGGTCGTAATATCCTGTTTTTGACTTTAGCGGGGATCTACGCCTATCAATTAGGGGCAGAGGCGATTATTACCGGTGTCTGCGAAACCGATTTTTCGGGTTATCCCGACTGTCGCCACGACTTTGTCCGCGCGATGGAATCGGCACTGGTGCAAGGCATGGATAAAAAGCTTGAGATCATCACGCCATTAATGTGGCTCAACAAAGCCCAAACCTGGGCGCTGGCCGATAAATATCAGCAGCTCGATTTAGTTCGCCACCATACACTGACCTGTTATAACGGCATTGTCGGCGATGGTTGCGGTGAATGCCCAGCCTGCCATCTTCGTAAACGCGGCTTAGAGGATTACCTGCAAAATAAAGCAGAGGTAATGGCCTCACTCGACAAGGCAACTGAAACGGGTAAACCGCAGACGTGAAACTGGTGACGTTAAAAAAACTCGGCCCCTATTGGTTGGCGCTAATCGTCAGTCTGCTCTGCGCACTCTTGTATGTTGCGGGACTTCTTACCCCGAGCATAGATAACTTGCTCGCCTATCGCCGCAGCGCTATCAGTGACGGCCAGTGGTGGCGTCTGATCACAGGCAATCTACTGCATACCAATCATTGGCACCTGTTGATGAACCTCGCAGGATTATGGGTAGTGTTGTTTTTGCACCACTTTCATTACCGACTTAAAGGATTAACCGCGCTGTTTATCCTACTCTGTCTGTTTGAAGGCATTGGCCTGTATCTAGGTTATCCGCAACTCTTAGGCTATGTTGGGCTGAGCGGCATGTTACACGGCCTATTTAGTTATGGTGCTGTGCAGGATATACGCCGCAAAATGCGCTCGGGTTATTTGCTGCTGCTCGGCGTGATAGTCAAAGTCGGCCACGAACAGTTTTATGGCGCAAGTGACGATGTGACCGCAATGATTGGTGCACGCGTGGCCACCGAGGCACATTTAGTCGGCCTGATCTGCGGCTTAGTCTGCGCGTTACTATTCTTTGTACTCCAACGCACGATGTTAACCAAACAAAAAGCCTAATTGAACGATTTCCTTTGACTATTGAGTCAATAAAAAGCCGCCTAACACTGTCGTGTTGGCGGCTTTTATTTTGCCGAGAACTATAGTGCCGATCTTTAAGCACCAAGCGTCGAGTACTAACGCCTTGCTTAAACTCGGCACTAAATTTAAGCGGTGATCAGCAACTCCCGTAACCGTTTCACCTCATCGCGTAGCGCCGCTGCCTGTTCAAACTCCAAGTTACGCGCATGTTCATGCATTTGCTTCTCGAGCTTGTCGATATCATGGCTCAGCTGCGCCGCATCGGCTTGATAACGTTTGGCTTTAGGTTCAGCCACTTTATTCAGTGATGACTGACGATAACCTTTTTCAGACTCTCTACCATCATCGACATCCATTACGTCGGTAATGCGTTTCACCACCCCTTTAGGCACAATGCCGTGCTCAAGATTGTAGGCGCGCTGTTTCTCACGGCGGCGCTCAGTTTCTCCCATCGCCTTGGCCATCGACTGAGTGATCCTATCCGCATAGAGGATAACCTTGCCATTGACGTTACGAGCGGCGCGACCAATGGTCTGAATCAGTGAACGCTCCGAACGTAAAAAGCCTTCCTTATCCGCATCGAGAATACAGACCAAGGAGACTTCCGGCATATCTAAGCCTTCGCGTAACAAGTTGATACCGACCAGCACATCAAACTTACCAAGGCGCAGATCGCGAATGATCTCCACCCGCTCCACGGTATCGATATCCGAGTGCAAATAACGGACTTTGACGCCATGTTCATCGAGGTATTCGGTTAAATCCTCCGACATGCGCTTGGTTAAGGTGGTAACAAGCACCCGCTCATTGACGGCGACGCGTTTAGCGACCTCGGAGAGTAAATCATCCACTTGAATGCTAACCGGGCGCACTTCTAACTCGGGATCGAGCAATCCCGTTGGCCGCACGACTTGCTCAACAATCTCGCCGTCGCTTTTCTCCAGTTCGTAAGGATTAGGCGTTGCCGACACATAAATGGTCTGCGGCATCAATTGCTCAAACTCTTCGAACTTCAATGGCCGGTTATCCAGCGCCGAGGGTAAACGGAAGCCATATTCCACAAGCGTGGTCTTACGGGAGCGGTCACCCTTATACATGGCACCAATTTGCGGCACAGTGACGTGGGACTCGTCGATGATCAACAAACCATCGGCGGGTAAATAATCCAGCAAGGTTGGTGGCCCTTCTCCCGGCGCCCGTCCCGACAAATAGCGGGAGTAGTTCTCAATGCCGGAGCAATAACCCAACTCAACCATCATCTCGATATCGTATTGCACCCGCTCATGGATCCGCTGCGCTTCGATGAGCTTATTGTTGTCGAGCAGATACTGCTTACGCTCGCGCAGCTCTTGCTTAATTGACTCAGTCGCTTCAAGGATTTTTTCCCGTGGCGTCACATAGTGGGTTTTGGGATACACAGTGGTGCGCGCGATACGCTTAACTATCTGCCCCGTTAACGGGTCAAATTCGCTTAGGCGCTCAATTTCATCGTCAAAGAGTTCTACCCGAATCCCGTAGCGGTCAGAATCGGCGGGGAAAATATCGATAACTTCACCACGGGCGCGGAAAGTACCGCGCTGCAACTCGAGATCGTTACGAGTATATTGCAGCTCACTCAAGCGCTTAAGAATATCCCGCTGCCCCATGGTATCGCCCTGGCGTAGGTGCAAAAGCATCTTCATGTAGGAATCGGGATCGCCCAGACCGTAAATTGCCGATACAGAGGCAATCAAGACGACATCCTTACGCTCCAACAAGGCTTTAGTCGCCGAGAGTCGCATTTGCTCGATATGGGCGTTAACCGACGCATCCTTTTCAATAAAGGTGTTTGATGCGGGCACATAGGCTTCTGGCTGGTAATAATCGTAATAGGAGACAAAGTATTCCACCGCATTATTGGGGAAAAACTCTTTCATCTCGCCATAAAGCTGCGCCGCCAGCGTCTTGTTTGGCGCCATAATAATGGTTGGGCGCCCCAGTTGGGCGATCACATTGGCGATAGTGAATGTCTTGCCCGAGCCTGTTACCCCCAATAGGGTTTGGCAAGCTAGGCCCGATTCTAAGCCATCGACCAACTTGGCAATGGCCGTGGGCTGATCCCCTGCGGGAGCAAATTGAGATTCAAGCTGAAAAACAGATTCTGACACGCGAACATATCCTTGTGGTTAGTCGCCCCATTCTAATCAACTCATCCTTTAAGCTCCAGCAGTTCTCCTTTAGAAGTCGAAGGGAACATTAAGCCCTAAACCATCTGAATGACAGTTTGATGGACAGAAAATGAAACTTTTTGACCACGAGCTTTTAATGCTCAAATTGGCGATAAAACGCCCAAAAATACAGGGGAAATGCCAAATTAATACACAAGAGTCGACTTTCACTTGCTTACAAAATTGCAACCTCAAACAAGCCCAAAAAAGATAAGACTTGCAATTCATATCTATTTGATAAATATATTATTAAATTTTTATCGCCAAAATAGTGCAATTTAAGTCCAGCGCACGTACCACAAGGCTTTGCCGCCTGTTTCAAGCCGCAACCCACAGGGTTATCCACAGATTTTGTTGATAAGTCGAAATTAGTGAGAAACCATGCGGGATTGAGGACTATTCCACCCTTAGTTCGCGCGCTCGTCGGGTTTGGTAATTTTATTACATTTGATAAATGTTACTACTTGTTACAACCGATAACATTCACAAAATCTGATTGATCTCCTGCTGTTACGCCTTTATTCGTGTTTTACAGCATAAAATGACAGCGTTTTCCGCTTTATCCGTATCAGTCAGTAGAATTGGGGCTATCTGTTCGCAGAAAAGAGTAGAAAGTGAATATTCATGACCGAGGGATAACTTGATTAGCGCTTAAATTAAGTCTTCTGCAAGCGCAGCCGCAAAAAGCGCTTCGTCCGTAGAGGCAACCACAAAGAGGATTTCGGCTAAATCTTGGATTTTTTGAAAATCAGGATCATCTAAATGCATGGACAACTCACGGTACTGACGCAGTACATCTAAGGTTAAGGGCTGCTCGAGTAACGCTTCTGCTTGTTCTAATCGACTCATTGCCATTGTTTTCACCTCTCGATAAGTGTTTTGCCACTCGGCTGAGATGGGCTTGCCGCTGTCGCTTTAGGGATAACCAGTGGAAGCTGCAGTGCTGCCTAATATACCTACCGCATAATGTGCACTTTATAAATAGTCAGCACTTCATTATTAGTATCTTATATTGTGAGCTCAGTAATTAAAGCATCAGGTTAAGACTTACCAAGCGAGTGGCAGCATGACTGCGTAACTGTTTTGACCACAAAAGCATCGATTCGTTGCCACTCAAGTAAACTTTATCTATTTAAGTCTGAGGTTTTTGAAAGATCAAATGGGTCTCTCGCCAGAATAATGCTGAGAATTTAACCAAATAGGTCTATTTGCGCTTTTTGTCTCCCTGAAAAATCCCAAGTGTTTTTAAGATGAAGACACGCTATCTTACGAAAACATAAGTTATTTCTTCATCAAAATGCTGATTTTGGCACCACGATGCACATTAGATGAGCACTTAACAGCATAATTACACTTTTTTTAGTAACTCGAGTTGACTCATCCCACAGAGCGTTTTACTATGCGCTCCGTTCTCAACGAGTCATCGAGACGAGAGAAACGATTCCCCTGTAGTTCAGTCGGTAGAACGGCGGACTGTTAATCCGTATGTCACTGGTTCAAGTCCAGTCAGGGGAGCCAAATTTCAATCTCGGTAAAAGTGAGGCGCAGTTAGGTAACTAATGATTCCCCTGTAGTTCAGTCGGTAGAACGGCGGACTGTTAATCCGTATGTCACTGGTTCAAGTCCAGTCAGGGGAGCCACTTAATTATCAAGCTGATGCGTTAAACGATTCCCCTGTAGTTCAGTCGGTAGAACGGCGGACTGTTAATCCGTATGTCACTGGTTCAAGTCCAGTCAGGGGAGCCACTAACGCAAGACAAGTAAAGTCGATAGCAATATCGCATCATCTACTCCCCTGTAGTTCAGTCGGTAGAACGGCGGACTGTTAATCCGTATGTCACTGGTTCAAGTCCAGTCAGGGGAGCCACTTTAAAGATGATATCTCAAGTCGATAGCAATATCGCACCCTCTACTCCCCTGTAGTTCAGTCGGTAGAACGGCGGACTGTTAATCCGTATGTCACTGGTTCAAGTCCAGTCAGGGGAGCCATTTTCTTATAGTAATACACAAAATCCCCTCCTTTGTTACTCCGTTAAACTAATCGCTTTTCATTTCTGTTTTGCCTCAAATACAGTTACACTGTGATCTGATTGTTAACCAAAATGTTGAGTATCATCACGCAGATAGGCATATTAACTGGGCACTCCTTTAATATTACTGTCCGTAATACTGAGACACTTTAAGAGCGGATTTTTATGGCGATGTCTAAATCATATCCCATCTTTTTATTGCTGATTTTTTTAGGACTGTTTGGTTGGATTTATCACAACGAGAATAGCCAACTCAAAGTACAGCAACAGCAAGAACTCAATAACTTCAAACAATACTTGGGTAACTTTTCCCAGTGGCAAGGCAATGGTGCCGAACTCTATCAAACTATTTCCGCCCATTATCCGCTGCAGTTTTTTCAATATATCGATGACACCGATGGACAACTCAATTACACCCAAGGCGAACTCAATGCTCCAGGCATCAATCCGGTGGCCACATTATTTGCCTTAGATTTATCCCATACGCAAAAACTGACCGCCGGTCGTTTACAGGTAAAATTAAGTGCCGATCAGGCAATCAAAAATGCCATCGACAGTACCCAACAATTGGGTCTAATGCTGATACTGGCCTACATTATCTTGATAGTTGTTTTTATCCTGCTTATCAATAAATTAAAGTCATCTATCCGTTATGCGGCTGAGTATATTTCCCACATTCCAGAGATGAATTTTTCCGCCATTGAGTCCTCCAAACTCAATGGTGAAATGACACCAGTGAGATTGGCACTCGAAGACTGCCGCCTGCAGCTCAAATCGCAAATGGATACCCTCACTCAAGAAAACCAGAAACTGCATAAGGTGGCTTATCAGGATCCAATCACCGGATTTGGCAGCCGCCCACGTTTTACCACAAAGTTAGAAAACATTAGTAACCGCAGCGTGCCGCAACTTGGGCTGCTAGCCATGGTTAAAGCGACTGAGCTTTCCCATGTGAACCAGTTACAAGGTCGCTCCGCCGGTGACGATTATTTAGCCAGTGTCGCCAATTGCATTCGTAAGGCCTGTTCAAAATATCCCGATTCGGAATGCTACCGCGTCTCAAGCGCCGATTTTGCGATTTTTTTACCCGATTTAGTGTTAAAAGACGGCCCGAAGTTTTTAGAACAACTTAAAGTATTCCTCGATGAATACCAGCAGATGACTAGAGCCGAATCCGTGGCGCATATGGGCTTAGTGCCATATCAACAGGGCACAGATCCCGTTAACCTGCTCTCCTTGGCCGACACCGCCGTGAGCATAGCGCAAACCTTAGGCCCCAACAGTTTCCATATTCAAGAGAAACTCAATGGTGACGAGCAGTTTGGTGACGACCGTTGGAAAGTAGCAATCAATGACTTGATCGCCCGCCAAGCGCTGAAGTTTTTTCAACAACCCATACAACCTTGCCGCAATGATGTCGAGGTCTACCGCGAGTTACTGGCACGCTTTTACAACAGCGAAGGCAAGTTTTTACCCACCACCACAGTTATCGCCATGGCCGAGCGCCACGGCATGAGCACCGAATTAGATAAACTCGTGGTGATCAGCACATTAAGAATGCTTAAAGAAAATCCGACCATTAGCGGTAATTTTGGCATCAATATCAGCGCTTTTTCGGCCCATCAAGAACTGTTTGTCGGCTGGTTGCGAGATGTTCTCGGCAAGCACAGGTATATCGCCTCACGTTTAGTGTTTGAGATCAACGAGTCAGGTATGCAAGCCAATTTAGGTGCCAGCTATAAGTTTGTCCGTGAGGTTCACAGTGTTGGTTCGCGGGTCTCAATCGAGCGATTCGGGATGAGCTTTACCTCTTTCAAATTCTTCAGCGAAGTCCGCCCAGACTACATAAAACTAGATGGCAGCTACACCTCATCAATCGATGAAGACAGCAATAATAAGTTCTTCGTGCGTATGATGGTGGATGTGGCAAGACGCATCGGCATTCGTGTTATCGCGACGAGTGTCGAACGTCAGGAGGAAAAACTGACCCTCGAAAAACTCCTCGTCGATGGGCTGCAGGGCTATTATATTGCCCAGCCCCAAGCCATTACCTTAACTGACCAAATTTAAGCCAGCGCAGGGTTAACGGAGCGCGCAAATTTACAGTAAAGATAGTTAACCCTGCATTCTATATGTTGTTTATGCAAACGGAAAAGTCGATAATACGGCCAAGATCCGTTTAGACAAGTATTCAGATGAGTGAATATCTCCTGTTGTTGATCAGCACAGTGCTGGTTAACAATTTCGTTTTAGTGAAATTCTTAGGTTTATGTCCATTTATGGGGGTCTCCAGCAAGTTGGAGTCCGCTATCGGCATGTCTATGGCCACGACCTTTGTGTTGACCTTAGCGTCAATCCTCAGTTACCTCGTCAACCAATATCTGTTATTGCCCTTTGACTTAGGTTACCTGCGTACCATGAGCTTTATTCTGGTGATTGCCGTGGTGGTGCAATTTACTGAGATGGTGGTGCAAAAAACCAGTGCGGCTTTACACCGCGCCCTCGGTATCTATCTGCCGCTCATCACCACTAACTGCGCCGTACTCGGGGTTGCCCTGTTAAACGTGAACGAAAAACACGATTTTATTCAATCTGCTATCTATGGTTTTGGTGCAGCGGTGGGTTTTTCCTTAGTGTTAATTCTGTTTTCCGCGATGCGTGAACGTTTAGCTGCGGCCGACGTGCCTATGCCTTTCAAAGGTGGCGCGATTGCCATGATCACCGCAGGGCTGATGTCCTTGGCCTTTATGGGATTCACAGGATTGGTTAAATAGATGTCCACCATGTTAATTGCCGTTATTTTATTAACCCTATTGGCATTGTTCTTTGGGGTATTACTCGGATTTGCCGCCTTAAAATTTAAGGTTGAAGGTAATCCCATCGTCGATGAACTCGAAGCGATTCTGCCACAAACCCAATGCGGTCAATGTGGTTATCCCGGCTGCCGCCCCTACGCTGAAGCGATTGCCAATGGCGATAAAGTCAACAAGTGCCCGCCTGGCGGCACCGCGACCATGGAAAAGCTCGCCAGCTTAATGGGTGTAGAGCCAGAGCCGCTCAATGCAGAGGCCCAATCCCAAGTCAAAAAAGTCGCCTACATTCGCGAAGATGAATGTATTGGCTGCACTAAATGTATTCAGGCCTGTCCTGTTGACGCCATTATTGGTGCGGGCAAACTCATGCATACCGTGCTTACGGCAGACTGCACAGGTTGCGATCTCTGTGTCGAGCCCTGCCCCGTTGACTGTATCGATATGCTCCCTGTGGGCCAAAATCTGAAAAACTGGAACTGGCGCTTAAATGCCATTCCCGTGACTCTTATCCAAGAGACCCCGCACGAAGAAAAGAGAGGATAAGCGGTGCTGACTTTATTAGATCAATTAGATAAAGGAACCCTTTGGCGCTCACCCGGTGGCATTCATCCACCTGAAGTCAAATTCCTCTCCAACACGACACCGATTAGCCAACTGCCCTTAGCGCAGGAATACCTTGTACCCGTGCCACAGGTGGGTGAAAACTGCACCCTTGTAGTCAAAGTGGGTGACAAAGTATTAAAAGGCGCGCCATTAACTCAAGGCACCTCGATTTGGCATTTGCCAGTACATGCGCCAACCTCTGGCACGGTCGTCGCCATTGAGCCAAGAGCCAGTAACCACGCCTCGGCCTTGCCGGTCAATACCTGCGTGATTGCCGCCGATGGTGAAGACCGCTGGTGCGAGTTAACGCCAGGCTCAATTGAGCTTAGCAATCATGAGATGATTGCCAAAATCCATGGTGCAGGCATTGCCGGTATGGGCGGCGCCGCCTTCCCAAGCCATATCAAGCTGAATCCCGTCAGTGAAATCGAATTAGTGATTATCAACGGCGTGGAATGTGAGCCTTATATCAGCGCCGACGATCGCTTAATGCGCGAATACAGCCAAGACATTCTGGCGGGGATTGGGATTATCCATCGCCTCCTCGCGCCCAAGCGTATTGTGATTGCTATCGAAGACAACAAGCCCGAAGCCATCAAAGCCATGCAACAGGCGGTGAGTCAATCCACGCTCCCTGCGGGCAGCACGCGGGTGACAGCGATACCAACCAAGTATCCTTCTGGCGGTGAAAAGCAGCTTATTCAGATCATCACGGGGCGTGAAGTGCCCTCAGGCTCCATCCCCGCTAAGCTTGGGATTGTCGTGCATAACGTAGGAACCGCGTTTGCGATTCACCAAGCCGTGACCCAAGGTAAACCGTTGATTGAGCGAGTGGTTACCGTTACCGGACAAAATATCGGTAAGCCCGGCAACTATTGGTTACCCATAGGCACGCCCGTTGAACATGTGCTCAAACACACTGAATTTAACGCAGAAGCCGATCAAAAAGTGATTATTGGCGGTCCTATGATGGGCCATGCGTTACCCACCATCCAAGTGCCTATTTTAAAGGGCACAAACTGTATTTTGGTGCCAAGCAGTCAAGAGATTGGAACCACTCCAGAGGAAAAGGCCTGTATCCGCTGCGGCGAATGTGCCAATGCCTGCCCTGCACTCTTGCTACCACAACAACTGTTTTGGCATGCAAAAGCCGAAGAATATGACAAGGCGGCCAGCTACAACCTTAAAGATTGCATCGAATGCGGTTGCTGTAGCTACGTGTGCCCCAGTGATATACCACTGGTGGAATATTACCGCATCGCTAAATCGGCACTAAAACAAGCCGCCGATGAAAAACATCAAGCCGAGCGCGCCAAACTGCGTTTCGAGGCGCGTATTCAACGCCTCGAAGAAGAAAAACTCGCCCGCGAAGCCAAGGCTAAGGAAGCCGCTGCGCGTCGCCAAGCAACCATGAGCTCAACGGATAAAAATGCCGTTGCCGAAGCCATGGCGCGGATCGCGGCCAAAAAGGCAGCTGCGGCAGAAACCACAGCTGATAACACGCAGGTCGAAGTTGTAAATGCTGATGCAAACAGCACTGAGGCGCCTAAGGGGAAAGCAGCCGTAGCCGCCGCGATTGCCCGCGCTAAAGCCAAGAAAGCTGCCGCTGCAGCTCAAAGTGCGGATGATGCAGAATCGTCTCAACAAGCAGTCTCTTCTGAACAAACGGTATCTTCTGAGCAAAGCGAGCCAACTGAGCAGGCTGAGACGTTATCGCAAAAAGATAAAGTCGCCGCAGCCATCGCTCGCGCCAAAGCGAAAAAAGCGGCGTTGAAGGCCGACTCGGATCCCAATAGCGATACTGATGCCGCGACAGACAACACAGATAAGCCAGCAACAGAAACGACTGCTAACGCAGAAGCGGATGACAAAAAAGCCAAGGTCGCTGCAGCCGTTGCCCGTGCAAAAGCCAAAAAAGCCGCCGCGCAGCAAGCTGAATCAACTGATGTTGTTGACGAGCAGCCCAAGCTAGCTGCAGACGCTCAGCCAGCTTCAAGCTCTGAATTTGGCAATGAATCAAGTTCAGTCGCTGAACCAAACGCACCACTCAGTCCCGAAGATGAGAAGAAAGCCAAAGTCGCAGCTGCCGTTGCCCGCGCAAAAGCAAAGAAAGCCGCCGCACAGCAAGCTGATTCGACTGAGGTTACCGAAGTTCAGCCCGAGTTAGTCTCAGTTGCTAAGCCTGAATCAGACATTGAGTCAGGTTCTGAATCAGACTCTGAATCAGGCGATGAATCAAGCTCAGTCGCTGAACCAAGTGCGCCACTCAGTCCCGAAGATGAGAAGAAAGCCAAGGTCGCTGCTGCCGTTGCCCGTGCGAAAGCCAAAAAAGCGGCCAGAGAAGCGAATGCGATCAGCGACGCAAATGAATAGCACTGCGGGTTTTAACCTCAGTGCTTTAAAAATGATTAGCTTAAAAATCAGTGACTCAAGATTAGATAAAAGGGATCACAATGGCGTTTAAAATAGCCTCATCACCCCATGTTACCCGTAATTTGCATACTTCAACGGTTATGCAAAGGGTCATTTTATGCTTGTTACCCGGCCTTGTGGTGCAATGCGCCTTTTTCGGCTGGGGCACACTTATTCAAGTGTTACTGGCGATTATCGTTGCCCTAAGCTGTGAAGCCGCGGTGATGAAACTGCGTAACCGCAGCATCAAAGCAAGCTTAAGCGATAACAGCGCTATGCTGACGGCGATCTTAATCGGGGTTGCGATCCCGCCGCTGGCACCTTGGTGGATGATCGTTATGGGCACAGTGTTTGCGATTGTTATCGTCAAACACCTCTACGGTGGCCTAGGCCATAACCTGTTCAACCCCGCGATGGCCGCCTATGTGTTACTGCTGGTTTCATTCCCTGTGCAGATGACCAGTTGGATTGCGCCAAGTACGGTTGCGCTCAATACCCCAAGTGTAATCGATAGTTTGCAATTGATCTTCAATGTCGGCGCCCATGGTGGCATGGAGCAATTCCGCCTCGGTATCGATGGGATCAGTATGGCGACTCCGCTCGATACCCTCAAAACAGATCTGTCCTTAGGGCTCACCACCACCGAAAGTATGGCTAAAAGCATATTCGATGGCGGCACTGGCGTTGGTTGGTTTTGGGTCAATTTAGCCTATTTGGCTGGCGGTTTAGTGCTGCTTAAATTAAAAGCCATCCGTTGGCATATCAGCACCGGCGTCTTGGCGGGATTATTTGTGGCATCGAGCATTGGCTTTTTACTGTCGCCCGATACTCAGGCAAGCCCACTGTTCCATTTATTCTCGGGCGCGACCATGCTCGCCGCCTTCTTTATTGCAACCGATCCTGTCACCGCGGCGACCAGTCCGCGTGGCCGTTTGATTTTCGGCGCATTAATTGGCGTCTTGGTCTATGTCATTCGTACCCAAGGTGGCTACCCCGATGCCTTCGCCTTTGCCGTGCTGCTCGCAAACCTTTGCGCGCCATTTATTGACTACTATGTGCGTCCGCGCACCTATGGCCATTCAGCGCCCTAGGCCTGTGGCAAAAGAATCAAGCATGCTTGAACAAAGATTCTTGAGGAATAAAAGTGAATAATCCAATGATTAAAAATGGTCTGTTACTTGCGCTATTTGCCCTGCTCTGCACGGGCTTAGTCGCAGTGGTCAATCAACAGACCTTAGACAAAATTAAGCAGCAAGAGCAGCAGGAATTGATGCGCGTGTTGCATCAACTGATCCCTGATGAGCTCCATGACAATGAGCTGACCGCGCAATGCACTCTGTTGCAGGATAAAGAGGCGCTCGGCACCGAAGATGCCATGCCCGCCTATATCGCCACAGCTGCCGGTAAACCCGTTGCTATCGCCCTAGAAGCCATTGCCCCCGATGGTTACAACGGCAATATTAAGCTGATTGTGGGCATCAATACCCAAGGTGAAGTATTAGGCGTGCGCACACTCGCCCACCAAGAAACCCCAGGCCTTGGGGATAAAATCGATTTACGTAAATCCGACTGGGTAACGCAATTCGTCGGTAAAGTGCTTAAATCAGAAGATGATAAGCAATGGCAAGTGCAAAAAGACGGGGGTGATTTCGACCAATTTACCGGCGCGACAATCACACCACGCGCCTATGTGAAAGCGGTTAAACGCGCCGTATGGTACTTTACTCAGCATCAAGCAGAGATTTTCAGCCAACCTCTGAATTGTGAGGCCAACCATGACTAATTATCGCGAAATTGCCTGGCAAGGACTGTGGAAAAACAACCCTGGCTTAGTGCAATTACTGGGCTTGTGCCCACTGTTAGCCGTAACGGCCACCCTCACCAACGCCCTCGGGCTTGGGGTTGCCACTATGTTGGTGCTGATAGGCTCAAACATTTTAGTCTCGTTGGTACGTGACTATGTGCCTAAGGAAATCCGTATCCCCGTGTTTGTGATGATCATTGCCGCGCTGGTGACGGCGGTGCAACTGCTGATCAACGCCTACGCCTATGGTCTGTATTTGTCCTTAGGGATCTTCTTGCCGCTGATTGTGACCAACTGCATTATCATTGGCCGCGCCGAGGCGTTTGCCTCCCGTAATAATGCCTTTAGCGCCGCCTTCGATGGGCTGATGATGGGGCTTGGCTTTACCTTAGTCTTAGCGGTTCTTGGCGCTACGCGCGAAATTCTCGGCCAAGGCACCCTGTTTGATGGCGCCGACCAACTGCTCGGCCCATGGGCTAAAGCCTTAACGATTCAGGTATGGCAAGTCGATACCCCCTTCCTGCTGGCGATGTTACCACCTGGCGCCTTTATTGTGATGGGCCTACTTATCGCCCTGAAAAACGTTATCGATAAAAAGCTTAAAGAGCGTCAACCCGAAGCGGCTGTACAACCAAGCGTGACACGGGCACGGATCACCAAAGTGAGTTAAGCCCTTATTGAGATAACAGCTTAAGTAGTGGGTTTAGCGTTAAACCCACTACTTCCAAGGATCACTATGAATCAAGAAAAACGCATCCAAATCCTCACCCGCCTTCGCGAAAACAATCCCAAACCCGAAACCGAGCTGAATTTCTCCAGTCCCTTTGAATTACTGGTGGCGGTGACTTTATCGGCGCAGGCGACCGATGTGAGCGTAAATAAGGCGACTGATAAACTGTTTCCAGTCGCCAATACCGCCCACAGTATTTATGCCTTAGGCGTGGAGGGATTAAAGGAATATATCAAGACCATTGGCCTGTATAACAACAAGGCCATCAATGTGATTAAAGCCTGTGAGATCTTGATTGAAAAATACAACGGCGAAGTCCCAGAAGACAGAGAGGCGCTAGAGTCGCTTCCAGGCGTAGGTCGTAAAACCGCTAACGTGGTGCTCAATACCGCCTTTGGCTGGCCAACCATCGCCGTCGACACCCATATCTTTCGCATGGCAAACCGCACTAAATTCGCCCCTGGTAAAAACGTGGTCGAAGTCGAGGAGCGCATGTTAAAGGTTGTTCCCGCCGAATTTAAAGTCGATGTGCATCACTGGTTTATTCTGCATGGCCGCTATACCTGTCTGGCTCGCAAACCCCGCTGTGGCAGTTGCATTATTGAGGACCTTTGCGAATTTAAAGAAAAGGTCTATCCCGAAGAATAAGGGCGCCATATGGCTATCGTTAAGCGCTTTAACTAACGGAATGAACAAGTAACAAGGGCTTTCGAATACTTTCGGCTAGTTAAGATTTTGCTGAAAGCCCTTTGTTATTAGCGCTGTTGTTAGCACCGTTCTTAGCACTGTGATTAGTACTGTGGTGCAGATTAATCGTTTTGCTGAGCGGCTTTTTGCTGCAACAATTCTAGCAATTCTTCATATTTTGGCCCTTGGCCAAACTGGGGTAGCGCAACCGCAAAAACCACCAGCGCAAAGGCAATATAAATCGCGTAAGGGTGACTCCAAAATCCTGCCAGCAGCGTAAGCGTGCCTAAGATAAGCAACATAATTACCCCAACTCGCACCCGCTGCGCCATGTGCACTTTTTGTTTCGCGGCAGTGATTAGCGCGAGTTCTGCCTCAGTAAATTCCATTAAAATCGTTATCCTTTTAATTTTAAAATCAAATACTAATGTCCCAAACTGCATTCCATGTTGGACCAAAATACACGTTAGTTAAAATAAGTTAAGGTAAATTCAATATCAATATGAATCTAACCGAGCACATTGAAAAATATACACCTTAATGATTTCTAACTTGGTTACGCATCAATTCCGATATTTCACCGTGAAACCAATGAATTAATTCATCATTACTCCTGGTTTTATCATACAGAAAACCAAAATTTCGTTGCTGCAAAGGAACAAATGATAACGAATCAGAACTGATATACGTAAATTTTGTATCCAAGGTTTTCGCTAAGTTAATTGAGCAAGGAAATAAGTAATCATTGTTTTCAAGCGCCTTTAACAACACGCTTAAATGAGTCGTACGCAGTGCCACATTTGTCTCGACCCCAAGTTTCTTGAGATATCGAGACAAATGATCTTGGCCTTCATTCCAATACTTCATCACATGTACAGCTAAAGGAAATTGACTAAAGTGATCTAGCTTAATATTTTGTGTCGCTAGAGGATGTTGTGTACGACACACAACCACAAAATGGTCTAGCTCACCGCATTTTTGCACTAAGTTCTTCGATAAATTTAATGGAAAATAATGGATCCCATAATCAACTCTATGTTCACAAATATGTTGAGGTGTTGCATCACTCCAGTCTTCAATTGTCAATTTTATACCTGGAGCATTTTTTGCCAAATGGTCAATTAGTAAAGGAGCAAACCATTGAGCAATAGATGCATTCATCGCTATGGTAATATTGCTGGTGAGCATGAGAGGGTTGAATGATTCATTCTCCGTTAGGCTTTCAATTTCCTCGATGATACGACTTACTTTTTCACGTAATGCGATAGCTTTAGTCGTAAGTTCCATTTTGCCATTTTTTCTTGTTAGCAATTCATCTTCAAAAATATGTCTTAACGTTTTCAGCGTACGACTTACGGCCGACGAACTCGTCTTTAGCTGAGTGGCGGTGTCGTTAATACTCTGTGTTTCCAATAAAAAACTCAATGGTTTAAGCAGGTTGTAGTTTAGCCGCATCGTCTTTTAATTTATGTAATGTGTTATCTTATCAAGTTATCAAAACTGATAATATGAGTCTATCAACATTGTCAATTGCTGAATGATGCTCAGATTGCTAAAGTAAGTTTTAACGTCATGTGCTAGATTTTAATATTGTCAATAAGGCAAGAATAAATTGAAATTGCACCTCAACAGGAAATAAGAAGTCGAATAAATGACAGGGATACACACAACAGTCAAAGTAGTAGGTTCAAAATGTAATTATGATTGCCAATACTGTTTTTATCTTGAAAAAGATTTGGTCCTAAACTCAAAAAAGGTTATGAGTTTAGACGTGTTAGAGCGTTACATTCAAAACTATATTGCTAATCAAGACTCTCAGATTGTTGAGTTTGCATGGCATGGCGGCGAGCCGACCTTAGCTGGACTCGATTTTTTTCGACATGCTGTGGCGTTGCAACGAAAATACGCACAAGACAAAATCATTAAAAATACCTTACAGACCAATGGTTCTAAACTCGATAAACAATGGTGCCAATTCTTTAAAGAAAATAATTTTCTTGTAGGCCTGAGTCTTGATGGCCCTGAATGGCTACAAGCAACTTATCGCACTAAGCAAGGTAAAAGTGTGTTTGATGAGAATCTGAAAGCTCTCAAGCTCTTGCAAAAAATGAACGTTGAACACAATGTGTTAGCTTGTGTAACGCAGGAATATTGTCAACACGCAGAGAGCATTTATGCCTTTTTCAGAAAGCATAAAGTGAAATACATTCAATTCTCCCCTATCGTCGAGTCTAAGCCCTCTGAACAAGAGCAAGCCCGTGGCCAACATTTTTCCAGTAATCTCATTTTATCGACCGGTAAACAAGCTGAAGTGCATCAACCTATGCCATGGTCCGTAAACAGCAAAGATTACGGTAAGTTCCTCGTCGATATTTTCCAGCAGTGGATAAAACAAGATGTCGGCAAAGTGTTTATTTCCAATTTTGAGCAGGCTTTAACTCAGTATATTGGCAATGACTCACCCAATTGCATTCACGCACAAGAATGTGGTTCTTCCTACGCTATCGAGTCCAATGGAGACGTCTATTTTTGTGACCATGTCGCCTATCCCGAATCTCATCTCGGTAACATCACCCTCCACCCCTTAAAACAAATAAAAGAACATTCGACACAATTTCATTTTAACAAGCAATCACGACTCTCCAATCGTTGTAAACAGTGCCGGTATTTAAAAATGTGTAATGGTGGTTGCCCTAAACACCGCTATCTCGCCGCCAATGGTGAATATGAAAATGTACTTTGCGAAGGATACTTCTATTTCTTTCAGCAGATAGAGAAGTACTTACATGCCATGACTAGGTTATTAGCTAACGGTTACCCCGCTAGTTATGTGATGCAAGCCTTAGATGGTCCGTTAATCCTCACTACCTCCAACAAAAGGTAAACAATATGGATGTTTTTAAAACAACCTTAACTGTCAGTAGCTTACTGGCGCCGTGTCTGACATCAGCGCAAACTATTGACAGAACACAGCTGCCAATTGCTGATATTGAACCTCAAACCTACGACCAACTCGATGTACGTGATGTTCAGCGTCCAACTCCAGCGAGCCGGATTAAGGCGCCAGATGGAGCGCCGAACGTGTTAGTGATTTTGCTCGACGATGTTGGTTTTAGTCAAAGCTCACTCTTTGGTGGGGCTGTGGATATGCCAACTTTAGATGCATTGGCGGCACAGGGATTGATTTACAATCAGTTTCATACCACAGGTGTCAGCTCGGCGACACGAACCGCGTTGTTGACGGGGCGAAACCATCATCAAAACAACATGGGATCGATTGCAGAAACCTCGACGGCCTTTCCTGGTAATACGGGAGCGCGTCCAAATTATATTGCCGCATTACCTAAAGTGTTAAAATACAACGGCTATAGCACAGCGATGTTTGGCAAAAACCATGAGATTCCGCCCTGGGAAACCGGTCCAGCAGCCAACCAGAGTTTATGGCCCAGCCAAATTGGTTTTGAGAAGTTCTATGGTTTTTTTGGCGGTGAAACAGATCAATTCCAACCCGTGCTTATCGATGGCAATACCCGTATAAAAACACCGAGAAAGGAAAACTACCATTTCACAACCGATATGACAGATCAAACCATTCAATGGTTAAATCTGCAGCAAAGTTATAATGCCGATAAACCTTTCTTCGTTTACTATGCCCCAGGTGCAGCACACGCGCCGCATCAAGCGCCTAAAGAATGGATTGATAAGTTCAAAGGAAAATTCTCGATGGGTTGGGACAAACTCAGACAAGACACCTTTGAGCGTCAAAAGGCTGCGGGGATTATTCCTAAAGACACCATTCTCCCCCCCATGCCTGAGCAAGTGCCGCGATGGGATTCACTCACCCCAGATGAAAAACGTGTGTTTGAACGCCAAATGGAAGTTTACGCGGGCTTTTTGACTCACACCGATCATGAGATAGGGCGAATCGTAGATACCCTGAAGAAAAATGGTAAGTTCGACAATACGCTCATTTTCTACATAGTTGGTGATAATGGGGCAAGTGGCGAAGGTAACCGCAACGGTAGCTTCAATTCGCTCGCATTTTATAACGGTATCGAAGAGGACACAAAAACAGTACTCGACAACATTGATAAGCTAGGTGGGCCCGATAGCTTCGGTCACTATGCTGCGGGATGGTCAATTGCCGGAGATACGCCCTTTGTATGGATGAAGGGCATGGCATCCGATCTCGGCGGTACTCGTAATGGCATGGTCGTCAGTTGGCCCAAGGGCATCAAGTCGAAAGGAGAAGAGATCCGTAATCAATGGTCACACGTGATTGATATTGCACCTACGATATTGGAGGTAGCCGACCTTCCCGACCCCAAAATGGTCGATGGCGTGAAACAATTACCTATCGCTGGAGTCAGTTTTGCTGACACCTTCAACAATGCTCAAGCCAAAACCAAACATACCACTCAGTATTTTGAATTGGGTGGTAATCGCGCTATCTATAATGATGGTTGGTTGGCTCGTGTAATACATTTTCCATTGTGGGAAGACTCTAAAAAGTTCGCAACTCTGCAAACTGATAAATGGGAACTGTTTGACACACGTAAAGATTGGTCATTGTCTACCGATCTTGCAAAAAACAACCCTGATAAGCTGAAAGAGCTGCGCTCGATATTCGACAAAGAAGCTGAAATCAATCATGTGTATCCCATTGATGACCGAACTTTAGAGCGCATGAATGCCGAAGTTGCAGGCAGACCAGACGCCCTATTTGGAAAGAAGAGTTTAACTCTCTATGAAGGTGCAAAGGGGATCCCCGAAAACTCATTCTTAAACATCAAAAATAAATCCTTCGATCTTGTCGCGAAAGTCATGATTGACGATGTTGACAATACCAATGGGGTGATCATTGCTCAAGGCGGTAATTTCGCAGGATGGAGTTTGTATGTGATGAAGGGAATACCTACCTTTGAATACAACTGGTTAACCTATGAATACACCAAGCTTTCTGGCGCAAAACTCCAGCCTGGCGAGAATGAGATCACAATGAAGTTCCGTTATGACGAAAATGGCGTTGGCGGAAAAGGAAACTCAGTCGGTACCGGGAAAGGAGGTAATGCCTATCTTTACGTCAATGGCAAATTGGTAGAGAAGAAACTGATCCCCAACACCATTAGTCGGCTTTACTCACTGGATGATGGTGTGGGTATCGGTGAAGACGAAGGCGGTTCTGTCAGTCGAGATTATCAAGCCCCATTTGAGTTCTCTCAGCGTATTGAAAGTGTAACAACATCAATCGTGGAATAATCCATACAAGTAGTTGTTTAACCAAAGAAAAGGCCATCAAAATTAGATGGCCTTTTACTTTCAACCCCACAAATCTGAATACCGTTTATCAGTCTATAGCCTAAAGCTATTTTATTTCGCCCACGTTTGTGACTATCGTCTGCACCATTTTAGTCAAGGCTGTGAAATATAGACTGGAAAGCAACCTCACCCCTTTTGAGTAAACAAACTCAACGCTATTACTGCACTAACACCGCCTCGGGTACGGGCCATTGGCTAACCAACCATTCGCCCTGCCAATTTTGAATCGACACCCACAAGCTGTCCGTTGCCGCTAACTTAGCGCCAGTGATCGCATGCACATGCTGACCATGTTTGCTGCCATGCAACACCCCGTTTTCGCCTTTTTGTAGGGCTTCCAATGGCAGAGCCTCTGGACCGATATTGGCATAACCCTGGCGAATATGGGCCACATTCCCCTGTTCAAAGATCAACATAAAATCTTTTACGTAATCATCGTGGTGCTTATAAGGTGCCTTTAAATCTAACGGCATTGGCGCGATTTTAAATTCACCTAATTGCTGGCTCGGCCACGCGGGGGGAAAACTCGGGTTAAGCGACTGATAGAGAAACACTAAGGGTAAGATCAAAATCAAACCACTGAGCTTATATTTATGTTTTAACCAAAATACCGATGATGCCATTAGCGTGCCTCCCCTAACATATCTGCGGCTAAGTCTTTGCTTTCGGCCTGTTTAAAGGCACGGACATGGCGTAATCCCCACATCATAAAACCGGTGATCGACATGCCCGAAAGCACTAGCCCAAAGAAGAACCAAATCAATTTAGTCCAAATCCCGCCTAAGGTGCCGTAATGCAGCGGATCGGCAATATGCATTAAGGTCTGCATACCTGTCATGGTTTCTGGCGAGGTCGCGCTAGCAATCTCACCCGTCCACGGATTGATACTGAGGTTGTAGGAATATTGATCGTAGAAGATATGATCGCCACTACCGCTCAGATGATACATATCCCGTTGATGCTCAGGCAGCATCACATAACTTGGCTGAAAATCGGGGAAGCGCTGCTTAGCTAAACTTAAGGCCTCAGTAAAAGAGACATTGGCGCTTGGCGCTTGTGGATCACCCGCTTGCATCAGCGGCACTTGCTCGGCGGCAATAATAGGGGCATGGGGCTCGATATCAATATCCGCATGCCAGAAGATAGCTTGAACTAAATACCACAGCCCAGTCAGGCTCATAATCGCAATAAACCAAATCGACCAGACGCCGGATAATTTATGCAAATCAGAGAGTAAAGTTTTCTTCCCTTGGGTAAGTCTAAGTTTGGGTGCAAAAAAGCTGCGCCAAAAACGCTTATAAACGATCAATCCAGTAATCAATGAGGCAAGCATCATAAGTGCCATAGAGCAAACAAGGTAATAGCCGATGCTGTAACCGCTTTGCCAAGGAAACAACAACCAACCATGCAAAGAACGCATAAAGCCAATAAAGGTTAGTCCTTCGTTGATCTGCTGAATTTGCCCCGTATATTGATTCACATAGGCGATAGCATAAGGTTTATCGGCATCGGTAAAGGTAAACGCATTGACTAAGTAAGGCTCAAAGGTCATCGCCCCCATCACCTGCGCATTCGGATAGGCCTTTTCGACCACCAGCATTAATTCATCGACGGGTTTCGCGGGCAGCTCATCTGGATTGAGCGCACGGGCTGCGGGGTTGGTCAGCCAAGTCAGTTCATGACTGAGTACGGCAACCGTGCCCGTTAAGCAGATAAAACTGAATAAAATCCAGATGGGCAAAGATACCCAACCGTGTAACATAAACCAGAAGCGATTACTTATTTTCGCCATGGGGGATTGTTCCTACCTCTTTTAGAATCCCGATAGTGTAAGGTTAATGCGAATTGTTATCAATACGACATATTGATAATACGATAGGTTTATAAGATTTGTCACAAATTAAGCAGATGTGAGAGTTGGCGAGACAGCTAACTGACGCTAATAATGCGTATAGATTTGATGCGAATAGATTTGATGCGAATAGATTTCAACACTCACACTTAATCATAGGCTTGCCTACATGTATAAAGCATTAGCTCCCCTCGTCTTTGTTACATGCTATTTTGCAGCCAACGCCGATACCATCACTATTGAAAAAGTCTCCGATCAACTACTGCAGTTGAAAGGTGTGGACTACGGAACCAATATCGGCGTGCTATCAACGAGCGAAGGCTTAGTGTTTATCGACCCTATGCCAGGGGATGAACACTTAGATACCTTAAGTCGTACCATCCAATCCCTCTATGGCAAACCCGTTAAATTTATCTTGAATACCCATGAACACACCGATCATACCGGCGGTAATCAATATTTTATCCAACAAGGTGCCAGCTTAGCGCCAACACAAAGCCTAGCGTCAGCGCAGTCATTCATGGCAGAGATAGTGACCATTCAAGTTTCATCCCATTCTGCTGCCGACAGGATCTATTTTCACCCGCAAAGTAACAGCCTATTTGTCGGCGATATTGTCGATAACAGCTGGCACCCCACATTCTATGCCGGTGGAATACGCGGCTTTAATGCGGCAATCAACCACATTTTACGCCTCGGCGATGAAGACAGCCTTATCGTGCCGGGGCATGGTAAGCCAAGTAATAAAGCATCACTTCGCAGCTTTCAGCAAAACACCAACGACTGGGTACACTTGATTGAAACCCAGCTAGATGCGGGTAACAGTGTGGAGGACATCATTCAACATCCACAGGTCGCGACCCTTATTGCACGCTTTAATCAGGAGGATAAATCCCCTTTTCTACCGCCAAAGGCTTTAAGGAAATTTATCGAAAGAACCATTAGCGTGATTGAAAAAGCGCGTCTTAGCACGCCAACCAATAGCAACTAAATCATTCAGTGAGCCATTTAGTTAACTCACTAAAAACGCTAAATAATGAGTTCAAAAAGGCGTTCGATGGCATCAGGTTGCAAGTGTCTCTTTAAACGTGAAACTCCCCATCAAACCTTAATAAAACAGTCTAACGTACTGTTATTGTGAAATTTTATTAATGAGTCTACAGAGACTCGATAGGGAATAGCCCTTTAGTCAGCGGGGAAGTTCCAGTACAATTAGCCTCTTTGTTTTACAGAGTCCTTGCGAGTATGTCCTATCCACAGCCCTTAGCCGATGCGCCTCAATCACATACGCATATGCACCGTCAATTGGCTGAGCCACAACCCAGGATTTCGTTAAGCGCATTTGCCGAGCAGCTCAAGCTTGAGCAGGCCACCATTATCGGTAACGCTTCGGGCGACTGGCAACCCGCAAACAAAGGACTCACCTTTATCTTCAATGGCACCCAATGCCCAGAAGATGTATCTTCCCATGGCCAAGTGGTCAATATTGCCAATGGTGGCTTTGCCGAATCTCAATATGCCTTCGAAGTGCAAGGTCATCCCCAAGGCGTGCAACTGGCAAAGGCTCTGACCCAAATCGCGACCGATCTCACCCCTTCCCTCGGCTGCTGGCCTTCTTCGGGCCTAACCACAGTCGTGTTAATGATGTCATTAGCCAAAAAGGTACAAGTTCAGCGGATGTCGCTGTTGCCGAGCTTACAGCGCAGTATGGACCTGCCAGACAACATTCATTTGCCTTGTATGGTACACAACTGGCTTGGAGAGAGAAGAATCGCCCAAACGCTGCTATGCGAGCGTATCGATTGGCCTGAATTTACCTTAACGCCGTGGGAGAGTATGCATAAGGCCTGTGAGACTGATGGCGCAGAGAGTAAACCAACTCGCCACACTGACCGAAACGAACGATTTGAAGATCCCTTCAGCCAACTGGATTTACTCAGACAATCCACACTTACACCAAACGTAAGTGAGCAAACAAAGCAACAACTACGTGAACAGTTAGCCAAACTCGCCCTTACACCCAGTGCGATTTGGCAACAATTTGCTGAAAAATCGAAGCTTAAAGCATGCGAGTCACTGTTTTTTAATCATCAGCCCGAAAGCCAAATCAGCCCTTGGTATCTGATGGATTATGCCGCCTCACAAACCCTCGATGCCATTCGCCACCAGCTCGCCTATTGCCAGCAGCAACTCACGGACTAGCGCCTAAGGTTTATCCGGTTTTCCCTAACGCCATGCCTAATGGCTCAAAGTAGGCAATCAAGGCATTAAAGATACGTTGTCTATGTGGCTCATCGGGGTAGGCCCCTTCCTTTGCCAGCGCTGAATAGCGCGTGCCAGAGACTAAATAGGGATTTTGGATCCCTTGATAGGATTCGATGCAGGCCTCAAAGGCCCTCGCCATCATTTCCGTCGGTTTAGCAAAATACTGCGCACCATAACGCTTATCTAAGGCAATTGCGCGGCGAACGTAATCACTTGGCTCCAAATTGTCCTCGGAGAGCAAGGTAACCCGAAAGATCTCAGCTAAACGGTGATTAAGGGGATGCTCGATAAGCGGCTGATCCGCAAGCCAGAGATCGCTGGCGCACTTAAAACGTCCCGTGGCGCGCGAAAACGCCTTAGGGGCAACATAGTGGTCAAACGCATGCCAAAACTCATGGGCCAGCGCCCCAGCACCCGCATTTTTCGCTAATGCCAATTCTCGCGCCCCTGGCGCATAGTGTGCCTGCACACCCTTTTGCCCACCGTGGCCAAAGGCAAGGCTTAAGGTTTGCCTTAGTCCTAAGGTCAACGGCGGTAAAATGAGGATAAAGGCAAGATCTGCCAGCGAATCAAATACCAAATTCGCGGCAATCAATGACTCCTCGCGCGTGACCCAACGTCCCACACGTACATGGCTAAAACCAAAGGTTTGCTTCACATCGAGAAAGGTCATTTGCTCCCCAAAGCGATAATCGGGGCCATGACGATGGTATTGCTGATGGATTAGCACGCGATCCCTTAAAACGGCAAGTGAAAGGTCGAGGACGGTTATTCTAAGTGAAACAAAACAGCATTTATAGCCCAGTCCTTCAACGATACAAGGCACTTTAATACTCACATACGTAATGGCACAGACAAAAATCCATTTTGAGTATCTATTCACACATTTGCATAAATAAAAATATAACCCTCGGGAATTTTCTAACAAATATTCAAATCAATGAATAGTCATTCAAAAACGGATAAAGATGGTTTATTTATCATCAGTCTGGAGGGAAATTGCGGGGAGCTGTTGTTTAAGCTAATTGGGGCCTGGCTTATGGGGACTGGGCTAATTGGAGCTAGGCTAACCAAAAGCGGAAATACGCAGGCAGTTGACCTGTCCAACGTTTAAAGGAACGCCTGAAATTACTGGCATCACTGAAGGATAGAGAATTAGCAATCGTGTGCGCGTCTTGCTCGGGTTCGGCTAAAAAATACAGCGCCCGGATCAAACGCGTTTCGTCGGCAAGTTGCCCGTAACTTAAGCCCATCTCCGTCAGGCGGCGTTTTAAGGTTGCGGGGCTCATCTCCAGCGATTGTGCCATCTCTGGCAAGGAAAGAGTGCTGCGCATCAGTTTAAGGCGGATCCCTCCCGCCAACCCAAGGCGAAACTCGTGTGTTAACAACGCTTGGCGAGCCGCCTGGGTCATATTCGGCGCAGGAGCGATATTCGACGCTGACATTATATTTGGCGCCTGATCCAGCCTATTCTGTTGAGATACAATAGTTTGAGACGCTGTGGCTTGAGTTCCTATTGCTTGTGATGCAATGGCTAAAGAGTCACCCACAGAATGACTAGCGCCATGATGAATCACACCATTATGAATGAGATTGTCATCCCTCTCTTCCCCAGTTGATAAGGCATAGGCCGTGCTCTGGCGCGCAAATAATGAGGGTTGGCGTAACTGGGCTTTAGTCATCGAAATCCGGCAAAGGGGCGCATCGAAACTTAAGTCGGTACCAAAGTATTTATAGTAATGGGCCAAATTATCCGGCGCGCGGTAGGGAAAGCACAGACTGCCGCGCCAAGCTTGCCCAAGCAGCTGCTTACAGGCTGCGGTAAGCGACGACAGACTCAGCTCAATCAAAAACTGCCGATGGCGCTGCATACCTAAGTCTAGACTCAAGAGATAATGCCACTCATGCTCGCCTTGGCAGCACCAAGTTTGCAGCCAAGGCTGAGTGAGCCAATGATACTTATGCCAAACGCGGCTTAATGCCTGTAAATCCTGCGCGCAAAACATGGCCGCCGTCAGCGCGCCGCTTTGGGATGGCAACCAACGTTGACCCAATAAAAAACTTAAATCGCCGCTTGGCCACAGGGAGAGCGCATTATCCAGCAGTCGTGATAATTGCTTGGGACTAATAAGGTGATCGGGTTTACGAATATCCGCGATAAAAATCCCCGTCCCGCGCAGTAACTTATCAGTATCCAATTCACGCTGCTTAAATAACATCACTAAACTTGCCACCAGCAATTGGCTATCGATACATTTATCCTGCCATGTGGCGAGCGCGCGCATCAGTTAAGCCCGCTTTCAGTCGAGGTGCTGCACGAATGAAACGGCTGAGTGAAAGGTGCCGCTGAGGCGCGATACGCTTTTTGCTGTGATATTTTTTGATTCAATAATTGCAACAGCGTTGCAGCCTCAGCCTTTGGACTATTCTGCTTGTCCTGCCTATCCAATGCTTTGGGAGAGGGTAGCGTCCAAACCACTGAAACAGAGCAGCCCAACTCCTTCACCCCTTGCTGTATCTGCTCTGCCATCACACTCACTAAGGGCGGAATGGCGCCACGCATCAGAATGATAAAGCGATCGCCAGCATAACGGCAGACTAAATCCTGACTTCTTAGGCTCGCGCTTAGCCACAATGCCAACTGGGACAACAGCCTATCACCCTCTTCGACGCCGTTTGATTCGTTGTATTGATGAAAATTATCGACATCAAGCATAATAAGACCAAATGATTGATTTTGCGATATTTGTCTAATGAGATGCTGTTCGAAGGCCTTGGCATCATTGAGTAAGGTTAAACCGTCGGTTAACTGATGTTCGCGGTGAAACTGCTCCCGAGTTTGTAGCTGGCGATTGACGACGGTTTGCTCATCGCGCCATAACCATAAACCGTAGGTCAACACCAGCAGCCCGACAGGCGTGGGCATCTTTTCAAACCAGTTATATACAGGAATGGTTTTGACGATAAAAATCTCGTCCAGTAAATCCAAATAACAACCCAAACAATAGCTTGATAGGCCCGCAATCAACAGATTTGTCACTCTACCCGAGGGGCGCACCGAGACCATCACCATCAGCCAGCACATGCCGAGCACGAATAAGGCGCCCTCGGTGACCACATCAAACCAATCGACCGCCGTTATGGTTTTGGCCGTGGTGCTCTGCCAAAGCAGTAAAGGCACCATAAAGATGATCAGCAGACTCACGACATAGACGCTGGCGAGCCGTAATGATTTTGCAGGAGTTTCCAAAATACACACCTTGTTTAATAAAGCCCTAAAGGGAGAATTAAGCCTTGATACTATGGGGACGCAAGTTAGCGGGCTTTTATGACAACTCGGTGACGTCACTTGTCGCGACTTTACGATAGAAAATGCAGGATATATCTATAACTAATTAAATTTAAAGCTAAAAATAACCTTCCAACCTCACAACACGCAATGCTGCTGCGGCAAATTAGCTCAGGCAGTTTTCCGCTGAGTCGAGAAAAGTGCCATCTTCGCTTAATTTGAGTCCCTGTGAACTCAATCTACGCCGTATTCACGGCCCCAAAATCATCGCACCCCGCCCTAAAATAACGAGCCAAAATCTAAATAAACACTCTCTAACCCATTCTAAAGATGGGTTATTTTCACTTCAAACGGGATTAAACGATTCAATCATGCGAGCGACCCATAACAGCCAACGCCTTCTTATATGACGCTGATTCTGTAAGCGTCATTTTGGCTCAGCCTTAGCTCAAAATCGCCATATTACTCGGTAAAAGCGGGCCAAACCGTACGGCTCAACGATGCCGTCACAAATCTGACATTTTGCTCCCCTAACTTGGCCGCCATGACGAAGAGGCCTTCCCACAAGGCTTGCAATAACACTCAACTGAAACAACTGAAACGGAACTCAAGATGCAATCTCCAATCGCTCGACAATTAGGTTCTCTGATACCACAACAAGCGCATCCTGTCGCTAGGGTCCACAAACGTCTCACGTCGCGTCTCTCGGCCTTAAGCTTAGCCATGGTGCTCGCTGGACTGAGTCACAATGCTCTCGCCATAGGCAAACTTGAGGGGCAAATTCGCGATAACAGCAGCCAACAGCCCCTTGCAGGTGCAACCGTCACCTTAAAAGAGCTCAACCTTAGCCAACAAGCAGGCCGTGATGGCCGTTTCTTTTTTGTCGGTGTGCAGGATGGCGATTACACCTTAGTGGTCAACTACCTAGGGGCGATGCCAAACGAGCATAGGATCAGCATTCGCGATAAACAAACCACACTGCAAGATATCAACTTAAGCAGCCAAGATGATGTGGAGCATATCCGCGTGGTCGGCCAACAAGGCGCATTAAGTAAATCCATGAACCGCCAACGCGGCGCCGACAATGTGCTGAGCGTGGTCAGTGCCGATGTGCTGGGGAATTTCCCCGACAGCAATATCAGTGAATCACTGCAACGGGTGCCAGGGCTGTCTATCGAGCGGGATCAGGGCGAAGGTCGCTTTGTGCGCGTGCGCGGTATGGCGCCTGACTATAACTCAGTGTCGATGAACGGCACGCGCTTACCCTCACCCGAAAGCGATCGCCGTGCGGTTGCCCTTGATGTAGTGCCATCGGATCTATTGCAATCGGTAGAAGTGAGTAAAACCTTAACACCGGATATGGATGCCGATGCACTGGGCGGCGCCATTGAGGTCAAAAGTCTGTCGGCCTTCGATCGCGATGATACTTATCTCAACCTCAACGCCGAGGCGAGCCAAGATACCTTAACCGACAATACCAATCCCAAACTTGCCGCCAGCTACAGCGATATCTTTGCCGACAAGCTAGGGGTAGCCATAGGTGCCAGTTGGTATAACCGTGACTTTGGCTCAGACAACGTCGAAACCGGCGGTAAATGGGAATTTGCCGGGGATAACGGCTTTGAGGATGCGGCGCTTGAATCCGTCGATGCACGGGATTATGAAATCAATCGTGAACGTTTAGGCATAGGGGTGAACTTCGATTATCGCCCGAGCGATGATACCGATCTGTATCTGCGCACCCTTTACAGTGAGTTTGATGATACCGAAACCCGCAACAGCGCTAAAACCAAGTGGAAATCGCCGCAGCAAGAAAATGCCCTCAGCCAAGGCAAAACCACCCGCTCGCTAAAATCACGCACCGAGAACCAAAACATCACCTCCTTTGTGCTGGGCGGTCAAACCCGCTTCGAACGCTGGACCTTTGACTATCAAGCAAGCCACAGCACCGCCAGCGCCGACAAACCGCGGGATATTGCCGGCGCCAACTTTGTCGCCAAGATTGATAACACGGGTTTTAGCAATACCAATCAGCCACAGATAATCGCCCCCGAAGACTATTACCAAAACGACAATTTTGAATTAGATGAAATTGAAGTTGCCGCCTCCAAGGCCGAAGACACCATCAACAGTGGCCAACTGGATCTCACCCGCCAGTTAACCATTGCGGATTACAGCGTCGAGCTAAAAACTGGGGTCAAGCTGAGCCGCCGCGATAAATCCAATCGCGAAGATATTTGGATCTACAGCGACTTAGGCGATCAAGGCGTGAGCGATGAAGACTTGTTATTGAGTCAATACGCAGGCAATGAGCTTGACTATGACCTCGGCCGCTTTGGCAGCGGCATCAATGCTGCGCCGCTATGGCAGCTTATCGACAGCCTCGATGCCGACAGCAATCGCGATGATATCGAGTCCACCATTAACGATTTTGATATCAGCGAAGATATCAACGCCGCCTACCTGATGGGCCACATCGATATCGAGAAACTGCGTATCTTAACTGGGCTGCGTTTTGAGCAAAATCAATGGGATTCTAGCGGGTACGGTTACGATGGTGCCAAGGGCGAGTTTATCGATATCAAGCATTCCCGCGATGAAGATCATTGGCTGCCCGCACTGCACCTCACTTACCGCTATAGCGACAATACCGTGCTGCGCGCCGCTTGGACCAACACCTTAGTGCGCCCAACATTCGGCCAATTAGCGCCGGGATATTTGCTCGAAGAGGATGATGGCGATATCGACTTAACCTTTGGTAATCCACAACTTAAGTCGCTCGAATCGATGAACTTTGACTTAAGCCTCGAGCACTATTTTGGCAATATCGGCTTAATTTCGGCGGGGCTGTTTTATAAAGATATCGACAACTTTATCTATCAGGCAGATTTAGCTGGTCGTGGCGATTATATCGATGCCCACAGCGCCGTGACCTTTGTCAATGGCGACAGTGCCGACATCTACGGCGTGGAGCTCAGCTATGTGCAAGAGTTTAACTTTTTGCCCGAGCCCTTTAATGCGCTGGTGCTCAACTCTAACCTCACCTACACAGATTCCAGTGCTCAGATCAGTTGGCTGGAGGATGGCCAATTACTGAGCCGCGATATTCCCATGCCAAGCCAATCGGATCTCACCGCAAACCTGTCCCTTGGCTATGAAAACAGCTACGCCAGTGTTTGGTTATCGGCGGCCTATAAATCCGAATATTTACAGGAAGTCACAGAGCTCAGTGATGAGCGCTACGATCTCTATCAAGACAATCATTTGCAGTGGGACTTTGTCGCCAAGGCCCATTTAACCAGCAATTTAACCTTGTATTTCAAAGGGGTGAACCTGACCGACGAGCCCTACTACAGCTACACGGGTGACAGCAGCTATAACGCCCAATACGAAGCCTATGGCCGCACTTTCCAGTTAGGCGTGCAGTACACCAACTATTAATCACCCATTGAAAAGAACGAAGATATGACAACAGCATTTACCCAAATTAGTGCCATAGCACTGACCTTAGGCCTTATCAGTGCGCCCTTGAGCGCCTTAGCTCAACCCGTCTCAGCCCAAGCTTATAAAGGCAGCCAAGCCCAAGCCTTGCTGTTTAACAACGATAACAACGCAGTAATCCCTGCAGTCGATTGGCTGTGGGTGAGTGAAAAGCAAGGTTTGATGCGACAAAGCATGCCAAGCGCAGATAAAACGCCCCTGCCCGCCGCGAAAACCTTAGTTAAGGGTGAGTTTGAGCTGTTAGCCTTTAGCGATCCCTATGCTTTAACGCTCGATCGCCGCGCCGATCGCATTCGCCCTATCATGATCAAACAGATAGAAGGCAAAGTCGCGACCAATGTATTGCCATTGCTGCCGATGGCATCGTTTGAAATCAATTGGATCTGCATTCAGCCAAGGCCGCAGGATGGCAATATCTATGCGTGGTTTGGCGGCGAAGACGGTTATAGCGAGCAATGGCTGTTAGGCGATGCCGGACACTTTATGCCGAAAAAGCTGCGCAGTCAGGCGATTCCCGTCAACAGCACCAGCTGCGCCATCGATGGCGACAAACTGCTAGTCAGTGAGCCAGAAGCCGGTGTCTGGCAATTTGATGCCAGCCCCTTTGCCGACAATAGCGCTAAGTTGGTTCTCGCCGCACTCAATAATGATATCGCGGGCATGCAAGTCATCGATGGCAAGTTATTGTTAAGCGATAAAAAAGGCGCCATTACCTTAGATAAACAGGCTATTGCGAACTACGACTTAGGGAAGGTACAGGGATTCAGTGGTTATCTAAGCGGAACCAGCACCAACAAGGCAATCCAGTTTGCTCTCTATGATGATAAAACCGATCAGTACTTATTTAGCCAAGCAGTCTTACCTAAAGACCTGAGTCAATCAAATAACGAGTCTAGCGATAATATTATCGAAATCCCTGCTTGGGTTGAAAGCGCGCCATCCGATAGGCCCGGCGATACCATGGACGACCCTGCGATTTGGGTGCATCCAACTCAACCAGAAAAAAGCCTAGTGCTTGGCACCAACAAACGTTGGGGACTCTTGAGCTTTAATATGCGTGGCGAGCAGGTTCAAGCCCTGCCATCGGGGCGTATCAATAACGTCGATCTGCGCCAGCAAGTGATGCTGGGCGGTAAAAAACGCGATATCGCGGTGGCGACCTTAAGAGATAACGACAGCCTCGCCTTCTATGAAATCGACGCTGAAGGGAAGCTCAACGAGTATTCCAATCAAGCCACCAATATGGTGGATATTTATGGTCTGTGCCTGTATCAAGATGCCGATACCCTGTATGTGTTCGCCAATGAAAAGTCTGGCCGCATCGCCCAATACCGCGTCGATTGGCAGGCAAATGGCCCAAGTATCGCGCTGGTGCGCGATATTCATACTCCAAGCCAAGTCGAAGGTTGTGTGGTCGATGAGGCTCAGCACGCGCTATTTATCGGTGAAGAGGACAAAGGCATTTGGCGCTTTAATGCCAAGGCCAATGGCGGCACCCAAGGCGAACTCATCATTAAAGCCGAGGGCGACTTAGTCCCTGATGTCGAAGGGATTTCACTCTACCAAGGCGCAACTATTCACGGTAAAAAGCAGGATCTGCTGGTGGTCTCCAGCCAAGGCGATAACAGCTACTTGCTGTATCAGGCGCAGCCGCCCTACGCCCAATTAGGCAAATTCCGCATTGGAATGAACCTTAACGGGATGGAAAATGGCCGTGAAACCAGTATCGATGCGAGCAGTGAAACCGATGGCTTAGCCGTGACTCACTTAAGCGTCGGCACGGGAGCTTGGCAACAGGGAATGCTAGTAGTACAGGATGGGCATAATCATTTACCCGATAATAATCAATCCTTTAAATGGCTGCCTTGGCGCAGTATTGTCGAGAAGTTATCGCTTAACTGAATATTGTCTCAATTGAAATCGGCATCTTCTGGTTAGACGAATGATAACCGAGCCCGAGTGGCTCGGTTTGCTTTTGCCTTGAACCTTTATGCTTGAAACTCGCATCTTGAGCCTGAAATCGCTATACTCCGCGCCCAAATATGTGGCCAATAACTAGCTCGATATTGCAATCCTTTGCGGTTGTCAGCTTTTTAAGCCGTTATTAACGACTTTTTCCTAGGACATACCCTTGATCTCTACCGCAAATATCACCATGCAATTCGGCCCAGAGCCATTATTTGAAAATATCTCGGCAAAATTTGGCAACGGCAACCGTTATGGTTTGATTGGCGCAAACGGCTGCGGCAAATCGACTTTTATGAAGATCTTAAGTGGCGCCCTCGCCCCAACCTCAGGCAATGTGTCTATCACGCCGGGTTTAAAGGTCGGCACCCTAAGCCAAGATCAATTCGCCTTCGAACAATACACAGTTATCGATGCGGTAATCATGGGCGATACCCAGCTGTGGAAAATCAAGCAAGAGCGTGATGCTATTTATGCCAAACCCGATATGACCGAGGAAGATGGCATGCGTGTGGGCGATCTCGAGAGTGAATTCGCCGAAATGGACGGCTACAGCGCCGAGAGCCGCGCGGGCGAAATCTTGATTGAAGCCGGTATCGAAGAGTCCTTCCACTATGGCCCTATGTCACAGGTTGCACCCGGTTGGAAACTGCGCGTACTGTTAGCCCAAGCCCTGTTTGCTAACCCCGATATTCTGCTGCTCGACGAGCCCACCAACAACTTGGATATTCACACCATCAGTTGGCTCGAAACTGAGCTGAATAAGCGCAAATGCACCATGATCATCATTTCCCACGACAGACACTTCTTAAATGCTGTCTGTACCCATATGGCGGATATCGATTACGGTGAACTGCGAATTTACCCTGGCAACTACGAATACTTCCTCGAGCAATCGGCTCTGCAGCGCGAACAACTGCTGTCGAGCAACGCCAAGAAGAGCGCCGAAATTGAAGAACTACAGGACTTCGTTAACCGCTTCGGGGCTAACGCCTCTAAGGCAAAACTCGCCAGCTCACGCGCCAAGCGCATGGACAAAATTAAGCTGGATGAGGTCAAATCCTCCAGCCGTATCGCGCCATCGATTCGCTTCGCGCCGGGCAAAAAGATGCACCGTCAGGCATTGGTGCTTGAGAACCTCGCCCACGGTTTTGATGGCGAATTATTATTCGAAGGCGGCGATTTAATCCTCGAAGCCGGTGCAAAGCTTGCGATTATCGGCGAGAACGGCGTAGGTAAAACAACTTTATTACGCTGTTTAGTCAATGAGTTAATCCATAATCAAGGCGTGATTAAGTGGTCCGAAAACGCTTCCATTGGTTACTGCCCGCAGGACAGCACTAGCGACTTCGATAATGATTTGACTATTATTGAATGGATGGACCAATGGCGTCAGCCAAAACATAACGACTTGATGGTGCGAGCCATGTTAGGTCGTTTGCTGTTTACCGAAGATGATGCCAACAAAAAAGCGAAAAACTGCTCAGGCGGTGAGAAAAACCGTTTAATTTTCGGCAAGTTAATGATGCAAGATATCAACGTCATCATTATGGACGAACCGACTAACCATATGGATATGGAAGCGATTGAATCCTTAAATAATGCCCTCAAAGATTTTGAAGGCACATTGATTTTCGTTAGCCACGACCGCGAATTCGTGTCCTCGTTAGCGACCCGCATTATCGATATTCGGGATAGAAAATTGGTCAACTTCCAAGGGACCTTTGATGAGTATCTGGCAAACCTTGCCAGTGCATAATCCTGCTGCTGTTGTGTGATAAGCCTTTTTTAAAAGGCTTTATCCATTACCTAATAAGATAGCCCTATAAAGTTACCTAATAAAAAGACGCTACACTCTACTCGAGATAAGCGTCTTTTTTATATCCCACTCGCATATCACCCTTTATAACACCCAGTGACTGACTGCTTCATTCTGTTTTCGCTTCTACCAAAGCCGCAAGTTGCAGTAATGATTCCTGCCAACCTAAGTAACACATCTCCTCTGGGATCACGGCAGGAATGCCCTCCTGCGTGATCTGCAAACTGGTACCGCAGGAAACCTCGGTTAACTCAATAGTCACCTGCATCCCCCCAGGCAGATGTTCATCATCAAACTGGTCGGTATGGCGGATAAGTGTGTTGGGGATAAGCTCGTTATAGACCACCTTAAAGGAGTGACTGTGTCCGGTCGCAAATTGGGTAAAGCTCATGGAATACCCTGACCCAACGGCTAATTCAAACTCATGAATCGTTCCCACAAAGCCGCAAGGTGGTAACCAACGCTCTAGGGCCGCTTTATCGGTAAACGCCTTGTAGACTAACGCCGCTGGCGCACGTAGCACCCGATGTAACGTCACTGTACCTGTGTTATTGGGCATAACCTTATCCTTTAAAATGACCTTGAAGCATCGTGTCTGCTCTCAGTATTTAACCAGAGCGAAGACAAAATTATAGTTGCTCGGTTAATTTCTATAGTCAAAATTCTCTATCTATCGTTGCCTCCACCCCAGCCAATCTCGATTCAATTGATTGAGCCCGCCGGGATAGGAAGCGAGTATTTCATCAACATTCTTATTTTCACAACGCTGAGCACTAAGGTGCTCAAATAATTTCCTTAATAACTGTTTGCCATTTTTATGCTGAAACAGAAAGCGAACAAAGCTGTGAGAATGTTGATAGAGCGCATCTTGCTTCTGTCCTTGCCAATCTTGTTCTGAACTAAGTAGTTCAACAAGTCCCATCGATAAAGGAGCTCTATCATCCACAAAAATCATATTCGACTTCTTCCGAGTGTTATTGTTAATAATTGATTCATAGCGAGTATTTAACTCAACGGTCTCTAAGAATTCTGAAGATTCAAAGTACTCTGCAAGTCCTTCATTTAACCAGCGAGGCGTACCACCAAATTGTCCGGCGTTCATCACATGAACACTCTCATGGATTGCGGTTCTAAATGCTTGTGAGTCTTCACGATGCCATACGGCTGCCAGATTATGTTGACCGGAGTAAAATCCTTGGCTTGCTCCTACTTGCGAAGCATACATTGCCTTTAATTTGTTATAAGCAGACAGGTTTCCAGCCAACATTAAGTTGACCTTAACGGGATGAAGTTGGCGTTTGGGTAAGTATTTTCGGTAAATACTATCAATGTCTTTAATCGTTGCGCTGAGGCGATCTCGAAAAAATGGTGGAGGAGTTGTCGCCAATGAATCTATCTTCAACTCAAAACTATATTGAGGCTCGGTGTAATGTGTCAGCTGACTATCCTTAATTGCATGGCTACTATAGGAGAAATGTGTCAGCCCTTTTTCATCAACCCAAGTATATATTCCTCTACTTTGCAGAGCCTCTTCCGCTTGTTTTATAACTAAGTCATCACATCCACCATAATCCATTTGATGTGACTCATTATCCACATTCCGAGATGTTGTTTGACTCATTGTGGGAGTGATCTCTGCTGATGCACTGCACCAATCCCATTGATTCACAGAACAATTGCGGTGAATGGGCTCCAGAATGTCTGCCAATAGATGACTAGCCTCAATTCGGCTCCATCGACCTTGATAGTGAAAATAATCGACTAGCAAAGCAATAATGGCCATTGAAAATAACGTTACAAAAATACGCTTTGTGCGGCTTTCCATTGCCAACACTCCCTTTAGATTCAATTACGATTAAGCTGCCGAGTGAACACATAAAACTTGTCTTCAATTCTCAAAAGTTGAATGCCAAGATGCCTTGAAACAAGACGTTATTTGATCAGTCAGCAAACTACTACATCAAAATACACAACACTATAGTATTCACTTAAGACTAAACAAAATATCCACCAGAAAAGGCTTGTTTTGCCGCATTTTCTCAACCTTGGTTTACACTCTTAGGGTATCGAATAAGCAGAAAATCCCACTAATTGTGCCGACTAATACTTATGAGGTATTGCATACGCGCCAGCAGTGCACCAGCTTATCCTATAAATTCTGATGGTGGTGATAGCCTATGAGTCTTGAAGAATCCTTAGAACAACTAAAACGTCAGTACTTACATGCACTACCCGATAAGAAGAAACAAATTATCACCCTGTGGATCTCGCTACGGAAAAACTGGCAGAGCCATATGCTGTCGGCGGTCTACCGTGAAGTCCATAACTTAAAAGGCTCCTGCGAAACTTTTGGCTTGACCGACACCAAAGAGATTGTCGATAAACTTGAGCTGCTGTTAAAGAATTTACTCGATTCGCCAGCTCCAGCGCTGAATGTGATCAAAAGCTTAGATACCCTCTTTCACCAACTGCTGCAAAATAACCTCCGTGGCGAGCCAGCGGCCCCCGTGGTTGAAGCGCAAATGCAGCACAGTCCCTATAAGCCGACAAAAGCACGGCACGAGTATCGAATTGCAATTATTGAGGATGACAATAATGTCGGGGCGATGATAACCAAGCAGCTGCATGAGTTTGGCTTTAATGTGCAGCACTTTTTAAATTTCACCGACTTCCTCGAAATTCAAAATACCTCGCCCTTCGATTTGATTCTATTAGATCTCATCTTGCCCGATTATACCGAAGAGGCCTTATTTACCGCGGCGACCGAGTTTGAGAAACACAATACCCGTGTATTTGTTCTCTCTTCCCGCGGTGATTTTGAGATGCGACTGCTGGCGATCCGTGCCAATGTCAGCGAGTATTTTGTTAAACCCGCCGAAACCACCCTACTGGTACGCAAGATCCACCAGTGGCTCAAAATGTCAGAAAAACAGCCGCTTAAAATTTTGCTGGTGGACGATCAGCAATCCATGGTCGATTATTTTTCCAGTCTGCTTCGCAGTCATGGGCTGATGGTGAAAGGCATGACCAAACCCGAGCAAGTGCTGCCGACCCTAGAGCAATTTGAGCCAGATCTGTTTATTTTCGATTTGTATATGCCCGATGTGAATGGTTTAGAGCTGGCAAAAATGATCCGCCAATTAGATAAATACAGCTCAAGCCCTATCCTAGTGCTCAGCTCCGACGACACTATGCAGAACAAAGTCAGCATCATTCAGGCGGGTTCCGACGATTTAATCTCGAAACAAACCGCACCGAGTTTATTCGTGACGCAAGTGATTTCCCGCGCCCAGCGTGGCCATGATATTCGAAGCTCCGCCAGCCGCGATAGCTTAACGGGTCTGCTTAATCACACCCAGATCCTCGTTGCTGCCCGCCGCTGTTTTAACCTCGCCAAACGCATCAACTCCTCGGTGTGCATTGCTATGCTGGACTTAGATCACTTTAAACAAGTGAATGATACCTATGGGCATTCTGGCGGCGACAAAGTGCTATTAGCCTTTGCTCATTTGTTGCAGCAATCCCTGCGCCCCGTGGATTTTATGGGTCGTTACGGCGGCGAAGAATTTATGTTGGTCTTACCCGATCTGCCCGCCCCCTTAGCCATTGCTAAGCTTAATGCTATTCGCGAGAGCTTTAGCCATATTGTGTTTGTTGAAGATGCCGCCGAATTTAAAGTCACCTTAAGCGGAGGGTTAGCCTTCTCGGCCGAATGCGGCGAGTTTCAAGATTGTTTATTACTAGCGGATAAAAATCTGTATGAGGCAAAACGTACTGGACGTAACCGTTTGATCACTAACTTAATAAAATAAGCCCGACTCTCGCGATATGCTCTGATCATATGTTCTGGCGATAATCTCGTTATGTTAGGGCTTTAAAAAATTGATCAATGGTAGTGTGCATGAGTAACTAAACGAATGCGCACAAATAAGGTTGTTGTGTGGAATGACAAGGTAGCGCGTAATTTGCCATTGTTTGCGATTGATAAGAACAAAGAGCATCGACGCGCTAAGCCTACAATCTCAACAGACGTTGTAAGTGCTTTTAGTCTCGCTTAAGCGAGGCTAAATAATTGAGCATCTTATCCGCCAGTTGTGGCAGTTCGACGACATGATGGATAACGCCGCGTTTGATCGCTTCCCTTGGCATGCCAAATACGACGCAGCTCTGTTCCCCCTGCGCAAAGGTTTTACCGCCCTGTTCATCGATTAACGCCATCCCATCGGCGCCATCTTTGCCCATGCCAGTTAGGATCGCCGCAGTAGTATTGGCCCCCGCGCACTCGGCAACCGAGTTAAATAACACATCCACCGAGGGTCTATGGCCACTCACCTTGTCGCCCTGGGTCAAACGGGTCTTAAAACTGCCGCCGACCTTAATCACTTCTAAATGTTGATCTCCCGGCGCAATATACACATAACAGGGCAGCAAACGTTCACCATCTTCGGCCTGTTTGACATTCAAACGGGTAAGTTTATTTAGCCGCTCAGCAAAGGTGCGAGTAAAGCCCGGTGGCATATGTTGGGTGATCACAATCGGTGGCATCACCGCCGGAAACTGCTGTAACAGCGACAAAATGGCTTCGGTACCGCCGGTAGAGGCGCCAATTGCCACCAATTGCGTGTTGATCACTCGGCTGCTCAGCGCGGGTTTATGGCTAGGTTGCACCACGACGGCAGGAGCTGCTCGTTGGGTTTTCAGTTTAGCGTGGGCGGCTGATTTAATTTTCTCCAAAATTAAATCTTGGTATTCATTAAAATCCTGGGGCGAATCTAATTTCGGCTTAGGGATAAAATCCACCGCCCCGAGGGCGAGCGCGTTAAATGTAGCGTCCGCGCCTTCTTCGGTTAACGACGAAATCATCACCACCGCCGTGGGTCTAGCCTTCATTAAGCGGTCTAAAAAGGTCAAGCCATCCACTTTAGGCATTTCAATATCTAAAGTAATCACATCGGGGCGATGCTGATTGACCATATCCTTGGCCATGTAGGCATCCGCTGCCATGCCAACTAGGGAAAGTTCGCTATCGGCTTCGATCATCTGACCCAATAAGTTACGGATCAATGCCGAATCATCAACCACCAGTACTTTTATCGTCATGTCTTAGTCACCAAAGAGTTCCACATCACCGCCGCTCGGCAAATTCCTGATCCTTAGGCGATACTCACTTTCCCTGTCCATAATGGTGCTATTATGCATTGTTCTGATTTTTCTAACTTTTACTAAACCTGTCGCCGGAAAAAAATATACCTTTCGAGGATAATAATCGAGTAAGTCTGCGGCCAGTATCGGGATTTGCTCAAGCTGCAAATATTCGAGCACAAACTCCGAATTACGCTCGCCGATATTATGGGTGGTGATCCCGTTAAGCATATTTCCACCACCAAACACTTTAGCGACCAAGGCACGGCGCCTAGCACCGAGTTTGAGCAGCTCGTTGATCAATAACTCCATGGCGTACACACCGTAACGAGCTGAATCTGCTAATATTCCCGAACAATTGCCGTTGTCACTCGGCAATAGAAAATGGTTCATCCCCCCAATTTTTAATTCAGGATCGGAGAGGCAAACGGACACACATGAGCCTAACACTGTGACTATCATGGTTTGGTCCCGTGTGGCGTAAAACTCCCCCGGCAGAATTTTAACCGCATCACAGCCAAAATGATGATCAAAATAGCGATTCGGCTCAATAACAGGGTATTCAATATTCGGCTTTGGCACTCAAGCTCCCTTTACCGCCTTGTAGGTTGTATTGCCCACTGGCTTAATAATCTGGGGGAACATATTAAAGTTCTCCGAATGGCCTGCGATGTAGAGTCCATCATCGGCAAGGGAAAGCATCATGTGTTTAAGAATGCTTTCCTGCGTGGTTTTATCGAAATAAATCATCACGTTTCGACAAAAAATCACATCGATAGGCATCTTGATTGACCAAAACTCATCGACTAAGTTGAGCCGGGTAAACTGCAGCATCTGTTTGAGCTCTGGCACCACGCGCACATTGCCTTGTTGTGCCCCGCGCCCCCGCTGAAAAAACGCTTTCTTGCGCTCGGCACTTACCGCCTCGATACGCTCGATAGGATAAATACCCAGTTGCGCCTTTTTCAGTACGCCGCTGTCGATGTCCGAAGCAATGATTTCGATGGGTGTGTTGAAGCGGCCGAAATGCTCCGCGACCACCATAGCAATGGAGTAAGGTTCCTCCCCCGTGCTACTGGCCGCACACCAGATCCTTTTAGTGTGCGGATGGGCCTGCAAATATTGTTTTAGGATCTCAAAGTGATGGGGCTCGCGAAAGAACGCCGTCTGATTAGTGGTTAGCGCATTAATAAACTCCTGATGTTCACTCTCATGCGCCTGCAAATACTCAAAATACGCGGTAAATCCCGCTAACTTGAGCGCCCTTATCCGCCGGACTAAACGGCTGTACACCATGGCGTCTTTACTGTCGGCCAACTTAATGCCGGCAAATTGGTACAGCCGAGTTTTCACCGTATTAAAGTGCGCCGCCGTAAAAACAAACTCTTTCCCTAGAGGTTGATGTTCGCTCAATCAAAAATCTTCCCATTCATCTTGGTCGGCTTTATTGACCTTTGGCGCCATCGCCTTAGGTTTAACGGGCATGCGAGTCACAGTCGATGGCGGTTTAACCGCTAACTTCTTGTGACTCGCCACGGGTTTGGGCGCAGCTGTGGTGTCTTCGTCCACGGTAAAGTTGGCCACACTGTCCGCTAACTGCTGTGCCTGTGATTGCATGCTTTCGGCTGCTGCGGCGGCCTCTTCCACTAAGGCCGCGTTTTGCTGCGTCATTTCATCCATTTGCACTACGGCTTTACTGATCTCATCGATACCGATCGCCTGCTCATTCGAGGCTGAGGCAATTTCGGCCATAATGTCGTTCACCCGTTTAATGGCGATGACGATTTCTTTCATGGTGTCGCCGGATTTGCCGACTAAGCTGTTACCGCTTTCGATTTTGGTCACCGAGTCGGAGATCAAGGCTTTAATGTCTTTGGCTGCGTTGGCCGAACGTTGGGCCAAACTTCTCACCTCTGAGGCCACCACCGCAAATCCACGACCTTGCTCACCGGCTCTGGCCGCTTCGACCGCCGCATTTAGCGCTAAGATATTGGTTTGGAAGGCTATGCCATCAATTACACCGATAATATCGGCAATCTTGCGTGCCGATTCGTTAATCGATGCCATGGTTTGCACCACTTGCTGGATAAGTTCGCCCCCATCGACGGCGACATCGGCGGCCTTAGAGGCAAGTGCATTGGCCTGGCTAGCGTTGTCGGCATTTAGCTTCACTGTGCCCGTCAGTTCTTCCATACTCGCCGAGGTTTGTTCAAGACTCGAGGCTTGCTCCTCGGTGCGGCTCGACAGATCAGCATTGCCCTGAGCGATTTCGGAAGAGGCGGTATTGATGGTATCGGCGGCCTTTTGAATGTCTCTTATCATGTAAGAGAGCTTTTCAGCGGTTTGATTTGAATAGTTTTTCAAATCATTAAAGGTACCTTCGTAATCGTTATAGATACGCGTGGTTAAATCGCCTTCGGCGAGCGCCATCAACACCCGCGCCACATCCTGTAGACCGCGATCCGAGGTTTCAATCAAAGCATTGAGGCTGTTGGCCAGCATTAAGAAGAAGCCCTGCTTACCTTGTGTCTCAGCCCGTTGGGAGAAATCTCCCGCCGCCGCCGCATTGACGATCCGCGAGATTTCCTGCTCGATTTGCACTTCGACCGTGCGGTCGAGCCATTCGACGACAGAACCTAACCGCTCACCCGTTTTGGAAATAATCGGGCTTGCGGTTAAGCGGAAGTGACAACTGGCCACTTTGATTTGCGATTCATATTTACGGTCGAGCTTGTCTAACAGACTGGCTTGATGGGCAGGATTCTTATGGAAAATATCCATCGAGCTGCCAAGAATTTTATCGACGGAGAAATGCGGCAGCGCTTGCCTGATCTCATTCTCTGATTGGCGCAGCATCAATTCCACCGAGCGGTTCATATAGATGATGGTGCGGTTGGCATCGGCGATCATCACATTGGTACTGGTATTATTCAGCGCTTCTAAAATGCGCTGCGTCGCCCGCTCGGACTCTATGCTCTCCGTTCTATCAATCCACTCAACCCCCGTACCTAAGTGCTTATTCTCGCGGGTGATAATGGGCGTCAGGATCAGTTTAAAAGTCCGCTTCCCAATGGTGATTTGCGCCGTATGGGATTGGGTTAGGCGCTCGAGCATATTGCGTTGATGGGCCGGGTTTTTATGGAAAATATCGATATTACTGCCCACCACCTTGGCCACAGAGAACTGCGGCAGCTCTTTGCGAATGTCCGCCTCAGCCTCGGATAACATATTCAATACCGCTTTATTGGCGTAGATAATATTGCGGTTGCTGTCGGCGATCATAAAGCTGTTGCCGCTGTTATCTAATAATTGGAAATAGCGTTGCAGCTCCTCTTCCTTTTGCTGGCGCGCCTCTTCATTTCCAAACACATTGAAAATACCCATTATGATTACTCCTGATCAGACAGACTATTTGCATCAATTAGACCCAGCTCATCACTGCTGATCAGAGCCTGTATATTTACCAAAATGATCATCTTGTCTTCTACCGTTGCCAGCCCCTTGAGGTAACGGCTATCGAAGGCCACCCCAAATTCGGGGGCGGGTAGAATTTCTTCGGCGGCGAGTTTAATCACATCCGACACCGCATCGACGACAATCCCGACGATACGGTCAAACACATTCAACATAATGACGATGGTGAACTCGTTGTAGGTCGCACTGCCCACGGCAAACTTCATCCTTAAATCGACAATAGGTACGATATCGCCCCTAAGATTCAGTACGCCTTTGATAAAACTCGGCGCATTGGCGATTTTGGTGACAGGCTCATACCCGCGGATCTCCTTCACCGACATAATGTCGAGCGCATAGTGTTCTTCACCCAGCACAAAACTTAAAAACTCGACCTCATCGTGGACGCTGTACTCCTGCTTACTCACCGTGTTCGTGCGGTTATCCATTGCGACATCCTTAGTTAATTTTTGATATGCAGTGCAAGTGATTCAACATCGAGGATCAAGGCCACGCTGCCATCGCCCATGATGGTCGCCCCCGATACGCCGGGGATCCGCCGATAATGTTTTTCAAGGCTCTTGATCACCACTTGTTGCTGCCCGACGAGTGCATCGACACACAGGCCAAAGCGTTTATTATTGCTTTCGAGCAAGACCACTATGCCGGCTTCTGGCGTCTTAGCTTGGGGTTCGATTTCCATTAATTGATAGAGGTTTAGTAGGGGTAAATATTCTTCCCGCACCCTGAGTAACCGCTCTTTGGCCAAAAATTTAAGCTGCTCAGTTTGCGGTTGTATCGATTCGATAATGTGTACTAAAGGTAAGATATAAATTTGATTGCCTACGCTGACGCTCATGCCATCGACAATGGCTAAGGTAAGAGGAAGTTGGATTTCGAAGGTCGCGCCCTGACCCGCAACGGAATCAATATCGATGCGACCACCTAAGGCCTCAATATTCTTGCGTACCACATCCATACCCACGCCGCGCCCCGAGACATCGGTAACCTCAGCCGCCGTTGAGAACCCTGCGGCAAAGATCAATTGCCACACTTGTTTGTCCGTCATGTTCTCGGGCAGTGCCATGCCATTTTCCCGGGCCTTTTGCAAAATGCGCTCGCGGTTTAAACCGCCGCCATCATCGTGGACGGCGATCACTATACTGCCGCCGCGCTGACTGGCTTTAAGGGACAAGACACCGGCTTCAGTTTTGCCTGCTGCAAGTCTTTTTTCTGGTTTTTCAATACCATGGTCAAGACTGTTACGAACAAGGTGAGTGAGCGGATCGACTAACTTTTCAATCATCCCCTTATCAATTTCAGTGTTACCGCCCTCAATCACCAGACTGACATTTTTGCCAAGCTGATCCGATAAATCCCGCACCAGTCGATGAAAACGATTAAACACAAACGACACGGGTAACATGCGCACCGACATGACGGCTTCCTGCATTTCCCGGGTATTGCGTTCTAACTCATTAAGCGCGGTTTTTAGCCGCTCACCTAATTCACCGCCCAGTTCATTGCCGATAAGGGTGAGCATGGATTGGGTGATCACCAATTCACCCGCAAGATTAACCAAGGTATCTATCTTGGAGGTTTCTACCCTCAAAGTGGCATCTTGGCTGGCGGCACTGGCTTTTTTCGCTGCGGGTTGGTTACTACTGGCTGGTGCTGCGCTGATTGCAGCAGAGGAAGATAGTAGTTGCGTTGTCTCTGCGTTAGTACTGGTGTTTGCTTGGAGTGGCTTTGCCTCCTTTGACTGTTTTTTCGCTCGAGTCGGCTTCGATATTGAGCTTTCAGTCTGTACATCAAGGGGCGATATCGCATCTTTCATTGGATTGGCTTTTGCCGATGCTGAGGTTAAGGCATCGATTTCACTGGCGAATGTCTCGGGTGTTAATGACTCAAAAAAGCCATAGCCCAGTTCATCATCCAGTCCATAACCATTTACTGCCGAGTCTTCATTTACTGGCGCTGCTTTATTAACGGCAATATGTTCGTTCGTACTGGTCTTAAGCACCGCTGAAGGCTTGGCATTAATATCCTCGGCGCGGATTTCCTTTGCGGTATAAGCCTCATCAAAAAAGCCGAAATGTTCCGTTTCATCGACTAACCCAAGCTCCACTTCATCCTCAAAAAAACCGAAGCTATCGTCTACTGATTGAGTGGCCACGCTTGACGTAACCGCAGCTTGTAAGGGTTTATCTTCGGTCTGATTATTGGTATTGGGATTAGCGGCACTCACCCCATTTGCCGCATTGGCGGTTTGAGTAGAAAAGGTTTCGCCATTTAAGACCGCCACCAGCTGGTTTTTAGCAAACTCCACCTGTTGCCAATCGATGGGCTCCTCTTCCCGATAGAGGTTTAAAATATGTGAAAGGGTATCGACGGTACGAAGCAGAAGATCAATCACTGAGGAGGAAAGCTCAAACGTGCCCTTACGGGTCTTATCGAGCAAATTCTCCATTACATGGGTCACGCTGGTAAGCGCGGTAAAACCAAAGATGCCACTGCCGCCTTTAATCGAATGAGCAGCGCGAAAAATGGTATTTAATTCTTCGGGATCGGGGGCGTCTAAATCTAATGCAAGGAGCAATTGCTCCATATTTTCAAGATGTTCGTGGCTTTCTTCAAAAAAAACCTGATGGAACTCTGCCATATTAATGGACATAGCACACCCCGACCTAGTTTAGCCCAGAACTTTGGCTGTGATAGCTAATAGCTTCTGCGGATCAAAGGGCTTGACCATCCATCCCGTTGCGCCAGCGGCTCGACCTTGCGCCTTCATGTCTTCTCCGGCTTCGGTGGTTAGCATAACAATGGGAGTGCGCATAAAGGCCGACATGCCCCTAAGGGATTTAATGAGCGTCAAACCGTCCATACGGGGCATATTTTGATCCGTCAAAATAAAATCGAATCGTTGTCCACCACATAAATCTAGGGCTTCACGACCATCCTTGGCGAGCACGACTTGGTAATTTGCCGACTTTAACGTCGCCTCAACCATCTGTCTGATCGCGGCCGAGTCATCAACAATTAATATTTTTTTACTCATCTACCATTCCATTATGACTTTAGTTTTATTTCCTGGAGCCACTAATTCATAGCTCTTAGAGAGGGATTTCACCAATAAAAGCCCACGACCCGAAATTTGAAACCAATCTGTTATTGCCTCCTGCTCATTAGGAAGATAACCCTCTCCACTGTCTGAAACGCTAATCCAAAGTTCGCTGAGTTGCGCATGCCATTCAAGCTCAACTTTGACCCAATCTTCAGCCTTAAGCTTGTCGATGCTGCTTTCACGTATACTGTGATATAACTCAAAACGTTCAGGATCATTTTTAAGACGAGAGTCTAACTTGAGTACACCATGGTCAACTGCGTTAGTAACTAACTCAGAAACAACAGTAAATACTCTCTGACTAAACGTAGTAGAAAACCCAAAAATATTCAAAAACTGATTCAGTGAATTTAAATAATCCACATTCAACAACATGGCCCCCATCATTTTAATGGCCCATGCAAACTCTCCCCGCATACAAATTTGACTCGATTTATGTTCTCGTTCTCGATACCAATTATGTAATAACTCAAAATCGAGTACACAGACCGCAATATCATCTGTGATCTCATGTTCAAAAATGGTTTTGAGTTTTGTTCTTAGGTATTCGGTTAAATCGCGGCCATAGAAACTCAGCAGCGAAATCACGCTATCCATACCAAAAAATGCGCCGCCTTTGCTCTTACTCTGCTGTTCAATTAACCCGTCACTGAGTAAACAGATCCGGCCCGTACGCGGAATGGGGAAAGTGGCAATATTGGCCACAAACGCACTGGGAGATAAAATCCCTAACGCCATGTTTTTAGAGCGGTATTTCTGTATATGCTCATGCTCGGCATAAGCCGAATCGCTTTCCAATTCATCTTGATAAAGCAATGCGTCCGGCATGCCGCCATTCCAAAGATTGATTTGATTTTTAAAGAAATCTATCTCTAAGACCACAGCCGCCACAAAACGATCGCCAGGGCTATCTTCATATACGTTAGCATTAAGTTCATAAATCAAACTGACGAGATTAAAGCCTTTCGCGACCATGGCCCTAAAGGTATTGGCCACCCGCAAAATCGGCATAGCCGCGCTTAATCCATGGCCAGTCGAATCCGCAATAATTAAAAAGAAGTTTCCGTTGGGACCAACGGTATTAAGAATAATATCGCCGCTAAAATTAGCACTGGCTTGGGTAAAGGATTTAACGAAATCAAAACTGGCATTGCGAATATTAACGAGGTGCTCAAATAAATGTCTTGCCATTTGTTCTTCGCGGGCTTTTTGATACAACATTTTTTCCAATATTGAACGTTGCTGCTTAACTTGCTTCTCTAAGGAAAAATGCGCTAAAAGCCCTTCAACTTTATGCCAGAAGAGTTCTAAATTAATCGGTTTAATAATAAAATCTAAGGCGCCTAACCGAAAGCAGGATAATATCTTTTGATATTCATTATCCGCACTGATCACAATAACAGGGACGGTTGGCTCACGGTATCGCAATCTTTCTAGTAAGGTTAGTGCGGTACCATCGGGCAAATAATAGTCTAATAAAATAAGCTCGATATTTTGCTGATTAATTTCTTCATAAGCTTCTTCTAGATTACAGCAAGTGATCACCCCCCACCCTTTACTGTGAATAAACGCCGTAAGAATTTGGTTTGTGACTAAGTCATCATCAATGACCAGAATATAACGTTGGCTTTTAGGCACTTATTCATCCCGTTCAACAAGATACAAACGTCCCATATTGGCAATGGTAATAATTTCTTCGGCTTGCCCATGTAATCCACGAATCGCAGTGCTGATCTGACGCTCAAGCGCCTTACGATGTAGCAGCACCATCATCCCCAGCGCCGAACTATCAATGTAAAGCACGCGGCTAAAGTCCAACACTAAGTGCTTAATATCTTCTTCGAGAAAGGCTTTTTGATAGTCGCTGGTGAATTTTTTATGATGATAAAAATCAAAACGTTCAGGCAAAGAGATATAGAAAATATTAGCCATCAGAATCGTCCCTGTTTAGAAAAGCTCAATCTCACCACAACTAATTTGACTTGCGGATACTGGATTATGAGTGTTGGTACGCCGACTACTGATCTGAGAAACCAGGCCATCGCAATGTTCATCGAATTCTTCAGGCGACATTGCCGTGACTCGATTAATAGATTCACGCAAATGTTTCAGACTCTGATTGGTGTAAATCAAACTTTGCGAGGTAATATCGCTAAATTGTAAACCACGGATCGTATCGGCGATGGCGCTTTCTAATTCGTGTGCAGAAGTGTCGATCCGTTCGATAACCACAGCGTCTTTTTCTGCTTTAACAATAATTTGTTTCAATGCCGTATCGAGATCTTTTTTCGCCTCGATAATGTAAGACATATCCTGAGCAGCCACTTTACTCACTTGATGGGTTAACTGTTCAATTTGCACTTGAATTGTATGTAATTGTTTTTGAATACTTTCGCTAAAACCAGCGCTGCGGTTAGACAAGGCGCGCACCTCATCGGCCACCACAGCAAAGCCTCTACCCGCATCCCCTGCACGGGCGGCCTCAATTGCCGCGTTCAAGGCCAGTAAATTGGTTTGCGAAGAGATTTGGTCGATATCCTTTAATGCCTTCATCGCTTGGGGCATAGATTCATAAATCACATTCACTTTCTCGAGCAAATCGATATTAGAGGCTGACATTTCAATGGTCGATTGAATAAAACGCTCCAACGTGGTCGAGGTGTTATTGGCAAATAACTTCATCTGCTCTGAATGGAAAATCTCTTCATCATCGTTGCTATGCACCAGTGCTGAGATAAACTCGCTTTGCTCATTCATCAGCTTTCCAAGACCATCGAAGGCGCCGCCCAATAGGTTGACCGCATCCGACTGCACCGACAGCACATCGTCGATACTCTGCTCGCAGGTTTTTAATGAGACTGATACTTCTTGATAGAGATTAAGCTGATCTTGCCAATCGGCGCGGGCACTTGGAGTAGCATAGGCGTGAGTGGCGGTTTGAGATGCTGAAGATTGTCGATAAAACTGCCAAGCAAGCATGATTATCACGGCAATTAAGGGACTCAGTACAAAGCTGACTAAGCTGCCGATGAAATATCCTATTACTGCAGCAAACACTGCAACAATGCCATCCTTGTATGTCATAGAGACTTCGCAATTATTGATCTGTGATTAAAAAGTAGTTTCATATTCAGGGGTTTTCAAACAGCTAATCGACTTTTTTCACTAAAATCAGAACGGCATGCGCAAAATGGATACGCTATACAGGCATTCGGTCTGCAGTCAGGCGAATGACTGATTAATGTAGAGACTTGTCTAGTGGATACATAAACTTAGCTGTGCAGCCACTACAGGCTAGGTTACACTGGCGATGTCTTCGACTGGGATGGGATCTTTTATGAGTCAACGTACATTACACTCCTTATTTAAACCCACATCCGTAGCCATTATTGGCGCCTCCAATAGCGAGAAACGTGCCGGTAATGTGCTGATGAAAAACCTGCTCTCGAGCGGATTTTCTGGCCCCATCATGCCCGTGACGCCAAAATACCGCGCCGTGATGGGGGTGCTTGCTTATCCCAATATTGAAGCCTTGCCGATAAAGCCCGATTTAGCGGTCATCTGTACCCGCGCCAGCCGCGTGCCCGCCATCGTCGAAACCCTAGCCCAATTCGGCTGTAAAGTGGCGATTATCATGGCCTCCGGCATGGCACAGGAAGTCAATGAAGAAGGTGTCAGCCTACTCGACTTAGCCATGCAACATGCTAAACGCTACGGCATGCGCATTCTTGGCCCCAATAGTTTGGGGATGTTATTGCCGCCGCTAGGACTCAATGCCAGTTTGGCCCATGCCAGCGCCCTGCCCGGCAAAATTGCTTTTGTATCGCAATCAGCCGCCATTTGTACCACAGTGCTGGATTGGGCGAATAACAAAGGCATTGGCTTCTCATCCTTTATTTCCCTTGGGGATGCCACCGATATTAACTTCGATGAATTACTCGATTTCCTCGGGCGCGATAGCCGTACCAGCGCCATCATGTTGTATATCGATTCGGTCAATGAAAAGCGCCATTTCCTCTCCGCCGCCCGCGCCGCTTCCCGCAATAAGCCCATATTAGTGATTAAATCCGGCCGCAGCGCTGAAGGCGTGCGTGCCGCTAAATTACATACGGGTGGGATTGGCGGCAACGATGCCGTGTATGAAGCCGCCTTTAGGCGCGCGGGTATGCTGCGGGTAAATGATTTGATTGAACTTTTTGCCGCAGTAGAAAGTCTCGCCCACTCTAATCCATTGCAGGGCGAGCGATTAGGCATTATCAGTAATGGTGGCGGCCCCGCGGTATTAGCCGTCGATGAACTGATCCTACGCGGTGGTAAACTGGCAGAATTATCCCAAGACACCATAGCGAAACTCGATGCCGTACTGCCCAATACTTGGTCGAAACAAAATCCCGTCGATATTATCGGCGATGCCAACGCCAGCCGTTACTCCAGCGCGCTTAATATCTTGATGGATTGTGAAGAATTAGACGCCATCTTAGTGCTGCATTCGCCGTCCGCCCTTGGCGAAAGTGTCGAGATTGCCGATGCCTTAATTAAAGTGATCCACGCGCATCCGAAGAAAAACCGCTTAAATATCCTCACCAACTGGAGCGGTGAAGACTCGGCCTATCAGGCCCGCAAACGCTTTACCAAGGGCGGCATCTCTACCTATCGCACCCCCGAAGGTGCGGTCGGTGCCTTTATGCATATGGTGGAATATCGCCGTAACCAAAAACTGCTGCAGGAAGTGCCGCAGTCGATCCCCGACAATATTCCAACCGATAGCCAAACGGCGCGAAAACTGCTGCAAGCGGCGCAGGCCAAGGGCAAAGCGGTGCTCGAAACCCACGAGGCTAGCCCGATTTTGCGCGCCTATGGTCTCAATACTATCGACACTTGGTTTGTCAAAGATGCCGATGAGGCCGTCGCCATCGCCAACGAGGCGGGTTATCCCCTCGCGCTCAAGGTGCAATCACCGAATATTTTGCATAAATCCGATGTCCACGGCGTCATGCTTAACCTCACCTCGGCAGATGATATTCGCCATGCCGCCAATGCAATTACCCAGAGGGTGCATCAGGCCAATCCCGACGCGATTATCGAGGGCATGATAGTGCAGAAGATGGCCTTGACCGCGGGCGCGCAGGAAATTCGGGTCGCCGTGATAAGTGATCCCGTGTTCGGCCCGGCCATCTGTTTAGGTGAAGGCGGCTCGGAGTGGGATCCGACTCAAGATGCCGCGGTCGCCTTGCCGCCACTCAATATGGCACTGGCCCGCTACATGGTGATCCAAGCTTTAAAGACCCATAAGTTAAAGGACAGGCATTTACCGCTGGGGCTGGATATGAACGCCCTATGCGTGATGCTGACGCAAATTTCCCACATCATCATCGACTGCCCAGAGATAGCATCATTAGATCTTAACCCTGTGCTGGCGGCGGGGGAAAACATCACCCTGCTCGATGTGAATATCCGTCTGCACGATGCCAATACCGATAATACCTCGCGCCTTGCCATCATGCCTTATCCCAAGGAATTAGAGGAATTTGCCGAGCTTAAAAATGGCCTTAAAGTCATGCTGCGCCCGATTCTGCCCGAGGATGAGCCCAAGCATTTGGCCTTTGATAATTCCCTCTCCGATGAAGATAGATACAAACGCTACTTTGGTGTGCGCTCTAAGATGACCCACGAGGAAATGGCAGTACTGACCCAAATCGACTATGCCCGCGAAATGGCGTTTATCGCCACCGCCAAGGGGCCGGACGGTGATGACATTACCTTAGGTGCGGTCAGGGCCTCCATCGATCCCGACAATACCGAAGCCGAATTTGCCATGGCGGTGCGAGGCGATCACCAAGGTATTGGGCTGGGTAAATTACTGCTCGAAAAATTGATTAAATACTATCAAGCCAACGACACTCCAGTGCTGACGGGCTTTACCATGTTTGAAAACCGTAATATGGCAAGCCTTGCCAAGAGCTTAGGCTTTAAGGTCACCTTCGATATGGAGGAACATTTGATCAAAATGCATATGGATCTTAAGGCGCCCAATGCCAATAGCAGTCAATAGCGCGAAGCAAGCTTCGGTTCGCTGAACACAATAAAAAACGCCGCACTCAAAAGATGCGGCGTTTTTATTTATCATGCAGTTAGCGCTTAGCTGAACCCACTAAACCCCGATTTACTGATCGCCTTAAAGCTTTGGTTTTTTATGCACGCCTTTAAGCAGAAACACTAAGGGCACGGCGGATAACGTCACCCACATCATTAATCTAAAGTCCTGCAAATAGGCCAAGGTAGCCGCCTGACGATTCACTTCGGCATTGAGTAATGCCATGCCCTGCGTCGTCGATAAATCAACGGCATGAACATCAACAGCATGTTGCAGCGCAAAACTAAAGGGATGAATGTAATCGGCAAACACCGCATGATTCATCTGTGTGTGCTGAGCAAGATAGGTGATCACCACAGAGATCCCTATGCTGCTGCCGATATTTCGCATCAGACTAAAGAGCGCAGTCCCCTCATTACGGTATTTCGCCGCTAAGGTTGCAAAGGTAATGGTCGAGAGCGGTACAAAGATAAACCCTAAGCCAAGGCCCTGGATAACCCCAGTGCGCACTATGTCCCAGCCGGTAATATTGGTGTTAAAACCCGTCATCTCCCATAGGGACAAAATAGTGAGCATCAAACCTAAAAAGATTTGGTAGCGCACATCCACTTTGCCGGCGAGCTTACCCACAGTCATCATGGCGATCATAGTGCCGACGCCCCTTGGCGCCAGCAAGTAGCCCACATCAATCACAGGATAACCTAACAGGTTCTGCATAAACGGCGGCAGTAAGGCCATGGTCGCCAGCAGAATAATCCCAATGATAAAGATGAAGATAAGCCCCACACTGAAGTTTCTGTCCTTAAACAGCCCTGGCTCAATAAAGGGATGTTTATGGGTAAAGATATGGGCCACAAACAAATAAAACGCCATGCCAGCAATAATGGCTTCGATAACAATTTCGCGACTAGAAAACCAATCGAGGGATTCTCCCCTATCGAGCAACATTTGCAAGGCGCCAATGGCCAGACTCAACATGGCAAAACCGAGTAAATCGAACTTACGGCTATGGTCCAGTGGCGTTTCTTTCACATAGGCGGCAAGACCAAACCAGGCCAATAGCCCAAAAGGCAGATTAATATAGAACACCCAGCGCCAGTTGTAATACTCAGTTAACCAACCACCGAGGGATGGCCCCAAAATCGGCCCGACCATCACACCCACTCCCCAAAGGGCCATGGCCGAACCATGGCGCTCTGGCGGGTAACTGTCGAGTAATACCGATTGGGATAAAGGCACTAAGCTGGCACCAAACACCCCTTGCAATAAGCGAAATAACACAATTTGCTCGAGGTTTTGCGCCGCGCCGCAGAGCATAGAGGCAATCGTAAAGCCCACCACAGCCCACATAAATACCCGTTTACGCCCAAGCCTTGCGGTTAAAAAACCCGTCAGCGGCATAAAAATCGCCGCGGCCACAATATAGGAGGTTAACACCCAAGAGATTTGATCCTGAGTTGCCCCCATGCTGCCCTGCATATGGGGCAAGGCCACGTTGGCAATCGTAGTATCCAGCGCTTGCATAATGGTCGCCAGCATCACCGAAAGCGTGATAAACCCAAGGTGTTGCTCAGACTTAGGTTTAGTATCGGCTTGCAAAGCGTCGCTCGAATTCACGCCCTCAGCTTGGGCATGGTCTTGCCCTGCGATTACTTGCTGACTCACAGACTAAAACCCAACAACTTACGTTGATATTCAGTATCGATATCCACCACGGCGCTTAATCCGGCACGCAGCGGCGCCTCGGGTAACACAGTATCAATGGCAATTCGCACCGGAACGCGCTGGGCGATTTTCACCCAGTTGCCCGTGGCATTTTGCGCGGGGATCAGCGAGAACTCAGCGCCGGTTGCCGGACTTAAACTCTCGACCGTACCTTGCCAGCGATTGTCGGGAAAGGTATCGATATGGATATTGACCTTTTGTCCGGGTTTGACGTGGGTTAAATCGGTTTCGGTGAAGTTAGCCTCAATCCAGAGGGCATGATCGGCCACCAGCGCTAAAGCGATGGCGCCAACATTCACATATTGTCCCAACTTAGGCAGTTGGCTAACGACACCTGATACTGGGGCTTTAATCTCCACGCGGCTTAAATCAAGCTTGGCTTCATTTAATTGGGCTAAAGCTTCTAAATAACTGGGATGTTGTTCAATCGGAAAATCGGGGCTGCCACCTAAGCTTTCGGCAATGCGGTGTAAATCTTTTTGCAGGGTCTGAATATTCTGCCGCGCGATATCGGTATTTTGTCTTGCATCTTCAAGCTGAGATTCGGACACAAAGTGTTTACCGATTAAATTCTCCTGCCGCTTTTGCTCTTTCTCGGCAAAGGTTAACTTGGTTTCAGCTAGGGTAATTTCGGCTTGTTTCTCATGGTAACTCGCCTTGAGTACCGCTAAATCGGTTTTGACCTGTGCCAGTTTGGCGCTTGCCTTATCGACCATCACCTTAAACATGGCATCGTCGAGGCGAAACAACACTTGCCCCTTTTCAACCCGTTGGTTTTCCACCACATACAAGCTGTCCACATTCCCGGCCACTTGAGCACTCACGGGGACTTTATCCGCCTTCACGTAGGCGTTATCGGTTTCCATGTAGCGGCCGCCATGCAGATAAACCGCACCTATGGTCAAAACAGATAACAGAGGAACCACAATCAGTAACACGCTGCGTTTTTTACGCATATTACCTTGAGGGGCTTGAGGGTTTGCGTCACTCATTACTACAACTCCAACTTCGCGAATTTTTTATAACAGGAAAGACGATCAGCTTTGATTAGACTGAAAAATTTTTATGAATTTGCGACAACAAGCGGACCACCATCTGTGACTCGGCTTCATCGAATCCTTTAAAGGCTTGGGCGTACACTATGGTCACGGCGCGTTCAATTTCGGCCAAATGGGGCGCAGCCGCTTCAGTCAAAAATAACTGAAAAGCGCGTCTGTCCTTGGCATCGGGCCTACGTTCAACCAAACCTGCGTCACACAACACATCAATTAATCTCGCGGCCGTGATAGGTTTAATTTCGAGGCGATCCGCCAGTTCAATCTGTTTAAGACCTTCGTTGCGCTCGATATGTAATAAGGCTCTCGCCTGAGACAGTGTCAGCGAGCAGTCTGCCGTGGGCCTGTAGGTTTCTTGGAATACGCGGCGCATCATGCGGGTAATATCACTTAAGAGTGCGCCTAGGGTATTTGATGCCATTTTAATAAGTCATCCACATAGTAAGCATTGCTTATTATATGGATGATAAAAGATGTAAAGCAATTTCCAACTTGAGCAACATAGGTAACAAAATGCAAAAGCGGCAGGTAAATTGCGATAACCCATTGATCATGTTTAACATTAAACATTTTTAATTAAAGGTATACGATGCAAAAAAGCTCAGGCAAGTCACGTAAGACGAAACAAATTAACCACTCTGCTTAAGCATTTATCCCCTAGGGTAGCTAGTCAAACTTTGTAACATCTGCCGCAGAAAGACTCTACCGACATAATTAGCCACGAACACAGTTACGGCCATCGGATTTGGCCTCATACAAGGCTTTATCCGCTCGGCTGAATAAGGTTTCGGCATCGTCCCCTTTTTGTAATGAGGCTTAGCCGATAGACACTGTAATCGCGCCTAGGGAGAGTTTTTTATCTTTGCCTATGGCTAAACGCCGCTCTGAGATACGCTCCCTTAAGGTTTCGGCCACTTGGAGCGCATCGTGGAAATGAGTGTTAGGCAACACCACCACAAATTCTTCACCGCCATAGCGGGCGACAAAGTCATCCCCCCGCACACATTGTTTGAGGGCGAGCGCAACATAGGCTAACACCTTATCCCCCACTTGATGGCCATAGGTGTCGTTAAACAATTTAAAGCGGTCAATATCGATGAGTAACAGGCTACAACGGGTTTGCTGCTCCTCCGCGCGGTGAATATGATCTTGAATGGCAATCTCGTAGGCGCGGCGGTTATGCAGAGAGGTCAATTGATCTGTCATGGCCGCTAAACTTAGGTTCTCCATCTCGGATTTTAAGTTCTGCACCTCTTGCCCCATGGCCGTTAAGCTTTGCTCCATGTTCTGGTTGTTGATTAAGAGATTTTGCATTTCATCTATCACCCCACCCACTAATTGGTTCAAGGTGCAGACATCGGGGGTCGATTGCAGTTGCAGTCCAAAGTCCGCCAGGGTACTTGAAAAGGCCTCAGTCCCTTGGGTTAACTGAGAAATTTTACTGATCAGTGAGTTGATCAATATTTGAGTTTCAATTTGGACATTCTCAATCACTTCTGGGGATTTTTCTTGAATAAAATTCTTGTACAGGCTGGTATTCACCTCTTTGGTAAACACCACTTTGTTTGCCAGAAAGCCATCAATGGCGCGATTTAAGTCGAGGTTTGACTGGGCAAAATACTCATACCAAACCGTGTAGTTTTCGGGGGTCACGGGAATATCAAGCGCAGACATTTGTGGCACGGCTAATCGCAGGATTTGCGCCGCCGAATCGAGCTCTTTATTTGCTGCAGAAGAAGACATGAATCGCGCACCCAATGGTTGTTATGTTTTTGTATCATTTAAGTTAACTCAACTACTTCGATTTGGATACTGGGCACAATGATTATTATGATGGCGCGCAAAAAACAAAGGAGGATGTCGCCATCCTCCTTCATCTATTCACAAGCGCGCTGAACTTAACCGCGGCAGCGGGCAAAAATATCTAACTTAGGCTGATACACTTGGGTCTGTACGTTCATTAATCCCAACAGACTGTCGAACAGATTGTCGTGGGAGAAGCCCCCCTTCTCAGCCTCTTTGGCCAAACACGCCATATTTAAATGGTTGTCTTGGCTGAAATCCTCCGACACCCAGGCCAGCATAGGAATACTGGTTTGTTCAATCGGCGCGATGCTGTACGGCGCACCATGCAGATACATGCCTTTCTCACCCAGAGATTCGCCGTGGTCCGACACATAGAACATGGCTGTATCAAACTTAGCTTGTTGCTGTTTAAGCTTATTCACCACTTCACTAATGATGTAATCGGTATACAAAATCGTGTTGTCATAGGTGTTCATCAGCTCTTCGGCGCTGCAGTTTTGAATATCACTGCGTGGGCAATCCGGCGTAAATTTACGGTGCTCTGGCGGATAACGCAGGAAGTACGTCGGCCCATGGCTGCCGATCACATGCAGGGCAATCACAGTGTCTTTCTGCTCCGCATTGGCTAAGGCTTCATCGAGTTTATTGAGCAGCACTTGGTCGAAACAATATTGGCCCGAACAGAGTTCAGGATCGCTATTAAGGTCGATGGTGATGTTTTCAACCTGATCGCACACCCCTTTACAACCCGAGTCATTATCAAACCACTGCACTTTAATCCCGCCGTGATTCAGTACATCCATAGCCGTGTCTTGGGCATAGGCGCGGCGAGAATCGTAATCCTCACGTCCCATACGCGAGAACATGCAAGGCAGCGAGACCGCAGTGGCCGTACCGCAGGAATGGGTATCTTTAAAGGCGATTAAGCCTTGCCCCTCAGTGTGAGCATTGGTCGGTCTATCATATCCATAGTATTGATAGTTCATCGAACGAGCGGTCTCACCCACCACCAGCACTAACAGGTTAGGTTTGCCGTTGGCATTGGTCGTCACATTTTTTGCATCCAAGCCCAGTTGCTGATATTCCATCGGCGTTTGCAAATAATGCACGTTAATGTATTTAGAGGCCGCACCAATAAAATAGGTCGGCACGATATAGCGCTTGATCTCATCATTATTGCGACCAAAGGCGGCGTAATCTTGGAAATAGAAGAAGGCGATAATCCCCAGCCCCGCGAGCATCGCCAGCATAAACAAAACTTTATGCAGCAATTCTTTAAAAAATGGCTTGTATTGGATATCGGCTTTATAAATTAAATAGGCGGGTAAAATCCCCGTGAGCAGCATGTTGAGAATGGAAGCAAAGTTCACATACATCAAGGCTTCAGCGCTGTTGGTTTGAAAGGTGTTTTCAATCATGCCGTAGTCGAAGACGACATTGTATTTAAGCGCGGCAAAAAACACGCTCGAGGAGAGCAGCGTAAGAATGATGAAAAAGGGTTTTACCAGATACTTCACCGTAAACAGTGAAAACACAAAACTCAGTGCAAAGGTTAAAAACAGCGGCATAGTGGCGATAAAGATCGGATCCACATCAGGTTGTTTTTCAATGCCTTTTTTGATGACTTCAAAGAGAGGGATATTAAAAACGCAAACGTAAAATAATGCGGTGAGGAAGGTGAAGCGATTCACAGTTAGGGTTTTAAATCTCGTCAGCACTGGTAATGGTCTCTCAAATAAATAGTGGGCCGAAGCTAACTTAGTTTTCTTAAGGTAATCTTATGCCTAAAAATGAATGTCATCTTAGCAACTGACCTTGGCTCACTCAATAAAATTATTAATATTATTAACAAGTTAAAATGCGGATTAAAAAAACGGCCGAACCTGAATGAATTCGACCGTTTTTTGCTCCCCAACCTATAGGGACTTGCTCGGTGCTAATCGCGACACTTTTTGCGTGTAAAGGTCACGATTATTTTAACTGCTGTAATAAGTAGGCAAACGCCATTGAATTTAGTTCCGCAGCTTGATTATTATCTGCAGCCCCAGCATGCCCACCTTCGATATTTTCATAGTAAAGCACATCGATACCCATGTCCTTCATCTTGGCCACCATCTTACGCGCGTGTCCTGGGTGAACCCTGTCATCACGGGTTGAGGTGGTGAAGAACACCTTTGGATAATGCGTATCCTTGTGCAGATTATGGTATGGCGAATAAGTTTTAATGTAAGCCCATTCCTCTGGAACATCGGGATTTCCGTATTCCCCCATCCAACTTGCGCCGGCGAGTAACTTATTGAAGCGGTACATGTCGAGTAACGGCACTTGGCAGACCACGGCATTGTAGAGATCGGGACGGCGGGTAAAAGCGGCGCCCATCAGCAAACCACCATTGCTGCCACCTTGAATACCTAAGTGCTTGCTCGAGGTAATCTTACGGGCAATGAGATCCTCGGCGATGGCTTCAAAGTCCTCGTAAGCCTTATGACGATTTTCCTTAAGCGCCGCTTGATGCCACGCAGGCCCATACTCGCCGCCACCACGGATATTCGCCAGCACATACACGCCGCCCTGCTCTAACCAGTTTTTACCAATGGTTGCAGAATAGGCTGGGCGCAGTGACACTTCAAAACCACCATAACCATAAAGCAGTGTTGGATTACTGCCATCGAGCTTAAGATCTTTTGCCATCACCACAAAATACGGCACTTTAGTGCCATCCTTTGAGGTTGCAAAATACTGCTCGGTGGTAAATTTATCCGCCGCAAATTGCTGAGGCATACCTTTCATTTTTTGCGGTTTTAGCGCCTTAGCATTGACGGTATACAGGCTCGATGGTTCAAGGAAACTCGTGTAATTGACAAAGAAATCATCACTGTCACGCTCCATATCCATCACGGTTAGCGCGCCATTGGCCTCAAAGGGTACGGGCGTGCTTTGCCATGCGCCTTTCGCGTCTTGCTCATAGCGAACCAGTTTGCTTTTCACGTTATCGAGCCAATTAACAAAAATTGCGCTCTTACTGAACGTTAACTGGGCGATTGATGCGGTCGGCGTTGGGCTGACAAATTCAGTAAAGGCGGCTTTTTGGGCAATCAAATCCGCCACATTAGCGTACACCACTGCGCCTTGGCTGAATGTCGCCGCAGGGGTTGCTAACTCACTCTTAAGCTCAATAAACAACTTGCCTTGGAAATAGCCTTTAATCTCGGCATCCTGTGGGAGTGGCAGCTTTATGAGTTTGCCGTCTTGGTAAACATATTGAGTAGCGGTGTAAAAGGTATGCGCCTCGGTGACTAGGCTCAGTGGGGTTTTATCGTCAAATATCACCCAACCCGATACCGCGACCGAAGTTTTGTCGCCACTGAAAATGGTTTTCGCTTGCTCAAGCGGCGTACCACGTTGCCATAACTTTACCACGCGGGGATAGCCCGAGTCCGTCATACTTTGGCCATCGCCAAAATCGGTACCGACAAATGCCTGATCGGTATTAATCCAACTAAGGCTAGATTTCGCTTCTTTTAAGAAGAAAGGTTTGTCTTTCGCAGGCACAAAGTCTTTGGTGGTTAAATCAAATTCACGCACTTCGACCGCATCGGCGCCGCCACGGGATAAGGACACAAAGCAGCGCTGATTCTGTGGATACTGGCAATCAATGCCTTTGAACACCCAGTTCACCGCTTCGGTTTTGCCTAAGGCATCGACATCGAGCACGGTTTCCCACTTTGGATCCGCCTTGGCGTATTCTTCCATCGTAGTGCGACGGTAAATCCCCCGCACATGGGTATCATCCTTCCAGAAGTTATACAGCTTATCGCCAATATGGGTGGCGTAAGGAATACGCTCTTTGTCATTGAGGATAGCAAGGCTGTTGGCTACTAAGGTATCGAAGCCTTTGAAGGCTTTAATTTCAGCGGCAGAAGTGGCATTTTGGGCCTTAACCCACTCCATCGGCTTTGCGCCTTCAACTTCTTCAAGCCAAAGGTATTTGTCTTCTTCGGCGTGGAGTTGACCACTCATAGTGAGTACCCCTGCGATGCACCAAGGCAGTAATTTACGATTCATGTTATTCCTTTTTAAACAGAGCCCTTAAACAAAGTCCTTGAACAGAGTCCTTGAATAGGCCCTTAAATTGAGTCCATCTTGATTTCTGCCCTACATTACCTTAATTGACCTCCAGTTCAACCTTTAATACAACAAGAATGTAACAAAAGGTAAGATATTGTAATCACGGATGATTAATCGAGAATGAATCGAAAATATTCGAGATGTTATGCGGGCGTGTTGACGTTTCGAGATTAGATTTTGTTCATTCTGGCAAGCTCGTGCTCGCGAAACGAGGAATGATGTGTAGTCTACTCAAATGACGAGCGGCTCTTATGACAGAAAGTAAGAGCAAAGGCTTGCCAGACGAACCCTTCGGGCAGCATTTGGCTGGCGTTTCTGCTGCGTTATCGTCCGTTTATGTAGAATAACTACACGGCACGGACTTTGCCTTGCATAAAAGCCAGCCTAATTGCTGCAAAAATAACCCTGAAACGTCAACACGCCCGCCAAAAAAAGCGCCCATCGGGGCGCTTTAATCAATACTGAATCGCGAGTAAACGCTGCCATTAAAACTCTTGATTCATCCGCGTCAACAGACTCAGCAGTAAACTTCGCTCCTCTGCACTCATCTTAGCCGTGAGATCGGTCGTTAATTGCAAATGCAGTGCATCATGCTCGAGGAACAGCGCCTGACCTTTCTCGGTGAGCTCAACCAGAATCGAACGTCTGTCACTCTCATGGGGACGGCGCATCACCCACTGGGACTCGACCATTTTATCGATTTGTACGGTGAGCGTACCTGTGGTCACGCCGATTTTGTCGGCCAGTTCCTTCATGCGCATCGCGCCGTGCACCCCCAACAACTCTATCGTGTGTACCTGCGACAAGCTAAAACCCTTATCGCGCACAATAGCATGCTCCCACGATGATAGTTTTTCATAAAACTCAATAATCACATGGTTCAGGGCCTGATCCGTAGAATGGGCGGACGCGGCTGATAAAGCATCATGCGGGTGTGCAACAGTCATTAGGCTTCCTTAGCCACACACTCACGTTGACGGCAAGTATGCAGCTCAATGGTAATATGGGATAACTCAGGGAACTTAGTCAGTAACTGATTAAAATAACTGGCTTCTTTCGGTGAGTGAGACACAATGGACACCATAATAGCATGGTGATCGGCACTCACGCGCCAAATATGTAAATCGGCCACTTGATGATCCGGTACCGCCTCTATGGTCTCACGCACTTTGCGCTGTAGCGAGGCCTTTACCCCACCGTCCAACAGAATTGGACTGGTCTGTTGGATAAGGCCCCATGACCAGCGGCTGATAATAATCGCGCCAACAATCCCCATAATCGGATCGAGCCAAGTTAAGCCCATATATTTACCGAATAACAGCGCCGCAATCGCCAGCACAGAGGTTAACGCATCGGCTAAAACGTGGAAATAGGCAGCCCTCAGGTTGTGATCATGGCCCGAGTGCCCATGTGAATGCCCATGGGAATGACCCTGTGCGTGGCTGTGTGAATGGTCGTCATGGTCATGGTCATGGTCATGGTCATGGTCATGGTCATGGTCATGGTCATGGTCAGCAGCATGATGATCGTGCCCATGGCAGCAATGATTATCTTGATGCTCTTTATGATCATCATCGTCGTGATCATGGTCGTGTGAGTGACTGTGTGAATGTCCATGCGAGTGGCCGTGTGAATGCCCGAGTGAATGTCCATGGCCGTGGGAATGGTGATCTTTCAACAGGAACACACTCAATACGTTCACGCTTAAGCCAATCAGGGCGACAAAAATCGCTTCATTAAAGTGAATATCCTCAGGATTAATCAAGCGCATGCCCGACTCAATTAACATCACTAAGGCCACTAAGCCTAAGGCGATGGCGCTGGTGTAACCGCCAAGCACACTCACCTTTCCTGTACCAAAGGCAAAGGCCGGATCATTGGCATGCTTACGGGCATAGGAATAGGCAAACAGGGTGATCATAAAGGCGGCGGCGTGGGTGCCCATATGCCAACCATCGGCCAGCAAGGCCATAGAGCCATAAAGGGTCCCCGCCACAATCTCGGCCACCATGGTAATCACGGTGAGATACAACACATAGCGAGTGTTTTTTTCGCCCGCCGTATTTTGGTTAGAAAATCCATGGGAATGCTGCCACTGCGCGACAGAATGCCCAAGCCCGGTACTCTGCATCGGCTTCTCGGTTGAAGATGTTGTTTTCATTATTTTTTCCTAAGCGATTTCCCTAGCTTGCATAAATGAGTGAGCGTAAATTCATGCAGCAAGAGCAAACTCGCTGTGGTGATTGATGACTTCTGTCGCCAGTTTAGTTTGAAAATCAAAATATATAAATATCAAAATAATCATTTTTCAAACTATTTGCACAACTGTTGCTAAATATCACAGGAGTAAACGCAGGCAAAACCAGCCCCGCAAGTGTTTAGCAATGACGCCATCGCTTAGGCAAGACTAAGCACAACAGCTCAGGAGATTGAAATAAAGAACGGGATAAACGCTATGGGACAAATAACACAAAGGCGCTTAAATCAATCGACTTAAGCGCCTCTGCATGGGAAGGGATTTGAAAGCAATATCAGAACATGGATACAAAGAATGCACTGAAAAATAAAGCAATTACAACTGTCGTACCTAGCGCCATTTTTAGTTCGGTGGTCATATTCACTCTCCTAGTTGGTATAACCCCATTATTATCAAGGCTGAGATAAATGCCTATATTGAGATAGTTATTTTGTGAGCAAGAGCTAAATAATAGTGCGCTTTTCACACCGCTCGGGCTGACAAAGTGATACAGCTCACATTACACCCTCTTCCCTAGCGCACGTAATTATCGAAATCAAGATTGGGCAATCCATTTATTCGATTAACATTCCGGCATGACTTACGGCAAATTTTGATATACTGCCGACGTAATTCATTGACCGAGATAATCCTATGTCACAACTGTTACACACCATGCTTCGCGTCGGTAACTTAGAACGCAGTATCGCTTTTTACACTCAAGTGCTGGGCATGAAGCTGCTACGCACCTCCAAAAATCCAGAGTACAAATATTCCCTCGCCTTCGTGGGTTACGGTGAAGAATCAACGGGTCAGGCCGTCATCGAGTTAACCTACAACTGGGGAACGGAAAAATACGATCTCGGCACGGCCTTTGGTCATATTGCCATCGGTGATGAAGACATTTATGCCCGCTGTGAAGCCATTGCCGCTGCGGGTGGTAAAGTCACCCGCGCGCCCGGCCCTGTTGCTGGCGGCACCACTGAAATCGCGTTTGTGGAAGATCCCGACGGTTATAAGATTGAATTTATTCAAATGAAGTCGGCGACCCAAGGTTTAGGTTAAGCCTTTAATCTTCCCGCCAGATATGAAAACGGCGTTTGCATGCCCTGCAAACGCCGTTTTCTTTACTCATTGATAAATGCCAACACTACAGATTATCGCTTGCCCTCGGCGGCCATCGCGATACGGCTGCTGCGCTTCTTCTGCCAAATGGGTAAACGCCACGCGAGCAACAAACCAAAGCCGAGGATATACAGACTCGGTTCGATAATTTCGGATTTTACCGACCAATAAAAATGAATGGGCGCAAGTAGCGCCACCAAATACACGCCATTGTGCAGCGTTTGCCAACGGCGGCCCATTTTACGCATTAAGGCTTTAAAGGACGTCAGCGCTAGCGCGGTGACTATCACATAGGCCAGAGCGCCTACTAAAATATAAGGCCGTTTCGCTACCTCGCTAAAGAATAACTCCCAGGCAAACAGCAGATCTAAACTAAAAAACGCCACAATATGCAAAGTCGCATAGGCAAACACATACAAGCCAACCAAGCGGCGCGTCTGCATCAACCAGCCTAACTTTAATCCCTTAGCAAGGGGAGAAATCAGCAGCGTAGCCGCCAACGCATTTAAAGCGCCAATGCCCGTAAAGTGGATAATATGCTGCACAGGATCGCCGCCAGCACGGCCCGACAGCACAGTAAAAACCAACCAAACAATCGGGATAAGCCCAATCAAATGAAAGACTAATTTTACCCAGAGCAGCTGTTTTGGTGTGACTCTTAACGCCGTGATGTTGAACATAAGACTCCTACTCTTTTTGCCCTTTAAAAGCGCTGACCTATTTGCAGCTTTTGCAGCTCGTTCGCTAGGCGCAATCGACTGCGCCTAAGAATACGGCCGCCATAGGTTAATAAAATTGCCTTAAATCCATGCCTTCATATAAAGAAGCGACAAATTCGCCATAGCCATTAAAGGGCAAGGTATCGATACGTTTTGCCGAGAACAACCCACCCTCGCCGATGCGCCGCTCACTCGCCTGCGACCAACGGGGATGATCCACCGCAGGATTCACATTGGCATAAAAACCATACTCATGGGGCGCGAGTTGATTCCAACTGGTGGGTGGCTGCTTGTCCATCACCCGAATGCGGACAATGGATTTAATGCTCTTAAAACCGTATTTCCAAGGCACCACTAAGCGAATTGGCGCGCCGTTTTGCGGCGGCAAAGTTTTTCCGTAGAGTCCGACCGACATCAGCGTCAGCTCATTCATCGCCTCGGCAATGGTTAGACCTTCCACATAGGGATAATGAATACCGCCGCCCATTAAACGGCTCTTTTGTCCCGGCATTTGCTCGGGATCGAAGGCCGTTTCAAAGGCAACATACTTACCTTTACTGGTCACCCCGACTTTTTTCAATAAAGCGGCGAGTGGAAAGCCCACCCAGGGGATCACCATGGACCAAGCTTCGACGCAACGCAGCCGATAAATGCGTTCTTCTAGCGGAAATAGCTTAGTGAGATCTTGATAATCGAGCGTCATCGGGCGCTCCACTTCACCTTCGATACGTAATTGCCAAGGCTCGACCTTAAACTGCTGGGCGTTATCAGACGGATCCTGCTTGCTGGTACCAAACTCATAAAAGTTATTGTGGGTGGTGACCTTATCGACGGGCGTTAGCACTTCGTTCTTGCCAAAGCGCGCATTGGCCTCAAAGGTTAATGGCGTGGTGATAAAGCTAGTTTTGGGTTGTTCGCCAAACAGATCGAATAATCCCGCCTGCACATAACCCGGAATACTAGCCCCAATCGCGCCAAGGCCCATGGCTTTCACTATATGGCGGCGCGCCATAAACACCGATTCGGGTGTCACTTGATTATCTTGGATATGCCAGCGCGCTTTTTTCAAAATACCCGGTGTAAAACGTGATTGATTAGCCAATGGACACCTCTGCAAAAATAAATGTTATCTACCGACGCTTAACTCACCCTCAGCGCTCGCCCAAAAACCTCAGGTACATTTACCTGTGTTGATAAGCTGTAGGGATATAGACACAGATAACAGCAAAAAAATTTCATCCCTCACAGTATCTCAACTTAAGCGACTAAGTCTTGTTCATTTGAGTTACCGCCTAAACAGATTGTTTATTAAAGCACTTGAAGCCTTTTTTGGGGCATGCGACCCTAGGCGCCACAGCTAAAGGAGTGCTAGTAAGATGCCATTTTCTCAATCTTTTTCCCTCGCCCAGATCATCGGCCTACTCGCCGTGGCCTTTTTAGGACTGTTAATCGGTGCCCTGCTCAATCAACGTCTCACTCGTTCTCGCTGGCAACAGTTTAAAGACGAATTAGAGCAAGAAATGCGGCAGGTAAACGAAGACGCCGAGCTCTCCCTCGCCCAGCAGCAAATTTTAGTCGACGATAAAGACAGCCAACTGCGCCAGTGCCAACAGCGCTTAGAGCAAAAGATAGAACAACTGGGCAAAGCCGAAGCCATGGCCGAGCGCCTGCCGAGTTTAGAGCAACAACTTGCCGACAGCCATCGCCGCCAACTTGAGCTACAACTGGCCTTATCCAAATCCAATGCGATGCAACAAACCATTCAAGCCAAGGCTGATGCCCAGCAATCTGCGATGCAGGAAAAAATCGCCACTTTAGAAATGGCCGAAGTGCGCCTGCAAACTCAGTTTGAGAACCTTGCCAATCGAATTTTCGAAGAGCGCAGCGAAAGCTTTAAACATCAAAATGCGAACCAGTTAGAAGGCGTGCTCGGGCCGTTAAAGCAGCAGTTAGAAGGTTTTAGACAGCAAATTCGCGAATCCTACAACCATGAACAGTCGGAACGCAGCGCCCTTAAACATCAATTAGAACACCTGCGCGAGCTCAACTTAAAAATGAGCCAGGATGCCATTAACCTGACCAAAGCCTTAAAGGGCGATAACAAGCAGCAAGGCAACTGGGGCGAAGTGATTTTAGACCGCGTGCTGCAAGAAAGCGGCCTGCGTGAAGGTCACGAATACCACACCCAGCAGGATCTGAAGGACGACAGCGGCAAACGCTTTAAGCCGGATGTGATCGTACATTTGCCTGAAAATAAAGACGTGGTGATCGATGCCAAAATGTCGCTCATCAGCTACGAGCGCTATTTTAATAGCGAAGATCCGCTGGTGCGTGAACAGGCCATCAATGAACACGTTTTATCGATCCGAAATCATATTAAGGGCTTGAGTCAAAAGGATTATCAGCGTTTACACGGGCTAAAAAGCTTAGATTATGTGCTGATGTTTATCCCGATTGAACCCGCCTTCTTGCTGGCCCTAGAGCATGACCCAAGCCTAGTTAACTTTGCCCTTGAGCAAAATATTATGCTGGTCAGTCCAACCAACCTCTTGGTTGCCCTGCGAACAATCAATAATATCTGGCGTTACGAGTATCAAAACCAGCACGCCCAAACCATTGCCAAACAGGCGGGTCGCATCTACGACAAACTCTGTGGCTACCTCGACGATATGGAAAAACTCGGCCGTGCTCTGGATAACGCCGAAAAAACCTATCACAGTGCCATGAACAAATTGTCATCGGGCAAAGGCAATTTAGTGCGTCAAGCGCATTTAATGCAGCAACTAGGTGTTGATACCAGCAAACAACTCGATAAGATGTTACTTGAGAAGGCGCTCAATGAAGCCTTAGACGAGGGTGATGCCCAGGACAGCAGTGATGATGATACAAATCGCGATACGCTTTTGACCCATACTGAGGATGCCACCGCACTCGAACAATAACGATAACCACGCAGTTTAAAAGCCAATAACTCATAATCCTGAATCGATAGGGAAAAGTCGATTGTAACCTTGATGCCCGGAGGCAAGTTCTGCATGTGCAACCCATTGACAAAGATGGTGTTATCCAGCGCAATTATCATCGCAGGGGCATTCAATGCCTCTGCGGCTTTCGCGTTAACTTCTACCCAGAAGACCTTTCTTGAGGCTGAAAAAGCCTTAAAGAAACAAGACTATGCCACCTACAAGCCCCTGCGTGCTAAGTTAGGCGATTATCCGCTGGCGATTTATCTCGACCATGATATCGACATTGGCAAGCTTAACGATTTACGCGGCAACGACGCTAAGGCCATGATAGATAAATATCAAACCACGCCTATGTATCAGCGCCTGCGTTCAAAATATTTATTAAATGCCGGCGGCCAAAAGCGTTGGAATGACTTTTTGAGCCTCGCTCAAGACGCGCCGACCGATGTCAGGCTACAGTGCTATTTTTATGAAGCCAAACTCGCCAAGGGCGAAACCCAAACCGCCTACACGGCGGCGCAGTCACTATGGGTCTATGGCGATTCCCGTCCTAAGGAATGCGATCCCCTCTTCAATGCCTGGACCAAGGCCGGTAAGCGCACTCAAGATGTGATTTGGGCGCGGATGTTACTGAGTTTCGATGAGGGCCAAACCAGTCTGCTGAGTTATTTATCGCAAAAAATCACCGTGCATAGCGCCGAGGCAAAACGCTTAGTGGCGGTATTTAAAGATCCCAATAGCCTGCGCCATACCGAAAAATTTAAGGATAAAAATCCTATTGTTGGCGATATCGTTGCCGCAGGCTTAAAACGCCTTGCCCGTAAGGATCTCGACCAAGCCATTAATTTATATACTCGGTATCAAAAAGCAAAACGCTTTACCCCAGCACAAGATCAACAGCTGCAAAAGTACTTGGTACGCCGCGTGTTGATTGAGCAGGATGATAACTTTAAAGACTGGGCCGATAACCTGCTGCCCGAGATGAAAAGCGATGATATGTTCGAGCGCCGCTTACGCTGGGCGATCCGCGAGCAGGACAACACCCATATCGCGCGCTACTTAGATTTATTATCGCCCGAAACCTTAGCCAAAGAACGCTGGCAATATTGGCTGTATCGCACCAACGCAAAACACGCCCCCGAAAGCGCCACCAAGGCGTTAGCGGCGGTCAGTAATGAGCGTAACTTTTACGGTTTTGCCGCGTCACAGTTATTGAATAAGCCCGTGTCCTTAAATCAAAGCCCAGAGCCTGTAGTGGATGGGACCAGTCAAAAACTCGAAGACGACTTAGGCTTTGTGCGCGTATTGGAACTGATGGCACTGGATCGTTACTTCGATGCCCGCTATGAATGGGTTGCCCTGCTAAAACGCAGCAATAATGAGATGCGCGCCCGCTATGGTCGTTATGCCCACGATCAAGGCTGGTATGACTTTGGCGTGGAGGCCAGTATCCAAGGCAAGCTCTGGGATGATATTCCCCTGCGCTTCCCGATGGCGCATCAATCTGGCTTTGAACATGCCAGTAAAAAGCACAAGGTTAATATCGATGAAATCCGCGCCATTAGCCGCCGCGAAAGTGCGTTTTTCCTTTATGCGACTTCAGGTGTGGGCGCCCGCGGATTAATGCAAATTATGCCCGCTACCGCCAAGGCTACGGCCAAAAAACACGGTGCCAAGTACCGCGATCCTAAGGATCTGTACAGCGCCGAACTTAACTTAAACTTAGGCAGCGCCTACTACGCGCAATTATTGAAAGAATTCAATCAAAACCGCGTATTAGCCACCGCCGCCTATAACGCAGGCCCCTCACGGGTTCGCCGCTGGTTAGCGGAGTCGAATGGTCAACTCGATGCTATGAGTTTTGTCGAGTCCATTCCCTTTACCGAGACCCGTGAATATGTGCAAGCCGTGTTAAGTTATCGCTTGATTTACGAGGCGCAAAAACAAAAGCCACAGCCGTTATTCAACGAGGCCGAGCTCAAGTTCCATTACTAAGTTCCATTACTAAGTAACATTGAGTAACTGGGATCACAATCGAGGTGGCTTAAGCCGCCTCGATTGTTTTTACAGCATCAAGATTTTGTTTACACACATAAAGTTAACCGTATGTGCATTAAATCGGCAAACGCACTCATGCGAGGTAAACTTGTTTGCACTCTTGGCCACTAAATGCGAATAATTAGCGATTAGCCATTTACCCCCAGTTTCGATGCTCAATCTCAGCGGTTTATCCTTAAGTTGCGAATACCAGCCCTTTGTCTGTCCCCACACTCAACGTATTCATGGCTATGAAGCACTCGCCCGTTTTTACCTCGAGCAGGGTCAAGCCATCGCCCCTAATCTAATCTTTGAGCAATTACACGAAGCCAGCGAACAACTGGCGGCAGTTGAGTTTCAGGCAAAAGCTTTTCAGCTCAAACACGCCCCACAGAACCAGCGTTTATTTGTGAATGTGGATCCCCACGCAGTAGATGGAGCGCATACCCCAAAGTTACTCGGCCTGCTATCGCAGCATCCGCAATTGACGGTGGAAATCATCGAAAATACTTGCGTTAGTGATGCCGAGCTCGCGAATCGCTTATTTCATCAATTTAAAGCGGCCAATATTCAAGTGGCACTCGATGATATCGGCGCGCCTCACTCCATGCTCTCCATCGATTTAATAATGAATGTGGATTACCTCAAATTTGACCGCTACTGGCTGCAATTAATCGACGCGCCCCATGGTATCGCCCTGCTCGGCGCCCTGATTGAATTTGGCAAACGCTCGGGCAAACAATGTATCCTCGAAGGCATAGAAACCGAAGCCCAGCTCCAGCAGGCTCGCGAGCTGAATGTCGATTTGGTACAGGGATTCCTATTCAAACCTTGGTTTATCCGCCCAGAGCAAAGCGAAAAGTTAATTTGTTAGGGAGTAAGGCGGCTTTATACAAAAATGACAGAGTGCATATCGATTTGCTGTTATTATTATATTAAGTAATGGTCCCAATTTAATAGTTGCATAGCACTGATATTCATTTTATATAGAGTTAAACTACCACGAGGCCTTATCAATTAAGAAGCTGAGAAAAGCAGGATTACAATGCTTGGTGTAGCCATTTAACAGTATTACAGTAACGCTTAGCCTATTGACTCAAAAATATTGGATTATATTTTTATATGACGACAGTATCTTAGCCCTATCGATTTACAAAACGCTAGGCACTGTCGGATGGAATCAATGTTAACGAGATGAGTTCAGTGAATCAAAAATGTTTTTAGCATTTTGATTATCACGATAATAATTCAATAATTCCTCCGAAGGGCAGCTAAGTTTAGCATTTTTTCTTAATCCATTAATTTTCCCTTGATAAAATCCATCAGGATTTGCATAAAAAACAGCTAACATGGCACTGTATACATTCGTTTTCCATATATCGCTATAATCTTTTGCTAATCTCCAAAGGGTTTTATCTCCATCGTATTCTAGAGTGCAAGAATTAGAATTCGGCGTAATCTGCATTGGATAACCACCCGATGACGCATTTACTTCTTCTACATAATCTATCTCATTAAAAAGAGGAATCGAGCCGATAGGGTTGCTGTACCGCACAATAAGTTTAGCATTAATGTCATAGACTTTTTCTTGGCCCATAACAACAAGTATAAATTGATTTTGTTGTCGAACGACAAGTCTTTCTTCACTATTTTTCTGTACTAAAACAAATTCTAGGTTTGGAATATGTTGCGGATCTGCCACTATGTTTATTTTTAATATTGGGACTTTACCAATTTCGAACATCCTCTCATTTAAACTAATATGTTTAATTTCAGAATATGCACTTGGAATTATCATAAGAAAAGCTATAGCGATAAAAAATAAATATACATATCTCATTTAAAATATTCTTAAGCAACAGCTAGTTTTAGTTTAGATCGTGAAACCAGTAAATTCACCGATAGCGAATTCTCTAGCCCACATCGACAGACTTGTATAAAAATCTTCCAGTCTCTGATAATTTCAGCCCATCCAAACGCAAAGCAACTTGACTTCAGAAAACCTGTTAACCAGAAGCGTACATTAGCCGTCAGCATTAATTCTCTGTACAGCCAATGCGTTAAAAATTAACATATAGGCAATTTAACAAGCTGACCAAAACGGCGTAAGTCTCCCACCCTAACGTTGGAATCTCATATGTTCTCAACGATCAATTCATTTGGATGAAGCTTAGAATCCTATATCG